>NZ_KB894687.1:0-32882 GCF_000374565.1 Siminovitchia fordii DSM 16014 = CIP 108821 | reverse complement strand
CTCCCATTGGGCCGATCGGACCCTCTGGACCTGTTGCCCCAGCTGGACCCATTGCTCCTGTGGGGCCGATTGGACCGAGTGCTCCCGTTGCTCCTCTAGAACCAGCTG
Source organism: Siminovitchia fordii DSM 16014 = CIP 108821 (assembly GCF_000374565.1). Taxonomy (GTDB): domain Bacteria; phylum Bacillota; class Bacilli; order Bacillales; family Bacillaceae_C; genus Siminovitchia; species Siminovitchia fordii. The sequence continues at coordinate 32,774 of NZ_KB894687.1, read as the reverse complement.
GACCTGTCGCTCCTATTGGGCCGATTGGGCCTGGCGCGCCTGTTATACCTGCTGAGCCTACTGCTCCTGTAGGACCGGGGGGGCCCGTCGCCCCTCGCGGACCAACTGGACCTGTCGCCCCCATCGGGCCGATCGGGCCTATGGATCCTGTTGGCCCTGCTGGGCCTACTGCTCCTGTGGGGCCGGGGGGGCCCGTCGCTCCTTGAGGACCAACTGGACCTGTCACTCCCATTTGGCCGATCGGGCCAGGGGCTCCTGTTGGCCCTGCTGGGCCTACTGCTCCTGTAGGTCCGATTGGACCCGTGGCTCCTGTTAGTCCTGCTGGACCTGTCGCTCCCATCGGGCCGATTGGGCCTGGCGCGCCTGTTGGCCCTGCTGGGCCTGCTTCTCCTGGTCCTCCTGTTGGGCCAGCAGGGCCCAGAGGACCCTCGGGGCCTGTAGCTCCTCGTGGACCAATTGGGCCAGTTGGGCCTCTCGGTCCCATTGGATCATCATTTCCGTTTGAAATTATATTTGCTACCTGTTTAAGTTTATTGTTAAGTAATATCTCTTTTTGTATAACAGTTGCAAGTGTATCCTGTACACTGTCATTAATATTGAGAACATCTTGAAGCGTAGAAGCAGTGGATAATCCAGGCAACATCCCCAATGCATACTGGATTTTTTCAGCTTCAGCGTTAATTATGTGTGCAAGCCCCATCTCTTCCATTGCAATCGAAGCTAAAAGTAAATTTAATGCTTCTTCTCTGCTGATTGGATTATCAGGTTGCGACATGTGACCCCCCCTTATAAATAGTGCTCCTATCCTATAAGTGCTAGCTTCTTACAATTTATTCACCCCATAAATAATCGTTTGTTACTAGCGCCTATAAAAATTAAATTGCTGATATTACCTTGAATTTTTCAAAACAATAATAAAAGGGAACACCCTGATAGGCACATACACAATTTTGTAACTGCTGAACCATTTAGGCATATTTTATAGAACAAAAGCCCTTATAAATAATACAAGTGCTTCAAGCAGCTTCAGTTCACTTTTACAATTCAATTAGGAGAAAAATAGTAAAAAGGGGAGTGGATCATGTCACTGCCAAATATCCCTGATATTAAGCCGGACATTTGTTTAGATAGATGTGAAGTAATTGATTTGCTTTTATCATCTATAGCTATGGAGGAAATTGGATTATCACATATATTAAATGCAGAGGCCGAAAAGCTGCAATATTTACTGGAAACTAAGTCAGATTGTTTACAAGACTTTTGGAAAATAAATGACAGCGTGATCAAAACACTCCGTACAATTGTAAAGTCACAAATACTTCTTCAATTTAAATTGGAGGATATCATAGCCCTTGATAGAGAAAGTGATTGCAGTAAGTACTATAGAGACAAAACAAACGAAAAAAGATGCAGGTGTAAAAATAATTGCTGTGAGAAACATATTCATCGTTGTAAAGAACACATGAAAACCACAGATAATCACTCCAAATGCTCCTGTATCAACAATAGAAATGAACACCTTTAGACTGAAAAAGGCAGGGAATAAACGATGTGTAACCATGATATTAACTGGGATTTTTTATTTTCCGCCAGTGAGGAAGAATTTCTGCGATCATTAGCCAGTTATATATCTTTCTTGGCTTCCTATCAACAGTATTTATCCTCTTACGAACATTCAACAAGTGAAATATTAGATAGTGAATCCCAAATAATTGCTTCCCTTCTATTAATAAAGAACTTACATGTTTGTTTATTAAACCGAAAAACACTCCTTTACGAAAAAAAAGGCGTCATTGAAGATGCCTTTTTTGAAAATAATGATATGGAACAATCTATGCAAAAGTTCCAACAGTCGCTAAGTAAATATATCCCCATAAAAAAGAATTACAAACAACGAGTCACAATGATTTTAAAGGAAATTTCCTCTCTTTATCTTCCTGATTCAATAATGGTAATTATTGATCGTTTTTCAAAGCCTAGCTTTATCTGGAAGCCCTGAATGGAAATATTAAAAACACCAAAGGTGCTACTGCTGACTGTCTTATTTTTTAAATAACACTTGAAATCATCATCATTATATGACCGAAACTTCTTACGATTGCGTTATGTTCCATTGCATTTTTTCCACCAATCTTCCAATCATATACGCTAAATACCCTGCCACTACTTTTGGTTATCGGGACTGACCCATCCATTTTTTCAAAACATTCCTATCACTTATCGAAACACTCTTTCATTCAACAGTACCTCTAGTTGGGCTAAAGTGTCTTCATATTCATCATAGAGCCTCTCTAAAAAAGGATGTGGTATGCCTTATTAGGATTACATACATCAGCTCCGGATTTATTCAGCTGGAATTTCTTATTCAAAAGGAAAGAATTTTTCCGATTATGAAAAGCAAGACATAATGACATGCATAATCTTTCTTGTTTTACAAATTCTACGCATATAAACCGAAATAGGAAAAGGATGAATCATTCAAAGTGAGAAATATCTGGCTAGTGCCCTGCTTTCTTCTTTTATCTTTTAGCTTTTTGTCCAGCTCTGTTCATTCAAAGACACTGACGGCAGGGCAGTCTTCATTGATTTTTAATAATAAATATGAAAGTACGCTGATCATGAAAGGTCCCGGAACAAAGCGCGAAATTGCTTTAACTTTCGATGATGCACCGGATGATATATTTACACCTAAAATTTTGGATATTTTAAAGGAAAAAAAAGTAAAGGCCACATTTTTCCTGGTTGGGTACCGGATAGAAAAATATCCTGACGTCGCCAAGCGCATTGTACGGGAAGGTCATGCAGTGGGGAATCACTCCTTTAATCATCCGAACTTTTTAGATATAAAAGACACCGATTTTCAAAAGCAGATTACCCGAACCGATGAATTAATCCGAGGTTTGATAGGATCTACACCTGCGATCGTTAGGCCGCCATATGGAAATATAAGCGACAAACAGATGGAATGGCTTGCAGGAAGCAAAAGAATTGTTGTGGCGTGGGACGTTGATTCCTTGGATTGGAAGGGATTAAATTCGGAAGAGGTAGTAACCAATATTCTCCCAAAAGTGAGTCCCGGATCCATCGTTTTACAGCATTCTGGAACCGGGGATGGAGGTGATTTATCGGGTACTGTCCACGCTCTGCCGACAGTAATCGATCAATTGCGAAGAGAAGGATTCAAACTGGTAACAGTCCAGGAGATGCTCAATATATCATAATGTTTTGCGAAACTCCTCAAGCTTACGCTATGAGGAGTTTTATTAGGTGGAAGATCCATTGGGTTTCGATCATTAACGGCTATTTTTAGACTTTGGGAAAATATTTTCAAAGACTGTCATACATATTTTTAAAAGTTATGGTATAATAACCGAGTAAGAATTTTAGGCCGTGGTGGCGGAAAGGCAGACGCGCTAGATTCAGGTTCTAGTGTCCGAGAGGGCGTGTGGGTTCGACTCCCACTCACGGCATACATTTATCAGTTATATCAAGGCTTCCACAAGATGCGGAGGTCTTTTTTTGTTGCCTAAATTAGCTAGATTCTTCAAGTCAGAAGTTAGTGGTAGGTGGATTTTTCAGGTACTAGAAAGGGATCTAAAGAAATTGGCAAAAAAATTAATTGATATGACTGTAAAATATTTAGAAGAACTTATCATTATTGGAAGATGGATTAGATAATCATTGAAAACTTTGCAGTAAAAGGATTACTGATTATTAATGAAGAAGCCAAAGCAGCTTGATCCAATGATTTACCCTTTATTTACCATTGACGCTACAATTGATCATTGATGATATTTTGCCTCATAACAAAATACAATCAATCAATTAGAAGCGATTAAAAATGTCTCAAGAAGCTGAAGGAATACAATAAGCGATGTTGATTAAAATGATTAGCATCGCTTACTTATTTCTCTGCTATTTCAATTGGAATTCTTCTCCTAAATGAACTGTCTTAAAATATTTTGATTTGTTATAATACCAATTTAGATGAACAATCATTACTTTTAATCGGAGGGACATTTCATGAATAAAAAAAATTTGCTAGCAGGTCTTAGCTTTGCATTAGTAATTGGAGGCATATTTGCATGTTCACCTTCTGATAATAAAATAGACGAAAGTGAAAAAGACAAAAGTCATGATGAAGTGGAAACAGAAGTAAAAAATGAGGAAGAGGCGGCGCCAAAACCTGAACCTTCTCCTGTCGTTGAGGAATATTCTTTATCAGAAGAAGAAAGAAATCAAGCTGCCAAAGAAATGGGAGAAGAAGAATTTAAAGAGGAACTCGCTAAAGATGATTTCAAAGATGAATACTGGATTGCTAGCAGTATAATGTCTATGTCATTGCAGAAAATAGAACTTATGGAAAATGAGAACTTCGAAATAAAAGGGACCAAAGTTCGTTATCGACCTCAGATTACAAAGCAAAATATTGCTTTTCTTAAAGAAAAAGCTGAATCAATTGAATCCGATCCTGTCCTAGAAAAGATTCTAAATAAATGGAGCCAAGGAAACTTTGATGCTGTTGACAAGGATTTTATAGAAGCGAGAAACATTCTAACTGGCCAAGATAAACATGATGGATTCGGAGTAAGTAAAAGATCTTTTGAAAGAGAAAAAGAGTATATTAAACATTTTTATGGGGATGAAGGTTTGAAAATACACAAAGAACAGTGGGGATAAGTCGTCTAAAGTAATTGAATAATATGGAACGTGAGGAGGAACATTCATTGAAAAAGTTATTAATTGTAGGACTGTCAGTCATTTTCATTACTTCTATATTGGTTGGATGGGCAGGAACTACAATTGAACTGCCTTTCGAAGACGATCCATATTACGAAAAAATTGATACTGAAAAAATTATTTATAATGCAGGTGATGAAGACCTAACATCCAATGGTACTCTTTCAGATGGAATTCATGCTGCTTCAATGACTTTGCATTATACAATTAAAGATGCTTCTAATGTTTCTGAAATTATCAGAGGTATAGATGTCATCAAAGAATACTCCGAAGGAGCTCTTCAACTAGCGAAAGAAAAGAATGCATCACAGTCTATTGTTGAAAAGTTAAAAGAAGCTAACGAATTAATTCAAGAAGCTTCTTTAGAAAAAGATTTTAGTAGGTTTGAAGAAGCAAATAAGATCTTACTAAAGCTTGACTTAAACTTCAATGGCTATGGGATTTTGACTGATTCTCAATTTGAAGAAATAAAGAATAACGATTGAGGATAAGCCTTTCTTTGGTTTTTGAAGTGGCTGAAATGGTAAGAAAGAGAATGGATTGTCAGGTATAACCCTGTTGTAATCTAACCTCAGGTGAGGACGTGCAAATAGTCTAGGGGCTTATTTTCAATTTCTCTGAAAAAAGCCAGAGTGGATCGTTCTTGGAACAGCCTGCAGCGTTCTCTTTCATAGCTTTATTTATTCAAAGACTGATCTTAAACTCCAACTACATTCGCCACAGAATATGATAGAGAAAAAATTACTTCAATATAATTCCACCACTGCCAAAAGCCCCATATTGAAGAAGACTCAATAGTGAATTATAGTATGGTACTGTCCAAATTTTTGGAGGTGCCATATGATTAAAGAATGGAATTTATTGCGGACACTAGCCTGTTTAAGTATAGTCTTTCTCCATAGTACAACACAGATGTCAAAAGTGATAGACCATCCGCAAATTGACTTCTATTACTATGGCAGAATCTTTTTATGCATGGCAACACCCGCTTTTATAGTTTTGTCCATTGTGATTTTAGCTAATCGTTATCCAAATCGGCTTCCATCCGACTTTTGGGGAAAACGTGTGAACTATATATTTATTCCTTTTTTATTCTTTGCTGTAATTGATGCGTTTGTTACCAAGTATTTGGATCATAATGTCGTCATTGAGGAAAAAATTACAGAAAATATACTGACAGGAAATTTTGTCGGGTGGTTCATTCTTGTCATTTTTCAGTTTTACGCTCTTCATTATTTAGTCACCAAATTGAAGATGTCAATGAAATGGATGTTGCCGCTCAGCCTCATTTTAATGTTCTGTTATTTATTTGCGATAAATGAGAAGATCATTAAGATTGATAGTATTTCACAAGTTCTGAGACTCCCTTTCCTTGCGTGGTTTGGATACTTTACAGTTGCATACGTAATCGGGAAGTATTATAAAAAACTTTCAGCAGTACTCTTATCATACCGTTGGCTTACTTTAGGATTTTTTGTGCTTTCCGCCGCTTTCGTGTATTTTTCATACGAATCCGGTCTTGTAACAGGGACTCATTCCAGAAGAATGGACTTGTTTCCACTGGTCATTTCTTTCTGCTTAACGGTATTCGCATGGGGACAAAAAATACCAGCAAGTAAGATCATCAATCAAATTAGCAATTATTCGTTTGGGATTTATTTATTGCACTGGCAATTCCAACGGCTTCTCGCTCCACATTTAGGTGGTATGTTTTCAAGCTACTTTGCCAATGTCTTATTATTGTTTACCGTTTCGCTGGCGGCTTCCATTTTAACAATCAAATTAATTTCCTATTTGCCATTCAGCTCTTTCATTGTTGGGAAGGTAAAGAAGGTCAAAAAAGAATCAGTCCACTCCGAGCTTAAGGAACAAACTGCTTGAAAACAACTGCTTAAATTGTCCCTGTCACAGGCAGTGGAAAACCCAAATGGTAACAGCGGCTTTAGCCACATATGACAAAGGCTAAAGCCGTTTAATTTTCAGGTACATATTTTATGGCCTGTACACACCCCGTGTCTATTACTCTTCAACGCGATACGGAGCTTTTTCTATTATTTGCTTTACACATTTTTTAACATGCTCAGACCTTAAATCTATAGTAAAAGCCACAATTTATAACTGAGTATCAACGGAGGAAAAATCTTTATATATTGTTCTTGCAAACCCTAATGTTTTCCCTAACTTTGCTAAAAACATATATTAAAACATAATTGATCTGCTTACTTCCCCAAGTGCCTAACTTATCATATCTTGAAGTAATTCATCCATCTGAAAGACCCTAAATTTCAATTGAATATATAAATTAATTTGCCTATTCAAAACGCTATTTCCCATTTTAACAAGAATTAAATATTTTTAAGAACCGTTATGGACTAAACATGTCAAATTTTCAGTGATAAGATCAGCTTAATTAAGGTTTTTTCATGATTGTTTGAAAATGCTCATTGTTCCCTTTCAATAAGACATTTCAAAAATCAAAAAAACTATTGACCCTTAACCAAGGTACAGGGTTCATAATATACACAATGGGAGGGCAGAAGATGACACGATTAACTATTGGTGAATTAGCAAAGCAATCCAATGTTAACATTGCAACAGTTAGATATTATGAAAAAAGAGGTTTAATAGCAAAACCTCCTCGAACTGAATCTGGATATCGGATGTTTTCTCACAATGCCGTTACGGAGATCAAAATGGTAAAACATGCACAAGAGCTGGGGTTTACACTTGAAGAAATTAAAAAAATTTTATCCATTTATAGAGTAGAAGATTACTTTCCAACAAAGGAATTGTATCAAATTTCCAAGGAAAAAATAATTGAAATTGATGAAAAAGTAGCCCAGTTAAAAAATCTCAAATCGCTATTAGAGAATGCTATGAAAAATACAGCTTCAGAACTGCCAGATCCCAAAGAGTCATGTCCATTGTTAAAAAAACTATCAGATAGGAGGAATGAGTAATAGCTAAAAAGGTGGAAATTTTCACAGCTGATACTTATTTATGTGATGACCTTGTGAATCGAGTAAAAAGTGTTGTCTGTAAAAGATGTGAAGTAAATGTTTACAATTTAAATAAGCACTTCGTTACTGAGAAAGAAGAAGAGAAAGCTAAAAGTTATGATATTCAATTGATTCCGGCCATCGTCGTCGATGGAGAGCTGCAAGATATGGGTAAGTTGGGGCAATTATTATTTGATAATAAAGTGAATAATAGCCTAGGACCCATAAAGAGGAAATAATTTAGGTCATCTTCCTCCTGATGACAGAGATTTAATTTATATAAAAAAAGCCCGGTAAGCACCGGGCCTGTTGTTAGTTAATATGTATTTTTGGCCACATCAATTTAATTGATGCTCCATTATGTCGACTTAAAGCCTATGGGAGGTTTTATTTATGCACATAATCCTTACCTTCTTTTTTATTTTTCAGGAGGATTTCTTTGATTTTTGCTTTATCCCTCTCGTCCAAGTTTTTAAATTCTCTTATCAAATCCATGAAAACAAGTTTATCTTCAATACCGATCCCCTCAAAATCGACCTTCAGTGTTTTTTGTGATTCTAGAGCAGCTTGCCTTAATTCAGCCAGCTCCGAAGGACCTAATAAGTAGGAAGCAGCAATCTTTTCAATCCATTCTTCAGGAATATTTCTTTTTCCATTTTCAACAGCTGATAAATAAGAAGACGCAACTCCTATTTTATTAGCCATATCCTTTAAAAGGTCTCCATTATCAATTCTTAGTTTTCTACAAAGTTTTCCAAATGACGTTATCAAGATGTGGTTCTCCTTTATGACTATTAAATTGTTTACCTTATTCATGCTTCCTTTTTATTCAATGGCTTTTACTCCTTATCAATATCAAAAAAAGTAAATCCATTCACCAAATGAATGGGAAAGCAGAAAACATGAAAGGAGGGATATCATCATTTTTTGTTAACCCCTCAACTTTTCAGGTGTAGGTAATTGATTGTTTAGATGCTACATCTTTCTAGATTAATGTGTATTCTTTCCATTTAACTGACAGTACAAGTAATGTGGCCTATATACGTTATAAGATTTTTCTTTTGCAACTTGCATTCTCCTTTTAATTCTCTTTTTTTAGGCGTATTGATTAACAATAGCTGTTAAATAAGATCATACAGTACTTAAATATACAATTTCTTTCTACACCCTTTTGAGCAGCTTAATCGAATAAATAAATTAGCGGGCACCGGTACTAAGTACGAGTCAACTAGCAAGTCAAATTCAGTTAAGCTTCATCATAGACCCCCTGGTCAATTTCGTACCAACTCTCAGTTAGTTGAGATTTTACACTTTAGAGAGGGTTCTTTTCTTCCCGAATAGTCCACCTCGCCTTTAATTTTTTCTGCTTTCAATGTAAAATTAACTTTACTTAAACCTTTTTCCTTCAAACAAACTTTTTAAAGTGATCGATAAAGGGGCTTCATACATATCTATTTTGAATTCACAAAAAATTTACGAGAATCGATATAAAAAGAATATTGTTATCTATGTAGAGACAATGGTCGTTGCTACATGGATGGGAGGTATAGAAATATGGATGGTCAATATGATGCCATAGATGAGGTAATCAAATATATTCACCAAAATATTCATGAACCGCTCACACTTTCCAGGCTTTCTAACTACGTCGCTTATAGTCCTTACCATTTCTCACGCCTTTTTAAAGAAAGAGTAGGTCTTTCCCCACATTACTATATCTCTTCTATCCGATTGGAAAAGGCAAAGGACATGTTGCTTCATACGAATCTAAGTGTTCGAGATATCGGGATGGAGATTGGCCAACAAAGTTTGGGGACCTTCACTACTCGATTTACGCAGCGTGTAGGTATATCACCATCTCAATTCCGAAGATCAACAATTGTTGCAGATGAACATTTCCATTCTTTGAAGAAACTAAATAATTGGGCAGACTCCCATTCGGTAGATTATCATTTTAACAAAGTCGAAGGTACCGTTAAGGCAGACGCTCCTTTTCAAGGTATCATTCTTATCGGTTTATTTCATAAACCGATACCTGAGGGCCTACCACTATATGGAACATTACTGTCATCATTGGGCAACTTTTGTTTTAAAGATGTTAAGCCCGGTACTTATTATTTAATGGCTACTGCTATTTCTTGGGAAATGCAAGCGACCGATATTTTACTCCCGTATACTACCCTGCGTGCAAGAGCGGAATCCCCTGTTTTGGTTTCGTCTGATTCTTATATGTTTCATCTGGATCTTACACTCCGTCATCCACGTTTGGGAGATCCACCAATTTTAATTTCTCTCCCACTGTTAATGCACAAATTTCTCAATCAAGTTTTTTTAGAATTCACAAATTCAGGAGAAAAATAGCAACCGATAAGAAATGTCGTTGATTCTTCATGCTAGAATACAGTTTATAAAAACAAAGCAGATGGCAACTTGTCGAAAAATGGGGAACTTTTCCAAAAGGTCAGTGAGGCGTTCAAAAAAGTTTAAAGGTGGCCAAGAGGTCATGCCGCTTCAAGAATCATTCTGGAGTCCATCCTATGGACAAGTGACGGATAAGTTTGGTGTGACTTGGCAAATTTCTACAGAGATCAGCGAAGAGAGCTGACCGGCGATTTGATCTAAAAATGCACTAAACATAACTCCAAAGCTTTTGTTCGGAACAAAAGAAATTAGCTGTGGAATAATAAGGAGAATCCCTCTTTACGTTCCACAGCTAGAACCTTAAGCATTTTATGAAAAACTCTCTCTACCTTTATATCAGACTTACTTTTTTTTGGTAATCATATTTCGCTTTTAAAAGTAGGTAAAACTAAATCCTTGTGTTCATTCCATAATATTCCTGGTCCCTCAGCTTGTTCATAGTTCACAGAAGAAAACCATTCCGAATAAATTCGTTCCCACAAATATTGTAATGTATCAGGAAATGATCCTACAGCCTCGAATACTTCTCATGTGGAGGCAGGGACTTCAAGAGATTCCAAATAATCAGGGTACGATCTCGTGGATGCTGTTCCAATATAGTGATCTAGGTTTCCTCTTTCCTCCACCTTTCCTTCTAAAAAGTTCGTAGATGCACTAATCAATCCCAAATGCTCAATATTCGAAGGTTTTTTTAGTTGTCCAATGGTTTTCTATGAACTTCAATATAGACTTTTACTGTTTTCTGGCAGTTTAAATGGATTTTCTTTATTGATACGATCATAGAACATAATTCCATTCAAATGATCTATTTCATGTTGAACAACAATTGAAGGATATCCGCTCAGTTTTATAATGACCTCTTCTCCCGCTAAGTTAAATCCTTTTACTTTTACACGCTCATACCTTGAGACATATCCTTTGATATCACGATCGACGGAAAGGCAGCCTTCGCCCTGGGGTAAATAAATCATGGATACAGAATGACTGATTATTTTTGGATTAATAAACGTGTATTCATGTTCTTTATCTTTCTCATCCGTTAAATAAGCTACAAACATACGCTTATTCAAACCAACCTGGTTTGCTGATAAGCCTACTCCAGGACGTAATTTATATTTGTTTGCCAGTTTGGCATCTTGACTGTTTTTTAAGAAGTTCATCATGCAAATTAATGTTTCTTTGTCTTCTTCAGATGGCGGTACCGTTACCTCTTCTGTCGCTTGATTTAAAATTGGGTTCCCTTCCTTGACAATATCCTTCATTGTCATGAAATAATCCGAATGAAATTTACTCATAAATAAACAACTCATCTACCTTTACTTTTAATATTTTTGATAATTTAAACGCCAGTTCCAGCGTAGGGTCATATTTATCATTCTCGATACAATTTATCGTTTGTCTAACTACCCCACACTCCCGAGCAAGTTGCTCCTGTGTTATCCCCAGTTTCTTGCGAAGTACTTTAATTTTATTCTTCAATAATATCACCCGCGTCAAAAGTATTGGACATTATTATTCTAACAACCTGAATAGGTATGTCAATAACTTTGGACATTGATGTTCTTTACAAGTATTTGTCAGCACATTTTCCACAAGATGTTATAAAACATTAAGCCTAATGGACAAACATCAGAACTCTTAGTTAGGTAAGTGATTGAATATATTTAAAATAAAGAAAAAAGACTGACTCCTGTTATTGGAGCAGCCTGTCTCATGAACGTTTTGAGGAGATTTCGTTCATTCTTCTAGGAATGTTGAGTTAAAATTTTCCACTCACATTTCATTAACAATTGTTCCTCTTTCAATTCTGCGGAGAGACTTCCGTTCATTTTTTCCATTAAACTTTTGGCAATAGATAATCCTAGGCCAGTTCCTTTTCCTTTTCTTGCTTGATCCGCCTTATAAAAGCGATCAAACAAATGTATAAGATCTTCCTTCTTTAAATGTGAAGCCGAGTTACTAACCGATAGCGCAACAAATGAAAAGCCCCTTTCCAGAGTGATTGTTACATTACCAGTTGTGTGTTTTATCGCGTTTGTAATCAAATTTTCAATGACCCGCTTCACGGCTGAAGAATTGCCCTTAATCCAAATGGCAACTTCCGGAATGTTGATAGTCGGCTCAATATGCCTATTTTTGAATTCTTCATAAAAGCCTACCAATACCTCCAGAACCAAATCATTCAATTGAATTGCCTCTAACTTTAACGAGTAGTCTTCAGATTCGATAACAGATAACTCAAAAAAGTCTTCGAGTAAAACTTTTAATCTTAATGCACCATTTTTCACAACTGAAATATACTCTTCTCTCCTCTCGGGAGTTACCTCATCTACTTCTAGAAATTGAATATACCCCAATATGGAAGTCATAGGGGTCCGAATATCATGAGAAATATTTGAAATAGCCTGCTTTAATTCATTTTCTGTCCGTCTTTTTTGCGCATTGGCTTGTTTCGTTTCATCTATCTGATTATTAATCTCTTTTGCTAATTTTTCCAAATCCTTATCAAAAAAAGCAAGATTGATTTTCTTATCTGTTTTGTGTTGATGTCTAGCCTTTAACTGTTTTGTGACGCTTCGCATTTCCTTTTTTAATAAAATAAAACGGATGAGAAAAAAAATTGCTATGATAACTGAAACGATTGTTACATACTTCATTTTCTCACCCGCCCATTTCTTTACTTTATTTCTTTTTTCTGAAATAAGATACTCCCCAAAATTCCTAAAACAACAAAAGTTACAACTGGAACTACGATCAATTTAACCATTTCAGCATTATTCATTGTTCCAGCATTTACAATACCTAGAAATTGTTTAAATATAGAGTAGTCATATACAAATTCAAATATAGGATTTACACCACTCAACAAATACAAAATACTATCAAAAAGTATAAAAAAGATCAGCATGAACCCTATCGCCTTTCCACTATCCGTAAAGATTGTGGAAAATAAGGCCATCAATGATGCAAATGCTGCTGCATAGAGCATCGTCAATCCAAGGGTTCCGAGGAAGTATCCGATATCCGGCATTCCATTGAAGCTAAGGAATACAGAAGCAGATCCAGTAAAAACAATTGGAAATACTAATGAAATAAGAATTGCCCCGATGGAATAGACAAGTAGCTTTGCAAAATAAATACGAAATCTGCTATTTCCAGAAGAAGCAATACTTTTCATCGTTCCGATGGAATATTCACTGGAGATAAAGAACCCGGCTAATATGCAGGGAACCAGCCTTAGCACGTAGTTGTTTCCTTGAAGGATGATATCTTGATAAAAATCTCTTACTTTAATAATATCTGCTCCCTCGTCAAATACAATTAAAAGCGGATAAGAGAGACTAACAGCCACTAAGATGATTAGTAAAGTCCAAAGTGACCTGTCCTTTTTTAACTTATACCATTCTGCTTTAATGAGATTGTCCATGCTGAGCACCCCCAATACGTTCCATAAAATAAGATTCCAGGTCCTGCCCCATTGGCATAAATTGCTCAATCGTCAGTCCCTTATCTACAAGGATTGAGGAAACTCTTCCAGGGGTGTCAACATAATCAAATAATTTGATTATACCATCCGGCATGACTTCAAAATCATTCGTTTGAAGGGTGGTTTCAATAACCGTGGCAGCCTTTTCCGGATTATCTACTTTGATGTGCAAATAATGTTGGCATTTTTGATGAAGTTCATCTACTGTCAATTGTTCCAATAAATGACCTTTATGAATAATACCATAATGGGTGGCAAGCAAATGAAGTTCACTTAGGATATGGCTAGAAATTAAAATCGTAATCCCATATTCCTGATTTAGCTTTTTCAATAACTCTCGTATTTCTACGACTCCCATCGGATCCAGGCCATTGATAGGCTCATCAAGGATTAAAAATTCAGGATCTCCAAGTAGTGCGATGGCTATTCCGAGTCTTTGTTTCATACCTAAAGAAAAGTTCCTTGCCTTCTTTTTTCCTGTATCCTGAAGACCTACAATTGCAAGCGTTCTTTCTATGCATTCTTTCCCAGGAATTCCTTTTAAAAGCCGATGCGCTTCTACATTTTCAACGGCCGTCATATGTGGGTATAATGCGGGTCCTTCAATCATTGTACCTAACCGTTTCCTGGCCTCATTAAGTCCCTTAGCATCACTATGCCCAAATATTTCTATCGACCCGTTGGTTGGCCTGGCAAGACCCGAGACGATTCGAATCAATGTAGATTTTCCGGCACCATTTTGCCCGATAAAACCATAAATGGATCCCTTTTTAATGGAAAGGTTCACTTTATTTAAAGCAACTTGGTTTTTAAATTTTTTTGATAAATGACTTGTTTTAAATATATATTCGCTCATTTTATTTCCCTCCCTTATGTGATACGTTAAGTATAGAAAGGAAATATTAATAAAGACTTAAGGCGATTCTTAAGAAAACCTTAAGTTTTAAGTCGGTATCCCATTCCCCAAACGGTCTCGATATATTCCTCATCCGGTGTAACAGATGCCAACTTGCTTCTTATATTGCTAATATGTACATTAATTGTATTATCATCTCCGTAATACTCCTCTTTCCATACACTTTCAAACAAATTTTTCTTAGTAAAAACCTTCTTCGGTGATGACATGAAAAGAACGAATATCTCATATTCACGTGCAGTGAAATTTAGTTCGTTCCCTTGTACAAATATTGTTTTAGCATCTTGATCAACTTCAATGCTCCTATGTACAAGCCTTTTTGCATTTGGCAGTTTATTAATCCGTTTGTATCTTCTCAAATGAGAGTCAATCCTAGCAGAAACTTCTTCAATATCAAACGGCTTTGTAATATAATCATCTGCACCGCTTCTTAACATTCCTATTTTAGTTTGTTGATCCAACTTTGCTGAAATTATAATGAGCGGAATGTTACTTTGTTCAGCAATCTTTGTAAGAAGTTCATCCCCGGACATCCCCGGAAGCATAAGATCTAGCAGCACCATATCCCAATCCTTCTTTTCCAAATAGAGCATTGCTTCTGTACCGGAATAGGCAGGCTGAGAAATATACCCACTCTTTTTTATTATGTTACATAATAATTTGTTGATATCGTTATCATCTTCAACTACTAAAATCTTTATTTCTTCAACCATTTCATGTCCCACCCCCATTTTAGAAAATTGTTTGCAAGAATTGACTCATTTGATAACTTTAATTATAAACAGAAATACATTCGAAACTCATATATAAAGTTCAATTTAATATGGTCCTTTCACCTTTATTCTGGTCAATGAGGAAAAGAATAGAACACCGGGAGTAAGACAATGTGCCAAAACCAAAAGACCCCTTAACCGTAAAAGCGTATTTCACGATTAAAGGGTCTCAGATGGATGCTGTTAGGACTCAACAAATGCTCGGTTACTAAAATTCAACCTTTTATCATTTACATTCTATAATAACATTCTTAAATATTTTTCGAAGTTAATTCCTTCCACTTCTGGAGTTTCCTCCAAATAAGTATCTTTGATTGCTGCTGACAAAAACTCTTCCGCAAGTTGGATCGACTTTTTAAGATCCTCTCCACGCATCATGCTTCCCATGATCACAGATGCAAATAAGTCACCAGTACCGGAATAACTTTTACCATTATAAGGCATAGCTCTATAAAAGGTTCCATCTCCAGTCAAATACATATTTCCAATTAACTGGTTGTCTATATCTGCTGAAGGTGGATTCACACCAGTAATAATTACCTGAGCACCTGTTTCTTGTTGCATAATAGTACCGACTTCTTCTAGTGCTTTCAGAAAGTCCTTTTCATTTGTATATTTATGCAGTTTTTCATAGGATAACCCTGTTAACAGACAGCACTCCGTAACATTTGGGGTAATTACATCCGCACACTTTACAAGCTCTTTCATTCGTACCAGCATCTCATCTGTAAAAAGCTTATAGGCTTCGCCCCTATCTCCCATTATGGGATCAACAAGTAAAAGCGTGTCTTTTTTATAAAATGTTTCTAAAAAGCGAAAAATATTATCTATTTGCTCTCTCCCGGTAACGAAACCGGTATAGATTCCGTCAAATGTTACATTAAGCTTGCTCCACTCTTCTTCGAAATAGTGCATTTTAGATGTTAAATCTTCATAGAAAAAACTTGGATAATCAGTTTGTGCAGACAAAATGGCTGTTGGTAAAGGACAGGCCTGCACGCCCATGACCGAAAGAACTG
Organism: Siminovitchia fordii DSM 16014 = CIP 108821; assembly: GCF_000374565.1. GTDB lineage: Bacteria > Bacillota > Bacilli > Bacillales > Bacillaceae_C > Siminovitchia > Siminovitchia fordii. Next base: position 16,419 of record NZ_KB894687.1, on the reverse strand, counting down.
GAATGGCAGCTGTTAATGAACATTTACCAAAAGATGACAAATCCTGTATTACGGCGACTTTTTTCATAATTTCCTCCAAAAGATGTATCCGTATTGAACTGATTCCATATTACCATAAATAATTAGGGGAAATTAAGTAGGCACGGTGACCGAGATCGTTTTTTAGGCGTTTCCTAAAAAACAAGTCTTCGATTGATTAGAACCAGTAAATTGAAAGTACGTTGATTTCCTCTTCCATAAGTGTTATCTCTAATTCCCGCGCTCAAATAGATTAGTCTGTAAAGGCAATGTACTTAAGACGATTCGCTTCCAACATTAATAGGTGGAATGAATCAAGTTTCAACAAATTCATTCCCGTTCTATTTCTAGGTTAACTGTCTATTTTCATGTACACCCTTTGAAAAAATAGAAAAAAAGCACCAAATTGTACAGCTACTACCTAACTAATATTTTTTATTAGATTAAATTGGAAATTTATTCTTCCTTTGCCGCCATATCTATCTCCCATTCTACTTCTTTTTCTATTTCTCGAATGGTGGCTAACCAATTGTCCAAATGCTCCAATGTCCATAAATTTCCATTATCATAGATATGAACGTCTGCGCCTTCTTGCATCAAATCCGATATAAGCTGTCTGAATATCATTTTCCGATCAATTCCCCGTATATCGTCTAAAACATCATAGGAGTGCAAATCGAAACTTACAACATACATGTTATTTTCTATATTTCTTTTAATTTCACTCATAGGAATGGTTGAATCAAATTTTCTTATGAGTGAAATATACTTTGGCATTTTCTCATTTTTACTTATTTTTAATTGAATCAATGCCATATATCATATTCCCCCTCTATTTGCTTTATTTTAGGAAAGCGAACATTTCCTTCGGATAACTTTGAATCGCAAATCATATACAGTATTCAAAAGCCAAACAGCCCAGAAAACTCAAGTTTTAACCCTAATCCTAAACATATGCTCTTTTCTATCCTGAAAAGTCTTTAATCAATTCCATTGCACGTCAATATGAACCATTTTTTCTTACCTGTAATATTAACACTAACCTGCATTCTTTCGGTCACTATTTTTTATTGACATGTTTGTCTTCAATCATATTCCCGCCCTTTATTCTGAGAATCAAGGACGGGGTTAGTATTAGCGATATGTCAGTCAATAACCATTCTCTCTTTAGCCCAATTGAAGTTTCCTTCAAAACAGTATACGTTTTTAGATTTAATCCAATAAATTTTTTCAAACAACTTATTAAGAAAGTACCGATCATGGGAAACAGCCAGGATTGTACCATTATAATTTTCAAGTGCATCTTCCAATACTTCCAGCGATTCAATGTCCAGATGATTTGTGGGCTCATCTAAAATAAGTAAATTAGTATCTTGATACATAAGTTGAGCTAGTCGAAGTCGCATTTTTTCCCCGCCACTCAGTTGTGATACCTTTTTAAATACTGTATATCCATAAAATAAAAATCTCGATAGAATGTGCCTTGCTTGCCCCTCTGTCAATTTCACCTCATCTCGGAATGCGTCAATAATAGTCTTATCCTTCATATCAGAAAAAACATGCTGAGATAAATAGCCGACTTTGACATTGCTACCCATTCTAATTTCCCCCTCATCGGGGTTCAATTGCTGAAGAATCAGTTTGATTAATGTTGATTTTCCAGTTCCATTTTCACCAACGATTGCAACTCTTTGTTGATAGGTAATATGCATATTCACTCGCTCGAAAAGCTGTAGGTCCCCAAAACCTTTGGACACATCTTTCAGAACAACAACATCTTTACCACTTCGATTAGATGACTCCATTTCTAGTTTCATTTTCTTTCTATGAAGTGTGGGACGATTCAACTTTTCCATTCTTTCAAGCGCTCTTTCCATATTCCTTGCTCATTTATAAAGACCTTCACTAGGTGGATTCGCCCTGTTTGCCCAGTCCCTTAACTGTTTAATCGCTTCTTTCATTTTCTTTATTTTCTTTTGCTGCTCTTTATAAGCGTGAAACTCTCTAAGAAGTTGTTCTTCTTTTACTTTCACATAATCCGAGTAATTTGTTTCAAAACACTGAATCTCTCCTTCGTCTAAGTCTAAAATTTTGTTCACCATTTCATCTAGAAAGTAACGATCATGAGATACCATGACGACTGTACCATGATAATTTTGTAGAAAGTTTCCTAACCATCCCATTGACGCTAAATCCAAATGATTCGTTGGTTCATCCAATAATAAAAAGTCTGGATTTTTAAGGAGCATATAAGCAAGACCTACTTTAGATTTTTCCCCACCGCTAAGATTAGAGAATGGTTTATTTAACAATCCTTTCATATTCAAACCATTAACAACCTTCTTGATAGTTGCTTCTATTTCATATCCGCCTTCTGATAAAAAAAGATCTTGTAAACGCCCATATTCATTCATATGTTTTTGCATATTTTGGTCATTTATTCCTTCACTCATTTGTGTTTCCAGATTTTTCATCTTTTCTTCTATACGTAATAATTCTAAAAAAGCACTTTTTAAGATTTCTTTAGTAGTTGATTGATTATGGAAGTCTGTAATTTGTTTCACGTATCCAATTTGAGACCCTTTTTTCCAATGAACTTGACCGGAATCGGATGGTTCTTCTCCAGCTAATAATTTTAATAGCGTAGTCTTTCCACTTCCATTTCGGCCAACTAAACCAACTCGATCTCCATCTTTAATTTCAAACGATATATTTTTAAATATAGTGTTACCTCCATACATCTTCGTAACTTGTCGAACCCTGCATGCAATCATGATCACAGCCTCCTTAAACAAAAAAAGCCATAGGAAACATACTTTCCCATGACTTCAATAAAAATTGAATGGCACAAAAAAGAAGAGCATGAAAAGCTCCCCTTAAACCAAGTTTATATAATGATGGGTTTAGAGATGTTTTCACTGTTTTAAATCCGCTATTAAATTGTTAAAAAAGGGCATACGTATCCCGTTAACAACTAAAGCGGCAAATTTTGCACGGTTAAATAACAAAAATTCAGTCCAAAAGCCGTGCACTAAAACAGCTAGATTCAACATCTCTTCCCACCTCCGATCTATAGTAATCTATCTATATAGTATAATTTTTAGAATTGTTTTTCAAGACATTAGATGACCTATATGAGGAGGTGAATTTAATTGGAACATTTAGAGTTCCAATCAACTAATTCTCACTCTCCCCTAATGAAATTATATGACCATTATTCATTTTGCAAAACAGGCTAGGCTATCCAAATCCTTTCCATCTCTTACATTTTTTAAATCTTACAAATACTTACCTGTATAGGATTTTGGATTTTTGACAATTTTATCCGGTGTTCCTTCAGCAATAATTTGACCACCTTTATCTCCTCCTTCTGGCCCCAAATCAACAATCCAGTCAGCTCCTTTAATTATTTGGCTATTATGCTCAACCAAAATAACCGTATTACCTGCATCTACAAGACGGTCCAAGAGTTTTAATAATTGAGTGACATCATTTGGGTGTAATCCAGTTGTTGGTTCGTCCAATAAATATAATGACCTTTTATTTCCTTGCTTTATTAGTTCTTTTGCTAGTTTTAGCCGTTGCCCTTCGCCACCTGATAGGGTCGTTAATGATTGCCCCATTTTTAAATAACCCAAACCTATCTCAACAAGTAATTCGAGAACTCCTCTCACTTTTTTCTCTTCTTTAAAAATACTTAAACATTCTAAAATAGAACTTTCAAGTATATCATTAATGGAAAGCCCGTTATATTTTACGGATAGTACTTTTTGCTGAAATCGCTTGCCATGACAAGCGGGACAAACCACCTCCATCTCTGGAAAGAAAAGCATATTTGTAGTTACATATCCCAGCCCTTGGCAGTTTTCACAACGCCCACCTACTGTATTAAAGGAAAAGTGCTTTGCTGTGAACCCTTTTTCTTTCGCAGATTCATCCTTAGCAAAAATACTTCGAATATGTGTAAACACATCAATATATGTTGCTATATTAGATCGTTTCATCCTGCTAAGTGGGGATTGACCAACTATGATCATCTGGTCAAAATGGTCAAGTCCTGTTACCTTATCAAAGCCTTCATGTATTTTGTCATCGCCTTTTGCTAAAACATCAAAAACGAGTGACGATTTCCCTGAACCAGACACACCTGTCACAGCTGTGAGACAACCAATTGGGAAAGTTACCGTTACATCCTTTAAATTATGTACTTCTGCACGATGTACAGTTATACCTTCACCAGTTCCATCCCGATATGTTTTCTTTAAAACTCCTTCTTCACGTAAATATTTTCCTGTCACAGATCTATCTATATTGATCAACTCTTGCAGGGTACCTTGACCAACTACTGTTCCACCTTGTTTACCCGCTCCTGGTCCAATATCAATAATGTAATCTGCTTCTTTCATCACATCTACATCATGCTCAATAAGTAAAACAGTATTTCCTAAATCTCTTAGCCTTTTTAATACACTAACTAGACCCAAGGTATCCTTAGGGTGCAGTCCGACAGTCGGTTCATCCATGATATAAAGGACACCTGTCAATGCTGAATCCAGAAGGGCGGACAATTTTAACCTTTGGGCTTCTCCTCCTGACAGAGTGATTACTTGACGATCCAATGTCAAATATCCTAGCCCAATTTTTATAATTCTGTTAAGTTTCGTTTTCATATCTTGTATAAAGTCTTCAACGAGAATATAACTTTCTTTATCTAATGTTTTCTCAAGATGCAGCGTCCAGTTGAACATTTCTTCCAGAGAATGGCTGACTAACATTGGAATTGTCATATTCTCTACTGTTACACTTCTACTTATTTCATTTAATCTCTCCCCTTGGCAATCAGGACAAATTTGTGAATAAAAATACTCTTCTGCCTCGTTGGAAGAACCGGATTTTTCTGTAAACCTTCTCCACATTCCAGTTAAAACACCTTCAAATTTACCTTTTTCAACAGTTTTGGGAGGCTTCCTATCAGGAAAGTACTCCTTCACTTCTTCGCTCTCAACACCGTAATATAGAATTGCTTTTTGTTCTGGACTGTATTCTTGCAAAGGAAGTTCTTCTTCAAGTGGTACACCATAATAAGACATTGCAGCTTTTACAATAGCTATCTGCCATTCAGCATAACGGCCTTTCCATAAATCAACTGCTCCTTTTTCAATAGAAAGTTGTTGGTGAAAGACAGATTCCTGATGTATGTCTACAGTCTCTCCAAGCCCTTTACAAGTAGGACAAGCTCCTTCTGTCTTGTTATAAGAAAAGTGGGTCCGTGTTAATTTTTCCATACGATCATGACAGTTGGGGCAGAAAATGTATTCTTTAAAACTACCTTCTTCTTTTTCAATATCCTCAGAATTGAATGGTGGAGCAATTTCATAATGACAAACGGGACAATGTCTCTGACCAAGTTTTTCAAAAATCATCCGTAAACTTGTGTACATATCTGTTACCGTTCCTACAGTTGAACGTGGATTTCTATTTGTATTTTGTTGGTTGATACTAATGGCCGGTGAAAGTCCACTCATTGAATCAACCTTTGGCTTATTTATCCCTTGTAACCCCATAGATTCTAAATACTGTCTTTGACATTCCTTAAATAGTGTATCCATTGCGAGTGTGGACTTTCCCGAACCTGATGGACCTGTCAACACAACCAATTTATTCTTGGGTATAGTTACCGTCAGATTTTTTAGGTTGTTTTCTCTAGCACCTTTTACATGAATGGCATCGTTCAAATTTAACGCCTCCTTTTCGACTTCTAAATCAAGCATACAACATTTATGCAAGTGCAAGGTTTTATGCATTATGTTACTATTATGGCTGAGTTTTAAATAAACGATCCCGTCATGGAGCTTTAATGTTTTAATTTAATCTTTAGCACAAATACGATTCCTGGAGGTTCACATGGAACTAAGACCAATAGATATTTCTAGAAAATTAGATGTAGGCACAAGTGCATTACGTCATTATGAAGAATGGGGTATCGTTCCGCCAGCAAAACGAAAATCAAATGGCTATCGAGTTTATACGGAAGAACACGAGGCATATTTCCAATGTATACGAGCGATGTATCATGGTTTTGGGATGGCAACAGTTCGAAAAATAATGCCAATGGTTCAAGAGCATAAATTTACCCAAGCCTTATGGGAAGTAAATAGAGTCCAAGCCAGTTTATTTCATAGAAAAGAACAAGCAACAAAAGCATTGGACATTTTAAAACCTGAAAATATGCAAAGTTTTTTGGATAGAAGAAATAAAAAGTGGTATACGATTGGCGAAGTGGAAAAGGAAATAGAGGTTCCTGCTTCAACACTTAGGCATTGGGAAAAGGAAGGGTTAATTAAACCTGGTAGACATCCGGAGAGTGGTTATCGTGTATATGACCGTGAAGATATTCGCCGTTTATTAATTATTCGAACCGTCCAACCCTCTCTCTATTTCCTTGATTCGGTCAAAGAGGTCTTGGAAAAAATCAACCAGCACAGTATTTCTGAAGCAAGAAAAATTACAATGGATTCCTTGGCATATATGGACCATCAAATCGAACAACAGCTTCGTGGAGCATATTTCTTATACAAATTGATTGAGCTGCTAAAGAAAAAAGAAAATGATTCTTAAAATGTGGAATCTTTTTCTTTTTGTTGATAGGAAAATCTCCATAAAAATAAGATAAAAGACTGAAGCAGCAAGGGATTCGCACAAAAAAACCTGGCTTCGGAAATGTGTATTATCACGAAATAGGGGTTGAATTGAAAGGTGTTTACTTTAAGTAGACAACTATGACCTTAACTCGGCAATACACTCTAAATGGGGGCTTAAGACAGAAAAATCTCATTTACGTTCCCGGGACATGCCGATATCTCCAGAATGTAGGTATTTTTCCGATTATTTTCTAAAGAAAAAGCCGATTTTTCTCCCATAAACATGAATGAGAATCGGCTTTTTTTTATCAATTAAGCTGGGCCACCTTATGATTTGATGTACAATTTAATTTCAATTCCCTCTACCATGAAACTTTTCATGTCTTGTTTACTTTCAAAATGAACCGAATTAATAATGAGATTTCTTTTGACTAATTCATCAAATTTAATCAATTACCTTTTAAGCACTTCGCTTTGATACAACAACAGTTTCCTGCCGTTTTCGACTTGGCAGCATATTAAAAATAATATTAAGGGCAATTGCTGTTACACTGCCCGCAACAATCCCGTTACTTGTCAATATTTGCAGTCCTGGTGGTAGTGCTGAAAATAAGTTAGGGGCAACTGTAACACCGAGACCGAGGCCGACAGAACAAGCGATAATCATTGAGTTTTCTTGAGAATCGGAAATAATATTACTTAGCATTTTAATCCCTTGAGAAACGACCATCCCAAACATTGCAATCATCGCTCCCCCTAAGACAGATGTTGGAATAATGGTTGTAAAGGCGGCAATTTTAGGCAAGAACCCAAGGGCGATTAACATGGAACCCGTTATCAAAATTACTTTTCGAGACCGAACACCTGACATTTGAATCAGACCGACATTTTGCGAAAATGTGGTATATGGGAAGGCATTGAAGAGACCTCCAATGACGGAGGCTAGCCCTTCTGCACGATAGCCTTTTGCCAAGTCATCTTCCTTCAGCTTCTTATCACAAATATCACTTAAGGCGAAATAAACACCTGTAGACTCTATCAAAGAAACCATTCCAACTATTGTCATCGTTAGGATAGCTGACCATTCAAATGTCGGATATCCAAAATAAAAGGGCTTTACGATTTGTGCAACGGCCGCATCCTGTACCGGCATAAAATCAACTTTACCCATGATACTGGCAGCAATTGTTCCCACACCAAGACCAAGTAATATTGAGATAGACCGAATAAAGCCTGTGGAAAAACGGAAGATTAAAATAATCGTTAGTAAGGTCCCAAAAGCTAACAGAATATTCGACAATGACCCAAAGTCTGCGGCATCTGGACCACCGCCCATATTATTGATCGCTACTGGAATTAGCGTAATCCCAATAATGGTCACAACGGAACCTGTTACAACGGGCGGAAAAAATTTGATCAATTTGCCAAAAAACCCACTAATCAACATGATGATCAAGCCAGATGCAATGATGGAACCATAAATAGCGGATATACCAAATTCCTCACCAATTTTCATAATCGGACCTACCGCAGTAAATGTACAGCCAAGCACAACAGGGAGGCCTATACCGACAAATCGGTTACTTATGATTTGTAATAGAGTGGCAACTCCACACATCAAAATATCTATCGACACTAGATACGTTAATTGTTTATGATCGAACCCCAACGATTTTCCAATAATTAACGGCACGAGAATAGCACCTGCGTACATCGCCAATAGATGCTGAATTCCTAATGTGGTGGACTTCAGTGCATTTTTCATAAGGTGGAAATCTCCTCTACAAATTCGACTTTGCCATTTTGCAAGGAGGCAACATTTGCAAGTGATTCAACCCGAATTCCGCGATCACGGATCAATTGACCACCTGATTGAAAACCTTTTTCAATGACAATCCCAACTCCCGCAAGTCTTGCTCCTGCTTGCTCAATCATATCCAGTAAACCCAAAACCGCTTGTCCATTTGCCAAAAAGTCATCAATAATCAACACAACATCATCTTGCTGAATAAAATCACCGGAAATGGAAATTTCATTTGTTTCTTTTTTTGTAAAAGAGTGGACTTGGGCAGTATAAAGATTTTCAGATAACGTTAATGATTTCCTTTTCCGCGCAAATACAACGGGGACGTTCATGAAAAGTCCTGCCATCGTTGCTGGGGCAATCCCGGACGACTCGATTGTGATAATTTTTGTGACACCGGCCTCCTGAAAGCGGACGGCAAATTCCTCGCCAATTTCCTTCATTAAATTTGGATCTATTTGATGATTTAAGAACGAATCTACTTTTAACACAGTATCTGACAAGACTTTTCCTTCTGTAACAATTTTATCCTGTAATGCCTTCACAATGTTGTCCCCTTCCACTAACTGATTTAAAATATAAAAAACTCGCAGACGACGCCCCTCTTTACGTGCAGGGTAGCAAAGTCTCCGAGTTTAATTCTTAAAGAAATAGAAAAAACAAGATTTCTACAAACCTTATTTTTCCAATCCACTTGCCACCCATAGTCAGTTTGTTTACGGCAAACCGGTAGAAACTTGCAAGCCCTATTCCTGCGATTATATGAGTGAGTCCTATTTTTATTGTAGAATATTGTTATTATAGCATTTCTAATCGGATTTTCAATCGTTAGTTTTAGGTAATCGAAAAAGGGGCCTATCCATAGATACGGAAGAAACATCATAAGATCATTATGTTATAACGAGAAATTTATTTTTACTTACAACTAATTCTATTGCTATTTATTAGTAGTAAATCAAAATAGGTGTTCGTTTTAAGGAAAGAGGGTTCATCATTTTCAAACAATGGAGCAAAAAAACATCAACCTCTGAATTAAACACCTAAATTGCGTTTCCAACTTCTAGAGTATGGCTCGTGATAATGTGTACTATGTTGCCATTCTCCGTCATAATTATAATAGGATATAACAACAGCCCAAGAGTCATAGCTGCTATAAGTTATATCGGTAATAAAAATCCACGTAGTAGCCACCAAACAACCCTTTCTTCATTACCATCACTAATAATGATTATATTTGATTTTATAGGTAGGATGTTCGAAGTTCTTTCTGATTTACAACCGCTACCTTCTTCACCGAAGCGAAATCTTGACCTTCAATGAAGAACAGGACACAGTATCAGAACGAAATACAGGATAGCTTTATTCGATAAACAAAGTGTTGAACCCTATTTGATAAACCCGAGTGTTATTTTTTTAAAATTGTTCATTTCTACTTGACGGTTACACCACTGAATGGTAAATGGAAGATTATTGTCGATATAAATGGCGATAGTAATTCACCTCCCCTTGTATCGCTTGCTAAATGGTATTATCGATAAGCAAGCCGATAAAACCATATATATATTGGTAAAAAGGCACAGAGTAATAGAACCCGTAATTTTAGAAAGGAACTGACTATCTCGAGAAATGATAAGTTTGCAATAAAAACGTTATAAGGGTTATTTTTAGAGACAGCAATTTTAATTGTATCCCCAGGTTGATACTTACGATAAGTCCGAGCAGAGACTTCTTTATCTACTGTAGAGTAACCATCTTTAGGAGTTTCATAGCCTATCTTTAACATATGATAAGAATCATGCATAGAGTTATAATCGAGATGAGAAGATATAACCTCAGCATTCAATAGATCTTTATTAAATGGAATTAATTTTTGACCTAAATTGATCAGTACAAAAATAGCATAGACGGAGAAAGGTATAATTAAGCTAAGCAAGATTATTTTTTGGAATAAATCATCCACTCGGAATATAGGCAATTTACCCAATAGACGAAAGAGAGGGCCGAATAGTTTATATTGTGATAGCCATAAAAGCAGTGTTATGCAAAGCAAGAGGATACCGATGGAAATAAATAAAATATACATCGAGCTATTGTAAAAAACATCATGGAATGTGTGGAAATCCGTTCCGTCAGATGTAAAGCCATTGATTGACTTACCATCTATTGCATCCATTAATTGTCTTTTCGAGATTCGTAATTCCTGAGGATAAATATCATCCGAAGAATGATTTGTTTTCAACTCTACTTTTGCAAGATAAACGGGTGGTGTATATAATCCTTTTTCCGTTCGAATATCTGAAACAATACCTTTTGCTTTTTTGAAATCTTTAATAGGATAATCATATAGAAACTCTTCCGCGAAATTGTGAGTGCACGCAGTGATAACAACAGAAGTAAATAAAAAAGCTAGGAAAACCCAAAATTTCTTCAACTAATTACATCCCCTCTTTTCCGTATGCTGAACAGATGTTAACTAGATACAAAAAATTCTCATTCCTCGACGGTTAATTGTCATTGATTTTTTGACGATATGGATCTTATTTATATATGATTAATAATCCCCAGTATACTTAGCCTAAGTGAAAATTCAATTATTATATTCATAAATAACCAAATAAGCACTACTCTACGTAAAATAAGATACTTATTCCAAGAATCAATTCACTGCTCATTACCTACGTAAATAATTTCAATAACAATGCAATAAAAATAGATAAAAGAGCCGAAACCCTAATGAACAAAGGGTTTCGGCTCTCCTTCTACTACTCCCACTCAGAGAGCGTTGACTTAAAACACTGTTATATCAACGTTTTTCGCCCTTTAATTTGGGGGGGATTCTGGCGGAACTTGTTTTTTATGGCTTGATTGCCATTAAACGAAACTCCTGTTTTTTCTGTGGTCTGCATTTTTAATATTGCCTGCCATTTCTTCAGCAATGAGTTCATTTACCGCTTGACCACATATCTCAGGACTGGAGTATCCCAAACGTTTTGATAAAATCGAAACAGAGATATTAAACTCATTGATGATTTAAACGCATGCGAATGTCCAGTCCTATGGGTTAAATGCGATGAACCTTCGCAAACCCTACGTAATTTCCATCTATTCTGAAAATGGCAAAAAAAATGATTTCTCATACTTTCCAAAGTTCTCTTTTGAACGTAAAAAGTACTTTCTACTACTTCCGTTTCATATGCTGGAATATATAGATTATCCATCAAACCGGCCATACGTCATATGATAATTCCCATAAGCCGTTTGCTTTATGGGAATCGTTCTTAACTCTTACGAATTCTTTATAAGCTTGAAATCAAGAAGTAAACTTTTTTCCTAATCCTATCATTGATAATACAGTAGCAATTAGAACAATGAAAGATCCTACAAATGCACCAATCCCTTCAACCATAAAACTGATGTAATTAAAACGTAAAGAATTGGTCATTGCGTTCGATATCATTCTCTCTACTTACATTATACTATTATTTAAAAATTATTTTTAGACTACCTTTCTATAATCCCTATACTATAATGTTATACACAAATCTAAAAATATAAGGAGTGTAATAGTCAGTATGAATGACAAAAAAGATATCTTAGATAATGGCCCTTTTTTTCATGGAACTAAAGCAGAGCTAAATATTGGAGATTTATTAGAACCACAACACTTATCAAATTACCAAGATAAAAAATCCAACTATATATATTTTACTGCGACACTAGATGCTGCTAAATGGGGTGCTGAATTAGCAACATCTAAATCAAAGGAAAGAATTTATATTGTAGAACCATTAGGTGATTTTGAAAATGATCCAAACTTAACTGACAAAAGATTTCCTGGAAACCCAACACGTTCTTATAGGTCTAAATCTCCTTTAAAAATAATAGCTGAATTAGGTTCATGGGAAAGACATTCCGATGAAGAAATAAAACATATGCTTACATCTTTAAAAAAGTTACGTGAACAAGGAAAAGCTATAATAGATGATTAATTCCTGAGGGGGATCCTTTTCAACTTAATGACGGTTGTATGTAAGAACCGGGTGCGATTGCAGTATAAGCAGTCGCTCCCAATTCTTAAAAGGTATAAAGAGTATTGTGGGCAGTTAGCTGAGGAACGCCTGATTCTCTTAAATAAAGCAACCAAGGAAACCAGCCGAATGAATAGTTTGGGACCATAAGAAATGAACCAAGGCCCCCCCATTTCATACAGGGGGGCACATCATTCTACTATTTCCAAATTCCATCAAGATGCTTTGACTCAAAACTATCGAGCATCGCACGCACTTCATCCGTTGACTCTGTACCCATTAATTGATTTCTTAATTGACTCGCCCCTCGAAATCCTTTGATATATATCTTAAAAAATCGATGAAGAGCCTTGAACGAACGCAGCTCTAAATTTGAGTATTTATCATGGAGATCAAGATGCAATCTTAAAAGATCAAGCAATTCCTTACTGCTATGATCTTTCGGTTCTTTTTCAAAGGCAAATGGATTATTGAAAATGCCACGCCCAATCATAACCCCATCAACACCATATTGATCAACGAGCTTCAAGCCAGTTTGACGGTCAGGAATATCCCCATTGATCGTCAAAAGTGTATCTGGTGACACCTTGTCACGAAGTTTCTTAATCTCCGGTATTAGCTCCCAATGAGCATCTACTTTGCTCATTTCCTTCCTTGTACGCAGATGAATGGATAGATTGACAATGTCTTGTTTCAATATGTGTGTCAGCCAATCCTGCCATTCGTTTACATCCGTGTAGCCAAGCCTTGTCTTTACACTTACGGGTAATCCTCCTGCTTTTGCTGCTTGTATTAAATCTGCCGCAACTTCTGGACGACGGATAAGGCCGCTTCCCTTCCCATTCTGTGCCACATTAGGTACAGGACAGCCCATATTGATATCTAAACCCCGAAAGCCTAGTTTCGCCATACCAATACTCATTTGCCGAAAGTATTCAGGCTTATCCCCCCATATATGGGCTACAATTGGTTGTTCATCCTCTGTAAAAGTCAAACGCCCACGAACACTTTGAATCCCTTGTGGGTGACAATAACTCTCCGTGTTTGTAAACTCTGTAAAAAACACATCAGGTCTGGCTGCTTCACTTACTACATGGCGGAAAACAACATCTGTCACATCTTCCATTGGTGCCAGTATAAAAAATGGCCTTGGTAAATCATGCCAAAAATTATCTTTCATATTCAAAACCTCTCATAATTGGACACCTGGGCAAGCCCCTGTCCCCAAAAATAAAAAGCAAGGATTTCCCTGCTTTAATTTCACCTATATCGTGCTTAAGCACGTTTTATCAAATAACTGTAAATTTTAATCATTATACATTTTAATATTAACAAATAAAAAGTGCAAAGAAAATCAGGTAAGTTGAGACACAGGTATAAACATATTGTCCTGGTTTCCACATGTTCTCACATCTAATATAAAATCTTCCAAAATAATAAGATAAACCAGGAAGAACAAGGGGGTATTAGAAAAAAGAACCTGGAGATTGGAAATGTTTATTTAGGGAGACAACAAAATAACCTCTTCGAAATCCTCCCACACAGATGCGCATTCCAACGTTCGAGTTAAAATAAATTTTCTTACTGAACCCCATTTTGGACAATTTCTGATACATAATTTGTTTCTCACCTTTTTTCAAGAGTAGGAATAGAAATCTGCGAGAGTAGTGCGTAAAGAAAACAAGAGAAAACAAAACTGTTAGATATAGGATTTAAGGTTCGAAATACAGAAATTAATTAAGCGTTTTACATAAAGTGAACCAATTATTAAAAACAATGAAACAATGATTGCAAAAGGAATACTTAAAGCAACCGGCAGATCAATTCCGGACCAAATGCTCATTTTTATTTGCTCAAAACCGAATGTTCGCAGTATCCCAGCAAGCATGCAAATAATCGTACTAACTATTAATCCTGCATAAAGGATGGAAAGGACAGGAATTGTTAGTGAGTAAAAAAAGGAGTAAATGATTTTTTTAAGGTTCATTGTTTTTCACTCCTTATGATATGTTGGACTTTAGCGTTTGGGGAGATTGTATAACTTTCTCTATAATAAAGTTTTGGATATTGCAATTCTTACCGATTACCACCGTGTCCCCTTCAACAATTTCCGCATCTGTATAGGAAATTTGCAGGCTACCTCCTTTTATATACTTGCAGAATAGTTTTTTCCTTAATAAAGAGAACGTTACCTTTTCCTTCTCTACATAGGCTTCATCAGCTATAAGCCGTTCAATAACACTTTCACCTGATAATTTTAACTGAAATTTTTTTGTTTTAATTTCCTTCGCTTGAACAATGCCTATTAAATCAACATTTTCCGATTGAATAATTTCTTCTACTGTTAACTTTCCAGAACTGTTAATCTTTGTTGTTTGCCCTTTTTTAATTTTTATATTACCTGTATTTACAATTTCTTTAATATCGCAATTGTTCTTTAAAACACATGATCCTGAGTTTTTTAAAACATCTGCTACAACATCATGTTGAAAAGAGCTATGTCCATGAGTTGAAATTTTATTAGTATGTATATCCTGATGGAAAGCAACAGAGCCACGAATTTTTAATAGTTCATATGTTGTTGAAATTTTTTTAATAGTGCCACATGTAAAGGTTATGCTACGTAACTTCTGATTTTGTTCATCTTTCATTTTTTAACACCACCATAGTTTAATTGATATATATTTCACTTATTAAAATGTATATCAATTAAACCATATCAGATTTATTGTGGCAAGAATAAAAGACCGCGTTATATACCCCATTTAATACGGGCTACTACTAAAAAAGTGTAAGGCAAGGAAGGTACTAAGAAGAAACTGAAGCAAGGCATACACCTACTCATCCAATAAAAAAAGGATTTCAACATCGTGAAATCCTTAAAAAATTTTATTCATTAACTTATTGATATCCATTAGTACCTTTGCTATATTGGTCAACTTTTCTTGTGGGAATTTCAAAAATATTTCATGAACCTTATCCCTACCGATATTTGTTAGAACCATTTTTACAACTCTTCGATCCTCACTTTTTCTTACCCGTTGTACTAAATTGAGTTTCTCCAGTTTATCGCACATTGATGTAACGGCTCCAGGGGTCACATTGAAAAAATCAGCAATATCAGTTGCTTTCATTCCACCATTGATTTCTAACTGTAGAAGAAGAATAAGCTGGTTTTGTGAGAGTGATTCTCCTTCAGAAAGTAAATTTACAAATCTCTTGGATTTTTGTTGTAGTTCAAGCATCTCACTCATAATTATTTTTACTTTGTTCATTTGATCGT
This sequence comes from Siminovitchia fordii DSM 16014 = CIP 108821, assembly GCF_000374565.1. Classification (GTDB taxonomy): domain Bacteria; phylum Bacillota; class Bacilli; order Bacillales; family Bacillaceae_C; genus Siminovitchia; species Siminovitchia fordii. Next base: position 645 of record NZ_KB894687.1, on the reverse strand, counting down.
TTTCAGACATATTATCACAGCCTATTAAAATATTTATTACCTAAAATATATGGTAAGTATATAATTAATCTCTGCGACTGCCAACAATTTCTGACTTTTAAGGGTCACGATAAACAATGTAGTAGATATTTTTGGGCATTTGGAAAATAGAGCGGAAAAGTCAACACCATAGATTTCTTCATATACCATCCATTTTTCGTCCCAATCGGGGTAACAGATAGTATCGCCTTTGTGTTCGACCATTTCCTCGAAACTATCAAAAAAGGTACGTTGAACTTCTTGCATAGCATCTTCAATAGGTGTTCCCACAAAGACGGTTAACTTCTTCAATGAGAGTATCCTATATTGAAATGTTTATGGCACACTAGAAATGTAGGAAACGGCAGCTAATTTATGTACATAAAAAAGGCCACTTGCCAACATCCGAAAAAATACATACACTCCTGTTTGGGCATATCTTTACAGGAGGTAGTATAGGAGATGTTAGCAATGGCTGAAGTTAATTATATCAGATACGAAACGAATACAAAAGGTCGCAGCTATGCAGAAGTAGCACGGCAGATGGGGGTAGATCGGCGGACGGTGAAAAAGTATTCCGACATGGAAGATTTCAATCCGGAGAAACCGATCAGACAAAAAAGAATA
>NZ_KB894686.1 GCF_000374565.1 Siminovitchia fordii DSM 16014 = CIP 108821 | reverse complement strand
CCACCGCCCGCAGTAGCTTTGATGATAACTGGATAGCCTATTTCTGCAGCTATATTCTTTGCTTCCTCTATCGTCTCGACGATTCCGTCTGAGCCAGGTACAATCGGTACCCCGGCAGCTTTCATCGTTGAACGAGCTACATCTTTTGTTCCCATTTTGGTTATGGCTTCCGGGCTTGGACCAACAAATATGATATTACATTCGCGGCAAAGCTCTGCAAAATCCGCATTTTCCGCCAAAAACCCATACCCAGGGTGAATAGCGTCACACCCTGTCAGTTTGGCCACACTGATGACATTGGCTGAGTTCAAATAACTTTCTTTTGAGGTGAGGGGTCCGATGCAATAGGCTTCGTCTGCCAATTGTACATGCAATGCGTCTTTATCGGCTTCGGAATAAACAGCGACCGTTTCAATATCCAGCTCCATGCATGCCCGAATAATGCGAACAGCGATCTCGCCCCTGTTTGCTATTAATAGTTTTTTTATCATCTATTTCGCTCCTTACTTGGGCTCAACTAAAAATAGCGGCTGGCCATATTCCACTAGTTCTCCATCCTTTACTAGGATTTCCGCTATTTTCCCTTCGACTTCCGCTTCGATCTCATTGAATAGCTTCATTGCTTCCACAATACAAACGATAGAATCCGAAGTGACTTCCGAACCTACTTTTACATACGGATCGCTGTCGGGAGAGGAAGCCTGGTAAAAAGTTCCTACCATCGGTGATACGATTTTATGTAAATTACTTTTTTCTGCAGCTTGTGCTGAAGTGTTTTCAGGTGTTGCAGGTGCTTTTTCCACCGCAGGTGCTTCAGGTGCAGTTTCCTGACGGACAACCGGTTGAGGAGACTGAATCTGCTCCGTTACATACCGTACCTGTTCCTGAACAACTGCTTGCACTCTCTTTTTAAGTTCAATTTTTGAGCCGTCATGCTCATAAACAAATTCCTCAATATCTGATTGGTCTATAAGTTTAATAATTTCACGTATTTCCTGAACCTTCAACATACACGACACTCCTTAATCATTATGAGTAGCTCTTAATATCATAATATAACAGGTTGTATAAATTCAACGACGACAGGGTAAATATACAGAAATAAATAGTAAAATGCAACAAGAAAAGTGGAAGCGCTTGGTTTGCGACGTACAGACTGGACATCTCCTGACGAGATAAAGGAAACACGACGACGAAGGAGTCGATGTTGACTTATCGTAGGAAGGAGAGGGAAGTCTGATAGTCGCAGAGCGCTGGAACTGGACAACAAGAAAAGTGGAAGCGATCGGTTTGCGACGTACAGACTGGACATCTCCTGATGAGATAAAGGAAACACGCGAAACGTAGTGAAGCGATGTTGACTTATCATAGGAAGAGGGAAGGATGTCTCTCAGCTGCAGGCTCAAGAAGCAACGTTGTCCAGTCACATCGCATAACTGGCAAATCCTGTGCGGCACTGGACAAAAGAAAGCGGTGCAACCGTTCAACGGCACACAGACAAATAAAGCTGTAAAAGCAAAAAGAAAGACGGACAGGAATTTTTTCCCTCCGTCAAATTACTAATTTTTTTGAAACTCTACCGTTGCAACCATATTTGTACCGATTTCCTCCCTGACAACCTGGAGAATGCGTGCTGCATCAGCACGTGAATGCTCTTTAGCCTTTACCGTAATGAGCATTTCTTCATTTTCTGTCCGGACCAATGCATCATCATATCCAAGGGACTTGATCAGGCTTTCCAATGTCTTTTCCTTTGTTTCAAGAGCAGATAGATCCTGCATCTTTGTATACAATTCATTTTTCTCCTCGGCAGTAAGATCCGGCGAACCAACCTGGTTCGTTAAATCCGCAATTTCCTTGCTTCGTTTATCCTGTATTTCCATCCTTATTGTCTCAAAAGCTTCATCCCCGGCCGCCTCGGTAATCACTTTCATGTCTTTTTCGCTTGCTTCCATTTCACCCGCAGCCTCTTCTTTTCCGCCTGTTGCCAAGTCATTCTTGGCCGGATCGGATGTTACATAATAAACGGATAGTACTACGACAAGGCTCAGCATGGTCAAGAGCCAAACTGTCTGTTTCTTCAACAGCATTACGAATCCCCCTTTGACTTTTTGGGCATGACAGCCACTTTATGACTTGGAACTTCAAGACCTCTCGTTACCGCCTCAACAATCCACTTTTTAATTTGGATGTTTTCAGCCCCACCGGCTACTACGAGAACCCCCTTTACTTCCGGTTTTCTCGTTTCCAACACGATCGGAACCTCTTTGTCCCCTTCCTTGATCAGCACAAGCTGGTCCTCGGTTGATTGGTCCTCTATTTTTCTTGTTCCACCCTCTTTGTCTTCTTCAACTGTCGTTTGATTTTTTAATGTCAGGTTTTTCTCAAGCACTGTTTTTTCAGTTGCCTCAACGTTTACAACAACCGTAACATCATGTACTCCAACTATCTGCTCGAGGGCTTCTTTCAATTGATTTTCATACTGATTTTCCAATTCTTTCATACCATTTTTACTTGAGTCCTGTTTACTGCCAAAAGCTTCCGCATCATCAGCACCAGCTTCCATTTCATTCATGGCTGTAATCGAGTCTTTTTCTTCGCCTGCTTTCCATAAATCGGAGATGATCATTAAAGCCGCGCCCACAAGGACAAGTATGAGGACGTAATAGATTTTATTGTTCTTCTTCTGTGAAGGGGCTCCCTTATTGCCATCTGTCCATAAATTTTTCAACCAATCAAGAGGACCGTTTTTTTTACTCATGGAGATCCGGTTCCTCCCTTCGCCACCAATTCTATTTTCGATTCTGGCACGTCCCACTCACTTGCAAGCATGAGCCTGATTTTTTCTTCCTGGACGGCTGTATCATTTCCTGTTTGATCCTTGATCTGAATGGATACCTGTTCCACCTCGGCTACACGATCTTTCGTCGTATATTGGTCGATGTGGACAGTTATCTTTTTAATAGTTTCCAAAATACTTTCCGGATCCTGGGCGGGAGAAGAAGTGCTGGATATATCAATATCGGTTATGATCATGCCATGATTTTCAATCATCTCCTTTTCAGCTTTCTCTTTAAGTTGGACAGCCATTTGCTCTAATATATATGCATGCTGCGATGTTTCTATTTCTCTTTTTTTTTCTTCCGCGTTTTTTTGCGAGGTAATGTCAGGATTGTTCTGACCAGTTAAAAATGAATCCATGGCCTTATCAAAATCAATAGAAAGAAATTGAAAAATAGGTGTAACAACGATCGAGATCAACAGGAGCCCTACCACTAACTTCACATATTTCTTAATAGCTGTATCAGGCAGGAGCATGTCCACAATCATTGCCAACAAAATAAACATGACTATATTTATGACCCATTCAGAAATCAGCTGCACGGGGCTCCCTCCTTATTCAGCGAATCATCATCGTTATGTTCCCGGACGTAATGACAATAGTGACGCACAGAAAAAACATGAACGATACAATGGCCAAAGATGCAAAAACATACATCATGCATTTGCTAATCGAATCAAGACTATTAATAATAGGACCGTCCCCGACAGGCTGAAGCAAAGCACCAGCAAGTTTATAAATAAAAATGATGATCAGTATTTTCATCGCCGGAAAAGCGGAGATCACCAGAATGATTGCGACTCCGGCCAAACCTACTGTATTTTTTATCAATACGGAAGCAGTCAAAACAGTATCCGCTGCATCGGTGAACATTCTGCCCACGACCGGCACAAAATTGCCCGTTACATATTTGGCAGTCCTTATTGCGACACCATCTGTGACAGCAGTTGCCGTACCTTGGATTGATATAACACCCAAAAGGACTGCCATGAATGCACCAAGAATGCCTATCCCCGCTTTTTTTAACAGATTGGCCAACTGTGTCACCTTGTAGTTTTCATTTAACGCGCTGACAATTCCCAGTAGTAATGCCATAAATAGAAGGGGTAAAACAATGGTTTGTATAAGGAGTCCGCTTGTCTGAATCAAAAAGATCAAAACAGGGTGGAAAAAAGCTGCTGAAGTCACCCCACCTGAAGACGCAATCAATGCGAGAATCAGTGGTATCAAGGCAAAAATGAACTGCGACATTGATTCGATAGCTGAAACGGCATACTCTACTGTTAAACGAAAGCTATTTAATGCAATGATGATCAGGACCATGAATACGACCGCATACGCGACTTTGGAAACTGAACCTTTTTCGAAAGCAGTGTGCAAAGATTGCAAAAAAGCGCTGAAAACCGCCAAAAGTAATAATGTCCCGAGAAGCTTTCCATTCATCGTCAATTCCTGAAAGGCAAATGCCGCAATTCCCCGAAACCACTCTTTTATGGAAAAAGATTTCTCTCCTTTTAAAAATTCAAGAAGCGTCCCCCGTTGGCTTTCCGGCAAATATCCTCCGTATTCATCCATGATGCCTTCCCAAAAAGTGTTAAGTTCTTCAATTCCCAGAGTCTCAATCTGCTCGTCCACCATTTTTGTGATAATATCATTTGATGATCCTTCTTCCTGTTCTGCCTGGATTGCGGATGAACCTGCAGTAAGTACAAAGCAGAATAAGAACAGCTGGACTATTTTCCGCATACCGTTTCCCCCCGCCTATCACGCTATCACTTGACCGGCATCATTTGGATAATGGTTTCAATCAGAACAGTCAAAATGGGGACAGCCAAAGCCAAAATGAGTATTTTCCCTGCCAATTCGACTTTTGCCGCCATGGCTCCCATTCCGGCATCTTTGCTTATATGTGAAGCAAATTCAGCAATATATGCAATACCGATGATTTTCAATATCGTTTTAACATACATCGTATTGATGCCTGCATTTGAAGCCAAACCTTCAATAGTCGATATGATTCCATGTATCTGATCGACCAGAAATAAAAAAATGGCACATCCTGTGAACAGGATCAGTAAAAAAGCAAACGTCGGCTTCTGCTCTTTGATGATAAGTGCTAAAAAAGTGGCGATGAGGGCGATGCCCGCTATTTGCAGTATGGCAATGGCCGCTCCCTCCCATCATTGAAATAAGAAGACCGATCTAATCTTTTGAAATAGACCATCGACAATCGTGACAACCATGAACAAAATATATATAAACCCGAACAAGGTGACCCATTGGGCGTATTCCTTTTTCCCGACCTGGTCAAGGATTGTGTGCAAAAAAGCAACAACGATGCCGACTCCTGCTATTTTGAAAATCACGTCCACATCAATGCCCATCCTATTTCCTCCCATCCTTATAAGAAAAGCGCAAGGCACGCAGTCTTAGGCGACAAGCTCAAGGCGAATTCCGATGAAGAAGCTTCCCATCCACCAAAGCAAAGAACCTGACTCTATTTCACCAAGTGATACATCACTATATTTGCATTAGAATTGCCATGATGTCCCTGTTGCTCCCTCGGTTAATCTATGACGTAGAAGTAGATCCATTCAGTAAAAATATCCTGCGGCTTATAATTTTGAACCGATAACGCCTGGCTGGCTCATGCGGCGACGTCCTGTCGCTTCGCCTGCACTAGTACTTCCTGTACGTCGGCCGGCTCATGCGGCGACGTCCTGTCGCTTCGCCTGCACTAGTACTTCCTGTACGTCGAAGCTAGTCATAGCAATGTTTCTCCAATAAAGAACTTAGTCTAGACTAACAATTAAAAAAGCAGGATAATAAACAGCAGTCCTGATAAAACGCCCAAGCTTCTCATAATTTTTTCATATCTCCTCTGCTTCTCCCTTGCCTCCGACTCTTCCCTGTCAAGATGGGTGACAGCAAGTAGGATCTGCTTTTGTTGGGTATATCGGTCATGCCTTCCAAGACTTTCTCCGAATTGTCTCAGGATTTCGTATTCGTCGGCTTTCATATCTGTGTCTTGCCATATCTCATCAAGGCTTTCCTTCCATGCTGACTTGACTGTAACATCCGTTTCGGAAAGTCTTTCTGAAAAAACTTTATATAAGCTGGCTGCCGGGTCGGGCAGCTGCAACGATATTTTTTTTGCAGCTTCTCCAAGCGGTGTATGGCTGTACATGATTTCCGCATCCAATGCCTGCAAAGAATCTTTAATGATGCGGAGCTGTTTAGGTCTGCGGTTCAAATGACTGGATGCTTCGAATCCAGCCCATGTAGTCGTTGAGATTATCAGAAGGGCTCCAATCAGTTTAAACATGTTCCTTCACAACTTGTCCGTTTTTATCCTTAATAGAAATGACCGTACCGGGACCTTCATTTCGTGATAATTCAATGAACCGTTGAAAAACTTTCAGCTCAATGATTTCCTTAAGCAACGGCCGGTTTTTTATTTCCTCAAAACCATTTCCATGGGTTGTCATCATTAAAGTAATTCCGGCATTGACGGCTTCCATGATTGCTTCTTTGTCTTCCCCACGGCCAATCTCGTCCACAATGAGTACGTCAGGACTCAAAGCCCGGATCATCATCATCATCCCTTCCGCTTTCGGACACGCATCAAGTACATCAATCCGGTTTCCAAACTTCAATTGGGGTATCCCATGCATACACCCTGCTATTTCAGACCTCTCATCCACAATTCCCGCTTTCAACGCAGGGATTCCGTTAGACTGGCAGCCTGTAGATACTATTCTGGCAAGATCACGGAGCAACGTTGTTTTCCCTGTTTGAGGAGGTCCAATAATCATTGTATGCTGCCATTTCCTATCATACAAAAAAGGGATGAAACGCTCGGCTGCCCCAATTTTTTCCCTGGCGACCCTTATATTAAAAGAAGCCAAGTGCCTTAAGGCTTTTACACGTCCTTCTTCTAAAATGACTTTTCCTGCAAGTCCTATCCTGTGCCCTCCTTCAATCGTGATATAACCTCTTCTGAGTTCCTCATCCAATGTATAAAAAGAGTGGCCAGCTAAATTGCTGAGCAGTTGTTCTGCATCACTTTTTGAAAACAGATACGGGAGGCAGCTGGTCACTTCCCCTGCTGTCACTTCTACATACCGATTGACCCTCAGCCTTATTTCCTCTATTCTCTCTCTCGTTTTCTCCGGCAAGACCTTTATTAATTCGCAGATCTCAGTTGGCAGGATGCGAATGATATTTTCCAAAGCGACCCTCTCCCAGACTTCTTTTCTACCTAATATGTATTCGGTCAGGCTCCAAATATGACCGGCCACCTTTGCTGATAACGGATAAACATGCAATCCTCCTTGAAATAATGATCAAGCGCATCTTTCATCTAACGTGGTATAGTAGTAATAAGTTTATTGAAAAGCAGGTGTACATTTTTTTATGGGAAAAGAATTTAAGAAAAAAAGTATTGTACTAATTGGATTTATGGGGGCAGGAAAAACGACAGCGGGTGAACTCGCTGCCCAAAAATTGAATTGGGGTTTTATAGATATCGATCAGGAGATTGAAAAAAAATTCGGAATGCCTACGAAAGAGATTTTTAAGAAATACGGCGAAGAAGCCTTTCGTACATATGAAAAAAATATCATAGAATTAAAAACAAGCGAGGAGGGGCAAGTGATTTCTCTCGGGGGAGGGGCATTTATGAACGAAGTAACAAGGAATACGTGCCTGGCAAATACCGTCGTTATTTATCTGGATATATCTTGGGATGCTTGGAAAAAGCGTTTTGAACAGCTTGTGGACACCCGACCGGTTCTACAGGGGCGTGATTTGAACGAAATAGAAGAACTTTTTTCCAAACGGAGAATTTTATATAGTCATCATCATTTCCATATATTGACGGACAATCTATCGCCGGATGAGGTCGCTGATGAAATTGTTAATTTCATCTAACTTCATAACAATTTAAAAACAAACGATAAGACGGACTTTCCTATTACAGAATGTTGTTTTTTTGGAACAACTCGTCTTTAAATAAACAAATGCGGTCGTTATGAAAAAAGTCATAACGACCGCATTTTGGCAGGCAATCGAATAGAAGAATCGACGCGATGATTCCAACAGGGAAGCAAGGAGAACACTTAAAAAACTAAATACCCCGAGTGTATTAGAATATAGAATCTCTTTCTTCTTTCGCCTGAGATACTTGAAGACATTGAAAAATACTTTATTCTATATCCATTTCTTCCTTCATCATCGCAATCATTTGTTTAAGCTTTCTAATCGGAACCTGACCAGGGGCTGATGCTTCCACCCCAGATCCGAATGTAATAAAGGAACCATACCAAAATCCAACTATTCTGGTGATGGCACCGAGGCTTCCCATGGACATGGTAATCAACGGTATGTCCAAAGTTTTGTCTGCGTTATTTGTGACGTTTAACAGCTTTAAAACATCATCTTTAGTATTTGGCATGACAGCTGCCTTAGCAATATCTGCACCATAAAATTCGGCAAGGAGCAGCTTTTTCATTATGTCTTCTTCAGAAGGTGTACAATTAAAATTATGATAAGATAATATCAATTTCTTACCATACTTTTGAGAAATTTTTCTCAATTCCTTTATGTATCCAGAATTACTAGAGACTTCATAATCAATCATGCTGATGGCATCATTTTTACAAACTTCACTGATTAGCCTCACTTTCTGCTCTTCAGTCAAAGATATCTGCTGGCCGCCCTCATGAATCGAACGGATAGTAAAAAGAAGGGGCAAATCGCTCTTTTCGACGATTGCTTCAAGAACAGACAAGACGTACCTTAGGTCATCCAGCTGTTGTAAAAAGTCTGCTCTCCATTCGATCAAATCTGGCTTTTCAGGCAAAGCCAGGTTAAGCTGATTCATGATTTCCTCTTTGTTCTTTCCCGTTAAGGGCGTACAAATATAGGGCAGCTTTTTTTCCTTAAAAACTTCAATCATGCCTATTCCCACCTTTTTATGATTAAAGCATCAAAAACCGCGGGATGTCCCGCGGCTGATCCCTTTATGCATTTAATTTATGCCCTTGAAACATAGGTACCATCGGAAGTATTGATGACCAATGTATCCCCTTCGTTCACAAAGAAAGGAACCTGAACAACAAGCCCTGTTTCCATCGTTGCAGGCTTTGATCCTCCGGAAGCGGTATCCCCTTTTATTCCCGGATCGGTGGAGGCAACCTTAAGGTTTACCGTATTCGGAAGTTCCACTCCCAGTGTTTCCCCATTAAACATGATAATATGAACCTCCATGTTCTCTAGCAAGAAGTTCAATTCGTATTCAATCTGTGAACCGGGCAGCTCTATTTGTTCATATGTCTGCTGATCCATAAAAACATACTGGTCTCCGCTTGAATACAAGTATTGCATCGTTTTATTATCGATTTGTGCCTTATTCACTTTCTCTCCTGCACGGAATGTTTTTTCCGCGATGGCTCCTGTACGGAGATTCCGTAATTTAGAGCGGACGAATGCGGCTCCTTTTCCCGGCTTAACATGCTGGAATTCAAGAACCCTCCAAATACCTCCATCAACCTCTATTGTCAACCCTGTTTTAAATTCGTTAACCGAAATCATCTTACTTCCTCCCAATACAAATTATAAAATAATCAATTCTTTTGCAGAGTGTGTCAGCTTATCATTTCCGGAATGAGTGATCAAGATGTCATCCTCAATCCGGACTCCGCCCACATTTGGCAGATAGATACCCGGCTCGACAGTGACTGTCATTCCAGGAACAAGCTTCATCTCCGAACGCGGAGACAGTCCTGGACCTTCATGAACCTCAAGGCCGATTCCGTGTCCCAAAGAATGGCCAAAGTATTCGCCATAACCATTTTCGCAAATCAAATCCCTGGCAATCGCATCCGCTTCAATCCCCGTCATTCCCGGCTTTATTTTATCCACCGCTGCCATTTGTGCATCAAGAACTATCTGATAGATTTCCTTGAGCTGTTCAGAGGGCTCCCCAACTGCCACCGTCCGTGTAATATCCGATACATACCCTTTATGTAGCGCTCCGTAATCCATAGTAACGAAATCACCTGATTCAATGACCTTTTCACTCGCAACACCATGAGGCAGCGCAGACCTCCATCCAGAAGCAACAATGATATCAAAAGACGAAGAAGTTGCTCCGCATTTCCTCATAAAAAATTCAAGTTCATTGGCAATTTCGATTTCACGAGTTCCCGGCTTGATATAGTCTAGAATATGCTTAAAAGCCGCATCAGCAATATCTGCCGCTTCTTTGATAACAGCAATTTCGCTTTCCGTCTTTACTATGCGCAAACCTTCAATCACGTCAGACACCGGAACCAAATCCGCCTGTAGCCCTTCCTCAAACTTCATCCATTCAGAATAAGTGATATAGTCCTGTTCAAAACCAAGCTTTTCGATTCCGTGCTTTTCCACTTTTTCAGCTATTTCCTCAATGATTGACCCGCTGTGCTGGATCACCTCATATTCTTTAGCCTGAGTTTCTGCCTGCTCGGTATACCTGAAATCGGTAATGAAATAAGCGGCACCACTTGTGATAAGCGCAACTCCAGCTGTACCTGTAAAATTGGTAGCATACCTACGATTATAAGGGCTTGTTATTAAAAGCCCATCAATGTCGAATTCAGTGAAACACCCTCGTATTTTTTCAATTTTATTCATTATCATTCTCTCCCGGAATATAAGCTCTTTCCCTTGAAAACAGGGTTTCTGTTAGGCAAGAAGAAATAGGAATGTTCTGGCATAAACAGTTTAACATAAAAGAATGGAAAAAACATGAATAAACCTGCATCATTGTTTCATCTTCAACTGCTTTAAATAAATAAATTCCTCATATTCGTAAGATATGGAATACCCGATAAAAACACCATACAAAATAAAAGTACATATTCCAGTCAATATTGAATTGAAATCATATTTTAATAATGGCTTCGTTCCAGGAAATAATGGCAACAACACTAAAAAAACAAACAAAAACAAAATCACCCCGTAAAAAGCACCCCACCAGAATGATTTTCTTTTTCTCAGAGTTCCATAATAAAGCAACGCTACCAAGATAGAAACAAGTCCATACAACAACGCAGCAAGCAATATCCCTGCCCAACCGTCCTTCCACCCACCTTTCCAGGGAGCAAGAATGATTCCTGGACTCATTTCAGTGAAATTCAAGTAATGTACAAGGTACCCCATCAGACTGGCAAATACACCGGCAACAAAACCGGTGACCACTGCCGTCGTAATAAGCGGAACTGCATAATAGTTTTTTTCTTCCATAAAACCACCTCCTCCATAGCATGTCCTTTATGTCTATTTTGTTTCATAAAGCTTTTTGTCTGGTGATATTTACATTTTTTTAGTAAGATAGAGTTAAATACAGACTGACTCAGTAGGCGTACGGAGATTCGATTTTTCAATGAAACGAACTATACTGTAAATAAGTTCATTCAACCCTGGGTGCTCAACATCCAGGGTACAATTCTCTTTTATCTTTCAAATTAAAGCGGCGTTTAGCTGAATGAAGTGGCTCCCATTGTTTAAACTATGGATTCAAGTGGAATAGGAAAGTGAAGAGTATGTTTATTTAAATGTTAAAATCTGATTATGTATAAAGGATGTTCTTTTTGGGAAAGATATCCACTATTCCCGAGGAGGTGGCGCTCTTGAAAGCACGGAATTGGATCATAAGCGGAATTTTAATTTTTGCTGTCGTCGGATTGGGCTCCTATTTGATAAATAATCCTGTTGGTTTATTTAAACAACTCTTATTTATGGGAGCAGCTGTTGCTGCGGTGTTTATCATCTACCGGATTTGGACAAATAGGTCCCAGAACGGCAGAGAGAGAAATGCTTTTGCCAGAGCAGCGAAACAATCCAAAATGCGGGCGAAAAAACGGAAGTCTTCATCACAAACAAGCAACCATTTCCGAAATCGACCGCTACGTAAAAGGTCGACTGCCCACTTGACCGTAATTGAGGGGAAAAAAAGCAAGAAAAAAGACAGAGCCATATTTTGATCTGTCTCCCAAGTGGGAAACTAATATGACCATGATTTTAAAAATTGCTCTGCCCTTATCCGCCCTTTTCTCAAAAGGGCTTCTTTTTTTTCGTCATTTATAGTGAATTCCGCAGCAAAAGTTTCTTCTGTAGGGATAAATATAATATTGCGCTCATGTTTTCTTGAAATATATTTTGCGTCGTGAGCATCTTTCATCGTATGAAACAACGATTCAAACAACTGCAGACCATTTTTAATCGTCCGTTTTGGCTGTTGGTCCATTCGGTGGCTCAATTTTATTCCGATAACTGGCCTTCGCTGTTTCTCATTCTCTTTTTGGAAAAGCCAGATTGGAAAATTACTCAATATTCCCCCATCCACAATGACATTGGTTCCGCTCAGTGAGCGCAATTTGACTGGTTCAAAAAAGTAAGGGATACTGCAGCTCATCCGGATGGCACGTGCGACCGGATAATTTTCCTTTGGAATGCCATATAGCTCCAAATCATCTGGAAGTACGAGCATCCTTCCTGTTGATAAATCACTCGCAATGACTCTCAATGTCTCGGGCGGCAAATCCTTAAAAGTATAAATCCCTTTTTTTGCCAACATCTTGCCGAGCCATTCCTCTAGTAGGTCTCCGCGGTACAAGCCCATTCTGAAATAGAGTAACAGCCATTTTGCCCATTGAAAAGGCAATAATGTTTTCCTCTGATCCAGAAAATCATTCATCTCCATTTCTTTCATCATGTCCGCCATCTCTTTGCTGGAATATCCGGCGGCTATCAAAGCCGCGATAATAGCGCCTGCACTCGTCCCAGCGACTCTTTTAAAAGCAAATCCCCTTTCCTCCAACACTTCATAGGCTCCGATTAAAGCGACTCCTTTGATTCCCCCTCCAGAGAATACGCCGTCAATCTCCATTTATGCGCCGCCCTTCATCGTATAGTCTTTATATTGATATTAAGAACCCATATGATTTAGGAGTCTTTTCAAAGACAAATGCAGAAATGGCTCGGTCCCTTTCGCAATAAGTAATGTTGCCTCCAAACAAAGGTGATGGCCATTTTTAAAAGATGTCTTTCCAGAAGTAATCATCGTTTATCACACCTTACAGGATTCATCATCCAAGTGTTTTATCTTAAAAACCTACCGGCCTTCAGCTCAACAATTATTCCTGTTCTTTGCCGCGAACCCAAAAATGCTAACACTCCATCCGCTTGTCCTAATCGGGTTCCAATTTCTTTAGCTTCCAAAAGAAAAAGCCGGCCATCATTGGCCAGCTTTCAAATGCTCAGTGCTATTAAATTCCACACTTCAACTGTGCATTGCAGTTATCGCAAGTATTGCATCCACCGATTTCCTTTACTTGTCCTTTTCGGCAAACAGGGCATGTATTCCCTAATTCCGAACCGATTGTAACACTAGTCGATCTGAGATCCTGAATTGTATCGACTAAAACGACGGGGCGGCCAGACTGGTTCTCGTCCTTTTCTTCAAACGTATTCTCTTCCGCTTTTAGTGTAAGAACCTGCGAATCCCGGCTGCCGTCCACATAGACCGTACCGCCTTTTGCCCCTCCGTTGTACAGGCGTTCGTATACTGCTTCCACTTGTTCCACTGAATATCCTTTCGGCGCATTAACTGTTTTTGAAATCGAACTGTCAATCCACCTTTGGATGACACACTGCACATCGGCATGGGCTTCAGGAGGCAATTCCATGGCTGTTACAAACCAATGCGGTAAGCGATCCTCTTCTGCCTCTGGATGCTCCTTCAAGTAATCCTGCACAATATCGGCCTTGACCTCGATAAATTTACCGAGCCTTCCGCTTCGATAATAAGTGAAAGAGAAATAAGGCTCCAGGCCTGTCGAACATCCAATCATCGTTCCCGTGGAACCGGTAGGCGCCACTGTCAAAAGATGTGAATTCCGGATTCCATGTTTCTTGATAGCTTCATGGATATCTTCCGGCATACCTTTCATGTAGCCGGTTTGAGTAAAAGCTTCACGAAGTTTCGCTGTTTCATCCTCGTTTTCACCGTTCAAAAACGGGAAGCTGCCCTTTTCTTTTGCCAATTCGACCGATTCACGATAGGCAGTGGTCGCAATCACTTCAAATACTTTGTCGACAAGCTCATTGCCTTCCGGAGAACCGTATTCCTTTTCACAGTAGATAAGCAGATCCGCCAGTCCCATGACACCAAGTCCTACACGACGTTCTCCAAGTGCCTGTTTTTTATTTTCTTCAAGAAAATAAGGTGTTGCGTCAATGACATTATCCTGCATACGGACGCCTACCTTGACAGTTTGCTTCAATCTTTCAAAGTCGACTGTCTTATTTTCACGGTCAGCCATTTGTGCCAGGTTCACGGCTGCAAGGTTACATACTGAGTATGGGGCCAAAGGCTGTTCTCCACATGGGTTGGTTGCAACAACTTTTTGTCCATATGCTTTTGCATTTGTCATTTCATTGGCGTTGTCAATAAAGAATATTCCCGGTTCAGCCGAATAGGTCGCACAAATATTGATAAGATTCCAAAGCTCCTTCGCTTTGATCTTCCTATATGTCCTTACTTTATACCCAAGTTTTTTCCATTCACGAACATCTCCGACTTCCTGCCATTTTTCATTATATGCCTTCATTTCTTCTTCGTTATAGTTTTCAACATCAGGGAAGCAAAGCTCATAATCCGTGTCATTTTCAACAGCATCCATGAATTCTTTTGTAATGCAGACAGAAATATTGGCACCTGTTAAAAATTCAGGATTATGGACTGAATATGTGCCCCCTTCCTTCAGCTTCTCTTCGGCAGAGCGGAAAATTTCTTCGCTGAATCCACCATAGCCCGGCATTGTACGGTAGTTAAGCACTCCTTGGTACATCGCTTCTTCAGCTTGCGTCAACGGAGTAAACTTCAACTTGTCCCTTGCATGCTTCTTGATAACTGGGTCGTTTGTATTCTCAATTAAAAAGCGCAAAATTCTCGGATTCTGCATCTTTGAAATGATGAATTCAACGATATCCGGATGCCAAGATGCCAGCATGATCATTTGAGCCCCACGGCGGGAACCGCCTTGTTCTACCAGGTGAGTAAGCTTTGCAATGTCATCCAGCCAGGATACAGATCCCGATGATTTACCGTTAACACCCCGTGCAAGTGTATTACGCGGCCTTAAAGTGGAGCCATTCGTACCCACGCCGCCCCCGCGGCTCATTATTTCCATGACTTGCTTTCTATGCTCAGAAATCCCTTCACGTGAATCCGCCACAAAAGGCATGACATAGCAATTAAAATAAGTGACGTCGGTTCCTGCACCAGCGCCATAAAGCACTCTGCCTGCCGGAACAAAATTTAAGTTGACAAGTTCTTCATAGAACTTTCCAAACCATTCCTGTCTCTTCTTTTCCGTTTTTTCTACTGAAGCAAGGCCTGTTGCATTTCTTTTGGCAATTTGCTCATAAAAGACTTCAAGCGGCTTTTCGATGATATCAAGCGGGCGGACAATTACTCCTGTTTCCCTTTCTTTCTCATCTTCCAGTGCAGTAAGGAATTCTTCTTCAACGATAACTGCAGCATTTTTTTCTTCCCAATCGATTGATTTGATGAATCCTAAACCTCTCGCCGGAAATTTGGGATCTTCTTTTATGGTCAATACTACGAAGTCGCCTACAGACAAAGTGATTTTTTCAGTATCCTTATATGCATATCGGTCAATCATGACAAGCCGTGAAACCCCTTTTTGGGTGAGTTTCATATCAGGTGTGATCGGATGTACATGCTTGAACAATTGGATATCCTCATTGAGCCTCTCTATGTTTAAGCTCGGTTTTTTTGTAAATGCAACAGACATTTTGCCAACTCCTTTATTAAAACGATTTGAAGATTGTTTAGTGTGTATGTATCTGTCATTGATAAGTTACCATATATTTATCCAGAAAATCAATCATTAAACACAATATGTTGATTTTTATTTAAAATACCCATACTACATATTGTGTTTTCAGAAATAATTGATAACAGTTTGTCAAATCTCCAAATAAGAGGATTTGAAAGAAAAATAAAGCGATTGTAGGAAATTCACCCTTAAACCGAGTTTTTTCAACAATTTTAGACTTTTTCTTTCGTTGACAGATTTAATTGGACTATACGTTCCGTGTTTACGGTTTTCACCTTCAATTTTCAAAGGGGAAGTTACGGAGAAAACCTTTGATTCATTGGACTGTGACGAATATAATAGAATTAAGGGTATTTACTAGAAAGGGGCTTTTACATTGTCATTGCTTTATACGTTGCTAATTATTTTGGGTGTCGTCATTATATTTTCCTTGTACAATTATTTTCAACAGAAAAGAATTTTAAAGACGCTCACTCAAGATGAATTCCGCACTGGATACAGAAAAGCACAGTTGATTGATGTCCGGGAGCAAAAAGAATATGAAGGAGGACATATACTGGGCGCGCGCAATATCCCCATGTCTCAATTAAAAATGAGAATGAAAGAGATCAGGAAAGATAAACCTGTTTATCTATATTGCCAAAGCGGATTACGAAGCGGCAGAGCTGCCCAGCAGCTATATCGGAAAGGTTACCGCCAGCTTTATCATTTGCAGGGCGGATTTAAACAATGGACTGGAAAAATAAAAAGTAAATAAGCGCAACCTGCTTGTGACCCTCATTGAGTAGGTGTTGGACAAAGCGCTGCTATCATATCCAAATAATATTTACCTATCCTATAAAAAGAAAACTGAAACAGCCTCTTCGTCAATGAAGAGGCTGTTCTCTTTAGTCCTTAATATAACGCAGGACCGGCTTTCTGGCCGCCAGTGTTTCATCCATTCTTTTAACTATTGTATTATGTGGCGCTTCCTGGACAATCTCAGGGTTTTCTTCGGCTTCTCTGGCAATTTGTATCATCGTTTCAATAAATCCATCAAGCGTTTCTTTTGATTCCGTCTCAGTCGGCTCAAACATCATACACTCTTCCACATTAAGCGGAAAATAAATGGTTGGCGGATGGTAGCCGAAATCAAGAAGACGCTTGGCGATATCCAGTGTTCTGACTCCCAGCTTTTTCTGTCGGCTCCCGCTTAGCACAAATTCATGTTTACAATGCGTGTCATACGGCAAATCGTAATAAGGAGCTAGTTTCCTCATCATATAGTTTGCATTCAAAACGGCATATTCCGTTACGGCTTTGAGCCCATCAGGGCCCATTGCTCTGATGTACGTATAAGCTCTTACATTAATCCCAAAGTTACCGTAATATGGCTTTACCCTTCCTATTGCGTTTGGCCTGTCATAGTCGATAATATATTGATCATCTTTTTTCGTAATGACTGGTTTCGGAAGGTATGGAATCAAATCTTTTTTTACACCGACCGGACCTGAACCAGGTCCACCGCCTCCATGAGGACCGGTAAAAGTTTTATGAAGGTTCAAATGCACAACATCAAATCCCATGTCTCCAGGACGAGCTTTTGACATGACTGCATTGAGGTTGGCGCCATCATAATAAAGTTTCCCGCCGGCTTCATGGACAATTTCTGCCATCTCAAGAATTTGTTCCTCGAATAAGCCAAGTGTATTTGGGTTTGTAAGCATCAATGCTGCCGTATCCGGTCCTACAAGCGATTTGAGATGATCCAAGTCGACGAGTCCGTCTTCTCCGGAGCGGACTGTTATCGTTTCAAGTCCTGCTACTGTGGCAGATGCTGGGTTGGTTCCATGAGCGGAATCTGGTACGATGACCTTTGTCCGATCCATATCACCGTTTGCTTCATGGAAAGCTCTGATCATCATGAGACCGGTCCATTCACCATGGGCTCCTGCAGCAGTTTGTAATGTGACCTCATCCATGCCTGTAATTTCTTTCAAATGTTCCTGCAAATCATACATCAGTTCCAGAGCACCTTGTACAGATGACTCAGGCTGGAGCGGGTGTATGTGGGCAAAACCCGGAAAGCGGGCGACAGTTTCATTGATTTTTGGATTGTATTTCATTGTACATGAACCGAGTGGATAAAATCCCGAGTCGATTCCATGGTTATGAGTCGAGAGTTCAGTATAATGCCTCATGATATCCAATTCGGAGACCTCAGGCAAATCAGGCTCCTCTTCCCTCAAATATCCTGTTGGGATACATTGTTCAATATCGATTTCGGGAACGTCAAGGTCAGGCAAACTGTATCCTATACGTCCAGGTGTGGATTTTTCAAATATTAACGGCATAACCACTTCACTCATTGATTATCCCCCAATTCTGTGATAAATTGATCGATCTCTTCTTTTGTCCGCATTTCTGTCACAGCGACAAGCATATGATTCTCAAGCTCCGGGTAATCGCGTCCCAGATCATAGCCTCCTATTATGCCTTTACCAAGAAGACTTTCATTCACCTGTTGGACCGGTTTATCAAGCTTCACGACAAATTCGTTGAAATGATACCCATCCAGAGGGATCTCAAATCCTTTCTTCTTAAAAGCTTCTTTGGCATAGTGGGTTTTTTGAATATTTTGGGCGGACATCTCTTTGACACCTTTTTTTCCTATTGCTGTCATTGCCACAGATGCAGCCAGCGCATTCAAAGCCTGGTTCGAGCAAATGTTGGAAGTCGCCTTGTCTCTGCGTATATGCTGCTCCCGTGCCTGGAGCGTCAATACAAAACCTCTTTTTCCATCTTCGTCAACAGTTTGGCCCACCAGTCTTCCAGGAACTTTCCGCATCAATTTCTTCGATACGGCGAAAAATCCACAATGCGGCCCGCCAAATGCTGCCGGAATTCCAAACGGCTGGGCATCACCGATCACAATGTCAGCGCCAAGGCTTCCCGGAGCAGTTAAAGTACCAAGCGCAAGGGGATTGCTCGACACGACGAATTGAGCTTTTACATCATGCACAAGCGGTTCAATGTCCTTCAATGGCTCAATGAGGCCAAAGAAGTTTGGATATTGGACAACAACAGCAGCAACATCTTTATCCAGTTCCGATTTTAAGGCTTCCAGATCTGTCAGCCCATCTTTGTATGGTATTTCAACCACGTCGATATGCTGCCCTTTCGCATAAGTCTTCAACACTTCCCTAGATTCAGGATGCACGGTTTTCGAAACAAGCACTTTAGTGCGTCTTGTATGTCCTGCACTCAGCATCGCTGCTTCAGCAAGGGCAGTACCTCCGTCATACATCGAAGAATTGGCCACATCCATCCCGGTAAGTTCGCAAATCATTGTCTGAAATTCAAAAATGGCTTGCAGTTCACCCTGAGAAATTTCCGGCTGGTAAGGAGTATAGGCGGTATAAAATTCCGATCGGGATATTACATGGTCTACAATTACTGGGATATAATGATCGTATACCCCTGCCCCAAGGAAGCTTGTATTATATTTTAAATCAGCATTTTTCGCTGCCAGACCGGAAAGTTCTTTCATTAATGCCGTTTCTGATTTTGCTTGTTTTATATTATATTCGCCTTTGAACCGGACCTTTTCCGGAATATCGGAAAATAGCTCATCAATGGAATCCGCTCCGATTGCCTTCAACATATCCTTTTGATCCTGCTCTGTCATGGGCAGATAACGATGTTTGATCATGTTTCCTTTCTCCTCCATCCTACTTTTTTGGGCGCTTATAAAAAGGTGTTTGAATGATTTTTGCTTTCAAGCGTTTTTTACGGACCTCTATTTCCACTTCATTTCCATCTTCTATATAATCAGATCCGATTAAAACAAGCCCGATATTTTTCTTTAATGTGGGGGATTGAGTACCTGATGTGACATGACCGATTTCCTTGTTGTCTGAAAAAACCCTGTAGCCTGTTCTCGGAATCCCTCTGTCAATCATTTCAACTCCTGCAATCTTTCTATCAACACCTTGTTCCTTTTGCTTTTTCAAAGCCTCTTTACCGATAAAGTCATCCTCTTTATTCAACTTGACGGCAAATCCAATTCCAGCTTCCAATGGTGTGATTTCAGGTGAAAGTTCCTGTCCATACAAAGGAAGAGCCGCCTCAAACCGAAGTGTATCCCTGGCTCCCAAACCACACGGTACTATCCCTTCATCTTTGCCAATTTCCAAGAGAGCCCTCCATAATTTTTCCGCATCATCCTTATGGCAATATATTTCAAATCCATCCTCCCCCGTATAGCCGGTACGGGAGACAAGAGCATGAGCCCCATCCAGATCTACATCTTGTCTGAACTTGAAAAATCCAATGTCATTCAAATCTGCATTTTTTGACATTTCTTGCAAAATGGTCTGCGCTTTTGGGCCCTGTATCGCAATCAAAGCGTATTGATCCGAAACATCTTCAACCTCTACACCTTCAGATGCATGCTCGTTCAACCAGTCAAAATCTTTTTCAGTATTTGCGGCATTGACGACAAGAAAATATTCTTCTTCGTTCAACTTATATACAAGCAGATCATCAACCACACCGCCATTTTCGTAGCACATCGCCGTATAGAGCGCACCGCCGACTTTAAGCCTGGAAAAATCGTTCGTCATCATTTTTTGCAGAAATTCTAGACTTTTTTCCCCCTTGACAATGATTTCACCCATATGGGATACATCGAAAATACCGGCAGTCTTCCTTACTGCCTCATGCTCTTCTTTGATGCCGGAAAATTGGACCGGCATGTCCCAACCGCCAAAATCAATTGTTTTTGCCCCGAATTCTTTATACAAAGGATATAATGGGGTCTTCTTTAATTCGGTCATTGCTTTTGCATTCCTCCTTGGATTTTGGTCTCTTAACTGTATAAGGGCATAAAAAAAGACAGAAAAGCCCCGTTAAAAGGTCTCTCTGTCTTTGGCACCTGAAAGTTTGACCGGGTACGTTCCGGCTTTCCCCTTTGGTGGCTCCACAAACGTGGAACACTCTCCAGAGCTGCGTCGGACAAGAGTCTTTTTGCCTGAGAGATTCACAGATTTTCCCGCTTGCTCCTTCGGCGCTGTATATACAGTCTCTCCTCTTGTCTTCATTCGCCTATATTCTTTTAAAGATTGGATATACTAAGAAAAGCGATAGCTGATTGAAGCCTTTCAAGGCTATGCGCTTAAGCTGGACAGTAATTCCATCCAACTATGCTTTCTTAATATTAAAAATATGTATATTGGTTTCTGTCACTTGTATCGTACCATTCTTTGCCATACTTTTCAAACTTTTTTCTGATAAATCTTCAGGAGGTCTAGTATGTCTGTAACAATTAACTTCAACCGGAATTGGATACCCGGCTTTTTGGACCGGTTTGAAAAGGATGGGCCATGGGCGGACCGGCAGCTGTTCAATTTATCTTTGACAGCTGAAAAACATCTTCTTGTTCCCGATTTCGAAGGGCTCGTCGCTCCAAAACACCTTCCGGAACTAACCCTACTGCCCCATCAGGCTGAAACCGCAGCCAAAGTCATAGAGGAAATGAACGGCAAAGCTATTTTGGCAGACGAAGTAGGGCTCGGAAAAACAATTGAAGCCGGTCTGATATTAAAAGAGTACATGATCAGGGGATTGGTAAAAAGAGCGCTTATTCTTGTGCCCGCATCCCTTGTTTCCCAATGGACTGCCGAACTGAATTCAAAATTTTACATACATGCCGTAGCAGCCACCAAAAGCTATGTCTGGGAGCGATATGATTGCGTAGTGTCATCGATTGATACGGCAAAGAGAAGCCCGCATAGAGAGATTATTGCCGAACAGTCTTTCGATCTGATCATCATTGATGAAGCTCATAAACTTAAAAACCATAGAACAAAAAATTATGAGTTTGTTCAGTCTCTCAAAAAGAAATTCTGTCTTTTGCTGACGGCAACACCGATCCAGAATAAAATAGAAGAAATCTTTTACCTTGTCTCGTTGTTGAAGCCGGGGCACCTAGGAAGCCAATCAAGCTTTCTCGAGAAGTATAAAAACAAAAAACTGTCAGTCAATGAAAATGAACATCTGAAAAGCCTGGTGAATAAAGTGATGATCCGGAACAGAAGGGTCGATACCGGGATTGAATGGACTAAGCGTCATGTCAAAACCATTCCAATCGATTTCAACAATGAGGAAAAGGAGCTGTATGAATCTATTGACCTTCTGCGTCAAACCGATGTTCCAATGCCTGCGTTTTCAATCATCACTCTTCAAAGAGAAGCATGCAGTAGCAGGGAAGCAGTGTTTTTCACTTTAAAGAACATGTTGCAAAAAGAAAATATAACAGAACAATATCTGAACTGCATCCGGATTATTCAGCAAAAAATTGATGCAGTCGTTCAAAATTCCAAGGCACAGAAAGCCTTGGAGTTAATTAGAAATATTGATGATAAGGTGATCATTTTTACAGAATATAGGGCAACACAATTATACTTACAGTGGTTTCTACAGCAACATGGGATAAAATCCGTCCCATTCCGTGGTGGATTTAAAAGGAGCAAAAAGGATTGGATGAGAGATTTATTCAAGAATCAAGTACAAGTTCTCATTGCAACAGAGGCAGGCGGTGAAGGGATCAACCTTCAGTTTTGCAGCCATGTCATCAACTATGATTTGCCTTGGAATCCCATGAGGCTGGAACAGAGAATAGGACGCGTTCACCGACTCGGCCAGAAAGAGGATGTCCATATTTATAATTTTGCGGTAAAAAATACAATCGAAGAGCATATTGTAAACTTACTTACAAATAAAATAAAATTGTTTGAACGGGTTGTAGGAGAACTTGATGATATTTTGGCCAAATTAGATGGCGGAAGCATTGAGGAGCATATGATGGATATTTTCAAAACTTCGAGGACAGAGGGTGAGATGAAGGTGAAAATGGCCAATCTTGCGGCCATGATTGAGTTTGCTGATACAATAAGAAAGGACGGTGCAACTGATGCTGCAACAGGAAATACATCAATATCTTGAACAGTTTTTTATGGCGACCGGATGTACAATCGAAGAAAACGGCCAAGGATTTTTGACTGTCCAACTGACGGTTGAAATGGATAAAGAACTGATGAACCGCCCCTTTTATTGGACATATCTTGAAAAAACAGGCGGTATTCCCAACCCGATGAAGGTAACTTTTATTACGGATCAAGAAAAAGCCCCGCCGGATATAAAAGGAGAATTCATCCATTTCGGAGCACCACGGCTTCATCAACTCTTTGAAACCGCCAGAAAGTTTGCAGCCTACATTCGCCTTTACGAAAAACCTGTGATGAAACCCGGACAAAACGTTCCGCTTCATCCATGGCTTAATGTAAATATGAAAATCTCTTTTCGCTCCGACAGAAAGAAAGATGTTTTTAGATCCTTTGGCCTCAATTTAATCAACGGAAATCTGATTGAATCATTTGAAGAAAAAATCAATCGTATTATCCTATCGCCTAAAATTCCGGATTATTGTTTTACCATTTCTCCGATCATCATGCCTGTCAGCGGGATAAAAAGAATTGAATCCCATTTGACAAATGAGGTACATAGTAAGGATCACCCATGGGCAGATGCTGCCGTAAGAAGATGGGAGGAGGATTCACAGTTGTTGGATCATTTTTATGAAGGCGTGGATGTAAAGCCGGAAACATATTTCATTGAAAAAAAAGCACTTGAGGACCAGTATAACCCTTCCGTCCATGTAGATATTTTAAATGGCGGGATCTTCTATTTGAACTCAATTCCTGCTTAATAAGCCTCGCATCATTCGTCTGCCTTTTTTATACCATATAAAAAGTGAAAAGGGCACCATTCCAAACCAATTGACGAGGAATGGCGCCCTCATCTGTTTGCGTTCATTCCTCTGCTTCCTTCTCTCGGATTTTGGTGTTTCCAATCGTTGGATCAGTGTCTCTGCCATAAATTTCACATAATCATCCGTTGACATCACTACACATCCCTTCATTAAATGAAGTATGTCCAATAAAAATTGAATTGAAACTTTACAGCTCCCATTTAAGATCCAGGCACGAATCCTCCCTTCCCTCTGTTTACTCCTTCTCAAAAAGCGTGCTCGCTCCATCCTGGTGGGCAAACTGTTCTTCTATCAAACTCATCTCTTCAAGCATGCGGTTTTCGATTACTGCCCGTTTCCCCTCAACTAGCTGCTGACGGATCTCCTTTTTATAATACTGTTTTATCTCATTAACATAATGATATTGTGATACAAAGGACATGGCTGCCTGCCCTACAGCTAGTGCTGCTATAAGAATAATGATCAATGTGATGGGGAGGACGGATCCTCGTTCACTATAGATGTTGACCCCTCCTCTCCAGCAGGCATCAAAAATCTTGCTTCCTCTTTTGTTCCATTTAAAAACTCAACATGTATGGCAAGCATTGGAGCCTCTTCTTTCACTTCAAACCTTCTTACATTTTGCAAAACAACCTCATGGCCCATGTCCCCCACCTGCCTTCTGATATTCCAGCTGTGCCGCTCGTACTTTATAGAAACCCTATTCTTCAAAAGATAGATCCTTTCCGATCCGTTTCTGAAACTGTCAGCGGCAGCCAGCTCATCCCGTAATTGAATAAGGAAAATATTCCATTCAAAATCTTCCTCAGGAGACAATGAACGGTCAATTGCAAAAAGCCAGTAGTACATGAGCGGCAAGAGGGAAATGACTACAGTGATGATGAAAATCGTAAAGATGGCCTCCAATAGGGTAAATCCTGATTGTTCAGTCAATACAATGCGTTTTTTCTTCATACTCGACACACACTTTCCAATCCCCTCTTCCGTTCTCTTCTATATTCAGGTCGAACACTGTATCGTGTAGCATAATTCTCGCCTTTCCCATTGCACCTCCTTTTGAGTGTTTTTCTACATGTTCGTACATCAGCCGGTAGGCTGTCATCTCTTTTTTCCCCTCCTTTAAATGGGTGAGCATGTTCGTCATAAGTGGAAAAAAGGAGGATGTTACAAGCAATAGAAGACTGAGCGATACAAGGCCCTCCAAAAAGGTAAACCCGCATTCATTCCTTGACAACAAATCTCCCCCTTCCGATATGAATAGTGAGATCAATAGGCTGATCATTTAGAACGAATTTAACAGTGCCGAAATGATTGATCGTTCCATCCGGGGTAATGTGAAATCGAAGCTGGTTCAAAGAACCCCCTCTTATCTTTACAGGATGCGTAATATCTCTATTGAATAATACTCCACTGGAATCACCTATGGCAGAATATCGGTTGTCATCCCGCGAAAAGCTGATTGATACTTTTTCCTTCCTATTGATGGCATGGGAATAGGCATAGTAAAGATCCGATTTAAGCTGGGAAACGAACATCCTTTTCTTCATCCAATCCACCATAGGATTCACAGTAATCAGCCCAAGGAGAAGAACGACCGAGACAACTGTTAGAACGATTAAAGATTCTAATAAAGTGAAACCTTTTCTTGACCTCAATATGCCTAAAAGCATTCTAATTAGCCACCTCTCTCACCTCTCCATTCGCAGTGTCAATTGTTAGAGCTTTGCCATTTGGACATTTCAGATCTTCATTTTTTAAATATCCTTCTGTCTTTAATTGTTGC
This sequence comes from Siminovitchia fordii DSM 16014 = CIP 108821, assembly GCF_000374565.1. Taxonomy (GTDB): domain Bacteria; phylum Bacillota; class Bacilli; order Bacillales; family Bacillaceae_C; genus Siminovitchia; species Siminovitchia fordii. The sequence continues at coordinate 301,200 of NZ_KB894686.1, read as the reverse complement.
ACAGTGGGAATTTCATTTTTATCCATCCGATAAGCCTCCACCTGTCCCTGCACCATCTGTTTAAGTCCGTCGCAGCCTTTGTTATTGATATTGGAGCTATGTTTTGTAATGTTGGGCAATGCAATCAAAAGCAATACCGTAATAACAAGCAGGACGACCATCATTTCAATGAGTGTAAAACCTTTTTCATTTTTTTTTATTAAAAATCTCATTAAAAACAACCTCCTTTTTCATATTGAATCAATAACCTCAAACATCGGCAGAAAAATCGAAAGGTAAATGGCAATAACAATCAAGCCGATCAAAGCGAATACAACCGGCTGGATAACCAGAAATACTTTCATGAATTTTTCTTCAAGCCTTTGGAGGCAAAACTGACTGTAGAACATCAGTTCTGCCTCTAGCTTCCCATTTTTCTCACCGTGGGCAACAATGACCATCAGCTCTTCCTCCACAAATCCAAGGTGTGACACAGCCTCCGGGAAAGTGTACCCGAAAGTAAGCATTTCTTTTAATTCAACTGCTGACTCTTTTAATAACGGATGGAAGTCCTGCTTCAACATGATTTGAATAATCTCGTTGATGGAAAACCCGCTTTTTAATAAAAAACTCCATTCCCTTGCCAGAAAAGTAGTTTGATACAATCTGTAATATGATTGAACGACTGGTAGACCAGAAAAGAACGCTGCTCTTTCTAAAGCGGATTTTTTATACAGAAGCCTGGAAAATAGAGCACCACCAAGAAGAACTGTAACAATGGTGATCAAAGAATAAAGAGGCATAGTCTGCAACGTATGAAGAAATAATTTAAGAATGGTGTTTGGTTTGTAGCCCATGGAGTCATAAAACATTTGAAATCGTGGTAGAAGAAGAGTTTGAAGCAGTATGCTGACGATGATCAAAACTGCTACAAGTATGATGGGGTATTGTAAAAGACGGATCAGTCTTTTGCGCTGATCATCCTTGCGGAGGAGATATTCTCCAGATTCTTTCAATGCAGCGACTAGAAACCCGTGACTTTCGGCAAAATAAAGCTGTGTGCATGTCTGGTGGTCAAAACCTTCCTTATAAAATACTTGATAAATCGGCTGGCCCGATTGTAAACCGTGTCTCATGGACTGGAACATTGCCATTCTCCCGCCATTCGTCCGTCCCAGGAAATCAAGAGATTCTCCCATTGTAAAACCTTTATCAAGCATTTCACTCAGTTTTGTCAGAAAAAACCCTTGAACTTTCAGGGGCAGTTTCTTCCTTTTCCTGAAAAATCCAGCGGTGATATTCCTCATTAGAGATATATCCAAGCGCAATCCCCTTTCTGATCAATCTTTTTAATGAATAAACATGGTCGAAGTCTTTTGGTCCTGCGGATTCCCTTGCCAAACGAATAATCCTATCAAGCCTCTCCCCTTCCAATATTTCAAAAACAGCTGCCCGTTTCATCTCTTGCCCGCCTTCGCAAAACTTGGAACAAATATCTCCACAAAAAGGGCATAACAATGAGACTAGCCTCTGGGCTGTGACACCAATCAAGGTTTGTTCAATTTCCAAGGGTTTTATACCGAATTCAAGCAGCCGGTATACGGCGCCCTCTGCATTTCGTGTATGCATGCTTGTCAGGACAAGATGTCCAGTCATCGCTGCCCGAACAGCAATCGCAGCCGTTTCAGCATCCCTGATCTCCCCGACAAAAATCATGTCAGGATCATGGCGGAGGACTGCTTTCAATCCTGTTTGATATGTGATGCCGGCTTTTTCATTGACCTGCATCTGTAAAAACTGGTCACTCTGCCTTTCTACAGGGTCTTCTAATGTAATGATATTGCGGTTCAAATTGGATGAACAATACTCTGCAAGAGAATAGATTGTCGAGGTCTTCCCAGATCCAGTCGGGCCTGTGAAAATGAGCATCCCGTGTGTATGGGACATCATTGAGATTAGCCTCAGTATACTTTTTGGAAAAAGAGACATTTTTTCAAGGAAAAAAGAGTGGTTTTGCGGGAAGATTCTAATAACCAGGCTTTCTTTGGAAAGTGTAGATGGCAGTGTAGAGATTCGAAGAGCAACAAAAGTTTTGTGGATATGTGTTTGCCAGGAGCCGCTCTGAGGCTTTCTTTTTTCTCCAATATCCATGGAAGCCATGAATTTCAAATGTGATATAAGTCTTTCTCCTGCGATTGGCGGAAGGTTTCCATAGTGGGTCAGCTGACCGTGGACACGAAGCTTAATGAGGTAATCCTGACGGCGAGGAATGATGTGGATATCCGAAACATTTAGCCGTACCGCCTGGGATATCAGCAAATCGGCTGTCCTTTCAATTGTCATGTATCATGAAACACCACCTTTTTTATTCTTATATTCTGTATTCGACATAGTCAGCCATTTTCCTTCTAAAAATAAAAGATATTTAAAATGAGAAAGAAATGGGTAGGATATAAAATGACCGTTCGTTTTATCACGCATTCGACACAATCGGAGCCGCGAATATATTTACATTTTTGCTGCTTTTCCTTTATAATAAGAAATTGATGGAATACATGCTGCAAAGGAGGGATTCTTTATGGATCGCATGTACAGAGTATTAGGTTTTTGGACTGGAATATTTACTGTTATGTTTTACCTTGGTGGAATGGATAAAACCGCTTTACTCTTTCTTGGCCAAACAGGATTCTTTATTTTGCTTGGCTACTTGAACCTGACAGAACGAATGTATATGTATGTGTTTGGCGCATACCTGACTGTATTCTTTGCTGGTTTTACATACTATACCCTATTCATCATGCCGCCAGGCGGAGGACTGTCATAAGAACAAAGAAAAGCTTCCGGAAAAATCCGGGAGCTTTCTTTATTTTTTACAAATAAGGATTGCTTGTTCTCTCGTTCTCAATAGTAGTTGAGAGCCCGTGGCCAGGAAGGACGATAGTATGGTCAGGCAAATTCAGCAGTTTGGTGTGGATGCTGTCAATCAAAGTCGCGTGATCCCCGCCTAATAAATCTGTTCTTCCTATTCCCCCGTTAAAAAGCGCATCCCCTGAAAACACAGTATCTATATCTTTTAAATAGTAAGAAATACTTCCGGGTGAATGTCCAGGGGTCTCCAGTATTTGCATCGTGAATGCCCCTATTGATAAAGTGCCTTCCTCCTGAATGAAATGATCAGCAGGCTTTCCTGCAATCGGCTGCATGGGATGGCGAGCGGAACCGTTCAATGAAGGGTCCAACAGCCATTCCTTTTCATTTTCATGTATGTATACAGGGATATTCCAGTGGTCACGCACCTCATCCACTGCCCCAATGTGATCAAAATGTGCATGGGTGAGGCATATTGCCAAAGGTTTCAGTCCTTCCTGCTCTATATATTGAATCAAACCTTCACCATTGGCACCCGGGTCGATGACGATACACTGTTTCTCTTCATCAAAAAGCAGGTAGCAATTTGTTTGCAACGGTCCGAGGGGGAGTTGTTTCCACTTCATTTTGCATACTCCTTTCATTTTTCGTTTCTATTTCAAGTTTACCATTAACTTAAGGAAGTGAGCTAAGGAAATACATTTGATTAAAATAGTCGAATAGGGTTAACCTATATTATAAGTCAAAGAAGTGTCACTTTTGAAACTCGACAAATGTGCAAAAAAACTATAAAATATGGGAGAGCCGTATCTTTTCATACATAGTCTTATTTAATTCCTTATTACTTATCGGAAGGAGATTTTCATAAATGGGAACAGCTATCATATTTGGCTTAGTAGCAATTCTTGGTATTTTCGCCTTAATTGGCGCATTGAAAAACAGAAACGTTTTAGGATTGATTTTTTCGTTTGGAACTGTAGCAGTATTCGGTTTCTTCACGATCATGACTTTTATCAAATCAGGTTTTCCGGAATAACCCTTCAAAAAAAAAGCAGAAACCATGCGGGTTTCTGCTTTTTTTATTCTACATGACAAAACAAAGCTCCCATCAGAATGGGAGCTTTTGCAATTGCTATTCTATATTCTCGCTTCTATAATCGGGTGATTCATAAAATCTCAATAAATCACCATAAATGATTTTATCCGAGTATCCGAGCTCCAATCTTGCCTTTTCTTTATCCTGTTCACAGAATGAAGCATCAGTTGGTTCCTCGGTCTCCTTTGAATAGCATGTATTGTCGGCGTACACATAATCTTTTGTAACAAAGCGCCCGTCACGTAAAACTGCAAAATCACGGTGATTTTTTGAAAACAGATCTTCACCGAATTGAATGGCCTTTTTCGTATCCACTCCGAGCAAGTGTAATATCGTGGGCTTGAGGTCAACTTGACCGCCTACCTTTGATATCACTTTCCCTTTCCCTTGATCGGTCACACCCGGGATATGGACAATCAACGGTACTTGTTGCAGCTGTGCACTAACAAAAGGAGTCACTTCTTTTCCTAGATATTGTGCCATCGCTTCGTTATGATTCTCCGAAATCCCATAATGATCTCCATACATGACGATGATGGAGTTGTCATACAATCCCTCATCCTTCAACTTTTGGATAAATTGTTTGACAGCTTCATCCATATACCTGACAGTCTGGAAATAACGATTCAATGTACCGCTTTTTGAATCATACTCATCAATAAACTTGTCTTCCTCATCTAACCTGAACGGATGGTGATTGGTCAATGTGATCATTTTTGTGTAGAAAGGTTCAGGCATCTCTTTCATCAGGTCCACTGACTGTTCAAAGAATGGTATGTCTTTCATTCCCCATCCAACCGAAATGTCAGGAGTTATATTGTAGTCAGACGCGGAATAAAAATGGTCGTACCCGATGGATTTGTACATAATATCCCGGTTCCAAAAACTTTTATTATTAGCATGCATAGCAGACGTATAGTACCCTCTGTCTCCTAAATTCTGTGCCAGAGAGTCCAGTTCGTTTCCTGAATGTGTAAAAAAAACGGCTCCGCGGCTTAACGGATATAAGGAATTTTCAACCAAAAACTCTGAGTCTGATGTTTTTCCTTGGCCGGTCTGATGATAAAATTGATCGAAGTAATAACTGTCATGAATAAATTCATTCAAAAACGGAGTTATCTCTTCGCCGTACACGTCGTTATTAATGACAAAATTTTGCATTGACTCAAGTGTGACAACAATCAAGTTCCTGTCTTCCGCAATTCCGAACATATCCTTATCCGGCTTGACATAATTGGCTCTTATATAATTGTCGATATCAACCAGTTCACTGCCGTCAGCCATTGCCCGCTGTGCGGATGATTTCGACTGGAGAAAAATATCATATAAATGATAATTGTATGTCCCGAGGTTTTTAACAAGCATTTCCCTGTCAAATGTCCTCGTAAGCAACTGAGGGCGTTCAGTTTCTGCCAGTCCGATATTCAGAAAAAGCAGAGCTGCTGCAACCAGAAAATAAGCACGGCGTCTCACTTTCTTTATAGGTGTGAATTCCTTATATTTCCGCTTATATTTAATAAAGATAAACAGAAATACAAGATCTATGAAATAAACAATATCGTACCAATGTATTTCCGTTAATGCACTATCCCCCAAATCAGCAAAGTTGCTTGTTTGGAAAAGTACCGGCAATGTGATGAAATCGGTAAAAAATCGGTAAAACGCCACATTTGCATAAAGAATGAATCCCAATATAAAGCTCGTGATCATTACATAGCGATTTCTATTTTTCTCCGAATTAAAAAAGAGCGCGATTCCGAAAGCGAATAGCAAAAAACTCAAAGGATTAATGAACAGAATGAGTTCCTGCATGACATTTTCAATCTTAATGTTGAAGCTTGTTTTATAGACGACATATGTCTTGATCCAAAGCATGAAAGCCGCTAAAACCGGTAGAGAAATTTTTTCAATCTTGAATCTGTTCAATGCCCTACCTCCCGCTTGCTATATGGTGCTTATTTTGCCAATTTATTGAAAAACCATGATAGCGCTAAGCATTATCATAATATGTTTCTTCTAAAAAATCAACTTGAAGCCGCTTGTACGAAGCCCTCACACATAGAGTCAGCGTATGCTCTATTCTCTTATTTTAGACGTCTTAAACCTCAAAAAGTTTCGCATTTTTTCCAATTTGAGTGACAAATCTGTGAAGAGGAATAAAAGCGCAAACCATGTGTTTGGAGAAATATAGACTGAACAGAAACAAAACGCCATATCAGCATTGCAAAGCGTAAGACGATTCCCCAGAAAATGGCCCGGACGCAACAAGGAGTCTGCATTTGATCTCGAGGGACAAGATGTTGCAGCTAGACAGTGCGCCTTTAAAAGATGAATAAGGAAGCCCGTGAGTGTCTGCCTTTAGGGCTTAAAGCAAATAGGCACAGCAGAAAGGTGAAATTTCCCCTCAGATCTTGTCACGCTGGTTCAAAACCCCTCTTTCACTGCTCTAGCACATCCTGTGCGTATTCGTCTCCACGTATGCTTGTTGGTGCTTGTCTCCTCAGACTTCCTGTTCGCTTCAACTTAAAAAAGCATCATGTGAAGGTTTCATCGTTTCTGCCTAAAAAAAACGAAGGGAGTTAATGATTCCCTTCATTCTTGATTCGATCTTGCTGCGTTTGATTCTTTTCCTTTCTGAGAATAAGAACGGAATGTTGGAAATCCTCCTGTGAAATCAAATGTTCAGCGTATAACTCTCTGATTTCCGTTTCCATCATCTCCAGATCAGCCAACCTGTCACCAATATAAACAATAATGCCAAATTTTTTTAACAGTTGCTGCACATCGTAGACCGTATTCATCTCATCACCTTAGTACTATTTTTCTATTTTCTTCAAAAAGTCCCTGTATTTTTCCTGATTGGATAATTCTTCTGCCTTCAAAGCATGTTCTTGTGCTTTATCGATTTCCCCCTGATCAAAATAGATCAATGCCAAATTGAAATGTGCTTCATGAAAGTCCGGATCTAAAAAAACGGCCTTTTCCAAGTGCTTCCTGGCATCATTATATCTTTGAAGCTGGACTTCGGCGTATGCCAGTTGAAAATAGCTGACAGCATCTCCCTTGCCTTCGGATACAAATTGTGAAAGTGTATCATACGCCGCTTCAAAATCGCCATTTTCAATTTGCTCCTGCACCCTGGCATTCACGGCTTCAGGCCGATCATTGTGATAGCCCAAATTTAACATGAAATAAACCGCAGCCGCAGCCACAAGAAAGAAAATAGATTGTAAGCTCCATTTTCTTTTTCCAGGATAATGGACAATGCCTGTAGCAAGAAAGCCTCCAATCAGACCGCCTATATGGCCCGCATTATCAATACCCGGAACGGTAAAGCCGAAAATCAGGTTAATGATGATCACAACGATGACGTTCATTCCGATTGTCCTGAAAAAAAGCTTTGTGTTGATAACGCCCATATATAAGAGAGCTCCGAAACAGCCAAAAATGGCCCCGCTTGCCCCAGCGGACAGGTTATTCGTAAAGACGAAGCTAGCCACTGATCCTGCAAAGCCGGAGAATAAGTAAATCCATAAAAAACGAACCCTACCGAAAATCCTCTCAACGGCAGTTCCCAAGTAATACAGCGCCAGAGTATTCATCAAGAGGTGCAATAATCCAATATGTAAAAAAATCGGTGTAAAAAATCTCCACCATTCACCTGCCAATATAAGAGGATTATATTTCGCACCATACTGAATGAGGGTTTCCACATTCGTGCTGCCCCCGTTGATTTCCACAATGAAATACATTAAAATTTGCATTACTATGAACAGGTAGGTAAAAAAAGGCTTTCCGTGCTCAAAAAGCTCCCTTTCTTCCCTTTCCCTGCTTCTAACTTTTTGAATGGCAGATTGCTGTAATTCATATGTAAGATCTGCGTCATAAAAGCCACTCGCCTGGATTTGAAGAGGACTGCCAAAGATTTCATTGATTTGGCCAATAGATTCATCTAATGTCTCTTTCGCCATCAATAGAGTCTGGATGCGAGTTTTACCTGGTTCAGCGTTAAAGGGATCCTGAATGATAAATGTATAATCATCAACCGGGGTATGCTCTGACACATAAATATTCAGTACATTGAAATCCCTTTTCACCAGTTGTTTTCGGAGCCTTTCCGCCTTATCACCAGTTTGAAGTATATCCTGTTTCAATCGGTTGGCCCAGTCAATGTCCTCCGCCAAAATCCTGACAACATCTACTTTTTTATGACGGTCCGTCTCAAGCCAGATCTCTCTTTCTTCCCTATCGATGTGAACAAGCCTGTAATCCAGATCTATTATAAAATAATTGGCCAGTTTCCAGAATAAATACCGCTCACGTTCCGTCAAATTTTTTCTCCTTCCTCGCTTTTCTGCCGCATATCGTTTTATTGCTGTAATTCTACTATAGCGAAACGAAAAAGGGAATGTAAAGAAAACAAAGTATCCGGTAAAGAATGAAAAAAAGACCTGCCTTGTACTGAACCCCAAGAGTTAGAATTGGTTGGTCTAACTTTTGGGGTGCACATTACCTTGAGGTCTTTTCAGCTTCTGAACGCCTTGCTGATCAGGCGGGAGCGTACACCCGGGATACCCATGGCAGCTCTGACGCTCATCCTCCTGATCGAATCGTTACCCAGAATCATATTCAAAAGTTTATACCGCCACTTGTAAAGCATAATCATCGCTGCAAACGGCAGTACAACGGTTGAGATGAATTTTTTCATTATGCAACTCCTCCTTCCTGTTATTGTTCGAAAGTGAGGAGGCTTTATTCATTCTACTTCATTTCTTTTGCAGACAAGCAAACCTTTTTCAGTTACGATTTTATCTACAGGTCTGTCATGTTCTTCGACTGGCACAGTTTCGGTCAATTGCATGGAAAAAGCAAGTGAAACAATCTGCCCTTGAAAAACTTCAAGGAAACGGTCATAATATCCCCCGCCAAACCCGATACGATAGCCGTCCTTGCTGTAAACAAGCCCTGGAACGATCAAGAGGTCTATCTCATTTTTTGGCAATTCTTCCGTTTGAGACTCAATCGGTTCAAACAAACCAAAAAATGAGTTTTCCAATTGGGTAAATTCTGATATGTTTCGGAAGGACATCCCTTTCGTTGCTGGAATGCACCTTGGGACTACAATCCTTTTCCCCTGTTCCCAACCTTTGCGGATAAGCTGCCACGTATCAACCTCCGGAAATCGTGAAACTGTTAAACCGATCGTCGAGCTGCTTTTCCATTCATCTGTTTCAATTAGTAAACTTCCAATCATAAAAGAGAACTGTTCATAGGTCATCCGATCCAAAGCATGCAGCTTGGAGTTCATAGTCTTCCTCATAGATTTCTTGTCCAAGACACCACTCCTCATAAAAGGTGTAATTTCCTGTTTATCGAAATATAGACTGGCAGAAGCGAAACGCCTTGACCAGTGTCGAAAATACGTTTTTTTCTGATGAGACCAGTTAGTAATCGAACATGAAATTGAACTGAAGGCACAGCGTTGTACAGTTTTTTTCAAAATTAGAAAAAGCCAGTCCCACCGTCAGTTCAGTGTCCTGGCCCTTTTGTCATTATTTTGTTTCACGATGCAATGTAACCCTTTTTTCTCTTGGGCAATATTTTTTAAGCTCAAGGCGGTCAGCATTATTACGTTTGTTTTTTGTTGAAATATAATTGCGATCATTGCACTCAGTGCAAGCCAATGTAATATTTACACGCATGTCTGTCTATCCCTCCAAACTTCATGACATTCTTCACTATTCTTAGGACTTTTATATAATATCATTATTTTTGATGAATTGCCAGTCCGTATTTGTCAAAAATGTTGTGACCTGCTTGAATTTGTTCTAAGAAATACACGAAAACTTTCCAGAGAGCATAGCTGAAAATCTCCTTATATGATATAAAAGAATTGTATACTTAATTAGAGGTGAAACATGAATACGGCCATCATTATTTTATTATCAGCATCTTTGTTGCTTTTCATCATTTCCTTTTTTCAAAAAGATAAGACACGCGAGTTGGAAGAGGAAATGGAAGAATTATCCATGACTCTTTTACAGGACCACCATAACCTGAAAAAAAGAATAGCGCTGCTCGAGGAAGAGCTTCTTCTGGAAAAACAGATTGTCTACCCAACATCCAACGCAAATAAAATGGAAGAAGATAGGCCAGTCGTACATGAGGTCTTAAAAAACCAAGTGCTGGCATTGCATCAGCAAGGGATCGACTTGCAGAGAATCTCCAAGCAGTCCTCCCTTCCCCCTGAAACAGTCAGAAAGATTATCAAAACCGATACTTCCGCTGCCGGGAGGTTGATATGATGGACAGACGTGTTACCAGACAACTAGCTTCCGCCTTACTTGTGGTGGCAATCATTCTTATCGGCTTCAAAAGCCTTCAGCCCAAAAGCGAAGCTGCGGCACCTCCCAAGAAAGGATATATTGAGGTAAAGCAGTCCGATTACACGCATCTTGAGCAAGAAGTAGAGCAGTGGAAACAAAAATATCAAGACCTGAATAAAGAAAAAGCAACAAAGACAAGCAAACCATCTGTAAAAGTCATGCATCTGAATATAAACGGCGGCATGACATCAAAAGAAGTGAGCAGGCAAATGGAGAAGGCCGAAATCATTAAGGATGCAAATGAATTCAATGATTACTTGGCCAAGAAGAAAATGCAGCAATCCATTCAAATCGGCGATTATGAGCTGACTAGCGAAATGGGACTGGAGGAAATCGCTGAAACAATCACCGGAAATCTTCCAAAAAATGAATAAGGATACCTTACTTTAAGGTCATGTCCTGTAGAGACAAATTACTACTCCATAACACAAGTAAAGCAGGCTCCGATCGGAGCCTGCTTTTTTTATTCTTCCTCTTCTTCCTCTTCATTGTCTTCTTTCGATGAATCATCTTTCTTATTTTTCAAATCAAAATAAGCTTTTAATACCCTCTTACCAATATCGGAATTGATGGTATTTGGTGAACCACCTTTGACATAAGCAGAAGGTACAACGATGGAAATGGCCACCTCCGGGTTATCATACGGAGCAAAAGCTACAAGAGACAGGTTCCAGACGCCGGTCCCTCTATCCACGGTTTCTGCTGTCCCCGTTTTTCCAGCCGGACGGTACGGTTCACTGGCAAAGGCCCTTCCTGTTCCATTAGCTTCATGGAAGACCCCCCAGAAAGCTCCTCGTACCCTTTGAATCCAAGCATCTTGTGCATTAATCCTATTCAATACCTTTGGTTGGATTTCTTGGGAGAGCGGGCCCATTTCTTCTTTTTCGTTCGAAGGATCTCTGATTTCCTTCACGATGTGCGGCTCCATCCTGTAGCCGCCATTGGCAATGGTCGATACATATTGTGCAAGCTGAAGCGGTGTATAAGAATCATACTGACCGATAGCAAAGTCCAGGGCATTCCCCCCAACAGCCTGTTCAACTGAGCCGCGGAACCCGATTTGTTCTCCCGGCAGATCGATTCCGGTACGGATTCCAAGGCCAAACTGGCTAAAGTGTTCCCGCATTATCCGAAATACTTTTTCCTTATCGATGATCAATGACTGCCCTCTCCTGTATTGGCCGTCCCCGATGGCAATGGCTATTTTATACATGTACACGTTCGAGGAGCGGACCAGAGCGGTATGATCATTAATATAAATATATCCGCCTCTGTTAAAGTGGGAACTCTTCGGCTTAGAGCCTTTAATGACAATAGGTTCATCCAATAATACAGAATGGGGGGCAATAACCCCGGTCATATACCCTGTTAGTACGGATGCCCCCTTTACTGACGAACCTACAACATATGATGTGGTAAAGTTCCCAGAAGCGAAATCGCTGAACTTGTATCTTCCTTCATCCTCGTCATACGCATATTGCTTGCCGGACATCGCGAGTATTTCCCCTGTGTGCGGGTCCATCATGGTGACAAAGGCACGATCAAGAAGGCCCGTTCCGCCCCTCATTTTCGTTTTACGTAGCTCTTCCTCAATGATTTTATCTACTTCGCGTTGAAGTTCCATGTCAATTGTCAATACAAGATCTTTCCCGCGCTGCCCTTCATGGAGAACTTTTGATTCTATGATAGAACCTGAGCGGGTAATGTTTTTGATTTTTTCCTTTTGACCGCGAAGCACATCCTCATACTGAAGTTCGATATAGCTTTTCCCTACCCTGTCATTCCTGCTGTATCCCCGTGACATGTAATAATCCATTTTCTCACTGGGTAAGCCGTTGCTTACGTTGCCTAAGATCGACCTCAATGTATCTTTATAAGTATATTTACGTTCCCAGTCTGTCGTAGTATCAACACCCGGCAGCTCTGCAAGCCTCTCACTCACCTGGGCATATTCCTCAGTTGAAACATCTTCATTTTTGACAATCTGCTGAGTCAGCGCATATCCGCCTGTGAACTCACGGTAAATTGCCAGAACTTCCAAATCTTCTTTTGTGAGACTCGCAAGTTCTTCCTTCGTTACACGGTCCCGCTGAAGCTTATATATTTCATCATTCTTGTCTTTATATTTCTCAAGCTCAGCCTTGCTGACTTTTTTGGCAGCCTCATCCGGGTGGGTCATCAGCCAATAGTCAATCTTATCCCTTTCGGTGATTTTATCCGTGTCCTTATCTATAAGTTTTGCCAATTCCCGGGCTGTTTTAAGGGTTTCCTTTTGATCAAATTGATTCGGAACCGTATACGTTATAGCCTTTTTCGGCTCATTATCTACAATAAGCCTATGTTTCCTGTCAAAAATCTTACCTCTTGGCACTGATTTGTTGACGGTTATGTCTTCCGTCCTTTCAACTTCCCGTTTCGCATCTTCACCGTAAACAATCTGAATTACTCCAAGACGGAGAATCAACAGCGAAAATAACAAAAAGACAATAAAAAACAGCATGTTCATTCTGAAGGGAACATGGTTTTTCTTCTTCTTTTCCTTATTGTTATTCAATTTCTCCAGCCCTTTCTCCCTCATCCGTATCTTTTATTGTAAAAGAAAAAACGTTTTTTTTCTACAATGTTTGGAAAAAAGATGATGTAGTTTATGAAGAAAGGGTGACTTTCACTTTTTGAAGGAGCAAAGCGGCCAATCCATGTCCGGTACCAATGATAAGCAATAGAATCGGGATGCTTTTTTGATTGTCAAAAAACAAGATAGCAGCCATAAAGGACAATATGGAAACGATCCTGCCCGAATTTAAAAACAACTCCTTAACAACGATATACTCAATCCTCATTTCAGCTGCCTTCCAACTTTTACCGATGACATCATATGTCATGGAAAAGTATGGAACGAGCATTATTGGATAAGCGATCGCTATGGCAGCCCCATAGATAAGCAGACGCGGATACGTCATTTTAAAAATGATCAAGAAAATGGACAAGTACAGCAGTATACCGCCTAAGAGCATCGCTTTCTTTCTTTTTTCACTTTTAATCAATCGTCCTGCAAGCCCATAGGCAACAAAAGAGATTCCAGAATTGATCAGCCCAAACGTACCCAAAGCAAGCTCGCTTCCCGTGGAAATGAAAACAAATACAGATATGATGAAAATGAACGTCCCGTCTCTAAATCCCTGTAAAAAATGTGCATTCGTGATATATTTCCAGTTTTGATTGTTTTTCCTTTCCCTAAAAACTCTTTTGAAACAGTAAACCCCCTTTGCGGGTCTTCTTTTAATGAAGAAACTAATGATGACCGCAAGAGCAAACAATGCCAAGGAGATAGCGAATATAATTGTATATCCAATGTTAGAGACAAACCTGGTAATGAGGAAACCGGCTGATATAGGGCCGATCACCCCACCGGCTGATGTGAGTGTTCCAAGAAAACCGTTAAAGAAATCACGTGTTTCTGGTTCTGTAATTTCAAATGTGAGCACATTGAATGCAAGCCAATAAAAACCGTAGCCTATTCCGAGCAGACTCCCTAAAACAATCAAATGTGCCTGTGCTTTTTCCCCCAAGAATAGGACAACCAAAAAAAAGAGCGCCAAAAATGCCACGCCAATCCGCAGCACAATCACCCTGTCAATTTTTTTCGCCCATCTTCCGGCCAATATAAATGTTAATGGCTGAAAAAAAACAATAGCTAAATTGTAAAGGGCCAGATCCATGAATTTTCCTGACTGCTTCCACAGATAGATATTTACGAACGTGTTGGACAAGGCAATGCTTAACGAATAAAGACCACCGATAAGAAGCAGCAACCCAAGGTCTTTCGGGACTTCAACTTTTCCTAACAGTTTTTTTACCATGACAGAACTCCTTTACACCAACTATTTTTTGTGAAAGGAAATGTTTTATACTAGGAAAAGCGGAAACGCCTGATCATCGACGTACTGACTGGAGTCCCTTCGACGAGATATAGGAAACACGTGAAACGAAGTGAAGCGATGTTGACTTATCGTAGGAGAAGGTGCGAAGTCGGCTAGGCGATAGGCGTTGGAGCTGGACAATAGGAAAAGCGGAAACGCCTGATCATCGACGTACTGATTGGATTACCTTCGAACGAGATAAAAGAAATACAAGTAACGAAGTGAAGCGATGTTGACTTATCGTAGGAGATGGGGCGAAATCGGCTAGGCGATAAACGGTAGAGGTCGGCTCCAATTTTTGCATCCTGTTCATTCTGCCATAAAGAAACGAGGCCCAAAATTAGAAAATGATTTTCCCTGTCGGCACCAAAAAAAACGAATCACCCGCGTAGGCAGGCAATCCGTTTTTAGTACAGCAAAAATTATTTTGCTTCGTTATAAAGTTTTTGCACTTCGTTCCAGTTGACCACATTCCAGAACGCTTTCATGTAATCAGGACGGCGGTTTTGATAATTAAGATAATATGCATGCTCCCAAACATCAAGGCCTAGAATCGGCTTTTTACCTTCCATGATCGGGCTGTCTTGGTTAGGGGTGCTTGTGATTTCCAATTCGCCGTTATTAACGATCAACCAAGCCCATCCTGAACCGAAACGTCCAGCTCCAGCAGCTTCAAATTCCTCTTTGAATTTGTCAAAGCTGCCAAATTTACTTTCAATGGCATCCTTCAAGTCACCGCTTGGCTCTCCTCCACCTTGTGGAGAAAGCAATTTCCAGAATAAAGAGTGATTAGCGTGGCCTCCGCCATTGTTGCGTACTGCTGTTCTGATTGACTCCGGAACGGAATCAAGATCAGCAATCAATTCTTCAACAGGTTTATTAGCCAACTCGCTGCCTTCTACAGCTTTATTCAGGTTTGTAACGTATGTGTTATGGTGCTTTGTGTGGTGAATATTCATCGTTTCCTTATCAATGTGAGGCTCCAACGCATCGTAAGCGTATGGTAACTGTGGTAATTCGTATGCCATGATAAATCTCCTCCTATGTAATTTTTTGAATCATTGAACGATTCAATCGTATTTCATCATAAGATTATCAAATATTAGTTGCACATTCAAATTTTATGCTCGCTTATTTTATCACCAGGAAAAAGAAATAACCAACCATAAAAAGCTGGATGACCGTCTTTGTTATGACACTTCCCAGGAACCCTATCACAGACCCTGTCCCGATTTTGATTGCGGTTATGAATCGTGTGCGGTTTACCAATATTTCTGCAGCCATCGCCCCAATGAAGGGCCCTATCAAAATGCCGGCAACCGGAATGACAAACGGTCCAACCAAAAGGCCAATTGTACTTCCCCATATTCCCGCCTTTGAACCGCCAAACTTTTTCACTCCAAATAGATTTGCCAAGTAGTCTGCAATAAAAATCAGTATCACCAGCAGAATCTGAATGATCCAAAAAAGAAGATTCAGAGGTGAAAAGGAATAAAAAACGCCGTACAAAAGAAAAGCACCAATTAAGAGTAAGACACTTGGAATGACAGGGTAAACAAGTCCAACAAAAGCCAAAACTATGGCAATAGAAATAACAGACCAATATAGTACATCCATCTTACAGTTCCTCCTCCCTTCAATATAGTACATCCATCTTACTTACATTTCCTCCCTTATGAACAGCAATACGTGAACTGATGATGTAATAGGATATTATGTAAACCCATTTTCGAACTTTTTGTCAAACTTTACTCAAATGCTTGAATCTGGTTAGTGGAAGAACGACAATAATGATTATACGGATGAAGGACGTGAAAGTTTTGAGAAATGTTTCACTCATGACTATTTTCTTCAATAGCTTGTATTCACCAAAAGAAATGGCAAAATACAGGTTTCTGACAATCGGCAAGTCTATTCAACATGTATTCATTCTGGCCCTGTTCTTATCACTTGGCGGATTCTACGATATGATTTTCAAACAGGATTTTATGAATGATTATGGAGAAACTATTTCGGATGCCGGGTCAAAGGGCCTCGTGACTATCATGGTTGTTATTACAACATACATTTTCAATGCCGGACTTATTTTTTTGGCGATTACAATATTGGCCGGAATTGGCGAACCGATTGCAAAGTGGTTGGGAAGAAAGCTCCCTTACAGACAGAGCTGGAGACTAACAGCTTGCAGCGTCACGCTTCCGGTAGTCATATTCAGTTTGCTCCACCTGTTCAAGTTTGAAAAGAGTTATTTCTTCCTCTTGGCACTTGTGATGGCGATCGGGATCATGTTTGCCTGCATTTATGCCATTCCAAAACCCAAAAAAAGAACCTGATCAACGAATAAAGCCCGTCTCAGTTGCATATAAATGGTACATCTTTATGAAAGAGGCGGGATTTACGTTGAAAAAAGTCGCAGCTATTATTACAATCGCCGTTTTTATGTATAGTATTTATTACGATTTAAAAATCGGGACATTGAAAATTGACCAAGCAGCCACTGCAATGACTGAAATAAGTAGTTCAAACGATTCTGCTCAAATGAAATCCATGCCTTATGATACTAAAGTGACTAAACCGGGAGATACTGTAATCTCAGTAGCAGAATCAATATACGGTGGCTCCATTCCTGTCCCCATCAACCAGTTGATTGAGGACTTTCAGAAATTGAACGATGGGGTAAAACCTGATGAAATACAAGTCAATAAGAAATATAAATTCCCTATCTACAGCCGGCAGGACGACTAAATACAACCAATCAGTTGTCAATCTCAAGCAAAGATTGATACAATAAACATGGTAAGATACCTGTATTGATTTAAAAATAGAGGCGAACGCCTTTATATTTTATAAAGGAGAGAATGACCTTTGGGTACAATCATACATCGTTCCAAAACACGCCCCGTAAAAGTGGGAAACTTGACGATTGGCGGCAGCAATGAAGTCATTATCCAAAGCATGACAACATCAAAAACTCATGATGTTGAGGCAACAGTCAAAGAAATTGCACGATTGGAAGAAGCGGGTTGCCAAATTGTGAGAGTTGCCTGTCCTGACGAAAGAGCTGCAAATGCCATTCCTGAAATTAAAAAAAGAATCAACATTCCGTTGGTTGTTGATATTCATTTCGATTATCGCCTAGCTTTAAAAGCGATAGAAGGCGGTGCTGATAAAATCCGTATCAATCCTGGCAACATTGGAAAAAGGGAAAAAGTTGAAGCTGTTGTAAAGGCAGCGAAAGAAAAAGGGATACCAATCCGTATCGGTGTCAATGCAGGGAGCCTTGAAAGACATATTTTAAATAAATACGGATATCCGACTGCTGATGGTATGGTAGAAAGCGCACTTCACCATATCAAAATACTTGAGGATCTCGATTTTCACGACATCATCGTTTCTTTAAAGGCTTCTGATGTGAACCTTGCCATCGAAGCTTATGAAAAAGCGGCCATGGCTTTTGACTATCCGTTGCATCTGGGGATTACAGAAAGCGGAACCCTATTCGCAGGGACAGTAAAAAGCTCTGCCGGCCTTGGTGCCATCCTGAGCAGGGGCATTGGTAATACGATGAGAATTTCATTAAGTGCGGATCCTGTTGAAGAAGTAAAAGTTGCCAGGGAACTGCTAAAGGCTTTTGGGTTGATTTCAAATGCAGCCACACTTGTCTCATGTCCGACATGCGGACGTATTGAAATTGACTTGATCAGTATTGCAAACGAAGTGGAAGAATATATCCAAAAAATCAAAGCCCCTCTGAAAATATCTGTCCTTGGCTGTGCCGTAAACGGACCGGGAGAAGCAAGGGAAGCCGATATCGGCATTGCAGGCGCACGAGGAGAGGGACTGCTTTTCAAAAAAGGAAAGACTGTCCGTAAAGTTCCAGAAGAAACAATGGTTGAAGAGCTAAAAAAAGAAATCGATATAATGGCGGAAGAATATTTTAAAAAGCAAGAAGCTGAGAAAAAAGAAGCTGAAAAGCAAAATGTTTAAAACAAATACTGAATCACCCTTTTAAGGTGTTCTATATATTCCTAAACCGAAACAAAAGCACGGTCAAAGCGGCCGTGCTTTTTAAATGCCTTTCTAAAATAATCGGAAATGTATGTTACAATGTATTAAAAGTTATTATATATCAATTAAAGGAGTAAAATTTATGCAAAGAAGGTTCGGCATTGACATTGATGGAACAGTAACTTGCCCAACATCACTTGTACCATTCATAAACGAATCGTTTAACTTGAATATCACATTGGATGATTTGACAGAATATGAACTCAATAAATGCCTCGATATTCCGGAAGAAGCACTATATCAGTGGTTCATCAGTACTGAACCTAAAATATACGCGGAATCCCCCATTGCAAACGGCGCAAAGCAGGTACTTCAAAAGTGGGGAAATCAGCATGAGTTGTATTTTATCAGCGCAAGAGGAAATGCATTATTTGATGTTACTGAATCATGGTTCCAGCAACATGGTCTGAATTACCACTATATAGATCTGATAGGAACACATGACAAGGTATCAACCGCAAAGAAACATGGAGTAGAACTATTTTTTGAGGATAAACACGATAATGCTGTCGCTATTTCGGAGGAGCTCAGCATCCCTGTTATATTATTCGATACTCCATATAACCGGAAACCTGCACCAAAGGATGTCATCAGGGTCCACAATTGGAAAGAAGCTGAAAAATGGGTTGAGAATGTATTTGGAAGCAGCAAAATAAAAAAAGAAGCCTAGCTCACGGCTTCTTTTTTGCATTTCGGGCATTTCCCGTATATTTCAAATTTGTGGTCCGCTACATCATACCCCTGTAAGTCTTCAGTTACATAAGCCATTGGGCACGCATCAATCGTTTTGGAACTCCCGCATTTCAAGCAAATGAAATGATGGTGATGTCCCTCCCCTTTCCCGCACGTGTAACGAAAATGTTTCTCTCCTGCAAGCTCTGTTGCTTCAAGAATGCCAAGATCCAAAAACAGTGACAAATTGCGGTAAATGGTATCAAAACTTACTCTTGGATAATCTCCCTGCATCAATTCCAAAATTTCTTTTGCAGTTAAATACTTATTTTTGCCAGCAAATATGCCAAGCATCTGCTCCCTTTTATCCGTCAACTTATACCCGCTGTCTTTTACCATTTGTATGGCTTCAGCAATATGCATGATATCACCTCAATGAATTTTCAGCTGTATTTTATGATAGATTCTTTTATATAAAATAGCTCCAAGCAAAATGACAATAGCAATGACAACAATCGTCCCACCCGGCGCAAGGTCAAGATAATAGGCGCTGGCAAGTCCACCGATCACAGAAGTTTCACCAAATAAGATTGAAATGAAAATGGTCTTCTTAAAGCCGCTAGCAACCCTCATCCCGGCAGCAACCGGCAGAGTCATCAAAGCAGACACAAGTAAAATCCCGACAATACGCATCGAAGCAGCAATCACAAGCGCAATCATAATGATAAAAATGAAGTGAATCACTTTTGATGGTATACCGGAAGCTTTAGCATGTTCCTCATCAAATGAAAGTAAAAATAATTCCTTGTACATCAAAATGACGATAGCAATAACACATACACTTATAACAGCTATCACCGCTAAATCCGTTCGAGTAACTGCACTGACACTCCCGAATAAATAGTTCAGCAATTCCGTGTTAAATCCATCGGCAAGAGAAATAAAAATGACTCCGACCCCGATTCCGCCTGAAAGGATGATCGGGATGGCCAATTCCTGATAATGTGAATAAACAGTCCGCAAACGTTCAATCAATATGGAACCGATCACGGAAAATCCCATGCCGAAAAAAAGTGGATTAAGCCCAGCAAACATTGCAGTCGTTTTACTGAGATAAAGACTTGCCGCAATTCCAGACAGGGTGACATGGCTCAAGGCGTCAGCAATAAGCGAAAGCCTTCGGACGACCAAAAATGTTCCGAGCAATGGCGCGATCAATCCGATCAAAAGCCCGGTTATAAAAGTATTTTGTAAAAATTCATATTGATATATCGCTGTAATCAAAATCAACATCCACCTTTATTAATCTAGGAATCTGGATGGTCAGCCAAGGAAAACCTTTCGCCTCTTACATTTTTATATTCTTCCACATCCCCGTAAAACTGTACCCGCTTATTTAAGTAAACCACATGATCTGCTTCACTTAAAATTGCATCTATATCGTGGGAAACCATCACGAGTGTGATCCCAAGCTGTTCCTTCAAAGATTGAAGGATCTTGTAAAAAGATTGGACATTCTTTGCATCCACGCCCACAGTCGGTTCATCAAGGATAAGGATTTCAGGGCGTGAAACAATAGCTCTGGCAATAAAGACACGCTGTTGCTGTCCCCCGGAAAGCTCTCCAATTTTCCTATTGATGAATTCTATCATACCAACCTGTTCAATAGCCTGGATAATTTCTCTTTTGTGTTTCGGGCGAAGGAAACGGAACAATCCGATTTTGCCTGTTAACCCGCTTGCTACAACTTCAAACACAGTTGCCGGAAAGCCGGTATTAAAGGAATTTGCTTTTTGGGAAACAAAGCCTATACGTTCCCAGTGTTTAAATTTCGATTGTTGTTCCTGGAATAATAATATTTCACCTTCATCGGGCCGCAATAAACCGAGTATAAGCTTCATAAGCGTAGATTTTCCGGAGCCATTCGGACCTACAATGCCCAAAAAAGATCCCCTTGAGACAGATAAATGAATATGATCCAGGACAATTTCCCGATCGTACTGAAAACTGACGTTTTTTATTTCTATGACTTTTTCATTAATCATTGATTACCCATTCCTTTTACTCACTAATAGGAATCATTCCTATTTACAATTTTAAAGTATACACGAATTCTCTACTATTGTAAATGATTGAGCATTTTTTCATGTCACAGAAGACAGACATTGCACATAAGTATTGATAAAGGAGGTTTTCAAATGAAGCTGATCAAAAATATGGTCAATTACAAATTAAATGTGATCACAGCCAAGGATTTAATGAAATATGCTGGTGAATTTAACATTCAACTGACAGCCCGACAAGCTGAAAAAATTGCCTCTTTTTTGCGCGGAAAAAATTTCGACCTGTTTGATGACAATGTCCGGTCAAACATTATTCGGGAAGTCGCAAAAATCACTGGTCCCAAAACAGCTAAGGAAATCAATAAGTTATTTATTCAATTCACCAAATAGAGATCCGGCCATATGAACCACAAAAAAAAGCCCGCTCCTGCAGGCTTATGGATTATCCATTACTTTAAAAAGTTTATCCAGTAATTTTTTCCAAAAGATCGCCATCAAACTTCCTGTCTCTGATCATCTCGATTTCATGTTTATACGGCGCTTTTTTACTTTTCTTATCTGCTCCTACATAAGGAGTTTCCAAGATTTTTGGTATTTCCGAAAGTTGCGGATGATGGATGATATAGTCAAGGGCTTCAAATCCAATATGACCAAATCCTATATTTTCATGCCGGTCTTTCCGGGCACCTCGCTCATTCTTGCTGTCATTCACATGAACAACCTTGATTCTATCAATGCCTATCAGGCGGTCAAACTCTTCCAAAACACCATCAAAATCATTCACAATATCATAGCCTGCATCATGGGTGTGGCATGTATCAAAGCATACCGACAACTTTTCGTTATGTGTCACACCATCAATGATCAAGGCTAGCTCTTCAAACGAACGACCGCACTCCGAGCCTTTACCTGCCATCGTTTCAAGGGCAATTTGTACTTCCTGATCTGTAGTCAATACTTCATTGAGCCCTTCGATGATTTTTGTGATCCCTTTTTCAGATCCCTCACCTACGTGTGCCCCGGGATGAAGGACAATTTGATTTGCACCTAATGCGGTCGTTCTCTCTATTTCCGACCGAAGGAAACTCACCCCAAGTTCAAAAGTGGCCGGATTGACTGTATTGCCGATATTTATGATATAGGGAGCATGCACAATCAGATCATTTATGCCATTCTCCTTCATATGCAGAGAACCGGCATCGATGTTCAGCTCCTCAATTTTCTTTCTTCTCGTATTTTGTGGCGCCCCTGTGTAAATCATCATTGCATTAGCACCATATGAGACTGCCTCTTCACTTGATCCAAGAAGCATTTTCTTGCCACTCATCGATACGTGGGATCCTATTTTTAACAACCTTCCTCATCCTCCCCAATACTGCTTTTATTTCTTTTTATTTCTTTGTAGACGGCGCTCTCTTCTTTTTAATTTCTCTATTTCTGAAGCCATTTTCTTTTTATATCCAGGCTTCACTTTTTTAGGCTTCCGTACATAAATTTTGGATGTACTGCTTTCTTTTTCTTTCAGCTGCATCCTGTTTTTCCTGCGATTGCGGTCAGGAAGGTCAATCCACTCATTTCCGCGGACATCTTGATGACCAAATAGAATTCCCATTTTCTCCAACCGAACAATCGCATCTTCATCAGACGGCTCATATAGTGTATATGAAACACCTTGATTACCAGCTCTCGCAGTCCGGCCGGCACGATGAATATAAAAATCCAAGTCCTTCGGAAGTTCATAATTGATAATATGGCTTACACCCGGGATATCAATGCCTCTTGCAGCCAGGTCTGTCGCAATGATGTATTGAAATTCCAGGTCACGAACCTGTTTCATCATCCGTTTCCGTTCACGCGGAGTCAAACCTCCATGGATTCTTCCCACTTTTAGCCCTTGCCCGGCTAATTGTTCGGCCACGTGATCAGCCATCTGTTTTGTATTCACAAAAACAATGGCCAGATAAGGATTGATGGATCGAAGCACTTGACCCAGGAGATCAGTTTTTTTCCTGCTCCCCAAAGGAACGAGCACATGTTCGATTTGCTCTGCTGCCAGCTGGCTAGGTGTTGCATGCTCAAATATAGGATTCTCCATATATTTTTTTAAGAAAGGTTTCAGCTTCTCCGGAATTGTGGCAGAAAAGACATACATTTCAAGGCTTTGTGGCATTCTGCCTGCAATTTGGTCCACGTCATGAATGAAGCCCATATCAAACAATAGATCCGCTTCATCGATAACAAGAATAGATGCATTATGGACAAATAACGCCTGCTCCCTGACAAGATCGTGGATTCTTCCGGGAGTGCCGATCACAATATGCGGCTGCTGTTTCAACTTCTCGATTGTCCGCTGTTTATCCGTTCCGCCTGTAAAATTCCGCACGGAAATCTCATCACCCTCAACGGCCGCTTCAGTGATTTTTAGAGCCTCCTGGTAAATCTGGCTTGCCAGCTCCCTTGTTGGAGCAAATATCACTGCTTGTACTTGGCGGCGGGCGGGATCAATCCTTTGAATGATAGGCAGCAGATACGCGTGTGTCTTCCCTGATCCGGTTTGAGATTGGCCGATGGCACTCTGCCTCTTTAAAATAAGCGGGATCATTTTTCTTTGAATCGTTGTGGGCTCCCGGAAACCCAATTTTCCTATTGCTTTACGTATATATGGTTTGAATCGGTACTCTTCAAAACTGTAAACAGCCATTGGTTCACTCCTTTAGGAAAGTCCAGCGCTTTGCCAGCACGGGCCAACAAGATGGTTCCCGGGCTAGACAAACTTATAGGCACTTTCCCCTGCTAAGCTTATATTATAAATGATTCATACATCAACTACAACAATGTGGCTGTTTTAGAAATTTCGCATAGCAGGACGGAATTTTTTAATGTGCATACCCTGTCATAAAACATGAAGAAAGGAGGAATTGAATTGCAGCCAAGGAATTTCAGCAGACCACCTATGGGGATGTTTGGGCCTCCCGGTCCTCAAAGGGGCGGCGGATTTTTCGGTCCACCTGGCATGCCGCCCGGCCAGAGCATGGACAGGGGCGGGCTGTTATCCCGTTTGTTCCAGCGCCAAGTTCCCTCACAGGCGGGAAGAACTGCAGCAGGATTATTTTCAAGGGGCTCTCAAACAGGTGGAGGTTCTTTATTACAGGGATTGACCAATCCGGGAAACATCCAATCATTTTTAAATAATACGCAGCAGGTTTTAAGAACTGCGCAGCAAATAGGCCCAATGGTCCAGCAGTATGGGCCTCTTGTCAGAAACCTCCCCGCCATGTGGAAATTGTATAAAGGATTTAAAAACGCCCCCGAAGAAATGAATGAAAAAGAAGAAAAAGCTTCTGAAAGCTCTAGCAAACCATCTGGGGAGTACGAACAGGAATCTTCAAATCAAAAAACTAGTACAACTCAAAGTGGGGAATCATTGCCAAAGTTGTATGTATGATATTGATCAGCCGTTCAGACTAGAACGGCTGTTGGCTTTTCCACAGTTGTTCTATATAATAATGTTAGAGTCATAATGTTTCAGGCTTTTGCCTGGCAATAGTCAGGAGGATATACATGCAAATTATAAAAATTTCACCCCGTGGATATTGCTACGGTGTAGTTGATGCGATGGTCATCGCGCGGAATGCAGCTTTGGACAAGACGCTGCCGCGCCCAATCTATATATTGGGTATGATCGTCCACAACAAACATGTGACGGACGCGTTTGAAGAGGACGGAATCATTACACTCGACGGTCCAAACAGAAAATCCATACTGGAAAAAGTTGATAAAGGAACCGTCATTTTCACTGCTCACGGTGTTTCCCCGGAAGTACGGGAACTTGCAAAGAAAAAAGGATTGACCACGATAGATGCAACGTGTCCAGATGTCACAAAAACTCATGACTTAATCAGACAAAAAGAGCGTGAGGGGTATGACGTCATTTACATCGGTAAGAAAGGACACCCCGAACCGGAAGGCGCTGTGGGAGTTGCTCCCCACATAGTTCATCTTGTGGAAGCATTGGAGGATGTCGAGGAACTCGATATCAAGAATGATAAAATTATCGTTACGAACCAGACAACCATGAGCCAGTGGGATGTTGCACAACTTATGGAAAAGGTCCAAGCAAAATACCCCCATGCTGAAAAGCATAAAGAGATCTGTCTTGCCACTCAGGTACGCCAGGAAGCTGTGGCAGATCAGGCCGGTGAAGCGGATGTATTAATTGTTGTAGGAGACCCGATGAGCAACAATTCCAACCGACTAGCCCAGGTCTCGGAGGAAATAGCAGGTACCAGAGCATACAGGGTCGGAGATGTCTCGGAAATAAATATTGAATGGCTGAAAGGAGCGGAAACAGTGGCCGTAACAGCTGGGGCATCCACTCCAACTCCTATCGTAAGGGAAGTCATCACATTTCTAGAACAGTTTGATCCGCTTGACCCCGCAACATGGACCCGAGAAAACCAAGTGCCGTTAAACAAGATTTTGCCAAAGGTAAGAAAACCGAAATTGAATACACAGTAAAAATAAAAGCCAGGAAAACCCAATAAGGTGTCCTGGCCTTTTTTAGTTGCTTATTAAACAAACGTAAACGGATCAGTATCCGGTTCGGAAGGAATAAAATTGACATCATATCCAAGCTGTATTGCGCACTTGCCAAGCAGCTCAGCAAGCCCCTTTTTCATCACTTTTTCCACATGGTGCCCGGGATCTACGATGTTTAAACCGATATTCAGGGCGTCATGGCCTGTATGATAATAAATATCGCCTGTTACGTAAACATCAGCACCTTTTCTTTTGGCTTGCTGATAATATTTGTTTCCGTCCCCTCCGAGTACAGCAATTTTTTTTACCTTTGCCATATGGTCGCCTATGACCCGTACTCTGTTGACATCAAGCGTTTCCTTCACATGCTCAGCGAATTCCCGGAGCGTCATTTCTTCTGCAAGCTCCCCAATTCTTCCAAGCCCAAGCTCCTCTCCTTTAAGACTGAGAGGGTAAATGTCATATGCTGGTTCTTCGTATGGGTGAGACTTAATCATGGCCGACACTATTTTTTTCTCCAATGACTCCGGATATATCGTTTCGATTTTAACCTCAGAAACTTCCTCCATTTTGCCCTTTTCACCGATGAAAGGGTTCGCGTTAGTCCCTGGTAAAAATCTTCCGGTGCCTTGTGTTGAAAAGGAGCAATGGCTATACTCTCCAATGAAACCTGCCCCGGCATCCCCAAGCGCTGCCAAGACCTTATCTGTCTGTTCGATCGGGACAAAAACGGCCAGCTTCTTCATGTTCTCCTCATATGTAGGTATAAGCACTGAAGTGTTTTTCAATTTTAAAGCCTTTGCGAGCATATCATTTACTCCGCCTTTAGCGACATCCAAATTTGTGTGTGCTGCGTAGACGGCAATATCATGCTTGATCAGCTTTTCAATCAGTTTTCCCCCAGGTTCGTCCATAACAATCCTTTTTAACGGCCGGAAAATGATCGGGTGATGGGCAATAATCATATCCACATTTTTTTCAATCGCTTCATCCACAACATTTTCCAATACGTCAAGGGCCGTCATAACAGTGGAAACATTTTTATTTAAGCTGCCAACTAACAGACCAATCGGATCCCCGTCCATTGCATACTTTTTGGGGGCAAACTGTTCCAACATTTCAATGACTTGAAAGCCGTTCACTTTTTTCATTTCAACGCCTCCTCAACAATGGCAATTTTCCTTAAAAGCTCCTGTTTTTTTTCTTCTGTTTCTGGACGGTCCTTTGCTCTCTCCATGCTATTTAATATGTTTTGCCATGCCTTAAGCTCGGCAGACCATTTTTTGAAGAATACCCCATTCCTTTTCTTGAGCAAAAAAGGACCCATTAATAATTCACTTTGATTATATGAATTAGATGGAGTTCCCTGCTCAGCAACAAGCACTTCGTAAATTTTTCCGTCTTCCTCCAAAATTTGTTCATCTATCAGTTCCCATCCATTTTCTAATAACCAATACCTAATATGTTCCGCTCCGACATTTGGCTGCAATATGAGCCTTGAGACGCCGGTAAGCTTTTCTTTCCCATTGTCCAATATCTGTGATATCAATGGTCCTCCCATGCCCGCTATAATGATGCAGTCCACTTCTTCGGGATGTACCACTTCAAGACCATCACCTTTCCTTACATCAATCAGGTGGCCTAGACGGACCCTCTCAACCTGCTCTTTGGCTGATCGGAAAGGGCCCTCTGCAATTTCACCTGCCACAGCAAAAGATGCTGTCCCTCGTTTAACGGAATAACACGGCAAGTAGGCATGGTCAGAACCAATATCCGCTATTTTCATTCCTCTTTTTATAAATGAGGCTACGCAATGAAGCCTTTTTGACAATTGATTCTCATTCATCAGATACTGCACCTTCTTTATAAAAAAAGTTCTTTGCCTTTTAGCAAAGAACTTTTTAAGTGTATTATTTCAGGTTTGCTATCCATTCTGCCATCTGATCTATATTGTCAGCTGGTACCAGTCCGGCAGGCATGTTGCCTTTACCGTTAGTAAGAATGTCAGCTATTTCATCCTTTGATAGTCCTGTACCATGAAGGCTTGGAATGGAGCCTGACCCTTCTAGATTTTCACCGTGACATGAAATACATGTTCCTTGGGCGTATTCCTCAGGATTGAATTCTTCGGCTTGCTCTTGACCGCCGCCTTCTTTTTCTTTTGCGATTTCTTTAGCATCTCCAATTCCTTTAATAGCAAGGAAAAATACGAGTACGAGGCCTAAAACCATAATCAAATAATATGGAACAAGCGGATTGCGTTTCATGACTTACCCTCCTTATGTAATAAACAGTTGATAAATATAAATTATGCAAACATCTACATTCTACTCGAAAATGAGCGGAAGGGAAAGTCTTTCAGTCGATGTTTCAACTTTTTTCGATATTTGGACAAATTAAATGGCAATTTAACACCTAATAGTGCATGATTTAAAAGAAATTAGGTCAAGGGGGCGGAGTTACGATCGGCGGCTTTCACTTTTATGACTTTTGAGTTGCAACAGTTGGCGGAAGTCGATCCAGTTATAATTGAGAAGCCCAGAATTAGGCCAACGGTTAAATCTTCCGTTTGTTATTCGATGACTTTTTGAATACTCTAATAGCACCCAACTTCTCTAGCAATTACCATGCGCTGGACTTCAGATGTGCCTTCCCCGATTTCCAGCAATTTTGCATCCCTCATCATCCGTTCCACTTCGTATTCACGCATATATCCATACCCACCGTGTAGCTGAACTGCTTCATCTGTGATTTCCATGCATACTTCCGAAGCGAATAACTTACACATTGATGCTTCCTTGGCAAAAGGCCTGCCTTGATCCTTTAACCAAGCGGCTTTAAATACCATATTCCGTGCCGCTTCAATTTTCATTGCCATATCAGCTATTTTGAATTGTGTAGCCTGAAACTGGGATAGCGGCCTTCCAAACTGTTTTCGCTCTTTTACATACTGTAAGGCCTTATCATAGGCTCCCTGAGCTATTCCAACGGCCATTGCCCCAATCCCGATTCTTCCCCCATCAAGTGTTTTAAGAAACTGCTTAAAGCCTTCCCCTTCTTTTCCCAACAAATGATCTTTGCCGACTTTCACATTTTCCAGTACAAGTTCAGTCGTGTCCGATGCATGCAGACCCATTTTCTCATATTGATTGAGAATAGTGAACCCTTCCGCATTGGTGGGGACAATAATTGCACTTATTTGCTTTTCTCCGTTCTTCCTTCCTGTAATGGCCGTCAATGCCACATTTTTGGCGTACGAAGCATTTGTAATGAAACATTTATTCCCGTTTATGATATAATGATCCCCTTCCAGGACCGCTGTTGTCTGTGTCCCTCCGGCATCTGATCCTGCGTTCGGTTCTGTCAATCCGAAGGCGCCCAAAGATTCACCCCTGCAAATAGGGATTAAATATTTTTTCTTTTGTTCCTCAGTACCAAACATATAAATGGGAGCTCCTCCAAGTGATATATGGGCAGAATAGGTGATGCCGGTCGAAGCGCATACTCGGCTTAATTCCTCTGTAACAATCGCAAAACTTATAGTATCCGCTCCTGCACCCTCGTATTCTTCCGGAAACGGAAGCCCCATCATCCCCAAATCGGCGAGCTTTTTAAACACTTCCCTCGGAAACTCGCTGTTCCTGTCCCGTTCTATGGCTCCGGGGGCAACTTCCTCACGGGCAAATTCCCTGATTGTTCGCCTAATGATATCCTGTTCAGCAGTCAAGTCAAGATTCATTTTACCCTCCTCCTGCCTTTTGTATCCGCTTTCAACATATATTATATCCTGTTCCTCTTTTCTTTCTCAAGACATTTGATATTTTAAATTATTTTTTTGATATTTCGATATATCATTTATTACCATAAATTCAATCTAATTTAGAAAAAATACTATTTTTGAATAACAATACAAGGCCTTTTAAAATCTATCGACAAAAGGAGCCAAAATCCCGGTTTGCAAAAGCAAATCAGATTAAGTAAAATAAGTGTCAAATTTAAATAAAAAAAGCCTCCAGTATTTCAGGAGGCACATTATATCTTTATTATTCGAGAAAATCTTTCAAACGTTTGCTTCTGCTTGGATGTCTTAGCTTTCTTAGTGCTTTAGCTTCAATTTGTCTAATACGCTCCCGTGTCACACCAAAAACTTTGCCGACTTCCTCCAATGTCCGGGTACGTCCGTCATCAAGGCCGAAACGGAGGCGGAGTACATTTTCCTCTCTGTCGGTCAATGTGTCAAGAACGTCTTCGAGCTGTTCTTTCAGCAGCTCGTAAGCTGCATGATCAGATGGAGAAGTGGCTTCCTGGTCCTCGATAAAGTCTCCAAGGTGAGAGTCATCCTCTTCACCGATCGGTGTTTCAAGGGAAACGGGTTCCTGAGCAATTTTTAAGATCTCCCTGACTTTATCAGGTGTCAAATCCATTTCTTCCGCAATTTCTTCCGGAGAAGGTTCTCGACCCAGATCCTGAAGCAATTGCCTCTGTACTCTGATCAATTTATTAATGGTTTCTACCATATGGACCGGAATCCGTATTGTCCTGGCTTGGTCTGCTATGGCACGAGTTATGGCCTGCCTGATCCACCATGTGGCATACGTACTAAATTTGAAACCTTTTCTATGGTCAAATTTCTCTACAGCTTTAATCAGTCCCATGTTGCCTTCCTGTATTAAATCAAGAAACAGCATCCCGCGGCCCACATACCTCTTGGCAATACTGACTACAAGTCGAAGATTAGCTTCTGCCAGCCTTTTCTTCGCTTCTTCGTCCCCTTGCTCAATCCTTTCGGCCAGCTCCACTTCCTCTTCTGCTGATAAAAGATCCACTCTGCCGATCTCTTTCAGATACATGCGGACGGGGTCGTTTATTTTAACTCCGGGAGGGACGCTTAAATCATTTAAATCAAATTCTTCTTCGTCTTCTTTCTCAATCTCATCCACATCGGGATCTTCATCATCATCAGTGTCTTCTTCGAGAACTTCAACCCCATGATGACTCAACATTTCATAAAACTCATCCATTTGATCGGAGTCCAGATCGAAATGGGCCAAATTACTGGCAATGCGTTCATATGTCAAAGTACCCCGTTTTTTTCCTTGTTCAAGCAATACCTCTTTTGCCTGCTCGAGGGTTAATTCATTTTCTGTTACGTTGGAACGTGCTTTTTCAGCCATACGTCCCCCTCCTTCCAAACATTTGCGCACCCGGTTATATACTTAATGATTTGCGGAGAGAAATGATTTCCTGTGCAATTTCTAATGCCTTTTGGACATTATTGCTTCGCTCCGCCTCTCTTTGTTCTGATTGTTTTTCTTTTATCATTAACATCTTTGCATGATTCAACACATAATTGACGCAATCTTTTAATTCCTGCTCATTATCTTCGCTGTCTACCGACATCATTTCGATTTCAGTGACGATTGCCCGCAACTTTTTATCTGGAAGATGATCCAGAAAAAGTAATGGATCCGGAGGGTTCCCCGCAGCGTAATAACCTAATAAATAGGTGATAATAGCTTGGTGTTCATCATAGTAAAATGTCTGATCTTCAAGCATGGTCATTATTCGATAGGTAGCTTCCTCGTCACGAATCATCCTGGCCAGCAGCAGCCTCTCCGCTGTTATGTGGGCCGGCATGACTTTTTGCCTCTTTTGAGGGAGCTGGGTAAAACTGCCAGCTTGTTTCTGTTGCTGTTGCTTTTTCCCCTCCGCCTGAACCAGCTTTTTTTGTTGATCCTCAAGCACTTCCAAAGAAAGTGAAAATTCCTCGGCTATCTGCCGGATATACAAATCTCTTTCAATGGGATTATCCAGCTTGCTCAATTCATTCATGACTTCTTCTATATACTTCAGCTTTTCTCCTTCATTTTTCAAGTTTTTTCCGAACCTGTAATAATGAAGTTTAAAAGCCGTCCATGCCAATGAATTCCCTATTACATCCGTACGGAATTTTTCAGTCCCGTGTTTTCGGATATAGTCATCGGGATCCATTCCCTTTGGAAGCAAAGCCGCTTTAACTTCCAATCCTTTCTCAACAAGCATTGAGCCGGCACGGTTAGAGGCCTCAATGCCTGCCTGATCCGAATCAAAACATAGGATGATTGTATCTGTCAGCCTCCGCAGCAACTGAATATGTTCATTGGTCAGTGATGTCCCCATCACTGCGACGCCATTTTTGACATTGGCCTGATCGGCGGATATAACATCGGCGAAGCCTTCGAACAGGACCGCATACCCCTGCCTTCTAATTTCACTCCGCGCTTCATGATAATTGTATAGAAGTGAGCTTTTATTAAAAATGGCCGTTTCCGGGGTATTCAAATATTTTGGGGAGTCATCACTTTCAAGAGCCCGTGCTGAAAAAGCGATGGTCCTACCTTTGGTATCAAACAAAGGAAACATAATCCTGTTGCGAAACCGATCGAAAAAGCCGTCATCATTTTCTTTTTTTATGATCAATCCTGCATTTTCAAGCTCTTCTTCCTTAAAACCGCGCTTGGTTAAATACTTTACGGCCATATCCCATTCAGGCAAAGAATAGCCAATTTTGAACTTTCTAATACCCTCGGGTGAAAATCCGCGCGAAAGAAGATAATCCAACGCACCTGCGCCTTCTTTTGTATTCAGCAATAAATGATGGTATAGTTTACCCAATAGTTCATGGGCGTCAATCATTATTTGGTGCTCTGAAGGATAGCCGTCATCCCGCTGGCTATCAGGCTGCTCGATTTGAAGAGGAATGCCCCCTTTATCAGCGATAATGGCGGCTGCTTCCTGGAAAGTGACGCCTTCAGCATCCATTAAAAAATTAAATACATTTCCACCTGCTCCGCAGCCAAAACAATGGAAAATCTGTTTTTCCGGTGCCACGGAAAATGAAGGAGTATTTTCGTTGTGGAATGGGCATAGTCCAAAATAATTTCTGCCCTGCTTTTTTAATTGGACATATTCACTGATAATATCAACAATGTCCACAGACTGCCTGAGTTCGCTTATCTTTTCCTCTGGGATTCTTGCAGCCATTTGTAAACATCCTCATCTATACTTTTTATTTCAATTTTCACCAATTACCATTTTTCGACAAAAATTATCGAAAACAGTCAGAAATCTATTTCGGTCTTCATCTTTAAATGGCTTGGGCCCCTTCCAAAATTTTCCCCGCTCACGGTCTTTTGCAGCCAAGTACCGGAAATCAAGAGCTGTATCTATTGTTTCTTCCCTGTATTCCGTTCCCCTGGGTGAAAACACATAAACACCTTTTTGTAGCGCGATGCTTGCGAGTCCTATATCTTGTGTAACCAGGATATCTCCCTGCTTAACATGATTGAGGATATAAAGGTCGCAGGCTTCCCTGTCCGGATCAACGAAAATCCAATTTTCACCTTCTTTAGATCTCGAAGGTTTGTGACTGTAAGAGGCGATAAAAAGTACCTCTAAATTCAATCCTGATGCAATTTTAGAAATTTCACCTTTTACAGGACAGGCATCCGCATCGACAAATATCACCCTTTTTTTTTTGGGCATAATTATTTATTCTGCATCCCTCCGCAGATTCCTTCTTATTTTTAATCCCTTTTTTAAAAATTGGATGAAAGGGTTAAATATAATCACAATAAATATTGTATTCCTTTACTTAGCACTCTAACCCTTTTAATTTTCATAAACACAATATTTTATTATAGCGTATTTTGCCGAATTTGCCCAGTGTCGGGAACTGAAAAAATAATTCACTAAAAAGAGCGCTGTTTAAGCGCTCAATTACTATTTAATTTAAAATTAATGATGATATTAGCTGTTTCTTCAACAGCTTTATTTGTTACATCAATAATTTTGCATCCAATTTTTTCAGTGATCCTGTCAAAATATTCGATTTCACGGCGGATCCTTTCAATGTTCGCATATATGGCATTATCATCGAGCCCTAAAGTCAGCAATCTTTCCCTGCGAATTTCATAGAGCTTTTCTGCACTGATTTTTAAACCTACGCATTTATCAGGATCGATCTTGAATAATTCCTCCGGCGGATCCACTTCAGGTACGACTGGAACATTTGCTACTTTATATCTCTTATGGGCGAGATATTGCGATAGCGGTGTTTTGGAAGTCCTGGAAACCCCCACCAATACAATGTCTGCTCTTAGCAAGCCTCTTGGGTCTCTACCGTCATCATATTTCACAGCAAATTCAATGGCTTCCACTCTTTTGAAGTAATCTGCATCCAACTTGCGTACGAGACCCGGCTCATTTAGCGGTTTCTTGTCAAACCTTTCCTCAAATGTAGTCATTAACGGTCCTAGAATATCAATGGCATGTACGTTGGATTTCCGGGCTTTATCAACCAAGTAAACCCTTATTTCCGGTTTGACTAATGTAAAGACAATGATTCCATTATTCATCTTTGCTAAAGAAATGACTTCATCGATATTCTCAGGCTCCTCAACATAAGGAATACGTTTAATGACAGCATTAGGCCCGGAAAATTGGCTCAATGCCGCTTTTGTTACAAGTTCGGCAGTTTCGCCCACGGAGTCTGATACTACATATATCACCGGTTCCGTCATGATTTTATCATCTCCCGTCATGTCAACTAACCTTCTTGTTCTGCAAGCGCCACAAACGCTTTAGTTATATTCGTTTTCGTAAGCCTGCCTATTACTTCGTACCCAGTATCTGTCTTTTTTACCACGGGAACTGCATCAATCTGTGTTTCAATCAACTTTTTGGCAACATCAACCAACAAATCGTCCTTTTCACACATCGTTATATTAGGCATCCTTGTCATGATTATGTTAACCGGCAAAGTTGATAACTCCTGCTTACCCAGACTTGCCCTTAACAAGTCTTTCCGGGATAATACCCCTGCCAGGTGATGCTCATCGTCCGTTACAAAAACGGTCCCTACATCCTCCAGGAAAATTGTGACAATAGCATCATAAACAGAAACATTTTCATTAATGACTACAGGGATCGACTGATAATCTTTGACTGTCAGTTTCTTCATACTTTCAGTCAACAATTGTGTCCCAGTTTTTCCGGTATAAAAATACCCCACTCTGGGCCTTGCATCCAAATATCCGGCCATAGTCAAAATGGCCAGATCCGGACGCAGAGTGGCGCGAGTCAAGTTCAGCTTTTCTGCAATATGCTCACCCGTGATCGGGCCGTTTTCCTTTACGATTTCCAATATTCTATCCTGTCTTTTGCTGAGTTCGATCGTGCTCACCACCTATGGACATGAAATGAGACATACTTATTAGAATTAGTATATACTATTTAGCCACTAAAGAGAATCTCATCCATAAAAAGGTACACAATTTAAGGTTGTTTTTGCACTAGATTCAGATGTTTGTATAGTTATTTCACTTGAATTTCATTCATTATAGCAAAGCTTCCAATCACATCAGAGAGTTTTTGCATCTGCGCAAGTCGATTTTTTCTAATCTTGTCGTCTTCCGCCATGACCATTGTTTGATCAAAATAGGCAGAAATAACTGGTGACAAGTTTTTAAGTGCTATAAAACGGCTCTCAGAATGGATTTCAGTGCTGAAAGTATCGATGATATTTTTATATTCCCGATATAGTTGTTTTTCTTCGTTGTTTTCAAATAAAGCAGGGTTCACTTCGCTATCGTCTTCCGCTTTCTGGGCAATGTTCATCACACGAGCCAATGATTCAATAGTCTCTTTGAAATCTGCATCATTCGTATGTTTATTCAGTGTACCGGCTCGGTCAATGATGTCAGAGATGCTATTGAGTTCTCCTCCGGTCACAGCCTCAATAATGTCAAAGCGGATATTTAGTTCCTGAAGAAGATGTTTGATCCGAAGTTTGAAAAACTGCAGGAGACTCTCCTTCAATTCATCATTTTCTATGTTTACATCCTCTTCTGTAACTTCGATCACACGATGGATTAGCTTTTCCAGAGAGATATTCCAATTCATGCCCTTCAATATATTGACAACACCCGTTGCATTTCGGCGTAAAGCATATGGATCATGTGAACCGGTTGGGATCAGGCCAATGGCAAAAGATGTTACAATCGTATCCATTTTATCGGCGACTCCAACTATCGCACCGGTGAGAGATGCAGGAATGTCATCTTGGGCATGACGCGGTTTATAATGCTCGTTTACAGCCCTTGCGACAT
Organism: Siminovitchia fordii DSM 16014 = CIP 108821; assembly: GCF_000374565.1. GTDB lineage: Bacteria > Bacillota > Bacilli > Bacillales > Bacillaceae_C > Siminovitchia > Siminovitchia fordii. The sequence goes on along the minus strand of NZ_KB894686.1, from coordinate 265,461 downwards.
CTTCATTTTCTCCCTTTTGCAGGGCATATTTTTCACCCATTGTCCCTTGCAGCTCCGGAAATTCATCCACCATATTTGTCACAAGGTCGAATTTACAAATGGCAGCGGCACGATCGGCCAATTGTTTTTCACTATCTGTCAGCCCAAGTAGCCCGCTTAAATCGTTCGTGATTCTCCGAACTCTATTCACTTTTTGGGACAATGTGCCAATTTTTTCGTGGTAGATAATGGATTCGAGTTTTTTCAAAGCATCTGCGATCTCAAGCTTTTGATCTTCCTCATAAAAGAATTGGGCATCCGCCAATCTAGCTCGCAATACTTTTTCATTCCCTTTTGCCACAGTATCGATATGGACATCCCTGCCATTTCTAACTGAAACAAAATATGGAAGCAGGTTCCCAGTTGTATCTTTCACAGGAAAGTAGCGTTGATGTGTTTTCATTGAAGTGATGAGCACTTCATCTGGAAGGTCTAAAAATTTCTCGTCAAACTTTCCATAAAAAGCGGTCGGATATTCCACAAGATTTGTTACTTCTTCCAGCAAACCTTCCTCTATTGGGATCACCCAGCCATTTTCCTTCTCAAGACCAGCAATCTGCGATACAATCATCTGTTTTCTGGTTTCATCATTGGCAATGACAAATTGGGATTGAAGTGCCTCTTCATATTCTTTAGGATGATTAATCGAAATATCCGCTCCCAAAAAGCGATGTCCTTTCGTCATTTTTCCTGCCGAAACTCCTGCAATATTGAATTCGACCACTTCATTGCCAAATAAGGCAACCAGCCACCTGATTGGACGGACGTAACGAAGCTGATAGCTTCCCCATCTCATGCTGTTTGGAAAATGCATACCTTCCACTAGTTTTTTAAGCTGAGGAAGCAGTTCAATTGTCATTTTCCCTTTTATAAAACGCTTGATATGGGCATATTCAACCCCATTTATCTCCTTGAAATATATGTCATCCGGCGTCATTCCCTGAGAGCGGCTAAAACCCAAAGCCGCCTTTGACCAGTCGCCTTTTTCATCCCGGACAATTTTTTTCGCAGGTCCCTTTGCTTCCTCTTCAGTATCCCGCTGGGATTCTGCGACATTTTTCACAAGGACAGCCAGTCTTCTTGGCGAGGAGAAAGTAAACAGATCTTCATGTTCAATTCCGTTGTCATCCAACCAGTTTTTTACCTTTTCTTCCAGCTGCAGAATTGATCTGCGTATAAACCTGGCAGGCATTTCTTCCAAACCGATTTCTAGCAATAAATCACGTTTATTCATGGCTGCACTCCTCCTTTTTGCCCTGCAAAATCGGAAACCCTAATTTTTCCCTTTCTTCATAAAAAGTCTTTGCCACATGTCGGGCCATGTTTCTCATCCTGGAAATATAGGCGGTCCTTTCCGTTACGGAAATCGCTCCTTTTGCATCTAACAGATTGAAGACATGGGAACATTTTAAAATATAATCATAAGCCGGGTGGACAAGCCCAAGTTCCATTTGTCTTTCCGCTTCCTTTTCATACATGCTGAATAAATTGAATAATAAATCCCGATCAGAAGTCTCAAAAGCATACTTGGAATGTTCATATTCGGGCTGATAGAAAATATCCCTGATTGTAAATCCATTGGTCCATTCCAAATCAAATACATTGTCTTTTTCCTGAATATAGGAGGCAAGGCGTTCAATTCCATATGTCAACTCAACCGATACCGGTTTGCACTCCAATCCGCCCACCTGCTGGAAATACGTAAACTGTGTGATTTCCATTCCGTCCAGCCACACTTCCCAACCGAGCCCGGCACATCCTAAAGAAGGGTTTTCCCAGTTATCTTCCACAAACCGGATATCATGTTCAAGAGGATCAATCCCTAGCTTTTTTAACGAATCCAAATACATCTCTTGGATATTTTCTGGTGAAGGTTTCATGATCACCTGAAATTGATGGTGCTGGTAAAGTCTGTTCGGATTTTCTCCATACCGTCCGTCCGCAGGACGCCTTGACGGCTCCACATACGCCACATTCCATGGCTCTGGGCCGATCGCCCTTAAAAATGTGTAAGGGCTCATAGTCCCTGCTCCTTTTTCTACGTCATACGCCTGCATTAAAATACAGCCATAATCCGACCAATGCTTTTGCAGCGTTAAAATCATTTCCTGTATATTCATGTAATCACCCTTTCCGTAATATAAAAAACTCCCATCCCTATGCTCAATTAGCATAGGGACGAGAGTTAACCCGCGGTTCCACCCTAATTGCCGTAAAAATCGGCCACTTTAAGTTTCCCGCTCAGGACTGCCTTCACTGCAGTTACCATCCCCGGCTTGCACCTTCCCGGGTTCGCTGAAATGGAATCGTACAGTTACTACTTTCCGTCTTAGCAGGACATATATCACTATGAATAAAAATAATCGAAATGCAGGCGGATGTCAACCTCTTCCTATAGCTTGTCTTTCAATGAATCCATTTGATCCAAAAAACGTTTGGATTTAATATGGAGTCCGGAGTATTCATCGTAATATATGTCAATCGCTTTTTTCAACTCTTGCTTCGTCTCCTTCTTGACTGAAATGGTACCAAGCCGGTTAAAGTCAAAATAATAAAATAACCGGAGGAGCTTAATCGCATTTTGACTCATAGGTAAAAAATGCGGATCACTTTCCAAACAACGATGGCAAATAAGCCCGTTCTCTTTGAGTGAAAAACCAAAGGTTCCTTCAGTGGCACCGCAGACAGAGCATTTCTTCATTTCCGGATAAAGTCCAAGAACTTGGAGCATTTTCATTTCGAAAATATGAGTGATAATATCCGGATCATAATCTTCGCTTATATAATTCAGCGATTGATGCATCAGCTCGAATAAATATGGGTTCGGGTCGTTATCCTGGGTGCTTCTGTCAACCATCTCCACAATGTAAGAAGCATAGGCTGTTTTAAAAATATCCTCTTTCAAGCCCCTTAATGGAGAAATTATCTCACCTTGCTGAAGGGTGCCAAGACCGCGTCCAGTCTGCAATAAAAAATAACCGTATGTAAACAGCTGGGAAACTGCAGCAAGACGGCTGTTCGTTTTTTTGGCCCCTCTTGCCATCGCGGAAATTTTTCCAGCTTCCCTGCTGTATATCGTTGTGATTTTATTTGATTCGCCATAATCTGTTGTTCTGATTACAATGCCTTCAATTTTTTCCAACATGTCGCTATCCCCTTTTACAGTATCATACTGCATCGGGACTTCAAAAAAAAGTAAAGTATCGGTCAGGAAACAGGATAATTGATCACATCGGGCTTATCAGCAATCGGCAGAGTATTCATCATGTGTTCTTCTTTCTCCAGTTCCTTCAGAAGCAGGTAAATATCGATGTTTCCCGTCTTCTTAAAAACTTTCCAAGTAAACTCATACATTTGAATCCCGCCTTTCATTATGATGGTTGTATGAATATGTTTGTCCACGCGCCCCAGGAAGATTCAACGTAAAATTTGCTAAACGAACCAAATTAATATTCGTCTTCCCTAAAACCAAAATCCCTTAGGTGAGAAGACTTGTTCCTCCAATCTTTTTGGACCTTAACCCATAATTCCAGAAAAACCTTTGAACCAAGAAGGTTCTCGATGTCTCTCCGGGCACGCTGCCCGATTTCCTTCAACATTTTTCCTTGTTTTCCAATAACAATCCCTTTTTGTGAATCGCGCTCCACAATGATTGTCGCCATCACATGAATAAGATCCTTGCCTTGTTCCTGCTTCATTTGATCGATGACAACGGCAATTGAATGTGGCACTTCTTCCCGTGTAAGATGGAGTGCCTTTTCACGGATCAATTCTGATACAATGAATCTTTCCGGATGGTCAGTCACTTGATCGGAAGGATAAAATTGCGGTCCTTCCGGCAAATACTCTTTGATTTGCTGAATGAGACGTTCCACATTATTGCCTTCCAGCGCTGATATCGGAATGACTTCCTTGAATGGATACATATCCTTATATTGTTCAATAAGGACAATCAATTGATCTGGATGTACCTGATCAATTTTATTGATGACAAGAAATACCGGAGTTTTAACATTTTTCAATTGCTCAATGATGAATTCATCACCGCGCCCATAACCTTCTTCGGCATTGATCATGAACAAAATGAGATCGACTTCTTTGAATGTATTGATTGCAAGCTTGATCATAAAGTCGCCAAGCTTATGTTTCGGTTTATGGATACCAGGGGTGTCTATGAACACCATCTGTGCATCGTTAGTTGTCAATACACCCTGAACCTTGTTCCTGGTCGTTTGCGGCTTATCACTCATAATCGCTATCTTTTGTCCAATTACCCTGTTTAAAAAAGTTGATTTCCCTACATTCGGCCTTCCAATGATGGAGATAAAACCAGATTTGAATTCACTTTCGCCCGTGATTATTTTATTCATGTAAATCCTCCGCTGCAAAAGCAAACGGCAGAAGGTCACCGACTGAAATCTCCTGCACATCTCCTTTTCTGTTGGTCAAGATGACTTTCATATCTTTTGGACAGTGCTCCGCTATGACCTGTCTGCATGCTCCACACGGGGGCACCGGGCGGTCGGAATCTGCCGTAACAGCAAGCATGTCAAAACCTGTTTCCCCTTCTGAAAGCGCTTTAAATATTGCAGTTCTCTCTGCACAATTAGTCAGCCCGAAGGAAGCATTCTCAATATTGCATCCGTGATAAATGGTTCCGCTCTTAGTTAACAGTGCTGCTCCAACCGGAAATTTCGAGTATGGGACATACGCTTTTTCCTTGGCACTATTTGCTTCTTTAATCAATTGTTCCTTCATGTATTGATTCTCCTCGTGTCTTACTTCAATTTTACTACATTTTGATAAAAAAAGTTATCTTTTTTCGAATAAATTTTTGGACAATTGCCGCAAATACATCTCATTCTAAGGATGTGAGATTATTTTATACGAATGGAAACAGACTTTCAAATAATAATAAATGTTTAGCCCCGACCAGCGAAAAACGAGCATTTAATCAGGAGTATCTTCCTTCAGCAGCGATTGACTGAATCTTTTACTTTGGTATCAGAAAAAAGCCACATGCGTCGCAGCCTGAAAACATGGCAACGATGAGGCAAGTTAAATAAAGCGAAGCACAGAAACTGGGTACAAATCTACCTTCTCAGTTCTAAAACAAAAACCGCCCAATGAATTACTTCATCGGAGCAGCACCATAATTTTCGGTATAAAAATGAGAAGCCCTATTACAACAGTCATGACGGCATAAACCAGAACGGCCCCCGCTGCAAGGTCCTTCGCCTGCTTTGCCAGAGGCCTTATTTCATCTGTAACCAGATCAACAGTCTTTTCAATGGCTGAATTCAACAGTTCAAGGGAAAGCATCCCAAAAATACACAACAATATAAAAAGCCATTCCACTTTATTTAATTTAAAGGCAAAACCGCATGCGCTGACAACTAGAGCGGCAATTAGATGGATTTGAAAATTTTTTTCTGTTTTTACCGCGTACCAAAACCCTTGAATGGCGTAGGTGAAAGACCTCAAGAGCCGCTCAAAGGAAAATGGATTCCTACCTTTCAAGGCCATAGCTCTTTAAAATATCCTCTTGTTTTTTGAACATAAGTTTTTCATCTTCGGGAGTCATATGATCATATCCTAAAAGATGTAGAAAGCCATGTACAGTTAAAAATCCCAGTTCCCGCATATAGGAGTGTCCATATTCATCTGCCTGCTTTTCCACCTTATCAATTGAAATGACGATATCCCCCAACATCCTGGGAAGGCTTTGGACGCCGGCTATTGCCGTTTCCCCTTCTCCCATTTCTTCCATCGCAAAAGAAATAACATCAGTCGGGGAATCTTTCCCTCTGTACGTCCTGTTTAATTCCTGTATGGATTCATCAGTAACGAAGGTGATGGAAAGCTCACTCTCCCCTTCCACATTTTCCATTTCCGCCGCATGGTTTAACAGTTCCTCCAACAACTCTAACTGCTCTTCTTTCACACTATTCGTTTCATCAATAAAGTCAATTTCCAGATTCATTTTACATCACCTTCTGTTCCTTATTTCCCGGATACTCAATTCTCGAATGAAAGATGCCGCTCAAAGTTTCACAAAATGTTGTCTTAACAAGTTCCAACTGTTTGAACGTAATATCACATTCACTCAGTTGGCCATCGAGAAGCCGGTCCTGAACGATGGAGTCGACAAGTGACTTGATAGTATCGGGTGTCGGCTGTTTCAAAGAACGAACCGCCGCTTCCACGCAATCAGCCAAACTGATAACGGCTGCTTCTATGGACTGCGGTTTTGGCCCGGGATACCTGTATTCAGACTCTTCGACATCATTTATCATTTCCACTGCCTTATAATAAAAGAATTTCAATAACGTAGTCCCATGGTGCTGTTCGGCAATGTCCACGATTTCCTTCGGCATTTTATACTTCTTCAATTCAGCTGCCCCATCAGTTGCATGAGCAATAATGATATCTTTACTTGTTGCAGGGTCAAGCTTATCATGAGGATTTTCCATATTCATTTGATTTTCAATAAAAAAGTGCGGCCTTTTCGTCTTGCCAAGATCATGATAATACGCTCCGACTCTCGCGAGCAAGCCGTTGCCACCGATGGCTTCGCATGCCGACTCTGCTAAATTGGCAACCATTACGCTATGATGGTAGGTGCCTGGAGCCTCAATGAGAATCTTCTTTAACAAAGGATGATTCGGATTGGACAATTCGATCAGCCTCATCGTCGATAAAATACCGAATCCAGCTTCCAGGAAAGGCAGGATCCCCATGGTCAAAACTGCAGAAAAGATTCCGGAAACAGCACCATTAATTATAAAATACAAATATTCCATGTTGGTGATTTGGCCGCTTCCGATAAACTGCAGGAAGAAAATAAGCAGAATGTTGACTATGGAAACGAGCAGCCCGGCACGCAACAAATTGAAACGTTCACTTTTATCTGAAAGGAACATGATTCCTGCAAGGCCGCTAAATAATATGTACAACGCAATTTCAACATCTATTGTTCCCGAAATACCGTCATGGAAAACAACACTTCCACAAGAAGCCAAAATAATTGACATGAGAAGAGCAAAACGCTCATTGATCATGATCCTTATCAACATGGGAGCCATTGCAGCGGGAAACAGGTAGGCAATGTTATACTGTTCCAGCCCCTCCATCAAACTGATGATTTTCATTACAATAATAGCTCCCACAAAGACAATTCCCAAAAGCAGCAAATAGTTCAGCTTCTTTTCTTCAGGCTCATTCAATTTTGTAAAAGGAACATATAAAGCACCGATTAAGAGCAGTACAAAGATAGCAAGTCCAATAAATGGTTTGATTGTCGGCTTGCTTTTCAAAAGCCCAAGTGTATCAAGCTGGCGGTAAATATCCCTGTCAATGAGATGGCCTTCCTGAACAACAATCTGTCCTTGTAATATTTTTACCGGTTCCACTTCATCCATTGCGTGCTGCTTTCTCTCTTCGGTAAGTCTGGGATCATACACTTCGTTTGCAATTATAGCGTATTCTCCAAGTTCAATGGAGGCTTTCTCTACATCTTTCTCCATACCCGCCGATCTGATTCTATCTATCAAAGCTGAGCTTACTTTGTTCACTTGATCCTCGCGGATTTTTCCATTCATGAGCGCTTCTACATTACTGATCAATATGTTCCTTGCTTTTTCCAATTCACCAGGATCGGCCTCCAGTAACTGTATAAGCGTCTGATCAGAAATCGATTCAGTAACGTCCTCCGTTACATCGGCTGTGAGCTTCGATTTCAACAAGACAAGCTTATCTTTTTCAGCTTTACTTTTTTCCTCAACTTTCTTTTTTTTGGATTCTTCATGATTCACTTCATTTACAAAATCAAAAATGGAGGTAAGCAGAAGAATTCTGTTTTGGGCCACTTCTTTTTTATAAACATATACATCTTCGACTTCATCCGCTGCTTTATTCTGTTCCTCTGCCGTTTTTACTTCATCTTCTATTGTTTTCGGGGAACGGATCGTTTTATCCGCAACAGAAAACAACTCCATGTCATAGGTTTCAGGCTTGACGTTGGAGTAAAGGATGGAAAATAATAAAAGGCCCAGTACAGAAAAGACAAGACCCGTAAACAGCTTATAACTAAGAATCTTCCGTATATTCCTTATATATTTTTGAAAATACATTGTTCTCCTCCACTACCTTTTCTAGAAAAAAAGGATCCCTATGTTAAATATAGCAGTTTCGGAGGGTAATGACACTACCTAATTTATATTGTGATCAAGAAAAGCGGAAGGCGGCAAGGGCTGGACAAAACACATCTAATTTGAAAGCTTTGTCAACTTTTCTTTCCGTATTATAAAAAAACCCCGGAGTTTAACGTCCGGGGGTTGTTTCATTTTGTGCATATGCTTTGATGACCCTCGCTACAAGAGGATGCCGAACAACGTCTCCCTCTTCAAAATGAATAAAGGCAATACCCCTTACTCCCTGCAAGATGACTTCTGCTGTATCCAGCCCGGACTTAACACCGTGCGGAAGGTCCACTTGGGTTGAATCACCCGTTATCACCATCTTGGATCCAAATCCGAGCCTTGTCAAAAACATTTTCATCTGAGCGTGGGTAGTATTTTGGGCTTCATCCAAAATGACAAATGCATCGTCTAGTGTCCGTCCCCTCATATAAGCAAGAGGCGCAATTTCGATTGTCTCCCTTTCTATGAGCCTTTGGGTATGTTCGGCCCCCAAAACATCATGGAGGGCATCGTAAAGAGGCCTCAGATAAGGATCCACTTTTTCTTTTAAATCTCCCGGTAAAAAGCCAAGGCTTTCGCCAGCTTCAACGGCCGGGCGGGTCAATATGATTTTATTGATCTTGCCACTTTTCAATGCGGCAACAGCCATAACGACGGCAAGATATGTTTTTCCCGTACCTGCAGGTCCAATACCGAAGACAAGGTCATTTTTCCGCACAGCATCTATATAATGGCGCTGTCCCAACGTTTTAACCCGGATAGCTTTGCCTTTTGCATTCCGGGTAATCTCTTCATCGTACAACTCAGAGAAATATTCGATTTTTCCCTGCTTCGCCATCTGGGCAGCATGAACAGCATCCCTAAGTCCGATGCGAATCCCACTTCTGATGACAACAAGCAGTTGTTTAATCGTTGCTTCGGTCAAAGCTGCTGCTTCAGGTGAGCCTGTAACATTCAGTATCTCCCCGCGTGTCACGATTTTAACGCCAAATTCGTCTTCCAACATCTTTAAGTTACTGTCGCCATTTCCAAATAAGACAGGAGCCTCACCATCGCTGTCCAATTGAATTTGGTTTGTTATGAATTCATCTGCCATTTGTTAATCTCCTTGAGTGATCGGTTTCTCTTTTGCTATATTTTCTATCACTTGGAAATAGATTGTCAGCTTAACTTTACCATTCTCCACTTCATCATGCAAAATAATCTCATCATCTATGCGAGCATCTTCAGGAATATTTTTGATCAAATCTTTTCTTGCCAGTTCCCTTGCGGCTTCATGTGCCTGCTTTTCTGAAAGTGAACGATCATATTGCTCGGTCGCCCTTTCAGTTTGCTCAACATAGGCAAGCGGCAACTCCCATCCCAGAAAGCGGACTGGATGAATTACAGTTTCCACCTCGTAGGTTTTGAACCCGTTTTTGCCAAATCCCCATACTGGTACTGAAAAAGAACCAAACTGTAAAGCATGTTTTCTTTTTTCTTCCCCGCTAAAAACTTTAAAAGTTGACTGAAGCGGGTATTCCGCTTGTGTTTGATACCATGTTTTCCCCCAAACTTCTCCTCGGGCAGGAATCGTTTTCGTTTCTTCATCATTGCCTATCGTTCCAGAGACAAGAATCTGCCCCTTGTTAACAAATTGATTTACTTTAACGAGCGGTTTTCCTTTTTCTACAAACAATTTTTCTATAACCGCCTTTTTTGTCGCAACAAGATCAGAAGGTGAACGTGCTTCCTGTTTTTTGGGTTCTGTTTTTTCCACTACTTGAAAATGAAAGGTTGTCCCTTTCAACTCAACACCAATCCAAGTAATATTATCAACACGTTCAGTCAACTCACGCTGAATCTTTTCGAGATCCTGATTTAAAAAATGGGAGGTACCAATACTCACTCCCAATTTTGTCAGTTCCTTCCTAATTTTATGTTCCGTTTCAGGGTTTGCCCCTTTTATCTCAATTCCCCACGTGATATTGGAAAGCACTGTGATTAAAATAATAAATAATAACATCCCGCCTAAAAACCCGCTGTTTTTGATCAATCTTTTGCATAGAAAAGGAGCTCCTTCGCCACGGATGAAGGAAATCCGGCATTCAAAGCGGCGGGCGACATTCCTCAATTTATGTATGTCTCGCAGTGGAATATAAAAAAGCATGGCACCCGACTTAAACCGCTTCACTCTCCATAATGCAATTCCGTCTCTCGACAATTTGTTCAACAGTAGCTCCAACCCTTGTCCATCTGCCTTAACCAGTACCCGGCCTGACAGAAATGTGATCCAACGGTTCTTCATTTGTGCCACTCCTATTCTTTCAAGTACAAGACTTCATTTATTTTGCCTTCCAGAAGTATTTCTTCCGGCAGAATAGTTTTGATTACGAAAGAGTTCCCCTTTATGAGCAGTTGGCCCTGCTTAAGAAGCAGCCGTACCTCCTGGTCGGAGAATGCAAGAAGCCCCTTATGGTTCTCAATATATATGTGTAGTTGGCCGATGATTGTTACACGCGGGAGGTCCATCATTACATCGGGCGGCAGTTCCATTTTTTCTGTCGCCCACTTGCGAAATCGGTGTACCCATTTTTTCGCCATGAAAAAGAACCCCCTTTCATCTCATATGTATGAGTTGAAAGGGGGTTTCATCACTCTATTTTATCGCTGACCATATCTTCTTTTGGATCTTGGAGGCCCAAGGACTTCAGTCATAATGATTCCTTTGATAATATCATTCTGTTGAAAAAAAGGTTCGAGATGCGGATCTGCCGCTTTTTCCTCCTTTTTCTCTTTGACGGCTTCCACTTTCCTTTGAAGATCATGGGCCCTTTTCTTATAAACTTCAGCCTCTTTTTGCAGTTCGTCTATTTTGTTTTCGACTACGGCTTTCTTTTCCTCTATCTGAGGCTGCATCTGGGATAGGAGTATTTCTGCAGCCTCTTTTAAGCTCCGTGGCTTTTCAGTAATATCTGGTTCCGGCTTTTCCTGTTCAGCTGTCTTAGTAGGAGAAGGCATCGGCCTTTCCTGCTGTCTTGGCTGAACGGGCCTGTGATTCGGACCGCCGCCGGACTTTTCCCTGTTGGTAGTCCGTTTTTTTTGTTCACTTGCCCTATTTACAAAGAAACTGATCAGGGCAATCACAATAATCGGCAAAAACTGTTCCAAGGGAGTTACCCCCTTTCAATTGTGCAACAAATCTTATTCCGGCTTATTATTATCCTTCGGCTTTGTCATTCTACCGATGGAATCGCGCATATCTGTATCTGCATCAATGTTGCGGAAGGACAAATAATCCATTACCCCCAGATTTCCTGACTTGAGAGCTTCGGACATAGCAAGCGGTACTTCCGCCTCTGCCTCTACAACTTTCGCTCTCATTTCTTCGACTCGAGCCTTCATTTCCTGTTCGTTGGCAACAGCCATCGCTCTTCTTTCTTCGGCTTTAGCTTGTGCAATCTTCTTATCGGCTTCAGCCTGGTCTGTCTGAAGCTGGGCTCCGATGTTTTTGCCGATATCCACATCGGCTATGTCAATTGAAAGAATCTCAAATGCAGTTCCTGCATCTAGTCCTTTGGACAAAACTGTACGGGAAATCATATCAGGATTTTCAAGGACTTTCTTATGATTGTCACTAGATCCGATTGTCGAAACTACCCCTTCACCGACACGGGCAATAACAGTTTCTTCTCCTGCTCCCCCGACAAGCCTATCAATGTTGGCACGTACAGTAATCCTTGCTTTTGCCTTAACCTCAATTCCATCCATAGCCACACCTGCAATAAATGGTGTTTCAATGACCTTTGGATTTACACTCATTTGAACCGCTTCAAGAACATCACGTCCTGCAAGATCGATAGCAGCTGCACGTTCAAATGTCAATTCGATATTTGCCCGCTGGGCTGCAATCAGCGCATTGACGACACGATCCACATTACCTCCAGCCAAATAGTGGCTTTCCAACTGGTTTGTTGCCACTGGAAGCCCAGCTTTGTGGGCTTTGATCAACGGTTCAACAACACGCCGTGGAATAACCCGTCTCAATCTCATACCAATCAAAGTGAAAATTCCAATCTTGACACCTGCGGCCAAGGCGGAAATCCACAGGCCTATCGGAACAAAGGTGAATAAAACAGAAACAACAATAATCGCTATTACGATGATAACCAATAAAAACAGTGTATCAGCACCAAGCATTCATTTTCCTCCTCAATTTTTCATCAAACAGGGCGAACGACTATGCGTGACCCCTCCACTTTTACCACTTTCACTTTCGTATCTTTTTCAATAAAGCTGCCTTCTGCAACGACATCAAGCCGTTCGTCATCAACCTTGACAGATCCGGATGGCCTTAGCGGTGTGACTGTTACTCCTTCACGCCCGATTAACTCCAGTCTGTTTACATTTGAGACGTAGCCGCTTTCCGTATTCGTAGAGTCTGTCAGCACAAATCTTTTAAATATATTCACTCTTTTACCAAACACCTTTAACATAATAATGATTAATAGGAACGCTAGGATCAGGGCTGTGACAATGGACATACCCATTTGTATGACATTCTCTCCCGCAAGCAACATACTCCCAATGACCGCTGCTGTCCCCAATATACCTAATATTCCACCAGCGACAAAGATTTCAGCTGCGATCAGGATGAGCCCGACAACAAATAAAAGAATGGATTCATAGCCTGCAAAACCAGCGACAAAATGTCCGTAGAAAAAAAGCAGCAATGCGGAAATTCCCATCCCGCCCGGCAGCCCGAACCCTGGAGTATATAGTTCAAGCACGAGTCCCAGGCTTGCTATCGTCAATAGGATCGGAACAACAACAGGATTGGTGATCAATCTTGCAAGAGATTCAGCAAACGCCGGTTTGATTGTATGAACTTCGGCATCCTCCATTCCTAAACCTTTGAGCAGCTCATCCATATTGTTGACAGTCCCCTCGGAATAGCCTACCTGCAGCGCCTTGTCGGCCTCAAGTGTCAAGAGTTTACCATTTTCCTTCAAGTCAGGAAGATCGATTTTCTTGCTGGCCATTGCTTTGGCAATTTCGGGGTCACGTCCACTTCTTTTTGCTGCTGCTTCCATTGCGGCAAGCCACATGCTTTCAGCTTTTTCACCTGCGGTATTTCCTTGCTGATCAATGACGGCCGCGGCTCCCATGACTGCGTTAGGCGTCATATAGATTTCATCTGTATGAAGAGCTATATACGATCCAGCCGAGATGGCCCATGAATTTACGAATGTAACAGTTTTCACATCCGTATTGGCAATTCTGTTTCCAATATCACGGGCGGCATCCACTGCACCTCCCGGAGTGTTCATATCAAAAACGATCAGGTCGGCTTTTTCTTTCTCTGCAGTATTGATCGCCCTATCCAAATAGGCATTCAAGCCTTTTTCAACGTCGTCCTTTATCTGGATGACGTATACTTTCTTTTCTTTACCTTCTGCCTGAACGGGAAGAATGAGCATGAGCCCCGCCAAAATGAGAAATACTGAAGCAAAAATCCTTTTCAAAACAATATCCCCTCCCTTCATAAAACCCGTCTTTTACATTACGAATTGCAAGGGAAAAAGTTTCAATGTTTCTGCTTATTATTATACCTGAATTTTTGAAGGAATGCTCAAGCTCCGTGTAGTTGGAATCTCGGGAAGCGGAATTTCAGGATATATGTAACACAGGCACCCAACAGCAAAGCCGGAAAGCATATGCTTTCCGGCTTTAATTCCTGTTTATGACAGATGCCGTTGAACAATCCTGCTGACGAGTGCTCCGTCCGCCTTGCCTTTTACATTCGGCATCAAGGCACCCATTACTTTTCCCATATCAGCCTTTGTTGATGCTCCTGTATCAGCAATTGCTTTACGAACAAGTTCTTCCACTTCATTTTCAGACAGCTGTTCCGGCATATAGTTACTGACAATTTCAAGTTCTTCTCTTATTTTCTGGGCGAGATCTTCACGTCCAGCTTTTTCAAATTCATGGAGGGAGTCTTTACGCTGCTTCACTTCGCGAGAAAGGACTGTCAACTCTTCATCTTCTGATAATTGCTTGTTTCCCTGCTTGATTGCTTCGTTTTGCAATGCAGCCTTAAGCATGCGAATGACAGAGAGCTTTTCTTTTTCTTTGCTTTTCATCGCTTGCTTCATATCTTCGTTTAATCGATCAAGAAGATTCATTGGTCCACCCTCTTAGTATTTGCGTTTTCTTGCGGCTTCAGATTTTTTCTTCCGCCTAACGCTTGGTTTTTCATAAAACTCGCGTTTTCTAAATTCTTGTAGAGTCCCTGTTTTAGAAACAGTACGCTTAAAACGGCGAAGAGCATCCTCAAGAGATTCATTTTTGCGAACTACTGTTTTTGACATCTAACTTTCCCTCCCTCCGAACGTAGCGATCACATGCCAATGGATCAAAATCCATGTACTAAGCAATTATATTATAACACTTATTTCAGGTCAACGGATTGATCATTTGATTTGGATTTTCTTGCATGTCCGAGGTTTTTATGCCATATCATTCAATAGGGGTGAGGACATGCTCTACATTTTTTTATTTTTATTGTTGGCGGGCTGCTTCTTGCTGGGCATGACCTGGATGAGAATCGGGCTTTTCAATTTATCGGGGAGCGCTATGGAACGCTGGCTCCGTAATGTAACTAACACACCGATAAAAAGCATGATCGCAGGCATCTTCATGACAGTCATCCTTCAAAGCAGTTCAGCGGTGACAGTCATCACAGTCGGTCTTGTATCCGCCAGGATCCTGACATTTCCCCAGACGATCGGGATTGTACTTGGTACTAATATCGGGACTACCGTGACTCTAGAGATTCTGTCCTTTGATTTATCTTTCGTGATCATTCCACTTTTATCAGCCGGTACACTCTGCCTGTTTTTTCGAAACGTAAAAGTAAGAAGCACCGGATTTATTTTTATGGGAATCGGCATCATCTTCGCCTCTATGAATGGGTTCGGTTGGCTATCCAGTCCATTAACAAGTATCGACTATGTACATAATTTGATTAACCATATGGAAGGGAGCATGTTTTCCGCTTTTATTATTGGTACATTGTTGACGGCTGTCATCCAGTCGGGAACCGTTGTTACCGGCATTGCCATGAGTTTTATCGGATCAGGCATTTTCAGCTTGGAAACCGGAATCCTGATTATGATGGGGTCCAATATCGGAACCTGCTCCACAGCACTACTAGCGGGTATTGGTGCGGGAAATGAAGCTCGACTCACCGCCTATGCCCACTTGTGGCTGAATATCTTCGGAGTCCTGGTGTTTTTGCCGTTCATATCAAACTTGGCTGATTGGAGTATCGCTTTGACTGCAAATCCGGAAACTCAACTGGCCCATGCCAGTGTTATATTCAATATCATTTGCTCATTAGCTGTGCTGCCATTTGCCACCCAGTTTGGACAGTTCATAGTTAAGCTTCATAAAAAGAAAATTTAAAAGCTTTACCCAACTATCAAAAGCCAGCTTATCATATTTGCTCAATAATCCACTATTGAAAGTGACCGTAAAAGGTGCGGAGCGACGAGACGATACACATGCACTTTACTCGCGATTGCTGCATCATCGGAAAGCTCAACAATCTACCAGTTAATGTTTAGAATTTCTATCCAAGTCTCAGCCCCGTATATGTCCCGATGTTTTCAATAACCCGAAAAAAATAAGTCCGTTCAACTGTTGCCTGCAATCAAGACTCTGCTTATAAATCATATTTCTAAAGAATTGGAAATGGGAAAATAAAGACGTTTGTTATAGTTATACCGAGCTATTGCATCGTAATCAACAGTTCATAAAAATGCTCCCGTATCTACATAAAAAACTTGCCGTCGTTAGTTTAACCGGCTTGAATTATGACAATTCAGCCATTCAATCAGTGTCTCTTAAAAGTAACTTATATTCCATTAATGATGTTTGCACCCGAGCTTGTCCCTATCCGTGTCGCTCCGGCTTTGATCATTTTTATAGCGTCCTCACCAGAACGGACACCGCCGGATGCCTTAACGCCCATTTGATTTCCAACTGTTTCCCGCATTAACGCTACATCATGCTCCACTGCCCCCCCAGTTGAAAAGCCTGTTGAAGTTTTTACATAATCAGCTCCAGCTCTCTTTGCTATTTCACAGGCCGTCTTTTTCTCTTCATCAGACAAAAGGCACGTTTCTATGATTACCTTTACAAGCGCCTTCCCCTTTGCTGCAGCCGCAACGCCCTGGATATCCTTTTCTACAAGTTCAAGATCCCCACTTTTCAATGCCCCGATATTGATGACCATATCCACTTCCTGTGCACCTTTTTCAATAACATCTTTCGTTTCAAATGCTTTTGAATCCGGTGTAGAGGCTCCTAGAGGAAACCCGATGACCGTGCAAACCCTAACATCCGTTCCTTTCAATAGGACGGCAGCATGTTCCACCCACGTTGGATTCACACAAACAGATGCAAAATGATATTCCTTCGCCTCTTCACATAATTTCTCAATTTGGTCTCTCGTTGCATTAGCCTTCAATAAAGTATGATCAATCATTCGGTTAATATTTTTTGGAAGCATTTCTTTGTTCCTCCCCTGACATTTTTATTGTTTAAAAAAACTGCAGCCTATCGCTGCAGTTCAGTTTATACTACCATAGTAGCCGGGGCTCCCTCATCCATTACGCGGACAAACTGTCCTTCATTATAAGGGTATCCCGCTTTTGTAATTTTAACTTTTACAAGCTTGCCGACCATTTCTTCGGTCGCCGGAAAGACCACTTTTAGATAGTTGTCTGTGTACCCTTCATACAAACCTTTGTCGGGATCGCCATTGAACGGCTCTTCAGGAATGACTTCAAGGACTTCATTCTCAAATTTTGATGCATATTCTTTTGCCAATTGGTCTGAAAGAGAGATCAGGCGATGAACCCGCTCATTCTTTACAATTTCATCAATCTGATCTTTCATTCTCGCTGCCGGTGTTCCTGTTCTCATAGAGTAAGGGAATACGTGCAGCTCTGAGAATTTATGTTCTTTTACAAAGTTGTAAGTCTCCATGAATTCTTCTTCAGTCTCACCTGGAAATCCGACAATTACATCGGAGGTGATGGCCAAATCAGGCAATGCTTTCTTTAATAATTCCAAGCGCTCGGCGAAAAATTCCATTGTATATTTGCGGCGCATTCTCTTCAAGACAGTATTTGACCCGGATTGAAGCGGAATATGCAAATGTCTTACAACCAGCTGTGACTTGTCAATGACATCAATGACCTCGTCAGTAAGCTGGCTTGCTTCTATGGAAGAAATACGAAGCCTCTTCAACCCTTTCACTTGTGCCTCCAAATCGCGAAGCAATGCGGCAAGATTGTAATCCTTCATGTCTTCCCCGTATCCGCCTGTATGGATTCCGGTCAACACGATTTCTTTGTACCCTGCATCCACAAGCTGCTGTGCCTGGCGGATAACTTCCTGTGGATCCCGGGAACGCATGAGCCCTCTAGCCCATGGTATAATGCAGAAA
This sequence comes from Siminovitchia fordii DSM 16014 = CIP 108821, assembly GCF_000374565.1. GTDB lineage: Bacteria > Bacillota > Bacilli > Bacillales > Bacillaceae_C > Siminovitchia > Siminovitchia fordii. Next base: position 247,722 of record NZ_KB894686.1, on the reverse strand, counting down.
GTACAAAAATTGTTGCACCCTTCCTGTATTTTAAGGGAGGCACGCGTACGGTCGGTGAATGATGGAACATCCAATTCCTCATATACCCGATTTTTCATAATATTGCCTACCCCGTTAATGGGCTGGCGTTCTTTTTTGTATTGCTCGATGTAATCAAGCATTTTCACTCGGTCCTGTGTTCCAACAACGACATCTACACCGGGAATCGCCATGATTTCAGCAGGTGATGTTTGAGCATAGCACCCTGTCACGCAAATGACAGCATCAGGGTTCTTACGAATGGCGCGGCGGATCACTTGACGACTTTTTTTATCCCCGGTATTCGTGACCGTGCATGTATTGATGACATAAACATCAGCGGTATCTTCAAATTCCACCCGCTCATATCCATTATTTTTAAACAGTTGCCAAATGGCTTCCGTTTCATAATGGTTGACTTTGCAACCTAATGTATGAAATGCCACGAGAGACATCATATCACCTCATTAATTCAAAATGATAGGAAACAGCGGATAATGCATACAGTGGAGCTGTCTCCGTTCTTAAAATCCTTGGACCTAATCCGACCAATTTAAAACCATTAGCTTGCAGCTGCTCAGTTTCTTCCTCTTCGAACCCGCCTTCCGGACCGAAAACCAGCAAAATGGCATTATCCCTTCCAGCGGATGTAAATATTTGTGCCAAGCCGCTCTTTTCCCCATTTTTGGCGGCCTCCTCATAAGCTACAGCCTTATAGTCAAAACTGTCTCCTAAAGTAAGAAGCTGTTTAAAAGAGAGGGGCTCAGAAATTCGCGGGATTTTTTGGCGATGTGATTGCTCTGCTGCCTCTTTCGCTATTTTCTTCCATCTATCGAGCTTTTTAGAGGCTTTTTTCTCTTCCCATTTTACAATGGAGCGGGCAGCAATGAAAGGGACAAATTGCGAAGCTCCCAGTTCGGTCCCTTTTTGTATGATCCACTCCCATTTATCCCCTTTTGGCAGCCCGCTCGCAATCGTCACCTCGACAGGGAGCTCCTTTGATTTTGCTTCTTCCCATCCAGTGATCCGGATTTCCACAGAGGAGTTCATAATCGAATCAATCATCCCTATTCCAGCTTCTCCACCCTCGAATACCACATAAAGCCGGTCACCTGGCTTCATTCTCATTACGCGGGTGATATGATGGTAATCTTCGCCTGAAATAACTGCAGATTCTTGCCCATTAAATGGTTCATTAATGAAATACCGCTGCATTTCTTCACCCCTAGTTTAAACGCCTGGCAATGAATGCGGCCCAATCTTCCATTCTGATTGTCTCTTCGACCATAAAGCCGGCTTTCTGAAGGGCAGCTTTCACAACCTCGGTCTTTTGCTCAATAATTCCTGAAGCTATGAAATAGCCGCCCTTTTTGACTGCTCGTGCGGCATCATCGGAAAAGGAAATGATGACTTCCGCCAAAATGTTTGCAACAACGATATCCGCTTGTTCCGTAATTCCGTTTAATAAATCATTTTGCTCAACCATTACGATTTCATCCACATGGTTTAGAGAGATGTTTTGTCGTGCAGCTTCCACTGCTACCGCATCCAGGTCCAGCGCCTTTACTTCTTTGGCCCCCAACAATGCCGCCGCTATGCTCAATACGCCGGATCCCGTCCCCACATCAACGATGGAGTCTCCTTTTTTCACTGTCTTTTCGAGAGCTTGTATACACATGACTGTCGTCGGATGAGTGCCTGTTCCGAACGCCATACCCGGGTCTAGCTCAATAATCAGTTCATCACTTTCAGGAGTATAGTCCTCCCATGTCGGTACAATTGTAAACCGGTCCGAGACTTTGACCGGATGATAATACTTTTTCCATGATGTTGCCCAATCTTCTTCCTTAACATCTGAAAGGGTGACTTTATTTTCCCCGATATCAATTTGAAACTCTGTAAGCTTTGAAATATTTTGTTTGATTTCATCCACTGTTTCATTTAAGTTATCCGTATTTGGCAAATAAGCCTTAATGACAACTCCTTCAGCGGGGAAATCATCAGGATTCAGTTCATATATTTCCCCGAATCGATTCTCCCTCACCCGCAAGAAATCAGCGGGGTCTTCGATTGCTATCCCGGTTACGCCAGCTTCATATAAAACATGACTTACCGGTTCAACAGCTTCATTAGTAGTAAGTATACTAATTTCAGTCCAATTCATTTGACTGCTCCATTCATTTAATCGCCTTTAAAAGCACGTTTCATTTTCCCAAAAAAACTTTCGTTCTGTTCATCTGGTACATTCCCGCTGATTTCCGCAAACTCACGAAGCAAATCTTTTTGCTTGTCGTTCAACTTTGTCGGCGTAACAATTTTGACGAGAACATGCTGATCCCCTTTTCCGAATCCACGTACGTTCTGTGCACCTTTTTCACGCAGTCTGAACCTTGTACCTGTCTGGGTACCAGCAGGTATTTTCAGCTTCACTTTTCCATACAATGTCGGGACTTCTATTTCATCACCGAGTGCAGCCTGGACAAAAGTAATCGGCATTTCACAATAAATGTCATCACCGTCCCGTTCAAAGAACTCATGGGGCATGACATGGAATACAATAAAGAGATCTCCTGGCGGTCCGCCATTAACACCCGGCTCCCCTTGGCCCGCAACACGCATCTGCTGGCCATCGTCAATCCCTTTAGGGATTTTAACATTGATTTTCTTTCTTCTTTTTACTTTGCCTTCTCCATGGCAAGTCTGGCATTTTGCTTTGATGATTTTGCCCGTTCCGTGGCAATGCTGACAAACCCTGCGGTTGACGATTCTTCCAAAAGGAGTCTCCTGCTCAACATTCAATTGGCCTGTTCCGTGGCAATAATGGCAAGTTTCAGGTGTTGTTCCAGGTTTGGCACCTGATCCGTTGCATGTGTCACAGGTTTCTTCTCTAGGAATTTCAATGACTGTCTCTTTTCCGAAGATGGCTTCTTCGAATGTAAGAGTCATCGTGTATTGTAAATCGGCTCCCTGCCTTGGTGCATTGGGATCTCTGCGGCCCCCGCCGAAGAAAGTACTAAATATATCTTCAAATCCACTGAAACCACCAAAATCCGCTCCGCCACCAAACCCGCTTTGGGGCCCCTCGTGGCCGAATTGATCGTACTGGGCTCTTTTTTGATCATCACTTAACACTTCATAGGCTTCCGTAATTTCCTTGAATTTTTCATCCGCACCGGGTTCTTTATTTATATCCGGATGGTATTTTTTTGAAAGTCTTCTATAAGCTTTTTTAATCTCATCTTTAGAAGCGTTTTCCGATATGCCAAGCACTTCATAATAATCCCTTTTGCTCATGTTTCCACACTCCCGAATCTATTCACATAACGTTCATTTTATCATATCTGATCTAAATAAGAAAAGCGCAAGTGGCACGTGGCGCTTGCAAACAGAACGATTCGCAAAGAAGAAGCCATGACGCCCTTCACATCATATGAAACCTTCTTTGAGCTGACACCAGAATAAAAGTCAAAGCCCGTTTCAGCGGGCTTTGACTTTTCAACACTTTATTTTGATTCTTTGTTATCATCGACTTCTTCAAATTCCGCATCAACAACGTTGTCGTCTCCGCCGGTATTTGTTTCTTCCCCGCCTCCCTGCTGAGCTTGTGCTTGTTTGGCAGCTTCTTCATACAGCTTAACGGACAGGTTTTGTACAATCTCTTGAAGGGCGTCTTTCTTTTCACGGATTTCATCTATATCATTTTTCTCAACAGCAGCCTTCAATGCATCTTTTGCTTCTTCCGCTTTTTTGACTTCAGCTTCGTCCACTTTCCCCTCAAGTTCTTTGAGAGTTTTTTCCGTGGTGAAGATCAATTGGTCTGCTTCATTTCTAAGTTCTACTTCTTCTTGGCGCTTCTTGTCTTTTTCAGCATTTTCTTCGGCCTCTTTAATCATACGCTCAACTTCTTCCTCAGAAAGGCCTGATGAAGATTTGATCGTTATATTTTGCTCTTTACCTGTTCCGAGGTCTTTTGCACTTACATTCACGATTCCGTTTTTATCAATATCGAATTTGACTTCGATTTGCGGTATACCGCGCGGTGCAGGCGGAATATCGGACAATTGGAAACGTCCGAGTGTCTTGTTGTCTGCCGCCATCGGACGTTCACCCTGAAGGACATGAATGTCAACAGCTGTCTGATTGTCGGCTGCAGTTGAAAATACTTGCTGCTTGGATGTAGGGATCGTTGTGTTTCTTTCAATCAATTTTGTAAAGACGCCACCCATTGTTTCAATTCCAAGTGAAAGCGGTGTGACATCGAGGAGTACAACATCTTTAACATCTCCGGACAATACTCCGCCTTGAATGGCCGCTCCCATTGCTACCACTTCGTCCGGATTCACACCTTTATGAGGCTCTTTTCCGGTTTCTTTTCGAATAGCATCCTGAACTGCAGGAATCCGAGTAGAACCCCCTACAAGAATTACCTTATCAATTTCAGACGCTGTTTTTCCTGAATCTTTGATAGCCTGACGTGTTGGAGCCATCGTTTTTTCCACAAGCCCTGATGACATTTCTTCGAATTTTGCACGGGTCAAAGTAACTTCAAGATGAAGAGGACCCGCTTCTCCTGCAGTGATAAAAGGAAGGGAGATTTGTGTCTGCGTTACACCTGACAAATCTTTTTTTGCTTTTTCCGCAGCATCTTTCAACCTTTGTAAGGCCATTTTATCTTGAGAAAGATCAATTCCGTTGTCTTTTTTAAATTCGTCTACAAGATAATCAATGATGACTTGGTCAAAGTCATCTCCACCCAAACGATTATCGCCGGCTGTCGCCAACACTTCAAAAACACCGTCGCCTAGTTCAAGAATGGAGACATCAAATGTACCTCCGCCTAGGTCATATACCAAAATAGTCTGGTCTTCATCTGTCTTTTCCAGTCCGTATGCAAGTGCTGCCGCTGTCGGTTCATTAATGATCCTTTCTACTTCGAGACCTGCAATTTTACCGGCATCCTTTGTAGCTTGTCGCTGTGAATCATTGAAGTAAGCCGGAACTGTAATGACTGCTTTCTCCACTTTTTCGCCAAGGTAGTCTTCAGCATATGATTTCAAATATTGAAGGATCATCGCTGATAATTCTTGAGGTGTGTATTTTTTTCCTTCAATCTCTTCTGTATAATCCGTACCCATATGGCGTTTGATGGACATGACAGTATTAGGATTGGTGATGGCCTGACGCTTGGCTACCTCACCAACTTGAATCTCTCCGTTTTTAAAAGCAATCACTGAAGGGGAGGTACGGTTTCCTTCGGGATTTGAAATAACTTTCGGTTCCCCGCCTTCAAGCACTGCCACACATGAGTTTGTCGTTCCCAAGTCAATACCAATGATCTTGCTCATGCTCACATAACCTCCTTAACAATATGTACCTAACTATTTCTCACTATTTACTTACTTTGACCATCGATGGTCGGATAACTCGATCTTTTAATACATATCCTTTTTGGAATTCTTCCAAAATGATATTTTCCTCAGTTCCATCTTCCTCCGCCTGCATCACCGCCTGATGAAGGTTTGGATCAAACTCGTTTCCAACTGCCTCAATTTGTTCGGCTCCTTCACTCTTCAAGGCCTCGATGATGCTTCTATAAACCATTCCAACCCCTTCAAGCAGTGCCTTTGTCTGCTCATTATCAGGTTCGATCTGCATGGCTCTTTCAAAATTATCGATTGCAGGAAGAAGATTCGTGATCAAATGCTGTGCTCTATATTTTTCATCCGCTTCCCTTTCAACTTTGGTACGGCGGCGGAAATTATCAAAATCTGCAAGCAGGCGCAAATAGCGATTTTCCTTCTCTTCAAGCTGAGCTTCGAGCTCTTTGATTTTACTTGTCAGCTCTTGTTCACGTTCATCTTCTTGATCCGAAGAGGACTGAACGGCGTCAGCTTTGCCATTTTCTTGTTCGCTTTGGCCTTCAGACTTAACTTCATTATTTTCTGGCGTTTCTTCTTGATTCAAATCTTCCGGCTTTAGTGTTTCTTTCGATTCTTCTTGCAATGTCTTCACCTCCTTAAAATATAAGCGTAAGCACCTGTCTAAGATGTACAACTCGGGCGAGGAGGGTCTCCTCAAGCCGCTATGTCCTAAACGTCGAATGTTCAAACCAATATCCGCGTTTTCATAACTTCATTGGTTTAACTGAAACGACCTTTAGCCTTCACCCCAAAAAGGCAGGATCAGGCAGCGACGTCTTGTTGCATCACCTGGATTGGACCATCCCGGACATCACTTAACAATCAAATATCACAAGCGCTTATGCAATAAAGAAGGGAAATTAGCAATAACGCTAATTCCCATTCCAGTTTTGGCTTAACTTTCGTTAAACATTTTTGTTAATGCTTCACTCATATCCCTGCTTAAAAAGTCAAGGAGACCGATGACTCTGGAATATTCCATTCTTTTGGGTCCCAAAATGGCAATTGTTCCAACTGGCTCTTGGCCGATGGAGTATGTGGCCGTAATAAGACTGCAATCTTCCATGGCCATATTTTTATTTTCTTTCCCGATCGTAACATGAATACCGTGGGGAATATGCCTGAATAGCTCATAAATTCCCTCTTCCTTTTCAATCATGTTCATCAGAGAGCGGACTTTGTTAATATTATGGAACTCCGGCTGATTTAACATATTGGTTTTCCCGCCGAAAAATATTTTCTCATTGCCCGGTACATCAATCGTTTTTAATATGGATTGCAGCAGCTTATCGTATTGATGGATATTCTGTCTCAAAATTTCTGCCACTTCATACTCAATTTTAGCCTTCAATTCAGAAATCGGTACCCCAGCAAGCTTTTGATTTAAAATATTGACGAGCTTCTCTATATTTCCCGGTACATAGTTTTCCGGCAGTGAAAATATCTTGTTTTCCACATGCCCAGTATCCGTAATAATTACAGCAACAGCTTTTTCTCCGGAAAGAGGAACAATTTGCAGACGCTTCAGCTTGTTTTCCTTGACTGCGGGGCCAAGGAGGATTGCCGTGTAATTCGTCAGCTCTGACAAAACACTAGCAGATCTCTGTACAACATCTTCGAGTTCATATATTTTCTCCGCAAAGATGGAATGGATAAGTTGCCTCTCATGGGTACGGAGCATTTCTGGTGCCAATAAATGATCCACATAGTATCTGTACCCCTTCTCAGAGGGTATACGCCCCGATGAAGTATGGGTTTTTTCAATGTACCCGTACTCTTCCAAATCTGCCATTTCGTTGCGGATCGTTGCCGAACTTAGATTTATTTCTTCCCTTTTTGACAATTTTCCCGAGCCAATGGGTTGGGCAAACCTGATAAAATCATCAATAATGGCTTGCAATATGAGCAATTGACGATCTGTAAGCACCATTCATCACCCCTGTTAGCACTCTGTCATCATGAGTGCTAAATCTAATATAAAAGTAACAAAATGACCTATTGATGTCAACGAATTTATACTCATTTTCCAAGTACCTTTAAATTAAATAATAAAGCTTTGAAACACTTCATTTCCAAGAAAAAGTCCTTGGCGCGTTAGTCGAATACTGTCGTTTTTCTCTTCGATCATGCCTTTTGATTTCAATGTCTCCATTTGTTTTTGGAATAGTTCCTTAGGATTGATTGAAAACTTCCTTTGGAAATGAGAAATGCTGACACCTGTCCTTTTTCTTAAACCAAGGAACATTTCTTCTTCCATTCTTTCGCGATCCGTCACTTCATGTTTTTCAAAAATTGGGAGGAGGCCCTCCTCCAACGGTTCCATATATTTTTTCAAAGGTCCATAATTTGAGTACCGGATACCATTAACATATCCATGGGCCCCTGCCCCGAAACCAAAATATTCATCATTGTTCCAATAAACAAGGTTATGAGTGCTTTGGAAGCCCGCTTTCGAAAAATTACTAATTTCATACTGCTTCAAACCGTTTTTCTCCATCTGCTCGATTAAAATTTCATACATTGCTGCTTCCTGATCTTCTCCTGGTAATTTAAGCTTTCCCTTTCTCAATAAATTATAAAAGACCGTCTTCGGCTCAACAATCAGGGAATAACCCGAATAATGCGGCAGATCCAGTTCAATGGCCTTTTTTACAGTATCCGAAAAATCCTCCACCGTTTGACCCGGCAATGCGTAAATCAAATCAATGCTTATATTGGAAAATCCGGCTTGTCTGGCATTGCTGATAGAGCGGTAAACATCCTTCACTTGGTGGGACCGCCCTATTCTTTCTAACAGCTCATCATTGAACGATTGGACGCCAAAACTGAGTCTGTTGACACCATAATTTGATAACACACGCAGCTTTTCTTCGGTAAGATCGCCGGGATTCGCTTCAAAAGTGAATTCCCCTTCCTTGGAGAAAGGGAGATTTTCTCGAATTGCAGAACAAAACGCATCAAACTGGCTTACATTCAAAGCTGTCGGTGTGCCGCCCCCCACAAAAATCGTTTTCAGTTTCATTTCCGGAAACCGGTCTTTATATAATCTAAATTCTTTTTCCAACATCTCGAGATATTTATCCACCGGCTGTCCATGCATAAAGAATTTATTAAAATCGCAGTAGTGGCATATATGCTCACAAAAAGGTATATGAATATAGGCTGAGTTCATCTTTTCACGACCTTGTCCGACTTGATTGGCAGAAAAAAAGAAAGGGCATATGCAAGAGATACTCTCCCTTTCTTTTATTGTGCTGAGGAGTTTTATTTGGAGCTGTTTCCGGAATCATCCATTTTTAAGACAGCCATGAATGCCTCCTGCGGAACCTCAACAGACCCCACTTGTTTCATCCGTTTTTTCCCTTCTTTCTGCTTCTCAAGAAGTTTACGTTTCCTTGAGATGTCCCCACCATAACATTTCGCAAGGACATTTTTCCTCATAGCCTTGATGGTGGACCTAGCAACGATCTTTTGGCCAATTGCTGCTTGGACAGGCACCTCAAACTGTTGGCGGGGAATAAGATCTCTCAATTTTTCAACAATGGCTTTTCCACGCTCAAAAGAAAAATCTTTATGGACAATAAAGCTGAGGGCATCCACTTTTTCACTGTTTAACAAAATATCCATTTTCACAAGATTGGAAGGTTTGTAACCAATCGGTTCGTAATCAAAAGAGGCATAGCCTTTAGTGTTAGATTTTAAAAGGTCAAAGAAGTCATAGACGATTTCCGCAAGCGGGATTTCATAAACAACATTTACCCTGATTTCGTCCAGATACTGCATGTCAATGAATTGACCTCTCTTTTCCTGAGCCAGTTCCATTACGGCACCTACATAATCATTAGGAACCATCATTGATGCTTTTACATACGGCTCTTCTACCCTGTCTATTTTCTGGGCATCCGGCATATTGGCAGGATTATCCACAGATATTTCCGTACCATCATTCATGTATACTTTATAAATTACACTTGGAGCAGTTGTAATCAAATCGATTTTAAATTCACGTTCAATCCGCTCCTGAATGATTTCCATATGCAAAAGCCCCAGAAAACCACAGCGAAATCCAAACCCGAGGGCCTGTGATGTTTCAGCCTCGTACTCAAGGGCCGAATCATTCAATTCAAGCTTTTCCAGCGCTTCTCTCAAATCATTGAATTTGGCTGAATCTATAGGATAAAGTCCGCAGAAAACCATCGGATTCATTTTTCGGTAACCCGGAAGCGGATCGCTCGCCGGATTAGTTGCACTTGTAATGGTGTCACCGACTCGCGTATCTGCCACATTTTTAATGGAAGCTGTAACGAAACCGACATCTCCCACAGTCAGTTCATCAACAATCATCGGCTTAGGAGCGTGGACCCCAACTTCTGCTACTTCAAACTCTTTGCCGGTAGCCATCATTTTTATTTTATCTCCTGCCTTGATCGTACCCTCCATCACACGAATGGAAGCGATGACCCCCCTATATGCATCATAAAGGGAATCAAATATGAGAGCTTTCAATGGTGCTTCCGGATCTCCTTCCGGTGCCGGCACTTTTTCCACTATTTGCTCGAGTATTTCTTCAATCCCGATTCCTGCCTTTGCTGATGCAAGCACAGCATCAGAGGCATCCAGGCCGATAACATCTTCAATTTCCTTGCGGACCCTTTCCGGGTCGGCTGCAGGAAGGTCGATTTTATTGATGACCGGTACAATTTCCAGATCATTATCAAGAGCCAGATAAACATTGGCAAGTGTCTGGGCTTCAATCCCTTGGGCGGCATCCACAACAAGAATGGCTCCCTCGCAAGCAGCCAGGCTTCTAGAAACCTCATAAGTAAAATCGACGTGCCCTGGAGTATCTATCAAATGAAAGATATACTCCTCTCCATCCCTAGCCTTATATGTCAATTGGACTGCATTCAATTTTATTGTTATGCCCCGCTCCCGTTCCAGATCCATGGAATCCAGCAGTTGGTTCTTCATTTCCCTCGAAGAAAGGGCTTCTGTCTTTTCAAGAATGCGGTCAGCCAACGTGGATTTCCCATGGTCAATGTGGGCAATGATTGAAAAGTTTCGGATTTTCTCTTGTCTCTTCTGTCTGTCAAAATGATTCATTTTTTTCACTCCTGTTAATAGGCACATGTCCACTAGGTTAAATTATATCAGCCCCACTCTCAATTCACAAAAAAAAGCACATATATGAATATGCACTATTTTTTATATGAAGCAATCGATTACTCTTTAAATAAACCCATTAAAAAATCTATTATATTTTTCGTAGCCTCTTTTACAAAAGAAGAAAACGTTTTTCCCATGGAAGAAATAAAATTGTAAGTTTCGAGATCTTCCAGTTCTTTCTTTTTTTGGGCAAGTTCCTCAGTATGATTAATCTCACTCCCTAAAAGAGCAGCCTCAATCTTTCCATCCTCACCCTCACTTACATGGACCGGAGGCGGAAGTGACGTATCTTCATAACCTTTCATATCCTGCATTCCCTGATGGGCTTTTTCCATTCCTATAAAAACACCTACAAACAGGACCATCGCCAAAAGCAGAAATTTCAAGATAAATTTAATCAAAATCGTCACCCTCCGTCTCCGCCTACTCTACTAATTGTTTATGAAAGAGAGAGTATTAATAGAACCTCAAGGAAATCAACGTGTTTTAAATCCTGCATCTTTACGGTCAACAGCCGTATGGAGTGCAGCGTTTAAACCTGCAGCAATCAGATTGCCCATATCTTCAACAAATACATCCACCTCTTTGGGCGTGACCATCAGATTGTGCCCGAGCGGTGCGAGTACTTCCTGGATCAACTTTCTTTTTTCCTCATCATCCAACATTCCGACAATTCCCATAAACGTCTTCTTTTGGTCTTCTCCCGGTAAGTCCCTTTCCGTAAGTTTTCTCTTGTTGCCGAATGTCAGACCAGCCGGCGCCAACGACCTCGAAGGCTCACCCGATTCTTTTATTTCTCTTCCGAAATGTTTCAGAATAAAGTCTATCGTATCACTCGTAATGGTCACAGCATCAACTACAGTCGGAACACCGATGGAGATGACCGGTATACCCAATGTTCCATGACTAAGTTCCTTTCTTTTATTGCCCACCCCCGATCCAGGGTGGATACCGGTATCAGAAATTTGGATTGTTGAATTCACCCTCTCAATGGATCGGGAGGCCAAAGCATCGATTGCTACAATAAAGTCCGGTTTTGATTTTTCTGCTACCCCAAAAATGATGTCGCTCGTTTCAATTCCTGTAATCCCCATCACTCCAGGAGAAATGGAACTTACAGGCCTGTAGCCCTCATCGACATTCTGGGCTTCAAGTTCAAACAGATGCCTCGTTATAATTAAATTTTCGCATACCCTTGGTCCAAGCGAGTCAGGCGTTACATTCCAGTTACCGAGTCCGACGACTAGACAGCTTGCTGATTTCGGTATGCCGATCATCTGTAAAAAACGGCTGAATTCTGCCGAAAATATTTCCTGTACCTTTTGCTGCAGAACTGTATCCTGGCTCCTGATCCCTTGTACTTCCAACGTTACATAATTCCCTGCCTTTTTTCCAATCTGCGCTTCGCCTTCAGGAGCAATTTTAACAGAGGTAATTTTCACACCATCCTCATCCCGTTCTTCCACCATTACTCCGTTAATTTCACTCTTCGTTTCCTGTTCCAATTGGCCGACAGCCATTTCAAAGGCCTCTTTTGCCAAATCCGTCCTAACAGAATAGCCGCTTAAGTCCAGCTTATTGTCATTCAATGTTCAGATGCCTCCCTTGCTTGTTGTTTTATCATTCATCTTCTCCGTTGATGGGATTATTCATTCACAAAGGTGGGATGGATTTTCTTTTAATATTGCAATATTGAAGTCCGTTTGGTAAAATACTCTTGTTCTATTGGATAACGAATGGGCAAATTGAATGGTCTGCGGGAGGTGAACGAAATGCCGAACATTAAATCTGCGATTAAACGTGTAAAAATCAACGAATATAAAAACGAACAAAATGCAGCATTTAAATCAGCGATGCGTACAGCTGTCAAAAAATTTGAAGCTGCTGCCGCTCAAAATGATGAAAACGCAAAAGAACTTTTCAAAAATGCAGTCAAGCAATTGGATAAAGCTGTCACAAAAGGAATCATCCATAAAAATACAGCCAACCGCCAAAAAGCACGCTTGGCTAAAAAGCTCAGCAACCTGAGTGCATAAAGAAAAGCGTAAGTGTCTGATCATGAACGGATAGTCATTAGGCGCTGAAAAACACATTTTATTCAAATGAATATCGTAATCATTACGATTTTTTAACTAAAAAACGACCTGTTGAGGGTCGTTTTTTTTGATTCCTATTTGCCTTTAAGTATTTGAATCAGCAACAATTCCACAGCGACGGAGCGATCCAGTCCTCCAGTTTTTAATTTCAAATCGCATTCAGCTATTGAATTAATAATGGCCTTCAGTTCATCACTAGAAAAAGAACTGGCTTGCCCTGCTGCCAATTTCACCCGGTAGGGATGCACTTTCAACAAGCCGGCCGCATGCTTTTGGCTATATCCCCGCCCCGTCAATTCCTTCACTTGATATATAAGCCTGAATTGTCCAGCAATAAGGGAGAGCACTTTGATCGGCTCTTCATTTTGCTTTATCAGATCATAATAGATACGAAGGGCCTCATCACTTTCCCTCTTGACGACGCTCTCTGTCAAAGAAAATACATTCTGTTCCAAAGTTCGGGAAATCAGATTTTTGACTGTTTGTTCGTTTATCACACCGTTTTCTCCCACATTGAGAGACAGTTTTATCAGTTCTTCATTCAAGGTCATCAAATCATTTCCTGTCAAGAAAAGCAAAGTTTCAATAGCAGGCTCTTCTATTTCGGTGAGGTGGAATGCGGCACGTTCCCTGATCCAACTTTTTAATTGGGGCTCATCCAGTGGCTTGGCTTCTAAAATTTCTGCATGCTTCTTAACAAGTTTTGTGATTTTTTTCCTCTCATCAAGCTTTTCGTAATCGGCAATGAAAACCATGACCGTATATGGAGCCGGGTCACTTAAATATTTCTCCAGCCTTTTTATATCATGCTCCACTTTTTCCCTTTGCTTAACTGCCGTAAAAAAAACAGGATTATGTAGAATAACCAGTTTTTTTTCTCCCATGAATGGGTAAGTTTCAGCATCTTCTATCGCTATCTCCACCGGCGTCTCTTCAAGGTCATAAGCTGAATAATTAAATTCCTCACTGTCACTTGTTAACACATTCGCCATCAGTTTCTGTTTAACGTCATTGATTAAAAAGGCTTCCGTTCCGTATAATAAATATATTGGCGAAAAAGTTTTGTTTCTAATATTTTTCATTATGCTCATATGACATTCTTCTCTCTTTCCCAAACTTCAACCCTATACTCATCGTAAGGAAAGAGAGGAATTTTGACAAGAGGCAAAGGGGACTTCACCTTTGGCCAAAGCCCCCTAATCTATATTGAACGCTTTTAAATAAGGCCTAGGACACTTATTCAAAAGCGGAGTAACGTGCCGTAAGGATAGTTTGACCACAAGTAAAAAAAGTATATGTGTCAACTCTTGTCAACAGAGGTAAAAGGAAAGTGGATTTTTTTTAAAGCATCATCTATACTATAGTGGAAACAGGAGGGGTAGTTGTGAGAGAATCTGAATTCGAATTTGAACAAAGTGTGCAGTCCAAGCGCAATGATGCCATCGATTCCGGAGTCGGCTTCGCTGTATCATTTGTATTCTTCACAGCCATTTTTGTGATTGGCACAGTAATCGAAGTTCTCGGCAAGTAATCGTAAAACACAAAACTGTTTAAGCAGCAGGAAAGCGTCTTGTGACTCGAAGTGACAGCACTAATCCTAAAAATTACTTATCCAAGAAAGAAGAAGTTTGCATTACGCAAGCTTCTTCTTTTATTGTGGAAGAAGATGATAATAAAAATCCCCAGGTTGTTAATCACCTTCTTACCCCCTGCGTCGTCCAACTCTGACAATCAGAGGCCCTAGTGCAAGTAACAACAGGATATCACTTTTTGATCTTGCCGGAATGCATTAACTGAGATTAAATTAAACCATCTTTTCAACATTAGCAGTGACTACCGCGTTACCTAATCTTTATGTTGAAGGACTCGATTCTGTACATCGGTGTACAGGCCGGCTTGCTTTTATTGCCCTAACAGGCTTCTCGCACTATCATATGGCAAAACAGTCTTAAAGGTTCCTCCTTTGGAATTAAACCGGTAGTGAATTGCTCCGTGTTCATCCGTCCGAAGTATTTGAATATTTTCCATATCCAAAATTTCAAGAACTTCAGTGTGCGGATGTCCGTATCTGTTGGACTTGCCCGCTGAAATAATCGCGTACCTTGGTTTTGTCAGTTGCACGAAAGGCAAACTTGTCGATCCCCTGCTTCCATGATGGCCTATCTTTAACACATCGACTTCAAGCCGGCTGTAAGTAGATGCCACTTCCAGTTCTCCGGCAGATTCCAAATCACCAGTAAAAAGCCAGCGCATGCCACCAAACGAAGCATATAGAACAAGTGAATCATCGTTCCCTTCATAGTCATCATCAAATGGGTAAATAAAATGAAATACACCGGCTTTATTTTTCCATCCATATCCGGCTTTTATTTCTTCCACCTTTATGTTTTCTATAAAGGCCTTGTTTACGATCTCCGCCATAATCGGCTTTTCCCAGGAATTGGGGCTGATTAAAATTTCACTGATTTTCAATTCGCCCATTAACTCATTTGCCGCTCCGATATGATCAGTATCACTATGGGTTAAAATCAATTTATCAATCCGACTGATCCCTTTACTCTTTAAAAAAGGAATCAATGTATCTCTTCCAAGAGAGTATGGCTTCCTCTTCTTCTGCCATTCCGGAATAGGAAACTTGAGCTGTCCGCCCGTATCAATCATGTAGACTCCTTGGTTATATGGGAGTTTGATCAGAATACTGTCACCTTGTCCCACATCAATGAAAACGACTTCCCCATAAGGTGAATACTTCTGGATTAAAGAATGGACAGCTAAAACGACGATGAGCGGCAATGCGCATTTAAGCAGTCGGATCTTTTTTTCCTTGAGAACGAAGAAAACAAGTATACCGCTTACAATAAAGATTAAGCCTACAGACGAGGGTTTTCCTGCCAAAAACACCGAATAAGGAAAAGACCCTGCCGCAAGCGCCATTTTTTCCGATAACTGTACAATGCGGTCGACAACCGCTGCTGCCATTGGAAAAATCGAAAAGTCCATAATTGAAAGGGCGAAAAGAATAAAAACGGCCGGCAAAAGTAGAAGTGTATAAAGCGGAACAAAAAGCAGATTTGCTGCAATACTGATCAGAGAAAATTCATAAAAATGATAGGAAAGGATCGGCAATGAAGAAAACATGGAAACAACCGATATGTTCATCATTTGACAAATCACGTTCTCGTTTTTTTGGAAAAAGTAACCCGATGATAAAGTAAGAGCAAAGCTGACTGCATAGGAAAGCTGAAAACCGATATGATAAACCAGCATGGGATCAAAAAGCAGAAACAAGATGAAGCTAATCGAAAAAATATCCAACGTAGACAATGGCATCCGCCATTTTTTAGATGATAAAAGCAAGATTGCCATTATGACAGCCCTGATGACCGGTGGATTCGCGCCGCTCAAAACTGCATATCCAGGCAGAAAAATAAAAAGTGTCCATATGACAGATTCTCTTGTCATGCCTAACCTTATGCACAGAAAAAAGGCAGCTCCGGCTATAATCCCGACATGAAGGCCGGATATGGCGAGCAAATGTACAACCCCAAGCTGTTTGTAAGACCGATCAGCCTCTTCAGAAATGAGCGATCTCTCACCAAAAATAAGGGCAGCCGCGTAAGAAGCCAGCGTTTTCGGAAATTTAGTTTCAATGCTATGAATGCCTGATGCCCGTAAATTTTGCAGAGAGTCTGTAATAGAAACTGTGCTTAAATGGCAATCAGTGACATGGATGCTGTCTGGTTCAAAAATCCAGTGGATATCCATCCTTTTTAAATATAATTGATAATTGAAAGCATGCTCATTTCGGTTTGCTTCGGGCTTGACCAATTGACCGTTCATCATACAGGTCAATCCGGACCGTAGCTTATGCGTCAGTTCATTTTTCTCATTTTCGGTTGGAATTTTATAAAGGAGCATAAACTTCTCTTTTTGTGGAGTGACTGCAACGGCTCTCAGCCTATTTCCGTCAATTTGAGGATATTGTTTGAAGGTCAGAGCAATTTCTTGAATTTTGTCAGGAGATTCGTATTGAGAGGTATTTGCTATTCTAACAACCTCGCTGACAAAATAAAAAAATAACATAAATGCAATGTAAAGAATAAGGAATGTAGAGCTTTCACGATAAAAAATCCTGATCATTCCTAATGATATCATCAGGAATGAAATCCAGTGAAGTTCAAAAGAAAGCAGGACGCCGGACAAAGCTGCCAGCGCCATGTAAACCCACTTTCCAGACATGTTTGCCTCCTTTCGAGTATTGTCATTGTAAATTATCTATTAGGGGTTAAAACTTCCCTCTTAGATTAGACGGGAGACTGGCCCGCTCCGTTCCTATTCAGTCGCATAGGCAAATTTCATGAAGATTTCCCGATCAAGCGGGACCTGTTCCGTATGAACGCCGGCTTGTTCGAACAGCTCTAATGCATGTGGGTGATTTTTATAATCCTCCGCATAATAGACCGCTTTTATTCCCGCTTGGATGATTCCTTTCGTACACTGGAGACAAGGGAAATGAGTTACATATATTTCTGCCCCATCCGTCGGAACCCCAAATTTTGCACATTGGATGATCGCATTCATTTCAGCATGTATCGTCCTGACGCAATGCCCGTCAATGACATA
Organism: Siminovitchia fordii DSM 16014 = CIP 108821; assembly: GCF_000374565.1. Lineage (GTDB taxonomy): Bacteria > Bacillota > Bacilli > Bacillales > Bacillaceae_C > Siminovitchia > Siminovitchia fordii. Next base: position 230,399 of record NZ_KB894686.1, on the reverse strand, counting down.
ACACCCATCATCAATACAGTGGACACCGCCGGCAATCGATCCATTATACCCACCTGCGATAATCCGATTATCTCTTACGATTGTTGCACCGACTGTAAGCCTCGTACAAGTACTTCGAAATGACAATAAATGGCTCTGAGCCATAAAGTATTGCTTCCACGATATTCTTTCCATATGCTACTCCTTCTTTGGCGTTTCCTATAGTTTAAAGGCTTGTATCCGGTCCAGTCAATTGACAGAAATGGACTCCTGGAGCTTTTCAAATGTTTTTTCACCTATACCTGAAATATTCTGTATGTCTTCCACCTTTTTAAAATGTCCTTGCTGTTCCCGATAGTCAATGATTGCCTTCGCTTTGGCCGGACCAATTCCCGGAAGGGTTTCAAGCTCCGATAACTCAGCACGATTGATATTCACTTTTCCATTTGCCTGTCCGTTCGAAGGGCTTATCATTAAAGGGGGCGCATCATTTTCTATGGTCTCCCCTTTTTCCGGAACGTAGATGACCATTTCATCGTGCACTTTTTGTGCAAAGTTGATCTGCTTCTCATCAGCGATTTCCAAAAGGCCCCCGGCATATTCGATAGCATCGAGAACTCGGTCATTATCTTTCGCTTCATAAATCCCAGGCAGAGAAACAGCCCCTTTTACATCGACAAAAACTGGTCCTTCAGCCACCTCTTGTTCCAACTCAATGGAACTATCGATCTTCTCTTCCATCACTGTCTGTAGAGCCGTTTCATTCTTTGCAGCCATTTCATCTTTTGGCTCGCTAATAAAAAGAAATATCACAACTACAGCCACACCACAGCTTATGAATAACATTTTGTATTTTTGGAGCCAAATCATTTCGAATTACCCGCCTTTCTTATATGAATATTATTTATTTTAGATACATACATTGTCAGGAATAGAAAATTGAAGGGGGGAACAGCATGAAGATCGGATTGATAGGAACAGGAAACATGGGAACCATTCTATTGGAGGCTTTAATAACTGGCGGAGCGGTTTCTCCTTCGGATTTCATTGTTACAAACAGGACGAAATCTAAAGCCGACAGGCTTAAACATAAGTATAGGGACATCACGGTGGAGAGTAGCGCGGATGAAGTTATAAGGCAATCAGACATTATTTTCATTTGTGTGAAGCCGTTGGATATCATTTCTTTAACAAAAGAAAAAGCCGAGTTATTCAGTCGGGAAAAATGTCTTGTTTCGATCACCAGCCCCATCCAAGTGCCGTGGCTGGAAGAAATGGTTGATGCATCGTGTGCAAGGATCATTCCAAGCATCACAAATAGAGCACATGCAGGAGTTTCTTTGTTTACGTTTGGAGATAGTTGTAAATATCATTGGAAAGATAAATTGTGGGAGATGTTTTCCAAAGTATCCGTTCCGTTTGAAATACACGAAGACATTATCCGGGTTTCATCGGATATTGTAAGTTGCGGACCGGCTTTTATCAGTTTTTTGACAAGAAGCTTAATTGAAGCGGCAGCCACCGAAACAAAAATCGATGAAGGTACGGCAACAATGTTAGCGGAAAATATGCTAATCGGACTTGGGGAGCTTTTAAAACAAAAACATTTTACTCTCCCTGCCTTGCAGGAGAAAGTATGCGTAAAAGGAGGAATTACGGGGGAAGGGATCGCTGTAATGGAGCAGGAAAAAGGAGAAATGTTTGAAAAACTGTTCCGTGCCACGCATAAAAAATTTGCCGATGAAGCTTTTCATATCCAAAATAAATTCAGCTCATAGGAAAGTATTCTATATGAAAAGCAAAAACCCTTCTTCCTTTTTCATAAATTATGAAAAAATTCAGCGGCCTAGTGTTGCCGGCACTGTTGGAGGCGGCCTTTGTACGAATGCGGACAGAATATCCTCATTTCCCGGAGCCACATGGCTTGGTACTTAAAGGCAGCCTCCTCCATAGTTTATTTTTTTCTGCATGTAAAAAAGATCCGGCGTGACGTTTCTCCCGGAGGATTGTCGCTAAAGTCTGCGGTAACGGAAAGGACATCAAATCCGGCTTCATGGAGCCAATCCACAAAATCATGCACCGGATAAGTCCTCTGTTGATGGAATTCTTCGACCCGTTCATACTGGCCTGACTCTCCGTCCAATAAAAAGAAGGTCAGATCATGTTCAATAGAATGAGGCTCTTCTCCTGGGAAAGAGCTCCATATATAGGCAACCTCTTCCTCATTCCACGTGAATGTCTGATTTAAAAATACACTTTCCATCTGATAAGTAGAATGAACATCAAATAAAAACAGCCCGTTAGGAGCGAGATGCCGGTGAACATGACGGAAGGTATTCTGCACTTCTTCCGGCGTTGACAGATAATTAAGAGAGTCGCAAAAAACTGTGGCGATATCGAATTCCGGCAATCCCTCCAACTTGCTCATATCTTGCTGGAACAAGGGAAGAGCCACCCCTTCTTTATCCGCTTTTTCGGCAGAGACAGCCAACATATCCTCTGACACATCCACCCCTGTCACATCGAATCCCTGTTTAAGTAGGCGGATTGACAACTCCCCCGTACCACAGCCTAAATCAAGCACCCTGTTCCCGGGTGCCTGATAACTCTCCGTTACCTTCGTTAAATACCGGAGCCAGTCGTCATACGGCGCATCTGCCATCAAGTGGTCATATACATAAGCAAGCTGTTCATAACTCACGGAGCCAATTCCTTTTGGATATTTTCAATTGGGGCATCTCCCCAAAGTCTTTCGAGATTATAATAATTTCTTTCATCTTTATGGAATACATGAGCAATCACATCGCCCATGTCAATTAAAACCCATCTTGCTTCCTCGAAACCTTCTATTTTCTTGATATCAAGGCCGGTTTTCTCTGCAGCCGACTTCACTTCCCTCGCTATCGCCTGAACCTGTTTTTCCGATGTCCCTTGGCAAATAAGAAAATAATCTGTAATGAGTGAAATCCCCTGCATGTTGAGAACAACAATGTCTTCTGCTTTTTTGTCATCGGCAGCCTTTACGATCGTTTTTAAAAGTGCTTTAGAATCCAAATTTTATCTCCTCCTTATTTTTTTACCATATCGTTATATGCTTCAAATGTATCAGGAAAAACAGCAACAGATTTGTCGATTAAAAATTTGATCGTATTTCCAATTGACTTTTTCAAAGCTTTATCCAAATCTGTCTCTGCAAGCATTCTGACTTCGTCAAGGCCATCAAATTGCCTTCCAGGTTCGATATAATCCGCAATATAAATGATTTTTTCAAGAAGGGTCATACCTGCCCTCCCAGTAGTATGGTAACGAATCGCATTGAAAATGTCTTCATCTTCTATTCCCAATTCTTCACGGACTAGTATAGCTCCTGCTGGACCATGCCACAGTTCGGGATGGTAGTCCAATAAGCGGGAATCAAGCTTGTAATCAGCAATGATTTTTTTCAACTCATTTATAGGAAGGAGTTTGGCATAATCGTGAAAAATAGCAGCCAATACTGTTTTTTCAACATCCTCCCCATATTTGACTGCAAGCTTTTCTGCCGTTTCCGCGACTCTTTTTGTATGTTCATACCTTGGTCCTGCTATTTTTTCATTGACTATAGTAAAAGCTTGTTCACGTTTCATATAAATGATTCTCCTCTATATAACAGATGACATTCTCCGGGAGTAAATACTTAATGGATGCCCCGTTTTTCACCCGGTCTCTGATCATGGAGGAGGAAATTTCAATCATGGGAACTTTGACAAAAGTGATGGGATACTGACTTTCCAAGTTACAATTCGGGCGATTTGTGCCTACAAACTGAACAAGCTTGAGCAACTCTTCAATCTTATACCAATGGGGCAAATATTCCACCATGTCGCCCCCTATAATAAAATAATAATCATTTTCTGTATTTTTCTCGCTTAGTTCCTTCATCGTATCATATGTGTAGGACCGTCCATCCCGATTCAATTCGATTGTTTCTATCGAGAATGACGGGTTCCCTTCGATGGATTTTTCAAGCATGGACAGTCGATTTTCCACCGTTGTGCCACTGTGTCGCTCTTTATGAGGAGGCTCATGATTAGGCATGAATCTCACTTCATCAAGCTTCAATTGTTCCATTACCTCATTTGCTATGATCAGATGCCCCAGATGTGGAGGATCAAATGTCCCTCCCAAAATGCCTATTTTTCTTTTCATTCGGATATCAGCCCTTCGACGGAAGCTCTATTTGTTTGTTTTCACGGGATTCCTTATAAAGAACGATGATCCGTCCGATAATTTGTACAAGTTGACTATCAGTACCGCGGACAATTTCCTCAGCCACAACTTCCTTGTCTTCTTCACAATTTTGGAGGACGCTTATTTTGAGCAACTCCCTCGCCTCCAATGCATCCTTGATCTGTTTGATCATATTTTCATTTACCCCGCCTTTTCCAACTTGAAAAATAGGCTGGAGATGATGTGCTTTTGATCGTAAAAATCTTTTTTGCTTTCCAGTCAGCATGGTGATCCTCCCAAGATGTTAGTCAAAGTCCTTTTCATGCGCGTGACATCCGGTTTTACATTAGTCCATTTTTCAAAAGCCAGTGCCCCTTGATAAACAAGCATCCCAAGACCATTTTGCGTTTTGGCTCCTTTTTGAGCTGCCTGATTAAGGAATAATGTTTGATCCGGATTATATATAATATCTGAAACAAAGGCAGATGGCCTGATTCCCCTTAATGAAATAGGGCTTTTATCTATTTCGGGGGCCATCCCAATGGATGTCGTCTGTATAACCAGGGAATATTTATCGATATTTGTTTCAGCCACATCCAATGGTATTGCTTTTGAATCGGCTTCATAAGGCTGTGCTGCAATTAATTCTTCCGCTTTATAGAGCGTCCTATTACATATATCTACCCTTTTGACCCCGATTGATAAGAGCGTATAATAGATCGCTTTTGCCGCACCGCCGGCCCCGATGATTAGAACCCGCTCACCGTTCAGATCTTTTTTCCAATCTTCCCTGAGAGATTCTACAAATCCAACACCGTCAGTATTATAGCCGACAAAATGGTCTCCTTCCCGGACAACCGTGTTGACTGCGCCGATTGCCTTTGCAAGAGGATCTATCTTATCCAAAAAAGGTATGATGGCTGTTTTATGAGGGATGGTCACATTGAAACCTTCAACCCCTATTACTTTCATTCCCTCTACAGCGGTCTTCAAATCCTTTCCCTCAATTCTGAAAGGATGGTAGTATGCATCAATTCCAAGCTCCTTAAGCTCTTTATTTTGCATGGCTGGTGATAATGAGTGGGCTATCGGATCTCCGATGACACCATAAAGTTTTTTCAATCCAATCATCCTGTCTTATATATATTAAATAAGCGAAGGCCGCAATAATACCGAAACTCCTTTTGGGGCATATGCCGCAACATGTGCACCCTGTTCTTTCAGCGTGACCCAACCCAATCCCGAAAAGACGATATCCATTTTATTATCCTTTAATTTGAATTCATGCCTTACAAGCTTCGGAAAAGCCTCAAGTTCCCCTTTTCCCGGAGGTTTCAGCATTTCGCCGGCATGTTTTTCATACAGTTCATCCGCCTTTTCAAGCTTGGTCCGGTGAATATCGATACTGTTGGCCAGGTAACAAACAACAGATCGTCTGCCACCGTTTATGTAATCAAGTCTGGCAAGACCTCCAAAGAATAGTGTCTGGCTTTCATTCAATTGATAGACACGCGGTTTGATTTCTTTTTTGGGCGTGATCATCTTCAAATCTTTCTTGCTTACATAATGAGCCATCTGATGATGGTTAATGATACCTGGCGTATCAACTAGACTTTTTCCGTCATCAAGCGGAATTTCGATCATATCCAATGTTGTCCCTGGCACATGTGAGGTAGTAATGACATCATTTCCACCCGCGGCAGCCTTAATCACGCGGTTGATGAACGTGGACTTTCCTACATTTGTACAGCCGACTACATATACATCTTGCCCCTGGCGAAGATTATCGATTTCAACAAGCGCCTCCTGGATGCCATGGCCTTTTTCTGCACTGACAAGCAATACATCCAAAGGGCTGAGTCCCATTTCTTTTGACTGCTTTTTCATCCAGTTCACCAATTTATTTTTGTTTGTTGATTTTGGCAGCAGATCCACTTTATTACCGATTAAAAGGACAGGATTTTTACCGACAAACCTTTGGATGCCGGGAATCCAGCTCCCATTGAAATCAAATATATCAATGATTTTAACGATAAGGCTTTTGGTATTGCCAACCGCATGCAAGATATCAAGAAAGCTTTGGTCCGACAGCTCCACATCCTGAACTTCATTATAATGTCGCAACCGAAAGCATCTTTGGCAGATGATTTCTTCTTTTTCCAATGCGGAACTCGGCGTAAATCCGAGTTCACCCGGCCTTTCGATCTGAATGGCAACACCGCAGCCGATGCAATGTTCGTTTTTCACATTTATTCCTCCCATTTAATTAAACCTTTGCGTTTGAACGAAGCCATGATCCTTCTTTCCACCATCCGGTTAAATCGCGTGAAAAAGCCGTCTGACTGGGCAACTGGGACAACCAAAATCGTATAAAATCCTGCCCGGTTTCCCCCGAATACGTCCGTCAACAGCTGATCTCCGATAATCACGGTCTCCTCTCGTGATAATCCCATCTCTTTTATGGCCCGATTAAAAGCTTTTCTGGAAGGCTTTTTGGCTTTGTAAATAAACGGGATATTCAATGGATTAGAAAAGTCTCCTACTCTTTTTTCATTATTATTCGACACAATCGTCACTTTCATGTCATGGTTCTTCAACTCTTCCAGCCAATCAATGAGTTCAGTAGTGGCATAAGGGCGATCCCATTCGACAAGCGTGTTATCCAAGTCGGTAATAATGCCTTTAATCCCCTTTTCTTTTAAAACAGTAGGATCTATTGAATAAATACTTTTAACATATTCATCTGGTAAAAATTGTTTCAACAACTTGTGCACCCCATTATCTCTTCATCATATTTCAATCTTAATAAATCTGCCAATGAGTTTCAAAATATTACAAGAAAAAATATATTACCTAAACTTTTCGACAAATTCCTACACCACCTCGAATTGTGGGTAACTTTATGAACAATCCAAGTGCATCAACGAACGGCTTCAACCTTGTTATAAACAAATTGACCACAGGTTATCCACCAAGAGTTGTGGATAAAGGAACGCTTGTTCCACAAAGATTTCTTTGCTAAAGTAAGTTACAAATAAAAGAACCTATCATTTTATTCAATATGCCCCTGAGCTAGAACGTGAATATTCATGGAGGTGAAGCTGATGAAAAAGTTATCCGATGAATTATTGATTGAAACTTATTTTAAAGCAAAGAGATTAAATTTGAGCCCTGAATTCATCAGTCTTATGGAATCTGAAATAGAACGCCGCTCATTGGCTCGTCGATCGAAATTGCCCTGTTGAAAATAACGGAAATAAAGCACCTGTTCCAGGTGCTTTTTTAGTGTTTCTTTTCACCAGTTAATCGTCCCAGTGGGTCCCCCATCCTAACTTCTACGGATGATTTCATAATATCACCTGGAACAAAGGCCCCTTTTTGGAATAGAAGAAGAACTGTGGATCCAAAGGAAAAAAAAGCAGCTTCCTCCCCTTTTTCCCACTCATGGTTCCTGTTCGTAACTATGACAGAATTAATGAACATGGCTCCTACTTTTACAAGGGCAACTGTCGTTTTCTCAGAAGCAATTTCAGTAATCACCCGATGGTTTTTTGCCAAGACCGATCGTCCGAATTTTAATCCCAGTCGATTAACTGGGAACGACCTTTTCCCCAAAGAATAGCAATTGATTACTTTTCCACTTACAGGACTGTGAATTCTGTGATAATGGGAAGGGCTCAAGTATATAATGATATACGTGCCGCCTTCATACTTTTCAGCCTGTGCCTTGCCGCCAAGCATCTCGGCGATGGAATATGATTTTCCCTTTGCTATTATTTCCTTTTCGGATGTAATGGTTCCTGTATCTTCTATTATGCCGTCAACAGGGCTCGCGACACTGTCCGGATTATGATCGACTTTCCTTGCGCCTTCTTTCAGATGCCTTGTAAAAAAAGAATGTAAAGTAGGAAATGATTGAATGTCCTTTGCCATCTCTTCCTGATTTATTTTATAAAAAGCAGCATAGGATTTAATAAACAACCTGCTCATCCGGGAATTTGCAAATCCCCTTATTGCCGCCGATGTTAAAGGCCCATTCGTAAGTTCAATAAAAACGCGATATAGAGCCGCTTTCAATCTGATTGCCCCCAAACCCAACTGAAATTTATACTTAACTTTATGAATAAGAAGTCATATAATTAAATAATGACATGAAATATTAATCATACCAGAAAAGGAGGAGTGTTATGTTTCTGTCCGAAGTCGTCGATCATACCATAAAAAAGCTTAAGGCCCAAACGGCGAATGTCCTTACTTTTACTAACCTTGGATTGGGCGGATTTGCCATCATCGCAGGGATACAAGGCCAGCTGCATTTAAGTCTCCTGCTCATTTTCATAGCTGCAATGGCAGATCGTTTCGACGGAATGGCTGCAAGAAAACTGCAAATCGAATCAGAGCTGGGAAAACAGCTTGATTCCATGAGTGATATCATCTCTTTCGGTGTAGCACCTGCTTTGTTATTATACCAAGGAATTCTGAATTTGTTTGGTTTTCCGGGCGTCTTTTTTACAATCTTTTATATAGGATGTAGTGCCTTCCGTCTTGCAAGGTTTAATATCTCGGAGAATCATGGTTTTTTTACCGGCCTTCCCATTACTGCTGCCGGCTGCCTGCTTACTCTGAGTTATTTGGCAATACCTTACCTCCCACCATTTTCTTTCTTGTTCATCACTCTCGTTCTATCACTTCTCATGATCAGCACATTTACATTGAAGAAAGTATAGTAAAAAGCCAGTTTCGCTCTTTGTCACGAAACTGGCTTTTCATATTATTCCTTTGCTTTCATGTCTTTTTTTGTTTCCGTCTTTTCTTTTGCAAGGTACTCCTGGAAAACGGCTCCCCCTTCATCGATCATCCGCTGGACTTCCAGTTCATATTGAACACTTCCGTCATTATTCCCCGGCAAATATCTCATGCCTCCCCTATTTTTTTTGCAAGCCCCCTTTTTAACCGTCCTTTAGATTTTTCATCTTGTCTTTTTCCGCTCTGTAAAATTCGTGGAACATTTTCATCAAGGCCCTTTTTTCAATCCGCGAAACATAACTTCTTGATATCCCGAGTTCTTTGGCTATTTCCCGCTGAGTCCGTTCCTTTTCAAGATTCAGCCCGAATCTGCCGATGATCACTTCTTTTTCCCTGTCATCCAATACGTCTATATATTCCTTGATCTTTTCCAACTCCATGTTCAATTGAATCGTATCAAAAATATCTTCCGCATCAGATTTCAATACATCGATCAAGGAAATTTCGTTGCCTTCCTTATCCTGGCCAATGGGATCATGAAGTGAAACATCCTTCCGTGTCTTTTTGAGAGCCCTTAAATGCATGAGAATCTCAATCCTAAAGTCAGTAGTGTAGCAATCAAAAGACGTGAATATCAATACTTTCCTTATATATAATTATTTCTTTCACTATTTGCCGAATGATCGTCTGCTTATCTTCAAATGTAAGTTCCGTATCGTCTATGCTCAATAAATAGTCTGCAACTTCTGAAAATAAACGTTTGCTGTACTCGCTGGATTGTGATTCTTTTTTCTTTGATATCAGTTCGGCTAGCTTTCTTTCTGCTTGTTTTTCTTGTTCTTTTAGGTCTGCAAGCTGTTCCCTGATTTCCTCGTCAGATATGTCCATTCCTTTCGCTAAAAGAGACAGCAACCGTTTCCTGCCTTCTTTAGCGCTGTTTATTTTATTTTCCAAACGTTCTATTTCCATTTGTTCAAAATTATTATCCTCATTTGGCTCATTAGCGGCCTTTTCGAGTTCAGCCGGATCATGAATATAAGACTTGATTTGCTCCCAAACTTCTTTTTCTAGGGTTTCGGCCTTTACTCTCATTCCGCAACCTTTGTTTTTTGCACCAGCCGTATTTTTAATGTCTGAATACTCCAGGACGTAATTGCCCCAATTTTTTTGCCGCCTACCGGTCATTGTATTTCCGCAGTGCCCGCAACGCAATAAACCACTTAATAAGTATTGGTTATTGCTTTTCTTAGCCCATCTCCGGCGAGATTCCGCTAATAGCCTTTGGGCGTGTTCAAAAACATCATCATCTATAATGGCGGGGCAAGAGATTTCAATCCATTCCTCCCTGGGCCTTTCTGTCATCGGCTTTCTTTCGTCTTTCGGCCTGTATTTATTCCCAAGCATCCCTTCTGTATTCCATCGATTATGATAAAACCTACCTGTATATGCTTCATTCATTAATATTTGTCTAACTACCTGACGATGCCATACACTCTTTCCCTTTTTTGTAGGGATGTTCTGATTTGTCAAATAGAGTGCGATTCCGTTAATTCCTTGAATATTGTTGTTAGGTTTTGTAAACAGATCAAAAATCAATCGTACAATTTCAGCTTCTTTTTCGTTGATCACCAATTGCGAGTTTTCTTTATCATAATCATAGCCATACATATTTGGGTTTTTTACAACTTTCCCATCAAGTGCTTTTCTCTTTCTGCCGCCACTCATCCGCTCATTGATTTTCGCTTTCTCAAACTCAGCGATTGCTCCACGCATTTGGTAAAAGAGCATCCCCTCTGGTGTCTTTTGATAATCATGATTGACAAATATGAGGTTTGCTCGCTTTTCAATTTCCTCGGATATAATTAATTGATTCATGAGTTTTCTTGAAAGTCTATCAGGATCATAAACAATAACCTCATCAATTAATCCGTTTTTTAAATCATCCCGTAACTTTGACAAGGCCGGCCGATCAAGAAACTCACCTGAATATCCATCATCTACATACTTAAGGAATTCATCCGTGCCAGCTTTTTCTCTACATAGATCAATCTGGTTGTCGATGCTGTATCCTTTTTCCGCTTGCTCGTCTGTGCTTACGCGCACGTAAATAGCTTTCATAGAGCTTTCTCTCCTTGATAATCTTGTATAAATAAGCATAGCAAGCTTTTTTCGTTTTGTCATTAGGATTTTGGGTTACAATACTGATATGCATGGGTGCATCCCCTCCTTAATGAAGGATATGCACCTACAGTTTGTCCATATTAAAAAACCCTTCCAGTTTAGGAAGAGTTTCATTCAGCATATTTCACCTTTATAATTGCATCAAATTTTAATTTATGTACTTGTTCTTTCATATCCACTACATGAACCCGCTTATTGATTTCATCAATAAAATGAAGATTACCGGTAATTTTCTGGAACTCCCCTTCTTTCCATAAGGTAAAGATGACAGGCTTATTATATTCAATTGCAATGTACAGAATATCATTTATTTCTTCTAGTTGCGTCCAGTTGTGGCTTCTGAACCTTGTCTCGTTCATTTCTCCACAATAAAATTTCTTCTACATGTTCCGGCAATGTCATTCTGCTTGATTCCCATCGCATGTTACTTCCTTGAGTAAGCTTATTTTGCTTCATTATGCTCCTTTTCTCCTTTGCCTTACAGAGTCAACCGACAATATGTAATTCAGGTTAAAAGTGCGAAATTGTCGTTTTTGGTAACAGTAGGCTTTGACTGCTGAATCAGTAACAGCTATTACTTTTATGATGCGCTGAGATAATTGGTTATCCCTGTTTATGTAAATTAATTCAAGACTTTGCTTGGACTCTACTGCACGCATTAACAAGCTTTTCATATCATCACCCCGAACAATTGTTTACTATTATAACAGAACATTTGTTCGCTATTCAAGTGGAAAAGTTTGCTTATAGATTATAGGATCGGTACTTAAGTTGGAAGCATAGTTCTAAATAGTTAGATTGTTTGTTTACAAGTATAAAAACAGCTAGTCCAAGAAATCATAGGCCTCTAAGGAATTTCACCAAGTGTAACTAGTACTACACTAAACCTTTATTCCTAATTTTCACTAATTTGGTAGTTTTATTCCTAAAAATAGAATACGATATATATATATATATATGTAACATTTGCAACATTGTGTAACATTTATATTTAAAATACAATAGGAGGGATTTTTATGAAAAAATTTACTGTTTTAATAAGTGGTTTTCTAGCATTTTTATTATTTTTCAGTTCAGTTGGTAGCAATATAGTATTGGCTAAAGAAATGTATAATGATGATGAGCAACTAATCGATGACGCTATTCACGGAGAAGACTTTGACTGGAGCAATGTAGAATGGGAAGAAATTGATGTAGAGTATAATAATGATGAATTTGTGGAATTTGAAGACGATGATCTCGAAGAACAGGAATATGAATACATAGACCTAGCAGATGGAGAAGATTACGAATCAGAATATGACTTCATTATCATTAATGAAGATGATCCAAGTTTCAAGGAGCCCGAATTTCAACCGTACGTTTGGGGTCTAATTGCTCGAGTTGTCATGTCCGGCGGAAAACATGTAGTAAAATTTGGTTCTAAAATTTTCAAAAAACAACCTAAAAGTAAAGCTGTCAATCACACGAAAAACTTTAAAGCGGCAAAAGTGAACCTCGGAAAAAATAAAACAGTAGTATTACAACGAAGTAGTATGAATCATATTTTACATATGCATCATCCTAAATATTGGACAGGGGCTATTGACAAAACGTTATTTAATCCAAATATCTCTAGTGGTAAAATTAGAGCTCAAATTATTCAAATTTTGAATAAAAATAAATCTCAAATAAAGAATGGCTATGGTACAATTAATGTCAAAATAGATGGTCAGAAATACAGACTTGTGGTTAAAAATTACCGAGTCACTACATTCTATCCTCTTAAATAAGGTTGTGGATTAAATGATCAATATTCAGACGTATCTCGGTACAAAGGACCTAGATACTTATTTTGAAGAATTGTCTAACCCAAAAAACTTTTTTATAAATATAGAAGATTTCGGAGCTAAAGAAACTTTGAATCGTATGTTAACAAAAAATAAAGGGATTGATTTATTTGGAGTCGTTTGCATCCAAATAAATGGTGTAGATGTATCCACTTTTATTGATTGGGATGATGTAGATTTAATGTGGACTGCTTTATTAACCATGGTACGCGAGTATGTGGATGATGGAAAATACAGTGAGACTCAACTGTTCACAAATCCACTAGAATGGTCCATAAAGAAAATTAAATCCTCCCCAAAAGATTTAGTTCTATTTAGGGTTTTTAGAAATAGTGCTTTATTTGATTTAAGATCAGATCTTCCTGTTTCTCAAGAGACGCGAGTAAGCTGCGATGAAATAGCTTTTCTAAACGCAGTTATAATTGCCGGTGAAAAATATATTTTTTTTAGGGACGAGGATACTAGGTCTCATAATTTAATTGAGGCAAAACGACTATTGAAAGAATTGAAGTGTGAAATAAAAAATATGAACTAGCTTTTAGTAAACAGGTAATGAGCCGATGCTGTATTACCTGTTTTTGTTTATGGTCGATTCTTCATTAGAAAAAATCAAGTACCTAATCCGTACAATATTACTGTTTAATAAAAAACATTGGATTGGCTGTTACTTGGATTTCTAAACTTTCCAGCTTATACAGTTTAGATATCTCCCTTTTTTACCCGTTTAATAATTCAATCGAACGAATTATTAAAGGTGTTTTACTAAAAGAACAGCAATAGCCGGGTCAGTGCCGGGCCTTTTTAATTTAACTCATTAACCTCTTCAGGAGCTTGCTTATTTTGAGTAGCAATACCACCTCTCCCCCTACTTCAATTCATACCCGCTTAATTATTGTTTTTATATTAAACTACTCCTTTATATTATAATTTTTACATCATATTACAGTTTTACTAATAATATCCTTTATACTGCTATATTCACCAGTTGCATTAACTATTACGTGGTCGAGCAGCTCGATTCCTAATATTTTGCCTGCTTCATCTAATCGCATGGTTACTTTCATATCTTCCAAGGATGGCGTTACATCTCCGCTTGGATGCTGATGTGCTGCGATTATTGATGCTGCATTGTTCATGATCGCCGCCTTAAAAACCTCTCTTGGATGGACGATTGAAGCATTTAGCGATCCAACATGACATCGATGGATCGCAACGACTTTCTTTTTAGTATTGAGACACAAAACTAGGAAAATTTCTCGGTCTTCATCACAAATAAAAGATGCAGCTACTTTGGCTGCTTCTTCGGGTGAACCGATCACCATTTCATTATCTAATTCCATTTCAACTGCAACTTGTTTAATTCTTAATATCTCATAAACTTTTTTCATCTGATTTGCTCCTTTAATTTAGATAATTGAAATAAACAACATTGTATAGAATAAGATAGATACCTCTAACATAAGGGTAAGACTGGTAGCGGGTACATAATGGGAATCGTTGGTTCGCATCGTAAAAGGAGGAGTGGGTGGAATGGATATGATTATAGGATTATTAATAATTTTGTGTGGAGTTATAAGCCTTTACTCTTCTTTGATCAGAATGAAAATGAAAGACTATAAAGATACAGGTGGATATTGGTGCTAGTGAGTACATTGAATTAGAATTATTATTTAAATTATTAGTTGACGGTGTCCAACTGGCATTGTTAAAGGATTTACATTATTGATCGGAATTTCCTTTTTTGCTTTTTGAATAGCCATTATTTAAGTCTGTCAATGCTGGACTGTCGATTAATGTCGAGCGAAAAAGGATTGTTAATGATATTTAATAATCTATACTTAATATAACTCTTTTCATTAATTTTTATATACCAACTGAAAAGCCCTTGGGGTCCCTTACCGACCAAAATTCCAGGGGCTTTTGCTGTATGTTTTATTACAGATATAGTCGTTTAAAACTGCAAACTTGTTATTCCATTAAAGGGCAAGATTGTGGGATAAAAAGTGTTACAATGGATGTAAGTTGACTAATAACTCGAAACATAACGAAGGGGGTGTGTAGTATACAAAGAATTAGAAAAAATATAGTATTAAAGGCGATTGGAATTTCACTGCTTTTTTCGACCATTGCTATTTTTGTTGTAGATAACCCTAAGCCAAATACAGCAATTTACCTACTTGTTGTAGGGATTGCTTCATTTGCAGGTCTTTGTATTATACCTTTAATCACTTCAAGAGCATATGAGAAATTTTTGAAAGAGAATTAGAACATAATATTTTAACGAATCTTCTTCCAAAAAGGGAAGCGATTGTGAAGAAACCCTGAGAATTAATGTGTATGCCATGAAAAAACTAAGCCCGGTCAATGCCGGGCCTTTTTCATGGTGAGAGTTATTGTTTGTAAAAAGAAAGGGATAAACATGAAATTATATGAAAAACCAATAAAAGCATACTTGCATAATGAATTAGTAGCTTTTGATTCTGAGGACAACGATAAACAACGGGTTTATTCTTTTGAAAAAGGATATGTGACAGTTCTTGGTGAGTTTGAATGTGAGAAGTATGTTGGAGGAACAGCCTGTATTATTTTTAATCAGGAAGATGTTATATCCGTTGGAAAAGGAATGCTACGATTTGTAAACGTAGAGGGCGGTTTACCCCCTCTTTAAATCTTATAATTCATATGAAAAGAACCTACAGCCCCAGGTTCGATGGAACCTGTTCCGCTTCCACACATAGAAACCATTTTGATAAATTTGCTATTTTTAATTAATTCCATCTTAGATGCCAATTTTTTATTCGTTCGAACAACTACCTCAAGTCCATAGAAATACTGACCAGGATAATCATACTCGCTATTGAATGGTTTTGTACCGTTGTTCTATAATTTAAAGTCATAACGGAGAATATTTTCGGATTTAATAACTGTAACTTCAATATTAGATATAGAAATATGTTCAGTTCTATCGAAAGCGGTTAAGAAGATAAATATCGTGGTCAAGAGTAGCAAAAAATTTCGGTATTCAAGAAGGGGTTTTTCTAGTTGTTGTCAAAATATTTTTGTGAAGAATACTGGAGTATAAAGGGGTGAAAGGTATGCCATCAAACAAAAGAACTAATTCGAAAGAGTCCTTGTCTGGGCCTGAACAAGTAGCAGAGTTTATGAACAACCTTGAACATCCACTTAAAGAGGAAATAACAGAAGTTAGAAAAATCATTTTAGGAACAAACAGCAAAATTACTGAAAAAATCAAATGGAATGCACCTAGTTACTGTGTTGATGATCATGATAGGATAACGTTTAATCTTAATGGAAAAGGATTTTTTCGGCTCATTTTTCATTGCGGGGCAAAAGTAAAAGAAATTCCGAACAATGAACCTCTATTTGTGGATAGTAGCGAGATATTGGAGTGGGTAACGGGTGACAGAGCAATTGTGAAATTTTCCAATATGGATGATGTAAAAGCCAAGGAAAATGACCTTCGAGAAGTGGTAGAAAAATGGATTCGCGCGACGACTTGACAGAGTAGAAACAAGCCCGGTCAACGCCGGGCATTTTCTTATTATCCTCGCAACTTTTTAAGCAGCTGCGTATTTTGGGCAGCCGTACCAGTATAATTTTTAATACCATGTTTGGCCGCAAGCTTTTTCCGATTGGCAAAGGAAGAATTAACGTCAATCGATTTGAGATAATCTACAATGCTGTCAGTTTCTTTGTTGCCTTTTTTAGCCGCGGATTTTGCAGTTGCAGACGTTTTACCGCTGGCCCTCAATTTATTGAGTAATTGAAGGTTTTGAGCTGCTGTACCCCTGTAATTACTGATCCCATGTTGCGCTGCCAGTTTTGTACGATTGGCAAAACTTGAATCAACCTTGATACTGTTAAGGTAATCGACAATGGAATCACCTGTATAACCGCCAGTCGGCTTTTTAGGACCTTCTTTTGCTGATCCAACCTGAGTTTTAGGAGCCTCAACTTTTACCTCATTTCCTTTTACCATGCTGATAAAATTAAACCAATTGATTCCTTTTTCTCCATTACGTAAATAATGTGGACAATCTTTTCCACTCCATCTGTTATGCTGGACAACGTTGCTGATCGGGATTCTGTGCTTTGCCATCAAATGTTTTACCAAAGCAGCTGCATTTTGCACTGTCTTTTTAAAGCTGCTGTCATTATTCACGCAAAGCTCAATGTGGATGGATTGCCTGTTACCAGGACCATTACCGTCGCCACCTGCCCAGCACATAACTGTATCGGGAAACGACTGAATTACACCTTTATCGTCAACTTGATATTGCCAGCTTGCCTGTCTCGGGTTTAGGTTAGATTGTAAATTAGCGTGTGTTTGAGCACCGGCTCCAGTATTTTCGTTAGCTGTTTCGTGAATTGTGATATATCGACAGGGATTTCCATAACCGTATGAGCGCTTCTTAATTACATTTTGGGATACTAATTGTTGTTTGATTTTAACAGACATCATTAATTCCTCCTTTTCAATATAAAAAAGAGCAACGCTTATGCGTCACTCTTATCGCTTAATTTTTCGACTGCTTTTTTAAGCACATCCGGTACTGGCAAGTTTGTTTTGCCCACCGTCTCCAAAATACTCAACAGTTCATTCGCCAAATAAAAGAAGATGACCGCGTCCCTTATAAATGTGCCATCTCCCATGATCGTATCAATTGCATACGCTACTGCTACCAATGACAGAATGATTACCTTTTTGGCAATCCCTTTGAATCCGATTGAACTACTTAATTCCCCATGTGTTGCTGCAACCAAAAATCCCAATACATAATCCATGACAATAAAAATAACTAGCACCTGTAACAAAGGCGACCACCCCCCCAATAAGAATGTAATGATCGCCCCGATGACAGCGACAACTGATTTAAATATAGTTTCCATACCCTCTCTCCTTTTCTGCAAAATAAAAAAGCCTACGCTTCGTATGGCTCCTCTGTGATCTCCTCATATTGTGTTGGAGTGATTTTATTATATTGTACATAAATGGCAACCTGATCCTTTGTCGCCCAACCGTTAACGAAAAATAACTTTACACGATCAAAATCAGTCATTACAACCCTCCTCCCATAAGCCTTATATCGTGCATAACAAGTACTTCGCCCAGCTGCTTGTTTATAGCCTGTAATTGCATTAATTGTATCTCTTTTTCTACTAACATTTTTCCTAATAAGTCAACCTGCTCTTTCTCAGCGAAGTTAAGTACCGGATTTTCTATCCCCGGACTTTCTAAGGGTTCTTCATCCACAATTTTTCTGAAATATATATTTCCCTCTTCCATCCATGCTAACTCGATTTTACAATTTGGAATCTCACTATCCTCAGGAGGGATATTAGCGGCTCTTAAATTAATACCACCTTCTTCTACACGTAAAGACCAAGGATTTGTGCCTATCTCAAATATTTGATCAGACATTGATTGGAACACTATTTCGTTATTCACCCATAATGTCCCCGGACTGACTATTAGATTATTCCCCTCTATAAGAATAGAAAAGTCATGTAAAGTGGTATCTTTGGATCCATAAATTTCTTCAATGATCATAACTTCACCCCTACTCTATTGTTCATGAGCTACCCAGTAGTATCTAAAATCCAGTTCCGAATTACTACCGTTCCAAAGATATACGGTACACCCAGTAGTATTTAAATCACTGTCCCATAATGTAATTGAGCGTGTATCGGGTCTTCCGGAAACCAATGACACTACTACATTCGGAGTTTTTGCAAAGGCTTTTGGAAAGACTATTTTACCAGTACCTACCGTATTAGGAGGAACTTTTTGAGTACCCATTCCTGACTGAATTTTACTGTTAATATAAGACTTTGCGTTTGCTTCAGCTGCATTTGCTTTTGCTTGAGCTCCTGAAAGGGTTTCTCTTCCTGCTGCTAAGTCGTATGCCGACTTAACAGCACTAGGTGTGGCCGCCAAAGTAGTGGATGTGCTGTTTGTGGCTGTCGATAGTTGGACAATACCTCTCGTAGATGTAGATGCGTTCCCTACGTCCGTAATGTCGGCCCACACGTGTTTATGCCCTTCTTTAGATAATTCTTCCCATGGAGACCATGTGCCACCATACATATGCCTAATCATCATGCGGGGAGTGCTTCCACTATATGAAACTGCTGTTTGTGACCTGTTCCCCGTTTTCGAAGAGTAGAAGAACGTATGGATGTGCCAGTAGATACCGCCTCCCGGTGAGTTGGCGTGGTTTGTCAGGATGTAGGCTTCCTGTGTCGTGTTGGGGTCTGCTGTAGAACCAACAGCCACTTGATTCATTGAATAGGCCTGTGCATCAGACAAAGCTTTATTCGCCTTTGTTTGGGCTCCTGCAGTTGTTTCCATCTCTACCCAGGATCCCCAAGAGGATTCGTCTGCACTTCCTAGTCTCATAAACATTTTACCATTGTCAGTTAAGGCAATTTGATTTTTACGTCCCCCGGAAGACCCTGTCCACCGACCGTCAGTTATAACTGTACAGTAAGTTCCTGCAGCTGAGAGCCCTATAGCAGTTAATCTTTTGAACTCAAAGAATAATTGCCTAGAATATTTACTAGGAGGATCATTCACATCTCTTGTGTCTGACGTAAACAAAGAGGATTTTCCGTCTGCATAAGTTTTTGCATCCATTAAAGCTTTATCAGCCTTATCCTGTGCTCCTTCCGTAGTCTCCACCCTATACCACTGAGACCAACCTACTCCAGTGTACCAGTGCCTAAATTGTGCATTACCGACTGTTGCATGTCCTCCTCCACCGTGACTGAAATACCATTGAGTAAACCTTGTACTGTTGTATTTCATGTTTACAACTATACCGTGAGTAGTTGGATACCCGGTATCATCTGCACCTATGAAAAACATAGTAAAACCGATTGGGTACAAGTCACCACTATCTGTAGCAGGTCTATAAGATGTAAGGCTAACCTGCTCACTTGTCACCTCATGAGGATTATTCTTTAAATTAGCATGAGCATTAACCTTCGCTTGAGCACCAGCTGTTGTCTCCAGAGTTTTCCAAGCTTCCCAAGTTGATCCCACGTTAGTACTGACCCTGGTATACATATTCCCTTTACCGTTGGTTAAATAGATTTGGGCGGTGTATGTTGATGTATATGGTAATACTAATAAGTATCCGTTGTCTGTTACTGGCTTGTTGACTGTATTAGCACCGACGTAATATAAGCCACCCTCTCTAACAACATTAAGATCATCATCTCTCAAATAAATTGCTCTGTCTGTCCCAATCCCAAAAGATTTTACCCAATCTAATGCGTTTTCTTCTGCAGCATTCCATTTCGTTCGCTCCGTTGCTGTGACATGCCTGATATTATCGGTGTCATGAGTATCGAACTCATCCTTGCTTGCCTGTTTGACATTATCTACATTACCCAATCCCACCTGAGCTTTTGTAACCGCATGAGGGTTGTCTCGACGTTTCTTAAAAGTGGTCAGATCCGTACCAATTGCATCGACTAAGTTATGAGCATCTTTTATTCCTTTTTCCCACCGGTTAAAATCATCTTCCATGACAGGATCATCATATTTCCAATTTGTTTTTGCATCAAAGGCCATTCTATTCCACCTCAATTTCAAAACGGAATTCTAAGGAGCGACTTCCCTCTGTATTCCTGTTAGGACTCCGTTCGAGTATTACATTATTCAACTCGTCTAAGAGTTTGACTGAGTTAATCCTACGGATGTTATCAACCCTGTCAGTATTCACGATTAATTGCCGCCCCTTATTGGTAATGCTTATAATTGGCACTTCCTCATTGTTTAGCAGCACTTTGCTAACTCTACCTTCCAAATCCGTTACTGCTCTTTTCAAATAGTAATCTGATAAACTCATAGTGCCACCTCATTTTGCTCTCTCATCGCTGGGTTACCTACCCGAAATTCCCTCACAGTATGATAACGACGTAAATTGACATAAACTTTTTCTTTAAACTTCATTTTCTCAACTGTTCTCGAGGAAATTGTATAGGATAAATGAGCAGGTTTAACATCCTCGAGCACCTTCATCATATGGATAAAGTCAGCCTTATCATAGTTGTTCAATATTACCCGTAAAGTATAGGGGGAAATATTTTCAAAGATGTCCACTTTGACACCGGCAGCACTCGTTAAAATGTTCTCAACCCTTTTTCGGTTTACGGGTTGCCCAGAACCAAGGAAAGCAATAACTCTTCGTCTTCGTTCCTCAATGGACTCTCCTGCACCGGCAATTAATCCAAAAAGCTGCTCCCAATAAGGCAATGACCAAGTAGCACGTTGCGGGTAAGGCTGTGTATCAAAAGAATCTATCATTTCAAAAAGACTATCGAACTCCTTACCTATTGCTTGGAACGCGTGGAGCAAATACTCATCATTATCATAAAAAGGTAAGATATAGTTCATCATTTCAATTGCTTTGGGAGAAGTAATGATTTTGTCTTTTAAATTCATGCGATCAGCACCTCGCCGATGACAGCGACCTCATCAGGAGCAAGTTGGATATTGGCGGATCCGCCATTAACAAGCAGGTTATCGTAATCGACTACTCCTGGAGTCGTCATAATGATGGCACCAATTTTCATGTAACGGACAAGTCCGCCTTGCTCTAGTTCCCCGAAATAACCTGATAATGACGATTCGATGCTTTTTCTTACGTTTTCTGTTGTGTAGCCCTCTGCTAACGTTATTGCAAACGAGAGATTGATAGATTTACCGTTTATCCCTGTTACGGTTACCAGTGCCCCAATCGGAGCCAATCCTCCACCGTCTCTACCATCGGGTGCAATATGGGTCTGTACCTGTTTAATCAATTCAGGCGCAGCAACCGAACCAGAGCTACTCGCAATCAATACTTTGACAGTTCCAGGACCATCCCACTCCGGTACAACAAGGACTTCTCCTACACCAGGAATTTCTTTGGCCCATCGAATATAATCTTCTTTCGTACCTGTAAAGGATCTAGTACGGCTTGTCTGTAATATCCGCTCTCTAAACTCTTCGTCATTCTCTTCGTCATACCCGCCAATAGTGCTTTCGACATTTGTAATGGAATGCACACCGGAGACTGGCTCGAGCAAATTTTTAATGGAGTTTGAAGGAACGTTCCCTCTTGTGCCGGATTCAAGTGCTTCGATTTGGATTTTAACAACACCTGATTCATCAATCGTCGCATCCGCTATCGTTCTATATTCAATGGATACACCGTCTACTTCATCTGTGG
Source organism: Siminovitchia fordii DSM 16014 = CIP 108821 (assembly GCF_000374565.1). Classification (GTDB taxonomy): domain Bacteria; phylum Bacillota; class Bacilli; order Bacillales; family Bacillaceae_C; genus Siminovitchia; species Siminovitchia fordii. Next base: position 208,213 of record NZ_KB894686.1, on the reverse strand, counting down.
TTAATGTAGTGCCCGCCGGAATAAATGTCCCACTTACGCCGGTAACCTCAATTGTGCCTGTTGAGTAGGTCGCTGCCCGTCTTGATATTCCCTCGCGTTCTCCGTGATAATCCAAAAATATTCCCTCAGCAAATTGAGGAAGCATATGCATGATCAACAACGGTAGGGTAAATTCGAGAATCTTTGCCTTTTCCATTGCCGTTGGTTTAGTAATATCCCAAAATAAAGACCCCTCCGATACATCAAAATTCGAAGGAGCCTGCTTTAACATTCTTTCGTGTATTTCCTCTTCACTTTCATTCAAAAATTCAGGCAGCACTAATGGCAACTCCGCCAACGTCTTCACCGCCTTTCGCTAGCTGATAAATTTCGGTATCAAATATCGATTCAATTTCAAAGGTGATAACAACCCCATCACCGCTCCAATCAAACTCAAAATTATCAACCGATAAAGTTCGGGAATCGATGGACAATGCTTCGGTAATCGTTCGTTGCATCTCGCTTTCGGCAATGTCCCTCGGATAGTCTGATCGCATGATGTCTTCAATCTCCACTCCAAAATCCGTGCTATACCCAAGGTACTTATACCGTTCTGTTAATAGACATTTTGTCACCCAAAAATGGTAAGCATCTCTCTCAGTTCCGATTTCAACTTTCCCTATTGCATTAACAGCAAGACAAGCTTGTTCAGGGTCATACTTAGGGGCAACTGTATCAATTTCAAGATCTTCTACATCATCCTCGATGTCTATTCCAGTCGTATCAAACCCTGCAAATTCATCAGCCATCCTATTCCACCTTTCCTAAAACAACGAAATAGTCACCACATGGTATGCAAACAACACGATCTCCTGTTGTGATCGGTTGTCCAGTCTGCAAAACTAAAAAATCCCCCTGAGGGATTTCATCTTCGATTGAGTCTATATAAATGCCGCTGCCGGTCATTGTCCCAAGCATATTATTTTGACTGTTCACACTGAAAACTTTTTGAGACTGTGAACGCATCGCTTTAACTAGCTTTACGACTCCTTCATTTTCATGGGCCATTAAATCACCTACTTAAACACAATCTTCATTGAAAGGTTTTTGATGTCGTGATTGATACTTTTGACGATTAACTTTGCCGGATTTTTAGCACTTCCAACGGTTCCGCCATGCACCATTACAAGGTCCCCTTTTTTAATGAACGGAACATCAGGATGGTTTAATTCACGAGTCTTCTCAACCTTGCCCTCATCTTTTAATATCTGCTTGGCTTCTTTTCTTGCTTCAGAAAGGTTCTTTCCATCCGTATAAACTAGCCTTTGCAGGACGCCGTATTCAGTTTTTCCATCAAGGGTTTCAGTCAACTTAGCTTTGGCATTTTTATCTTTATCGTTGGTCCGATAGATTCGGACACGTGTCACAAGTTTCCTAATACTGTGGTGATCCTCGAGTTCCTCAAGATAGTCTTTTTCACTTAAAATATAGACCGTAGTATTTGTACCAGCTCTAATGACAGCTATTTCACCTTCGATACAACGGATCACATAATCATCATCGCCTTTCTTCTTGCTTTCGGTTATGGTGTCTTGAATGATTTCAGTTACTGTTAACTTATTATCATATGCCTTGGCAGGAAGCTTTTTGTGAGGGCCGTCTAGCTTTTTAATTACTCGATTCCGCCACCTTGCTATTAAACGCTTCGCTAAACTGGCTCCAGTCTCATTCTTCCTGCGGTAGATGTTTACCTCAGACACTTGATAACGATAATTCATGTCAAAAGCGATAATCGTCACATTCATTTTAGCTGCAGAAGTAATCCAATCGTAAATCCGACCACGAAAAACCTCTTGCCACGCACCACCTGCTTTGGCATGCACATAGACAAAGTTCCCAACATACAACTGTTTGTGAAGCCAAGCATTTCCAACTTTTTCGTTTTTCACTGTAAAAGACAGCCTAGCAGCAACCTCCCCGTCGTTTTCTTCCAGATTGCAAGAATCAGTGAGTGCTTGGTCAAGTGTAAATATATTGCCGTTTGGGGTTTTTACTCTGATCCTGTATTCAACTTTTGCTAGATCCATATATTACCACCCGCTTGGCAAGGTGAATTTTTCACCCGGATAGATTAAATGAGGATTCTTACTTCTACTCTTTGATTTATTGATTGCCCACATTTCCTTCCAGCGTATACCTTTACCAGTGTATCGCTTAGAAATGTTCCAAAGGTTATCTCCCTTTTTGACTGTATATACTCGGGGTTTAGGCTTACTAGCAGGACGCTTTTTCACCTTTTGTTTTGTCTGGCGCACTACCATGCTTCTATACTCTTTTAAAGTAATGGTATATGTGATTGTAGGGCCGTTGTAACTTGGGCTAAATTCCTCGATAAAAACATCAATATTCCAAGGGGTCCCGGTAATAATAAGCTTCAACTTTTTTCGGTCTGCTTTTTGCCATGACTTGATCTGCTTGATAAGGCTATTTGCACTTGTCTTACTCTCTTTTTTCGGTACGTGGATTAAACTACTTGGCAGTATACCCTTAAATGATAGAGTAATTGGATTGGACCCTCGGGGGATTTCACTATCCCCAATCTTTACATGGGAATAGTGAATCGTTTTTGCCCCCATTGATACATCCAGTCCCTCAGGAGTAACCGGGAATATCAATGTTTTTTTATTCGAAGGGTCTATTAAAGAGAATCTCATTGCATCACCTTCTTTTATGTTGCTGGCATATTTGGTGCGATTCGTTCAACCTTGTCAGCAATGATACCCGCTACTTTATCCGCAATCCTTGTCGCTAAATCATCAGGATCATCTTGTTCTCCACCTTGGACAACTACGGTGACGTGTGTATCACCAATTTCTATTGATGTGTTGTTCCCGCCAACAACTTGTCCTGATTGAGCAGGATTAACATCATCAAATCCTATGCCATCAGCATATGCCGGGACATCCATCAATTTTGCTGTCTTATGATGAGGCATGACTTTTGTTCCGCGCGGTAAATTGACAAGTGTGTCTGTAGCAGGAGATAATGCCATTTTGCCGTCTGGGTATCTTATCAACTCAGAGCCGCCACCGTCACCAACGATTGCAGGGCCACCGGGATGGAAATCAGTACCAGTTGCATACCTTCTGAACAACCTCAATGGATTGAAACTTGGCAAGCTCGGTACAGATATTCTTGGCGTTGGAACGTTGTTTATTCTGGATGCCAAGTTATTAAGAGCCGATTTAACTGCTGCTGCTCCACCTTGGATCCCGTTGATTGACGCTACCCAGCCAGAAGCTTGGCCCAGATAACTGGCAAGTGTGCTCATGTTGTGATGGATGGGACCTGCATTTTCAGGAATTGGCTGAAATGCGCCAACCACCCATCCAGATGCTTCACCTAAATAGGTTGTCAAAGTGGACAGATTATGGTTAACAGCTGCCCCATGCTCTTGCATAGGATATAGACCTTCAACAACCCAGCCGGACGCTTGACCAAGATATTCAGATAACGTGTTCATGTTATGACTTACATTAGCCGAACCTTCGGATAGAGGATATAATCCCTCTACTATCCACCCAGATGCTTGGGCTAGATAATCAGACAGGGTTGACATATTGTGACCGATATTCGCAGACACCTCTTGTAACGGATAGAGTCCTTCAATCACCCATCCAGATGCTTGGGCCAAGTATTCCGAAAGAGTACTCATATTGTGTCCAATTGATGCTGCACCCTCCTGCAATGGCATCAGACCCTCCACTACCCAACCAGATGCTTGTCCTAAATACTCGGATAAGGTAGATATATTATGACTCAATCCAGCCCCTGCACCTTCTAATGGTTGAAAGGCTCCAACCACCCAGCCAGATGCATTTCCTAGGTGCATCTTCAACGTTTCAATGTTATGAATAACTCCTTGCATTTGGGCATCCATCGGGCCGGTTGTCCCTGAGAAACCCATGGCTTTTAAATCAGGAACATACTTAGATGCTGATGGGTGATTGCTGGTAGTATTTAACTTCATTCCAGGAGGTAATCTTTCCTCGTTCTCCAATTCAGCTGCAACAGCTGATTTCTTACTGCCCGGCCCATCTATACCGAGCATTTTGTAAATCCAACCTTGCCTATAGTCATCATGAAACTCCTGTTTCATCGGATTTCTAAACGGATTAGAAAGTAGCCCCTTATCTTTTACATCACCTGGTTTGTGGCCGAAAAGCCAGTCACCAAAACTCGTGTCAATTGACTTATATGTCATAAAAGTTCCCATTGGCCCGAGCACCTTGCCTAACCAAGGGAATAACCCTTTCCCTCCTGCAGCCGCTTTAGGGATTGATGGGGTCGATGATGCTGTCTTGGGAACTGGTGAGGTCTTAGGTGTTGATGAAGATGGAGAAAATGGCCTTCCATGTTGATCAACTATAACTGGACCTTTAGGTTGTGATGATTGTGATTGTTTTGAAGTTGATATAGAACGTCCATGTTGATCAACGATTACAGGTCCTTTAGGCTGGGATGGTTTTGAAGTATCAGTACTAGTAGTTTTGGTATTTGTTGCAACAGTACCTCCACCCCCACTTCCTCCTTTTCCGCCACCTGGCATCATAGATTTAATCCACTTTATAGGAGTTGTCAATAACTTAAACGGGCTGAGTATCTTTGATAGTGCCCCAAGAACTAAAGCATCTACTAGAAATGCTCCTGCTGTACTTCCGAACCCATTACCTTTGAATGGATCCGTTGCACCCTTCAAGTTAATTTCTCCGATTTTTTTAGCGATTTGCAAAGCTAAGTCTCCTGCATCTAGTCCATCGAGAAAGCCTTTAACAAAACTGGACCCTGCTTCAAAGCCAGCAGAAACAAAAGAGTTACCGCCTTCTTTCGAATCAACTCCAAGCATTCCAAGAATGGCACGGTTGATAATCTCTCCAAACTCTGTCCCTATTTTCTCAGAAAGACCGGTGATTTGTTTACGACCTTTTTCCTCCCACCATTCCGAAAACACGTTGTTAGCTGTCTCGATTACAAACGCAACTTTTGTCGAAAACGAAATTTCTTTAGCTTTAGGTAACTTCTCTGCAAGATCTTCCGGTAAATACTTGTTAACATCTGCAAATTTGTTTAGTTCCTCTTTCGAAGGGAAAAATACTTTACGCAAAAAACCTATGGCGCTACTTCCCTTTTCGATAGCAAATCCAGCGACTTTCTCCCCATATTTTTCAAAAGCATTTCCCATCTCTTTGATACCTTCAGAATTTTCACTTCTCCATTCACGGAACTTTTTAAGGGCAGGAGTTAAAGCTTTTGAAAGGCCATCACCCCATCGAGCGACCATATTATTTAGGAAAAACACTTTGGCTCCAAGCAACAGGTTTTGAAGGTTTCCGGACATCTTTTCCATCATTCCGTCAAAGCGTTGGAACTCTTTTTCAGCTAATTTCCATTTTTTCGCAATAGACATTGGGGCTTCAGCCAAGTCCTCAAGCCTCTGCCTAGCTGCACCATCAATGGCACCCAATTCTTGCAAACGAGCAGCCGCTTCACCGATTTTTCGTCCGGATGCCATACCATCGTACATACGGCCCATCCATAGAGCTGTATTTTCAAAATCATTTTGTGTACCAGCTGCAATGTCCCCAACCATTGTCAATCCTTTTCCAGTAGACAGGGCTCCTTTTGTAAATACTTCAAGGATTCGACTTGATTTATAGATTTCGTCACGGGTATACGGTGTCATTCCGGCAAATTCTGTTAATTCGGTTATCCGTTGATCAGCCTTTTGTTTACTCCCTAACAATACTTCGAATGCAGTAGTAACACTCTGCCGGTCCATCTTGATTTTAAGAGGTAGGACCACACCTGCACCTATTCCTCCTGCAGCTCCTACCAATCCGAGAGTGGAAGAGGCGGCACTCATGATTCCACGTAAAGGACGGGTTACCATATCAACGGCCCGCAAGGTGATACTGTATGTTTTACCAGCGAAACTACTGGCCATCGAGCTTGCACTCCTGATGATATGCGATGCTCTATCTACTGCACGTAAAGTTAATTCCCATTTCCGGCCAGACAAATCCCTCAGTCTGTCTCTAGTCCGCTGTACGACACTTTGGAACCTGGACACTTGTCCCTCAGATCTGCTTGCGGATCCGCCAATTTTTTCAACGCCTTTTGCAGCATTCTGAGCACTGTTACCCAGTTCGGACATCCCTTTTCCGGAACGCTTTGCCGATTTCTCTAGGCTTTCAATATCTCTCTTTGCTTTGTCTAGCCCCTTGCTATAATTGTCCTTCGTCTCAATTGGAATCTCAATCCGATATATCTCTTTGGCCACCTACTTCCCTCCCTTCGTTTGTCGTTTTATTGCTTGACGCTCTTCTTGTTCTCGCTTTAGTTGCTCTTGCATTGATAGAAATGCAAATTTTTGTATGCTTTTCGGTTTGCTCATGATTTCGTCGGGCAATTTACCCGTCCGTTGAAAAATCTCATGCAGGAGGGTTAGCTTTCCTCCTGCTTCGATGAGTTTTTTATGATTTCGTCCGTTTCGTCGTTATAGCCGCTAATTTCATCGATTTTGTCGATAATGGCCTTTTTCTCTCCCGCCTTTAACACTTTATCAATGAGATCAGGTCCATTTACCACATTCAGTGCTCTCCAAGCTTCTTTGTTATTCCAAAGCTTCTTCCGGTCTTCTTCAGCAGTTGCATGATAAATCAGCAGCGAACGAAATCGAGTGATATCCGTTTCTTCTGCAATCTTAACGCCACCAAGGTTTTTTGCTTTCTTGAACTTTGTGGCCTGATCCTGCAGGTCTTGATACTGCTTTTCGGTTAGACCTCGAATATCAAATGAGAAATAAACTTTTCCATTCCTAGCTATTTCAATCGCCACTGTATCATCTTGTTGGTCTTCGAAAGCACCAAGAAGGCCGCGAAGTACGTCATCTTCAACGGCCAGTAATTCCTCTTGATTCATCTTTTCTTCAGTCATGTTTTATCCTCCCGTTAACTAGCGCGCAAAACGCCAGTGAAGTTTAGTTGTGGCATTTTCTGCCCTTTCTTAAATGCGTTCAAGATTTTTACGAGCAATCTGTCCCTTACAACCGTTTCAGTAAAAGTAAGGGTGAATGTGTATCCTGTAGTAATCCCCCAGACTACCATTCCGGCGGCAGGTTGGTAATCGGTCGTATTAAAGTTCATTTGGGCTTGGAACGTATTCACTTCAGCTAAGAAATTACCGTCTCCGTCATACAACTCACCGTCTTTTCCTTGCAGAATGTTCCGTGGATCAAATTCACCCGCATCAAGCTTTTCTTGTAACTCCGGGGGCATGTTGACGCGGAAACTCCATTCACGATTCATAATTTCTCCGGGTTGGACATTTACTACATCAATGGAGCCATCCGGTATACAGTTTCTAAATACGTAACGTCCATCTGACATGGGTTATTCCTCCTTTAATATCTAAATCCGAATGCAAGGTAAACTTTCTCAATTCCGTCAAGATCCACAAGGTTATCAAACTTGTACCATACAGAATCTCCTTGTGGTGGAGTAGATGGATCAATGATCATTTCCCCACTTTCTAATCCACCTTCCTGGATCATATTATTGATGATGCCATTTGCTAAAGTAATAAGATGTTGGCGACCATCGTTGTTATTGTCAATACCGGCACTCATTGCATTGGCAATTGTAAAGGCAATACGATCGATTAGCTCAAAGCGGGTACGAACGCGTCGAATCTTCTTCCATCCCTCGTCCTCATCAGTACCCGTTGAGACCAGTGTGTTGATTCCATAATCAATTTGAGCCACACCGTTGACACTTTCCGAGAACACCAACATTCCGTTTTTAGCAGCTTCAATATATTGAGATGGCGTCAGCTCCCCATAAACACCAGTAGAACCTTGGATTTCTTTCTTGGTCAGAGACGCCTTATAAATCCCGGACACCATTTCACCAAGCACTCGACCAGCAGCAAGGGCGCCATCTAATCCTGTGTCACCCACCGCATAACCATTGCCAACATAAACCATTGAAAAGTTATTAAAGGAACGAGCATTTTGAATACGAGTATTAAATGGAACATCGATCTTTTCCCCGACAACACCAATGATTCGAGAGCCTAACTGCAAGCTACGATTAATGTAAGCATTGAGGCTTGCATGAATAGCTGTATCCTCGGTATCAACTGTGATTCCGTCAAAAAACTTACGTTCCAAAATGCCAAAGGCATCTGTATAGTCTTTGGCGACAATATCTGGATCCGCTCCGCCAGTTAATCTTTCATTAACAATTGGAGCAAATGTGTCATTTCCTAATGCTTCAGCTGTAAAATATATACTTGTTGTATTAATCAAACTAGCTAACGTCTCAGCTTCATTGCTACCTTGAGCGAATGAGAATCTTTCAATCGCATGATTACCTTCATAGGCGATGAATTCTTTTTCACCTACATTGAGGGATTCTCTGATGGTGACGTTAAATTCACGGGAAGTCGGGTATTTCGTTTTGATTTTTAATAGATCAACACCCGTTGAATCTTTCAGCGAAAGTTCCGATGCTGTGCCACCTAAACCTGCACGCACAACGATTAACTCTGTTGCTCCACCAAGCAAAATCTGTTCTGCTACTTGGGCACCTTTTCCCGTTCCCAGCACTTCCTCGACTTTGTTTGCATCATCAATTGCAATTACTCTTTGTAGCGGACCCCAATTAGATTTAATAACAGCTGCAGCAATACCAGATGATCCACCCGCTTGAGGTGTCCCTCCATCGTTATACCAACGAACGTAAACACCAGGACGAACTTTCTGTTCCCCTAGTTTAAACATAGCTCCAATCATTCGTTACACCTTCCTCGTTTTAAAAGTTCGAATGGCCTTTTCCACTTCCGAACGGCTTAAATTTTCTTTATTTGCGATACGTAAAGCGCCGGCCACAACCTCTTGCGTTTCTCCAAATGATTTAGCGGCCTGCAATATTTCCTCATGTGAATAGGTCGTTTCAGGAATCTGCACAACTTTTTCACTTGCTTTTTTCTTAGCCAATAATCACACCTCCATGAGCCGGGTCTGCTTCGACTCTATTAATCTTTTCGTAAGGTATTTTCTCTTTCAAAATGCCATACCTGACATCCAGTTGGATTTGCCCCTGTTGAAATGGGTCATATCCACTATCAGCGGAAACATGCAAAAAACGCATCTTTGAGTTATCCGAAAGATACGTTTTGGCATCTAAAGCTAATTTTCTTGTAACTAATTCAGTCCACTCCTTGCGGACAGCGACTTCCGGAGCAATGATGTGGCCCCGAAGCCGCGCAGTGATCCAAGCACCCCAATTGGTCGGCTCAGTACCTTGCAAAGATGCCTGCCGCCAATAAAGAGCAGGTGTATCATCCGAAGGTGACCATGCAACTGGATTGGTTTGAAGGTTAGGGAATATTCTCTCAGTCCATTTTTTCATGCCATCAACGGGATCCGGCTCCACAGCTTTATGCAATAGCCAAGCAAGAGAAAACACTTGGAAACGCAAGCCTCTAGTCAAAGCATCCCATTCCTTATCCACTATGTCTTCACTGGCTGTGCCAATGTACTCGATGTAGTGAGGTACCGCTTTGACATCAAACCGTTTGCGATGCAGAGCAGAAATGACCTCTTGCGAAAGATCATCAACTCTCCGGAATGAGGTTCGTTTGACGTAAGGCCACACCTCATAAAAAGTGGTGAAATCAGCATATGGCTCACCTGTGTTTTGAACTCCTTCCCTAAGTACTAAATGTGGCTTGGGTAATTCTGGACCAGCTGCGGACGGTTCCCAGACCTCCCCTTTGACGGTAAGTACATTTGCAACTAATATTTCTCTAAGCTCATCCCTCATTAGGAACTCTCCCAGTACCGTCGTACTTGCTGTTTGATCTTCGGCCAGTTTGAATCGGCCGTTGGTTCGACAATTGGATGGGGAGAGATACCTGGATGATTAACTCTTTTTGCAAAGATTTCTTCCCCTCCCGAAACAAAGCGTAATGCCTTCTTACTTTTGGGCCTAATCACATAAGATGGTGTACCGGTCTCTAGGTAAGTTCCCACCATCGAACCGTGAGCAAGAAATAGAGTGACCCCCCTTGCACTCTGATCGGCACCACCGTTTATGGTTCGTCGTGTATTTCCTGTTCTGTCAGTCCAAGGAGCATTGTTCTTAGCTTGTCTTTCCATATCTTTTCCAAGGTGATTCCCGAGTGAGTACATTCCTGCTATCTTTCTGTCGATATCTGATTTAATCTGATCTCCAAGACCCATTTAACCCACCTTCTCTAGTTCACATTGATAACTGACTATCTGACCGTTGATCGATTGCGGGTGGACAGCTATAACAATGAACTTCATGCCATTTACTTCGAATTCGTCTTTAACATTTGTCCCTGCTTGGATATCTGCTTCATAGTCTGCAAGAAGGCCATAATGCTGATCCACATGCTTTTCTCCTGCAAGGGTAGTCACCGTTTTAGGGAAGGCGGTTTTGGACGAAAAAATGCGAACAGTAAAAGGGCCTACGGGTAATTCGACTTCATCAATTGCACCGCCTGCCCTAATCTTTTCTGTTCGCTTAATGGTAATCGTCGTCGGATTTTGTGCGATATTCCATTTCGTATCCTTACGGCGTAGTTCAACGGGATTCATCTTAAATCACATCCGGCGCTTTGAATTTCAAGATTAAACCACTTATATTTTGCTCCTGCTCTTGCTTATATAAAGCGTCATACTGTTTGGCCATAGCTAAAGCAGCATTAATTGCAGTGGTTAAATTTACATATTTGTATCGCTCATTTCCGGCATGATATTCATCATAGTTGCCACGCTCTGCAGCAATCATCCCGGCCTTTTCTGTCCACCCTACAGACACAGCTTTATAAACATTTTGATATTCCTCATATATCTCCCACAAATCATCATCCGAAAAGCGGGTATCACTCTCTCCCCCGCCCTCCGGAATTACTTCATCGAGGAATCTCCTCATTTTTTTAATGATCTTTTCGTCCATTAGGCTTCACCGCCTTATTGTCCAGGTAAAGTAATCTCTTGGACATTCTCCTCGACTGCAGCAAAAACTCCACGCCAGAAGTCACCAACAACCTGTGATTCAACTAAACGAGTTAGATCGCCCATGGTTGCATTGATTTGCAAGCCTTGTTTGACAAGTTCTTTGAATCCACGTTTTGGACGAATCAAGAATGCCTTGCCCTCTGGAACTCCGTCATATACATACTGTTTCTTAGAAACCTGCGCTTCCCAACCATCGTAATAAATGATGTCATTGATTCCTGTTGTAGCCCCGTATGGCGTAGCTTGGAGCGTCATGCTGCCAAGCGCGTCTTGGATATCCTCTTTATTTGCAGAATTAGCCAGCAATACCGTTCCTGGGCGCTTAGCTGTTCTTGCATCCTTCAATGCTTGGCGAAGCGTGGCACGTAACGACAAGAGGTAATGAGCATCACTTGCAGTTCCCTTCGTACCATCAGGTTTTACATAAACGGGAGCGGTCTTATTATCGGATTTATACTTGTAATTAATGATTGGAGCAAGATGTAGGTGATTCAGCAACGCATTATGAGCCTCACCAAATGCTTTGTTCATTAATTCAAAGTTGAATGTTTGGTTGAATATTTGCATTTCCTTGGTGTACTCGAATCCAGCAGAGTAACCTTTGATGCGTGCAATCGGGCCCTGTTCGGCGAGTAAAGAACCGAACTTCACTTCCTCGCCTTCTAGGTGCTCAAAGAAGATAACCGTTCCATATTGAGCCCATTTCGCTTCGAACTCACGCGGGAAGTTTGGATCCTGCAATGTTTCATAGATTGGCTTATAAAGGACTGGTACATCCTCACGACCAAGTTCAACGTCAAGTACAACCTTTTGAAGTAGCTCTTTTCGAGATGTTTCGGAAGTCATCATTTCCCCGATTGGCTTCGACAGCTCATATGTCTCCATTTCGCCGTTTACGATTTTTTTCGTAACCTCAGCTTGTGATCCGTTAATAGAAAAAGGAACCACCGCTTCGATAGTCCCTTTACGTCGTTTTTCTTTCAGTGATTCGATTGAATGAATTCTCATGATTTATCCCCCTTCTAAACCTGTGGCCCCAGAATGAACCAGATGGTGTTATTTTTATCTTTGGCTGATGTAACACGGCCAACGAGGCGATTGTCAGTTTCCGTTTCGGTAAACTTGCCAGTCGCTTCATTCCAATAAATTGGAGTACCAACAGCAAAAGCCTGTGTTGTACTAATTTGGTCTGTTTCATATTCTGCCTGCTCTATGTTCAGACTGACCTCACCTGTTTCACCATCACCGGTTTTAACAGAGTGGAATGCTGCACCAAAAAAGCCATCCAACTGATAGAACTTGCCACTCTCAATCTCTGTTTTTTCAGGAACCGTTACCTTTACACTTTTTCCGTCAGAAACCTTTGCTCGATAAGCATAATGCACAGTGCTTGGGACTGGTTGTCCTTTATATGCCATTCAAATTACCTCCTTATAGCGAAATACGCTTTGTTTTTAACCCTTGAGGGGCTGTGTTTGTATTGGTACCACCAGAACCAACGCCAGCGGGTTGATCTGTATGATAAGAACTGATAATTCCCTTAACCACTCCATCAGCCAAGAAAGAATCCATCTCACCAGCAATCTGCTCTTTTGTAGCATCGGGAGCAAATCCTTTTTCGTGATAGGACCACATTTTGCCGATAGGTGTATTCGGGTCCTTGATATCCTTTTTAATGGCGTCAGATGTAATCTTAGTGTCGATCATTTCACCAATAATCCTTTCAAGCCCCGCTGTTTCTTGGGCTTTCAGTGCTTCAGCGGCACTTTTAGCCGCTGCGACAATATCCATTTCACCAGAAATGCCGAGCGCTTCCTCGACCTTTCTCAATTTGTCAGCGGAAGATGTAAGGTTATTCACCCAATTTGAATCAATATCAGCGGCTACCTCTTCAGGTTTCCAGCCCATTTCTCCCGCAATCATCGGGACAGTAATCTGCTTGTTTCCGAGCATTTGCTTTAATGCTTTTAATAGTTCCTCTGGCGTCATGCCAGCACCTCCTTCATGATTATCCATTTCACCGGAGGGACCTTGCCCTTCCAGGTCCCACATTTCACCGCTCATGGCAACAATGCGAGTGTTCATTCCTGCTCTGTCCAACGGCGTCCAGTCAATTGACATTGGCTCATATCCGACAACATTCGTTTCACCCGCCGCCCTTTGTAACTTCGGAATTCCGAAGATTGAAACCTGGCGAATGCGACCCGCTTTAATCCATCTCTTCAAGTCTTTGGCAGCCGCATCTACCACTCCACGAAAATAAGCAATCTCTCCTACCATCTTTGCCCCTACCCAATGGGTAACAGGCGGCAGGAATTGATTGCTTACATCCTCGGGTTTCTGGTGGCCAAGGAAACCATTTAATGTCTTGCTGTTGACAGCATCAACGATATTTTTTAACGAATTGGCGGTATAGTTCCATCCACGTTTCGATTTAGAAGCGGGGATTTCAACGACAACCTCTAACGGATCTTCATCACCCTTTTTCAGCTCATTGACATCAACACCTGGAGCAGGAGGGATATCATCCAGCCTCATCTCACCAGCGACATTGCCGAACAATTGAAAGATTTTCCTGTCATTGGTCGCCATCTCACCACAAATTAGCACTTTGTCCACTTTCTCACCTCCTTTTATGCATAATAAAAAAGCACCATTGTTAAGTGCTTTGTTCCAGGTCTCTTTTTTCTTTTTCAATTTCTTTTATTACTGCTGCTTTTTCTTCTGCAGAAAGATTGATTTCATTTACTTTTAACATATATTCCATTCTTTCAATGTTTTTCTGTTTCCTAAACTTCATATACTCATCAAAGGACATACCTTGTTTCATCATTTCTGGCCAATCTGGTATATTGTCCAATCCTTCTTCATGCATGGATTAATTCACCTTCTTATAGATTAGATTGTATTCTTTCGAAATTTCTTGGGTTACTTCGTGCACGAATTGATCCCAAACATCATATATAGATGAATCGTTTAGTTGGGGATATTTCTTAGCAATATTGTTATAAATCTTATCATACTTACTCCCGAAGAAGAATGCTTTCCATGAATGACTATAATTTTTACCATCTATCAGATATTTTGAACCATCAATGCATTCAAGCGTTAGTGCCCTTACAGATGGATATCTTATTATTTTATCAATATCTGAACTTGAAAATGTAGTTGTCGATGGATGATTATGTGCAAATATAATGCTTTTAGGTGGACTATTTTTAAGTAACTTTATGAACTCTTTATTTAAAATAACTTGATCTTCTGAATGGCCTTCTTGCTCAAACAAAACCTTCCCATCATCTACATTTAATAAAACTGCTTTTTCTCTTTTATTTGTCTTCATGAATTCGTTCAATTGTTGATGATGGTAGTTTAATTCATTAGAAGTTGTCTGAGAAACTGATAACTCTTGTGTCCAATTTATCGATTGATAGGAAATATGATTAGTTGACTTTATTTCTTTTTGATACCACTGCTCAATATCCGGTTGTGAAGAAGGATCCCTATTCCACTCAATCAACCGATCAACAAATGCATCTGTGTCCTCTAATACTTCCGACAAATAGCAAAGACAATTCGGGTGCGCTGGATAGTCTGGAAGGTTTTCAACTTTATAAACACCAGGACCTAATCCATCTTCATCATTTGCTGCGTTCTGCTTACAGACATCACATGCGTTCCCTGCATTTGACAGGCCCCATTGAATCCCTAAATTTGACGGATTTAATTCAGCCCCCTCTTTGACACCCTCTCCAAATGCAGCAGCCATTTCTGTCCGCGCAAGCCGCAACGACTCATAACTCAAATCCATCTTCAACGGCATGCGTTCCATCATGTTGGGGTATTCTACAACGAAAGTATTGGCTCCATCTCTGACGTACCGTTCTAGCAGTTCCGCTACTTTGACAGGGTGCTCGCCCTCTGCTATTGCTTGCTGCACAATCTGACCAATCGAGATTCTTACTTGTTGGCTCTTTTCCCAAATGCGATCAGACAGATTGAGACCTTTGATTGTCCGCTGTTTCATCTTCTCAACAACTGCGGTGTTTGCACGGAAGTATGCTCGTTCAATGGGTTTCCAGTCGATATGTGCTTTTTTCAGAAAGGATAGCGTTGCCTGCTTAGACTGATGCATTCCTGCCTCAACGCTAATCTTCAAACCTTCATCAAATAGTTTGATAAGTTTGTCCTCGACGGTTAAGGCTTCATTTCTCAAATGGTCATCGATCATTTCGATATACTGATAAGCTGTTCCTTCGAGTTCTCGTTTTTTGATTTCATCTGCGATGCTGTCAACAGAACCAATGTATATCTCTTTTATTTCCTTGCTTTGCCTCAAAAGCAGCTCAATCAGTTGCTTTCTAGCTTCCAACGATAGACGGTCCAATTACTTACACCGCCTTTTTATCCAAACTCTGCTTGATTTTACTCAACTGCTTTTCGAGAAAGGTTTCATCACCAAGCCTTGATCTCTCAAGTTTTGTCAAAGCGATTCGATCCTTCTCTCCCTCGATTTCCGGATCTTCAGTTTCATATTCGTTCATGGTTTCCACCAATTTAGCCAGATAACTAACAGCTGCTTCATGACTGATTATGTTGTTGTTGAGCGCTACTGTGAGGGCTTCCACAGTGATTTTCAGCTCTTCAGCAATTTCCTTACCATCTCTAGGATCAATTTTTTCCCACACAAGATCGTTGGCAAAGGTGGAAAATGACTTATTTTCAGATTGAGCGGTCATGGCCAGTACCATCCGGGCTAGTTGTTGCCAACTGCTTGTGAATTGATCCCTCTTCCGCTCGATGCTCCGCATCATGATTGGCATCTGCTCTTTGACAGATGAAAGACTTGATGGTGTATGAACACCGAAAATGAATTCAGGAATCTCCGAAGCATCGACAATACAGTAAAAGAGCAATTGCAGTAAGCCTTTTGCATCACCAGTAGCGGATCGAGCTTCAATAAATTCTGCATCATCTTCGGAAGTTAGAATTAGCATCTCCTGACCATCAAGATCGATGGTGTTCCCATCCTTGAAATACTTGGCCGGATCGGTAATACCAAAGTTGTTGGCTAGAAAAGCTTTTACATCCTTCAATTTCAACTTCAACCTTGGCGTGCTATGCATTTTCGAACCTTTAATTGCATGAAGAGTCACATCATGATAGGCCTTTAAAAAGGGTTCAATAGGTTCCAACTCACTTTTTCCAAACGCCGCGGTTTCGTCATCTTCATTTTTGAAATGAATAATCGGAATGAAGTCCCAAGGTGTCGTATGCTTACCAGGTTCAACACCTGGCGGAACCTCATCTCCATCAACTTCAATGACTCTTAGCCCTCGACTAATTGTTTGAATGATTTTTGCCTTCTTCTTGTAACCTTTATCATCTTCCCACTCAGTTTCGGATTCCAGGACATATTCTATTGGTTCATTGGTCAATGGATCCCGATTAATCTTTTTCACCATCTCCGGCGGCAGAATGTTGTATTTAAGAACCGTTGACAACTCTGGGTACAGACTTTTATCCTTTTCTTCCTCCCGCGTTATCCAAACAAAGCAATCACCTTCCCTCAGGGCATTTCTATGTGTATCCTGCATTTTGGAACGATTTGCCTTAGTGAAGGCGTCCAATATCTCCTTGGCTTCCTTATCACCAATGTTAAAGTCGGGAACGCCGATAAAGGCTGATTTGATATTGACGATGGGCTTAGCGAATCCGGCACCTAATTTATAGTTGTCATCCTCGTTATAGTAGAGACTTCTTGCCATTTTGTAATCAACCCGACTGCTATCAAGCTTATAAGTAGCACCGATTGTGCCAGTCACTATGCCAAATCGGGCCATAATACTATTGCGAAGCTTCGACATCTCCCCAACAACCTTGTTGTACCATCTAGCCATAGACTCTCACCCCTCTCAGTAGCGCAGCTGTTTCACTGTCAATCGATTCTTGACCAGTTTTCGCAAACGCCAAAACAAGAGCGTCTGCTCTGTCTGGTGAGCGCAATCCGCGCTTTTTCATTTCATCCTTGCTCTCCAATTGAATCTTCCCTTTCGATGTCACACGATACTTTCTAGTGGACAACTGGCCAATCAAGTCTTCATCATTTGGTATCTGTATTTCTCCATCATGGAGATAATCACGAATGGTTGCCCATGACTCAGAACCCCAGTTGAAATAGTGTTCGGGATTTAATGCCGCTCCACCGTTGTGACAATCAATCACATCGATGTATAGCCCCTCTTCGTAAACAATTTCTCGAAGTCTATCGGTAACACCACCGCCGACACCGTCGTCATCAATTTTGATAACACATGAAGGTCTTCCGTATTCGAGCATCAATTCTTTGGCAAGTTTGATGACATGCCCAGCTGTGGTCATTGTGTCCTGTTTGTTGTATGTCTTCAAAAATGGAACGAGATTACCAATACGAGGAATGATGGTAGTTTCATCATCACCGTAGCGGGCCACGTCAACACCGAACTCAAGCGCTGCTTCTTCTGGAATGATACGATTTCCGGATTCATCCATATAAACTTCTCGCATCGCCGCCGCTTCTACCTTTTCCAAATGGATAAAGGTATCAGGCTCCGACTTCGGAAACTCCCCGTAAACTCGGACACGAACTACGTCGCTATCCTCACCATACTTTCGGATAAGACGCTCAATATTTTCCTTAGATGCTCTGGAACTATCCCAGCTGCTCACCTTATGTGTCTTGTAATCAGCCCGATCTCGATGATGAGAATCATAAAAAACCCCGCTCGTTCGAGTAGGGTTGCCACACATCAGCAATTTGTTTTCAGCACCGGATAACGTTCCGAGAATGGCTTCCATGATATCGTCTGCCACACCGGAAGCCTCATCAACGATAAAAAGCATGTAATCTTCATGAAAGCCCTGCATGTTTTCCGGTTTAGTTGCAGTTCGAGCGGTTGCAAACCAGCGCTCTTCATTGCCGATCATATAGACTTTCGTCTTGGTCCATTTGAGGAAATTCTT
The DNA here is from genome assembly GCF_000374565.1 of Siminovitchia fordii DSM 16014 = CIP 108821. Classification (GTDB taxonomy): domain Bacteria; phylum Bacillota; class Bacilli; order Bacillales; family Bacillaceae_C; genus Siminovitchia; species Siminovitchia fordii. Next base: position 190,122 of record NZ_KB894686.1, on the reverse strand, counting down.
TACCATTGAAGATTCAAGCCACTTGGCAATTTCAGCCCATAGTACATCGTTCAACTGTTGCCTAGTAGGAGCGGTACAAACTACCTTCGGATTCGGTCTGCAGCATAGGTACCAAATTGCTGATACAGCTTCCAGTCCAGTTTTTCCTACACCTTGGCCGGAACGAACAGAGACAAATGGATGAGCGGCAAGGTCATTCAAGACATTCCTTTGCCATTCATCGGGATAAAACTGTAATATGTCTTCGGCAAAGGCCACAGGATCATCCCAGTAAACATCAAGAAGGTCCACAAGCACGTTGTATGGTTTATTGCTCATTGCGCTTCACCTTACGTTTTTCTGCAACTTCTTTCAGTGCCGTTACCCAGTCATCTGCACTGCTATTGCTATTGTCATTACTGATATTCGCAATTTCAGCATTCAGTTTGTCAATGTTCGACTGTATTAACGATAGTTTCAACGGTTGCTCACCATACGACTTTTCAATGTCATGCTTTTGCTTAATCGCCTTGACAAGCTGGTTGGTGATCCGCGTCAAAGCCTCTTCGATGTTGAGGATATCGTCGATTTTCCTAAACTCTGTTTCTTCCACTTCTACAGTGACAAGTTTGTCTTTATGGATAGGAACTTTCTTCGAATTTCCAGTGTTATCGTCATGAACCTCAATAATTTCTTTAACGGTTCGCATCTCTTTGAGGATGCGACTTTCTTTTTCAGTCAGTCCATTTTCACGTTGTTTAATCCGTTTCATCATTCGTCGTTGCCGGATGGATAACTCCCGGATTGTAATATCGATCTGGTAGAGTGGGTCCGTTTCAATGGCTTCGAATAGTTCCTTTTCATCGTCATCAAGGTATTCCCACATTATCGTTTCATACTCTCCGGTAGTAACTGCATTCTTATTGCCTGATGGCGGACGACCTCCGGGGTTACCCCTAGCATTTTGATTGCCCTTTGGAGCACCTCCACCCCTGTTCCCCTTGGCATTCTGATTACCAGTTGGAGCACCGGAACGTTTAGGAGCGCTCCCTTTCGAAATAGGAGCGCTCCCTTTTGAATCTGTATCCCATTTGTCCTGGGATTTCCATTTTCGTACCGTACTTGCAGACACACCCAACTTTTCCGCAATGTCCACAAGCTTCATTTGTTTGCCACTGTCTAACCATATCTTTTTCGCTTTATCCCGTCTTGGGTCACGCGGTCTAGCCAACCTACATCACCACCCACCTCCGACACTCTGTTATGTTTGAGTTCGTTTTTAAAAATCATCTTTCTGTAGTTCCAAATCTATTTCAATGAGTTTCTTCAAATCATCTACCGTTTTGATCTCAATGCGTCCGTCTTGAAAGTCCTTTATCCATCTGGATATACCCGCCTGTATGATCTTCCGGTACTTCTCTTTTGACTCAAGCAGGCCGCTCACCGTCTTAGCTTCATGCTCTAATAACAGATCATCAATCGAACACTCGTTTGTATTTTTCATTGCCTAGCACCGACCTCTCAACTATAATTGAGGTGAGATAGTGGCTATTGTCATCTGTGGCCACAGCGTTCCACTATCTCTGCCGGTGTTTCGGCACTCTAAGGGAGGGAGGTGTTCCAGCACCTTCCTCTTTTATTTTTTATGGATTTAACAAAACTGGCTCAATACCTGTAAACTCGTAGAACCGTTGCTTGATAACATCACAAAAGACAGGTTCCAATTCCATCGTTTTGCATTTCCTGTCAGTCTGTTCACAAGTCATTAGTGTGGATCCACTACCACCAAATAAATCCACAACAATATCATGTCTCTTGCTGCTATTTTTCAATGGAATGGCAATCAATTCTAACGGCTTTTGTGTAGGATGAACATATTTGGAAATATCCCCTCTACTTACTTCCCAAACAGTAGAAGGCTCCGGAACATCTTCAAGCAATCCAGTACGCCATACGGTTGATTGTTTCCGGTCACCATACCATTCTGGGGATTTCCCTTTTTTGAAAGCGTAGAATACTGGTTCATGCTGCCATCTGTATTGACTCCATCCAAAGGAAGGACAATTCTTCACCCATATACATTGAGAACGAACAATAATCCCATGTTTATTCATGGTGTTTTCAAATACACGTTGGTAGGATGAACCATGAAATACATATATGGCTGCTGAATCTTTCATAAGAGCTGCATACCCTTTGAATACATCACTTAAAAATTGATCAAATTCCTCTGCTGACATATCATCATTTAGAATGGAATCTCTCCCGGACTCACTTAATTCCTTTGATTCACTGGTGACGGCCACATTGTAAGGAGGATCCGTAATTACGAGATCTGCCTTGTCGTTTCCCATGAGCTTTGCAATGTCTTCTGACTTTGTTGCATCACCACAAACTAAAAGATGACGCCCAAGTTTCCAGACGTCACCATAATTTGTTTCAGGCTCTTTGATATTTTCAAGTGCAGCTTGAACATCGAATTCATCTTCTGTGACTGGATCATCTATTTCCGTATCTGAAGGTAAAATGGCAATGAGATCGTCCAGCTCCTCTTCCTCGAATCCGGTTAAATCTATTCCAATTGAACTTTGGGATAATTCATGCAGCAACTCCGCTAATTTTTCGTCATCCCATTCACCGCTTATTTTATTTAGAGCAATATTAAGCGCCTTTTCCTTTGTGAGGTCCATATCAATAACTGACACTTGAACCTCTGTCACACCCTCATCGATCAGCACCTTCAAACGCTGATGACCGCCAACCAGATTACCTGTCTGCTTATTCCAAACAAGTGGTTCAACATACCCGAATTCTTGAATTGATCGTTTCAATTTTTCGTATTCCGGATCACCTGGTTTTAAATCCACTCTCGGATTATAAGGTGCAGGATTTATCTCGTTGATTGAAATTTTGCTTATCAGCATTTTAACTGCCACCTCCGAATTTTAGGCATAAGAAAAGGCGCCTTATTAGGCACCTAGTTTGTTTTGCTTATTTCGATGCTATTTCATACCCATCTTCATCGACCTCAATAATACTACACGTAAGTACATTGGATAGGTTAGTTAAGTCGCCATAGACCCCAAACCAACCATCATTGCTGTTCATAACCTCATTAGCGACATGACCATAATCCTTTGCCTTATATTGTACATATAGCTTTTCTTCTCCGTTTATCAACTTAAATCGAACGTTAAAATAAGCCAACTTATATCTCACCTCTCTTTTGTCTACCTTAAGTTCTTCGACAAAAGGAGATATTTTCCTGCAACTATTTACCTAAATACCATACGCTTCTTTGTTTAGTTTTCTAACGGCAATACTTTTCGCCACTTCCAGGCTTTTCGATTTGCCTTTCACTAAAACATTCGGGATAGATGGATCTTCATAATCGAAGAGATTCAAATAAACCTCAAATCTCCCAGGATATTCTATAATCATGTAATCAACCACATCGTTTTGAGGATTTATCATCAGGCCTGTGTCACAACCGATTGAGCCGACAGCAAAGTTCGGATCATCAAATAATTTTTGCAATTTGTATCCCACTTACAACCCCTCCTTTTTGACTACTCACTTCTACACAGGAGGACTATTTACCTACTTTAATCAATCGACAATAATCACCAAAATTCTCTAATTTGCCATCCGCATCAACTCTAAAGTGTTTTAGTCATAAGGAAAAGCACCTCAATAGGTGCATTTTATTTATTGATTACCTGGTATTCTTTTTCTACGAAATCCACTATTTCTTGAAATTTCTCAGCTTTAAAGAACGTCTCCGGGCAAATACTAGCAGCGCTATAATTATCTGTCTTTTCTTTGACAGGAATAATTGTCATCTGCACTATATCCTTAACCTTAAAAGCCTCTTGTTTACTTTTATATTCATAGTTCTCAAAACGTCTCTTAACTTCTTCATATAATTTATACCCTTGTCCACTTTCCTTAAAATCCCAAGACTTGTGATCTTCTTGGTAGTTAATAGATAATAAAAAATATGCCAATACTTCCCCCCCCTCCCATCGAACCTATTCGACAAAAGGGACTATTCACCTACTGTAATCGTTCGACAATAAGTGACAAATTTATTAGATTACAATTCACTTTTCTTTCTTACTAGCGATTATAAAATCCTCATCATTATCAATTTCTATAGTTTCTAATTGATTAAAAATCCCTTCGATTGATTTATAAATATTCATCTCTTTTATTGAAGTGCTACTGAAAGCCCAAGCTAGAAACAATTGACTGATTATCAAAAGTATTGGTCTTGTGACTCTTTTCCAATTATTTAACTCCTCATCATTTATCTCTTTTTGTTCTAGCTCGTTATCAGTCGAGGATATAATAATATTTATTTTAAAAGCAATATTTAATAAAGCCGGGTGTTTTAAATTTATTTCATCTAATGCTGTCTCTATTCCATATTCGGTTTCGGTTTTAATCTCTTCCACATTTTCAATCTCTTCTTCTAAATTATCTATCAAACCATCATTGATGTTTTTTGATACAGAATTCAAAAATCCTGAATAGGTGAGTGATTGTGAAAAAAGCTTTGGATTTTTTCTTAAAGTTTTAAGAGCATCTATCTGCTGAAAATATTGTTTCATTGAAATATGTGGAAATTGAGTGCTCCACATTGAAAGGTTTTTTAAATTTAAAGCATCAATAAGTGATTCAGAATCATTGAGATCAAATTCTAATTTGAATGCTTCTTTAAGTTGAACGTTAGTTTTAAACATCTCCTGAAGGTTAATAATATTATCGAAACTTTCTTTAAGCTTTTTAAATATATCTAGATCCATATCCATTCCTCCTTATCTAAGTAATTCAACATAAGGAGGGATTTAACCTTCTTAAAAGGAATAGCGCCATCCTTTTCCGAGGACAGCGCCGACAGATACAAAAACACTTTTCACTTATACAGACTTCGTATGACAAGCGTATGACAAAAATAATTTAACCCACTCTTTTTTCCACTTTTTTTCTCGCTCTTGAGATGTACATTTGCACCGTTGCTTTGCTTAAACTGAGTTCATTCGCAATCCTCTGCATACTCAATCCATGTGCAGTATGCAAAATATAGCATTGCCTCTCTCGAAGTGAAAATGATGAAAGAATATCTGCCAAAATCACTTTTTCCTCTCTGGTCATCATTAATTTCTTTTCATTCACATCATCCAACTGCTCCGTAATATCCGGGATCAAGTCCATGCTTTCAAGAGAACGAATTTGATAAACCGATTTTTTATCAACGCCCCGATATGTGCCTGGCTGTCTTCCTGTTTCTAGCCATTTAATAACAAAATCCATATCCTCTGCCATGCTATTAATCATAGTCTTATACTCACTTTCGACAGGATTCTTTTTATCCAAATTTTTGCTGGCTTTTAATAATTGTCTTTTTCCATCTGAGTATTCTTGAATCAATTTGTCCGCCCAATTTGGCATAAAAATACCTCCTAACGCTGCCTAAATGAACCTCTGTGTCTCCTGTATGTCGGTCTGTTTACATCCATAAGGCTTTTGAGTTCGAATTCCGTTAATCGCTCTGTACGACGTTTCTGCGGCTTCCTGTGTTGCTTAACTTCTCGATGGTGCCATTTCCAATCCTTCAGTTGCTCTTTCAAGCTTCGATTCACAGTTTTACTCCTTTCAACAAATAAAAAAGGACACCAAACAACGCATATTGCGTCATTCAGTGTCCTCTGGTTGGCCAGGGGGACCATAAACTATGATAGGAAAAATCTAGTCCAAGACATCTAAGTCATCTATCTCAACAAAGCCGTTTCTGTTCGTATCTAGATATTTAACTTTTACTCTTTCCAGGTCTTTTTCGTTACGTTTATCAAATCCTAAGATTTGAACCCTCCGATCACGATTCTTCTTTTTTTGCTTATTGAGTGGCTTAATCACCAATTCACTTCCTATTTTAAAAGTAAATTCCGATATTTTTTCTTGATCAATGTACCTCTTTACTCTTGCTTTTTCTATTAGACTTTCGTCATTCAAATAAAACCTTACATCTACACCTCTCAAATGTCTTCTACCCCTTTCATTCAGTGTCCTCCAGTAGGCTAGCGGACTTATTTAAATAACCTTAACAAAAGTGACATCCTCCAAGTTAGATCATAGTATTCATAAACATGATGGAGTTGTGTTAATTTAACATTCAAAAAGTATCTATATTCGTTCTTACTAATTTCATTATTACAATAAGAGTCATACATCGCTTTAATGTCTGTAATATCCAAGAGATCTTGTGTATTAAAAAAGATGCTATCATCCTTCGTAAATTTTTCGTAAACCCGAGTTAAATATTCAAACGGTTCATCATGATCTATGCTTGAAATTCCATAATTTATCATGGTTATTTTTGATAACAATGCATCTTTTCTCGATGAATCATATAGTGACAGGAATGCGAAAACAATAATTTCGTATATAACCAGAATCACTGTAATTTTCTCGAACATCTCGATGTTCCTAATATTCTTAATCAAACTAAAGAAACTACCTTCGAAGAAATAGCTTCCCAAACAAACTATGATAAGCAATTCGAATAGAAATATTAATACTTGGGTTAAATATCTCCTAAAAATCAAAACTCCTACCTCCGCATTCGATTGTTGTTATTCAGTGTGCTCGAGATGCCGGTATTAGCCTTTTTAATTCCAACTCCAAAAATCTTTAGTACTTCTCTTAAACTAATTAATAGATCAAAAAATAATAACGGAACCAAAACAACTTGAATTAGAGTTATTTCTTGAGGTTTTTCCAAAGATAACGTTCCTGAATCAAAATCAAAATTGAAATAGACTATCAAATAGATAGCAATAGCTAAAAATACAACCTTTAGTAAATATTGGTAATTAGCAAATGCATCACTTTTAATAATAATAGAAGCTAAAAAATATAATAATGATGCGATAATAAAAGGTGTCCATATGTCCCATGCAACATCAAAAGGTATTTTTACGACTTCAGCACTCAAAACTCTTCCCCCTCTTCCTTCCGCATCCTCTTCACTTTCCCTTGATGAGTAACAATCTTGTACTCTCCGTGAGGAGGAAGCTCTCTCAACTTAGCTTTTCCATCACAGATGACGATTACACAGCTGGATGGAATATCCATTAAATCTAATTGTAGTCTATTTGAACTAGTCAGTTCAATATCTTGTAATCTCATAAAAAGATCCCTCCCAAATATGGTATAATCAACTTGCTGAATTGATTTAGCCGGGAGGGATCCTGGCTTATTTTTCTGTTTTTTGTGGGTCCCATGCCACTAATAACGGTTCTTTATTGTCTCGGTGCCTTATCAATTTTTCTCTTGCCTCTAACCAGGAACCGCCCTCTTGCTCATTCAGCGCATCCACGTAGTTTTTCCACCTTTTTTGCACAATCCGAAATTCTTTCGTCTTCACACCCTTGGTACATTCGAGTGGACTAATCACATCATGCGGAATAATGATTTCGATGCCTATCGGCGGTACGTTCTCGTGGTCCTCAGATAGAAAATCGAATATATCCATTTGTTCTAAGACGTTCACTTTAGCTGCAGAATCGTTACTATTTCCTTGATATTTGTTATTTTCAATGAGAGGTCCGTTACTTTTATCCAGTTTTTCGTTCATATAGTTCAGCTTGAACCTTGACCTTTGAAATGCTCCCATGTGTGACCTTACTGAGTTAAAATTTGAAACAAAGAAACTACTAGGGCCATTAGGAAAGACAAAATATTCTTTCCCCTCCTGCAATACAGTTATTAGATTAGCATCTATACATACGGCTTTCATCAATCGCACCTCTTGTCTTGATCAATAAAACGTCTTGCGAATCTCAGCTGCTGCTCGATGTATGGATCATTCTCTTTTCCCCCTGATGCCAACCAATCCCCTATTCGTTGATTTATATTCTTTAGGACTAATGCCGGTAATTTGTTTGATAATAAAATAATTTCTTGTAATGGACTCAACTGCATCCCTCCGATTTCCATTTATTTTGCAGCTTGAATTTGATACAATGAACCAAATCATTTTCGAGGTGATCATATGTGTGGCCGTTTTACCCTTACTGCTACATTCCCTGAAATTATTGACCGGTTCGAAATCCAAAATCTCTTTGACGAAGATTTGTACTCACCCAATTACAATGTCGCCCCATCTCAAAATGTCCTTGCTGTAATCAATGACGGTACATACAATCGACTTGGCTATCTGCGTTGGGGGTTAATACCTTACTGGGCCAATGATCCTAAAATTGGCTATAAGATGATTAACGCTCGAGCTGAAACTTTAGCTGAAAAGCCCAGCTACCGTAATGCATACAAGAAAAGACGCTGCTTAATCCTTGCTGACTCTTTTTATGAATGGAAACGCCATGAAGATAAATCCAAAACTCCCATGCGTATCAAACTTAAATCCGAGGACCTCTTTGCTATGGCCGGATTGTGGGAAACATGGAAATCCCCGGAAGGCGAATCAATTCATTCGTGTACGGTTATCACCACTAGGCCCAACGAGCTTGTAAAGGATATACATGATAGAATGCCGGTTATCCTCAAACCCGAGAACGAGTCTGTTTGGCTTGATAAGTCCATCACTAATACGGACCAGCTTAATGACCTATTGGCTCCATTGCCCGAAGACCTGATGGAAGCTTATAAGGTATCAAGCTTGGTCAATTCTCCCAAAAATAACAGCCCTAATTTAATACAGAAAATCTGTTAGGGGAGGTTGCTCCCCTTTCAAATGCATCATTTGTCGAACTGTTTTTTTCACCCCGTGAAAAATTCACTATTCCAGCCACAACGACTTTTGATATAATAAATGAACTTTAAGATTGCCACTGTAGCTCCAGAAGGGAAGAGCGCCGGAAAACAATTGTGCACCCGGGTCGCAAGGCAAGGGTTTCAGAAGCACCGAAAAGCAAAAACAGCTGAGGCAGGTGCAATTCCTGCCGGTGAAATTCCGTAGGGAAGCGTGTTCTCCCCTAGCCTATGCTTAGGAAACGAGTGCGGGTTCGAATCCCGTCAGTGGCATTAGTTCACTTCCTCAAATCTTCCCTTCTCGTATTTAACTATCGACAGCTTATGCGGATACCTTTTATGAAACATCTTCTCCTTAATCCGGAAAACGTCCGTCTTAACTCCCTTTACGTCCACCACTTCAATAGTTCCGTCCTTATGGTGTATTTCAAAGTCCGCAATGTAATCTATCTTTCTGTGAGTCTTTCCATCTTTCTCAAACGCTTCCTGCAAAAGATACCGAGGTTGGATCCGGAAGAAGAGAATCTGCTTGTTAGCCTCCAGCCACTTCAGCTGCTCATAATATTTGCTTTCAGCGACCGAATCGAACACGATTCCGTCAATTTCTCTTTTTCGGTTTTTATACTTGGATCGCGGTTTCCGTTTGATCTTCCGGTACTCCGCTACGGACATCCTCTGTCCCATGCTAACCCTCCTAAAAGAACTGATTTGCTTCACACTCCGTATCAATTTCCCTAAATGACATCAGTACCGCCTCTGCCCTGAGCTCCTCATATGGAAGGTCATGGACTGGTACACCATCCTTTGTATGAGTCCATCCCTTTTCAAGCAGCTGATCAATATAAAATTTGCGTTTAGCATTCTCTGAAACTTGAAATTTAGCCATTTATACCGCCTCCTTCTTAAACTTCGCCCTAGCCTCTTCCAATCGTCTTAATCGTTCCTTTCGATCTGCTTCCAGGACCTCCGCCGATTTTGGTCCGCATACCGGGCAGGTTACAAAAAAAGCCAATGGTCCGTTATCATCCTTCATCACGTGAGTTCCGTTACAAAAGTTACACATGCGTTAATCCTCCAATCGATGGTTTAATATTTTTCGATCTCCTTTAATAACTACAGTAAAGTCCTTGCACATTTGATAAATCCTAGTCCCGAGTGCTTCATCAACATTGCAAAGCTCGTCCACCGTCAGTTCTGATGACACCATGATTGGCATGTGATTTAAATACCGGTTGTTAACGACCGCGTACATTTGCTCTATCTGCCATTCGGTGGCTCTCGGTTTCCGTTCCCTACCGGTCGGCTTGAATAGGTCGTCAATGAACAGAACATCCACTTTTTTCATGCGTTCCACCTTTTCTTCCAGTTTGTCGAAGTCGTCTTTCAAATCGTTGAAGCCCTCAACATATGGGAAGTAGAGAACCGGTACATGTAATCTATTAATCAAGTTGTTTGCAACCGCAGTAAGTAAATGAGTCTTGCCGGCCCCAGGTTGTCCGAGTAAAGCAATACTGTTTTGCCGTTGGCACTTGATTGCATCAAACTCCTGGAAATATTCAAGGGCACAATCGTAGGCATCCTGTATCACTTGTGGTTTGCCCTTAGTGTTGAAGTTTTTGAATCCTAGTTTTTTAAATTCCTCCGTAATTTCACTCGATTTCATCAAGCGTTGCGCCCGGCGCCATTCGATGCAGCTGCACCTGATCCATACTTCATTGGGCCATTCACCCTGAATGTAACCAAGTTGGTCTTGACATTTTGGGCAGTCATACTGTTTTTCTTCTTCGGATTCGTCCAACTTGACCTCCTGTGATTGATTCGTCCTTAGGCGGAGTTTTTCCAGGACCTCGGCTATGTTCTGGCTTGCCATGCTCAGATATCCTCCTCTTTGCCAGCCGTCGGGCATCATCCCTGGCTTTTAATTTTTCGTAATGGTCGTCAATATATTTTTCGCAATAGCTGAATGCCTTTATGGATCCGTTCGGCTCACGTTCGGCATATTCGCTAAAACACTGCTCAAGCAATTTGATTGTTTGTGGCAACGGCATACCACGGGCGACAATCCGGGCGATTGCTTCATAGTCTTTTGCATTTGGATAAACCGGACGACCTTCTTGTATTGTTCGTAAGTCGATGAATTTTTCAGCAATGGCATCGACAGGGTCAATATCTTTATTAGTAGTAGTAATAGTAGTATTTATAATATCTTTATTAGATTGGACACTTTTGTCCGATCTGGAATGGACATTTTTGTCCACTCTCTCCGACTGATTGGACATTTTTGTCCGATCTCTATTTTCAGATTGGACATTATTGTCCAATCTCTTTAAATGTCCTCTTTTTGAATTTCTGACAGTTAAAACCAACCCATAAGGGGCCCGAGTGATACGTAAGTATCCATGCTGCTCTAGTACATCGAGCCACCTTCTGACGGTCTTCTCATTAACTCCGAATATCTCCGATAAATCCGAGAGTTTGTGGGGCTGGTTCCCTTTTACGATGCCCCACACAATGCCATCCTTCTCTTTTTCCGATGTCGTTGAACTGATACACCATAAAAACAACCAAATAGCATTTCCGATCTTTTTATAATGCTTTGGTGTAAGCAATCCTGAGTAAGTGTAAAATGGATAACTGTGAGGCACCGAATCACCTGCCTTTTAAAATGAGATGCCTTTTTCAATCAAACGGAGCTTCTACTTGTTCTGATTCTTCACTCTGACCTTCCTCAACCTCCGGCATATCTTCCATATCGATGAACTCCGGCTCCGAAGTAACATCTTTCCGTACAACTTCATCTTGTATAGCCTGTTGCTGGATCTCTACACTGATCGGCAAATACTTCCACATGTGCCGGATTACTGTTTTCTTAGCCATTTCCTCGTAATCTGTTGCCCAAGGACTATGTTTGGACCTTGCGGCAGCTGACCGACTTTTACGTTTTTCGATATCCTCTTTTGCCATGTATTCAAATTGGTAGCCACCATCTTTAAAGTGCGCCACCGCATATGCTCCGATGATTTCCCCTCTGTTTGATCCTGCTGGCTTATGTTCTAACTTGGGGTGCAACCCTAATGCATAATCGAATTCGTCATTTTCAAATACCGCATGAGCATAAATGTTTTGAATTTGTCCGGACCTACGGGCTAAATCAATCATGCCCTTGTAACCGATGATAAAAGTGGCTTCTTTTCCGTATGGGATGATGTAGCAATGACCGATTAATCCGGGCTCTAATCCTAATTGAGCCGACTGCATTACTGCTCCCATAAGAGATGAAATGTTGCACTCCAATAGCTTTGGTGTTGTTCGAATTGTTGTGAGGGCAATTCTTGCAAGCCTGTCAGCATCCATGTGTTTTGGAAGGGCCTTTTCAATTTCAGGCCCCATTTTCTTTAAGTAAGCAGCAATTGTATTAGCTGGTGATGCCGGTTTATTTCCGTTAGCCTTGTTTGCTAGTTGATTTTTAATGTCCTGGTTAGTTGCCATTCAATATCCTCCTATTTGACCGCAAATCTACGGTAGATTGATTGTTTAGTGAATTTGTTATAAAGCTCCGGATATTCTTTTGAAAAGCGTTTGCTATCAAATTTGTTTGATGTAATTGATTTCCATGTGACAATACGACCTCCAGCAACCGCCTTTTCGTTTTCTCCCATAAGGGCTTTGACCTTGTTCTCGTACTCTTTTTTCTGCATTTGCAGTTCTTTCAACTCGGTATTTACTTGATCTAGAGCATCAATAAGTTTCTCAGTATCAGGTGGCAATGTAATTTCTGATTCCGGGATAGCCTCTGGATATAAAGTTTTAAGTAATTCAGTCGAAGCATCCGAACCGTCAAAGGCTGGCGGGTTTTCTTTGAGAACATGTTCTTCCCAAAAATTCTTTTCAATATCGATAAGGTACTGGATCAATTCCTCGTCCCGATCCACCTTCTTATAGATAAATTTGTTACCACCAACCAATACCGCAATCCACCAAGCTTCATAACCTGTGACTGCCATATAGTGCTGACATTGAATCAAGTAAGCTGCAGGGACTTCATCATCCATCCAACTGTCTTTCAAGTATTCGGATGCTGTCTTACATTCCAGCCCTTCTCTTTCCCCCACAATCAACCTGTCAACGTTGGCAAGCATAAAGGAATGCTCCGAGTGTTTTAGTATGGCGTTCCTTTTTCGGACCTTCATACCGGTTCTTTTCGCAAATTCTTGGGCTACAATATCCTCCATGACGTTTCCCCAATAGGCTGCCTCCCCTGCTTCGTCCTCCGGGGCCTGTCCCACTTTTTCAAGATAAACAGCTACAGGTGACTTCCATTTATTCAAACCAACTATGGCAGCTGCATCTGAACCGCCAACGCCTTTCTTTCTCGCTTTAAGCCATTCCTTACGAGACATATCATTTGTCATCATCAGAATTTCCGCTTGCATTTTTATCCTCCTTTACCGCCATTACACCTGTGTGATATAATGCCAGTGTCAACAATGTTATAAAGATTGCTTGGGACCTCTGCTGCAACAGGGGTCTTTTATTTTGCCAAAGTGAACCTTGCTCCAAGATGTTCAATGAGAAAGTCCTCCAGGTTTTCTTCCAATATCACATCATCATCAATTTCAATAATTGAGTCCCCTTCAAGAATTTCATCACCCATGGCATCTGTGCCCCAATGCTTTTCATGATCATTCCAATGACTATCAACCACCATCGAATTTTCAATTTCTTGTCTTAGTTCCACTTTCTGATCTCCTTTCGTTGATGATGAAAGTTGTAATACAGTAGAGTGATAGAATGATGAACGGTATCCCCCACATTATTAAGGCTGTCCACCAGTTATCCATTGAGTAACCCCTGTATGACGACAATCCCCATTCCTGACTTCTCTGCTTCTTGCAATATCAATTGCAATTCATTGATTTTTTCCTTTTCCAACTGCATTTTTCTTAATTCTTTGAAGGACCTCAGAGCGTTCTCTGTAGCGATGATAGCTCTCTCAAAATCTCCCTCAACCAGTTCGTTCCGCATAACATAAATACAATCCATAATGCAGGTTGTTTCTTTAAATGCAGCGTGGTAATCCTCAGTCAAAAAACTTTTTACATCCATAAAATGAACCCTCCTATTAGTGTTGATACTCTTGTTAGGATTTCAGTGAGCGCCGTTAGGTCTGCTCCACATAACATGGCCGCCGCAATTTCCGGTGCATTAGTAGCTTGAAACCATCCGATTAAGTCGGCGGCCTTTAACTCAATTTGATCTCTTTCGAGTTTCGATATGTTTGGACGCGATATTTTAAGTTTAATTGCCATATCTTCTTGCGTAAGACCTGCCCCTTTCCTCCAACTCCTTAATAGAGGACCGAATTTCATCTCCTTCAATTTTTCACCTCCTTCGAATGTTCAAATTCTGAACATGTTCCGAGGTTGAACAGACATTTGTTTCAAAGGCTAGTAAACTAGTATTAAGATGTAGTTTTCAGGGGATTTTTCCCCTTCTTGACATACTTCCTGGCAATCTCTATCAGTCGCTTTTGAGCGGCCTTCTTAACCTTCTGTGAGTGCTCACCTTCAATAATTGTGATTTTTCTTTTCAATCAGCTCACTCTCCTTGGAATCCAGTTTTCAACGTAGCGAATGGCCGACTGTAGTTCTCTGCGTTTCACATCTTTGTAGGAAGCTACTGCAAACCTATCTTTGATTTCCCGGTAAATTTCACGGAACAATTTCGGCCTTTCTTCTGGATCGTTGCAAAGTTCGTATACTTTAGCTGCAACTGCCTTTTGTAGTCGTCGCTGTTCACCATGGTCTAAGGTGATTTGCTCATCTACTTTTTGATCAACTTGTGAAACTAGCTTTCGAAGTTCATGTTGTTCTTTAATAATCGAATCACGGCTCTCCACAAGGTCTGCCGTCGTTCTGAGAACTGTTACTAATGCTTGGTCCTTTGACAATGGCACGATTTTTTCTTTAATACGGTAGTATTCATCGACTAACATTTCATAGGCATCCCAAGCTCGATCGGTATTCAGGGATTTTGCATGTAGCCAAGCTCCTTTTTCAGTCCAAAGATATAAAACGGATGTAAATTTCAGGCTGTCGTCAAATTGACGTGACCCTTTAAATTCCCTTAACTCTTCTCCGGTTAAGGAAAAATAATGCTTCCCTTGGGTGTACCTTTCAGAGTTACGCTGAAAATTTCTATTGATGATCTTAGTATCCGCTCCAAAAGATTCAGCGAGTTGCGCGGTTGTTAATACACGTTGTCCGTTTTGAGTGATTGGCTGTAAATGATTCATAGTTACCTCCTTTATGGATTTTGAATAACTTGCTGCTTGCATAGAAGGTCAAGCTCAACTTCCAGTTTTTTTATCACTTCAGGTACTTCGGAAAATGTGACGTTGTTGTTTGCTAGAACTTTGATTAATTGGTCAGTGACCATTTGTTTTTGATTGGAGTTCAAGGTGTCACCTCCTAACTGACTTCTTTTTCATTTAGCAACATTTTGTTGCTTTGATTTTCAAAAAAAAGAGTCCAATCAACATCAAGAACTGAGGAAATATTCTTTGCAATGGTAACGCTTGGTGTACGATCTCCGCTTTCTATCATGCCATAGTATTGTCGTTTAATACCGGCTTTGTCTGCAACTTCTTGATGAGTAAAATTTTTTGTTTTTCTTGCTGTTGCAAGCCAATCTCTCATCTAATGTTCACCTCCAAACGAAACGTTTTGTTGCTTTATTAATTAACATTATACGCAACAATTTGTTTCTGTCAACACTTTAACGCAATTTTTTGTTTCTATTTATTTACGCAACTATTTGTTGCTGTATACTATTACTTAATTGATGATTTGCGAGGAGAAAAAAATGAGTTTTCAAAAACGACTTAAAAAATTAAGGTTAAATAAAAAACTAACACAACAGGATGTCGCAAATTTGTTGGGAATCACACGGCAAGCGTATGGTTATTACGAGAGCGAAACGAGTAAAAGAGAGCCTGATCTTGCTTCAGTGAAAAAACTCGCAGAACTATTTGATGTAACTACTGATTATCTTCTTGGAAGAACTGTTAATAACGAAATAAATAATGAAGTCACTGTTGCTGGTCAAAAAATTACCCTTTCTCCAGAAGAGTTAAAACTTTTTGAAGAACTTAAGAAGAACCCGGTTCTCTTCCATGACTTAGCCTCAAATCCAGAACAAAAGATAAAAGAACTAATCAAACTCTATAAAATGAAAAAGATACTCCTTGAAGATGATCAAGAAGAAGCCGATGGATTTGGAGAATTAGAGGACTGATAAAAACAAAATAAATTATTGTTTTACATTTGCTTTACTAATTTAGACATTAAAGAAAGCGCACTCACGATCAAATAGGTCGTGTTTATTTTTATAAAAGCAACAGGAATATTTAACCATTACATTTGATATATACGTGGTTTGTTTACTGGAAGTGATAACATGCAGCTGGATAAAAAATATAATTTCGATTACTGGGAAGAACGAGCCTATAGGGTTCTCTCCCATTTTAACTATACATATCCCGATGAAATTGACATGTATGATATATGTTGGCGGTATGGTATCCAAATAAAACCGCTGGAACTGCCCTTTATGGATGAATCTGTAGCATATGAATCTATTAGTCATTTAAAGGCATTGTCCATTCCCAAAAATAAAGGGCGCCGAGGAACTATATACCTTAAACCAGGCCTAAGACCTATTGAAAAGAAACTGATCCTTGCTGAAGAGTTTTGTCACCTTTATAGTCATTGCCAATCACAACTATCCGAGGACCCTTATCAGATTGCCAAAACTGAAAATCAAGCCAAGCGTATGGCGGCATATCTTCTTATGCCAGAACATTTTTTAAAAACAGTTTTTAATGTAGCCATTGAAGAGGCTGTACTCATTTCTGACATTGCCGATTTTTTTGTTGTGACTGAGGAATTTGTACAATATAGAATGAACCTGACCTACAATAAAAAAATGGATGCTTTGCTATACGCAAATGGAAAATTAGGGACTTTTGAGTGGATAGATTAAAATCGATTTTCTTTTGAGATAGCTTGAATCTTAGGTCCCCGTTTGGAATTGGTATATCTATAAAAGCTTAAAATTTTTGTTAATATTAACGTTGGAACTATGCCACGAAAGAGGATAAAGAGGGAGGGAATATATGATATCTATGAAGAACGTTAGGAGAGGCTACACTCAGGCAGAATTTAATGAAACTGCATCCAACTGGTTGTTTGGTGAAATTCTATTGCTGTCTGTATTTTTAGGTCTTGCCTCCAGTTCATGGTGGGTGTTTGGAGGAATACTTTTAGGCATGATATTTATGCTTAGGGTTAGAAAACTAGCAATCATTTTATTGACATTATTGTCGATCTTTTGGACAGTTATAACTTTTTGGCTAGGATTGAAATATGGTGGCTACGGTGCTGCTTTTGTATTGTCAATAATAGTATTACTGGTAACTCGTGGTCTTCATCTTAGGGCCCTTGAATGGGTTGACGACGTACAATATACAGAGGAATAAATAGCAAATAAAAAGCATTATAGATAAGTCAAATAATAAATGATCTCTTTTTTAAGTACTTAAGAACAGGGAGAAAAGTTATGAAAAAAGTTTTTATTAGTGTGTTCATTTTGTTCTGCGCTCTAGCACTGGTTGCATGTACATCATCAGAATACAAAAAACACATGCAGCAAGGTAGAGAATTTGCTAAGGATTATCAACTTGAAAAAGCTGCTTCCGCCTTTAATAAAGCATTAAAGGAAAAACCTAATGATGAACAAGCTCTTACTGAGTTAAAAGAAGTCGAAGAGCGACTGGAAAAAATTAAACTAGAAGAATTAATTAAAGCCCAAGAAGCAGAAGAAAAGAAAAAAGAAGCTCAGAAAAAAACAAAAAGCAAAGAAAATAATGAATCAAGCGAAAACGGCTCACAAGATTTAACTGACGAGGAGTTCGATTCTTGGGTTAACGATCTTATCGAAACTGGTGATGGAATTATAACAAGTGTTGAACCCTCTATGGAAGATGATTGGGAAGTAACCAATGTATACGTTAGTTCCGATTTCTTCATTCCTAGTGTCGACCAACAATTGGCTATGGTGGAATCTGTAGGTCCTGCGGTTCAAGAAATGGTTGAACGATCTGGTAAATCTCCGTATACAGGCGTGGTCTTTAGATATGAAAAAGATGATCGCATTGTAGCAGAACCAAAACTAACTGGTGGTTATAAAATTAAATAATAGTAGATTAGCCCTTCGGGGCTTCTCTTATAAATATCTAATGAACAAAACACTTCCAAGAAGCTAAGCACTCTTTTTGCAACAAAATTAAAATGGGGGTAATTCAGGTGTTTCTTGATTTTTTGCTAATTATGGCCATCCTTGCTAGTGGAGCGGCATTATTAGCTTTTATTGTCCTCTCTATCATTAGAGGTTTATTTAAAAAAGGGCCATCATTTAAATTTATCAGTTTGATCACAGGCGTACCATTTCTGGCCTTATTCATTCTTACTTTTATTTTGGCACTTAATATTGAACCAACAGAGCAAGTATCAACGGCACCAGAAAAAGAAACTCAGACGAAGCAGGCTGAAACAGAAAAAACATTTACACCAGAATTAAAGATTGCTAGTGAGGTTATTGACAACCAAGTTGAAATTTCCGGAGAGACCAATTTTCCGGATGAAACCGCCCTCTTGGTTACCCTAAAGGATAGCAAGGACAAGAATGTAGAAAAAGCAGCTACTGTCCAGGACGGAAAATTTTCATTAGATGCCATTCCTATCGAAGAATTGAAGTCAGGAAAACAAGAGATAAAAGTATCGTTGCACGATGACCAACCTGATTCGGTTATAGAAGTAATAGGTCTCGATGGAAAATTATTGGCTGGTAAGTTTGTTGATGATGAAAAACAATTAAAAGTATCTGCCAAAGTAGATGTTCCCAGTGAGCGCTCCCCTCCTAGTGATGTAAAGGGAGAAAAAGTTAAAGTCACCCGTGTTGTTGATGGTGATACAATCGAAGTTGATTTAAATGGCAAATCAGAAAAAGTTCGAATGATTTTAGTAGATACCCCGGAAACTAAGCATCCACGGTTGGGAGTGCAGCCATTTGGTCCAGAAGCTTCTAAATTCACGACTAAAACCCTAGAGAATCAAATGGTCACCCTTGAGCTCGGAACGCAAGAAAGGGACAAATATGGCCGTCTCCTTGCCTATGTTTGGATTGAGGACAAGCTCTTTAATAATATGCTGCTTGAAAAAGGGTTTGCCAGAGTGGCCGTCTATCCCCCGAACACGAAATATCTTGATGAATTTGAAGCCACACAAGAAAAAGCTAAGAAAAAAGGCATCGGCATCTGGGCAATTGAAAACTATGCTCAAGATGATGGATTTAAAGAGCCGGAAAGGGAAAAAGAAAAAGCTGTTGCTATTGCTCCTAAGAAAGATACAAATCAACCACCTTTGAAGAAAGCTGAACCGAAGCCAGAGCCACAACCTAAAAAGCAAGTAGCTCAGCCGGAGCCAAAGGCAGAAACTAATCCTGCTCCACAGCCCAAACCTGAAACAAAGCCGGCACCAGCTCCTAAGCCAGAACCGAAGCCTGCGCAGGATCAAGCAGCTTGCAATATCAAAGGTAGTCAAAATGGAATATATCACGTTCCTGGAAGTACTTATTATGACAGGACAACAAACGTAGCTCAGTGGTTCTGTTCTGAACAAGAAGCGCAAAATGCTGGTTATAGGGCTCCGAAAAGATGATAACAACAATGTTTGAAGAAGCTAACATTAGAGATGGAGGGAGAAAAGTTGGCTCAAACTAATAAGGTTGAAACGTACAAAGGTAGAAGTTCATTCTTTGATGGTGGTCTACTACAATACATAGGTTGGGTTATTCTTGGTACACTTGTCACGGTTTGCACCTTTGGTATTTGCTATCCATGGTCCATTACGATGATCTATGGATGGAAAATTAATCACACTGTCATCGAAGGTAATTGAATGCAATTTCATGGTTCTGCAATTGGTTTATTTGGTCATTGGATTAAATGGTGGTTCTTTACGGTCATTACACTCGGTATTTATGGATTTTGGGTGTTTATCAAGCTCGAAGATTGGAAAGCTCGTAATACTACGTTTGTAAATTAGAATAAGCCCTTCCGGGCTTTTCTCTATTATAAAAAATAAACGATAGGGTGAGTTAGAAAAACTGCGAATAAATTAAGTATCCAATTGTACTAAATAGGAGGAGATCCATTGGCTAAGTCATTTCTTATTTGTAATGTTAATAGATTTTTTGCTGATGAATTTTTAGTACCTATTCAACAAACCCTTCTTAAGGACGAAGGTAGTTCAGAAATAAGTCTTAAAATAAACATCTCGAATTTCCATTTAGGTTTTGACCAGTACATTTGCCATCACGACTATATACATAAAAGAAGAGGAAGGGTTTTCGGGAGAGACTTTAATCATTACTTTGAACCTCTTAATTTTTATTCTTACTATCATGATATTGATAATTTATTAATCATTCAGACTAAGACTGATGCAAGCTTAGACTTTGTTAACAAATTAAACTCCACCAATCGCTATGAATTGGATCCGGTAAATATGGATTTCAAAAAAATGATCCCTTTAATATCAGAAGTTGCTGGTGCCTGGATTGCCGACTTAAAGCGTGCCCATTTGAAAACAGCTGGGTTCTTTGGTCCAAATGTTCATAAAAGTGAAGAGTATAAGGAAGCTGCTGCAGAGGGAAACGTCTCATCCATACAGATGAAATATATTGCGGAACACGATGGAAACGAGTACTATGTTGCAATTTCTAAGAAAGGATCTATAATTCTTTACGACTCACTTTCCACTGTGGAAGATGAACTATATTTAGTTTGCGATGTATTTAATAAATTAATAAAGCCCCACCTATAGTTAGCGTGGGGATAATGATAAATATTCTTTGGATAAATCGGTTAGCTTGCTAAGACTATCAGTATGAAGTTCAATGGATTTTTTGTTTATACTAACCTTTTCGTTATCGATATTAAACTTTACATTGAAAGTATTAATTTCGTTTGCATTCAAACGCCTAACAAAAAATCCAAAATAGGGATTATACTCCTTAAAGTTAATGTTTAAGTAGTAATCACTACTATCTTCCTTTGCTATTCGTGATAAACCTTCAAGCAAGCCGCCGATTTCCTTTTGTATGATTGTTCTGGACCTTCGGTAGGAAACTTCCAAATCATCTATCGTAAATCGGATTTGGTTCTCTTCGATGACAATCTCAAACGCTAATGTATTGATTTTGTAAAGCACCCTGCAGTTGCTTAATTTTGTTATTTTTATTTCTTCGTACTTGGACAAAAAAAACGAATCGATTTTTCCTAGCATTTCGTAATGGAAATTCCCACAAAGTTCAACTTGCATGTTCCATATACAATCGGGATTTTTCACAAAAAACCAAATGCTTTTGAGTTGCATATAAAACCGTTCAGATTGACTCCAGGTCAGTTGAAAAGAAAAAAACAACCAACCAACTATTAATGTTCCGTTCGTAAAGAATGATCCGGGGTTAATTAAAATGTTGATAATAATTAATGCGAAAGCAACAACCCAAACAGAAGCTAATAAAACTGTTTTCCTCAAGTTGCCCCCCTCCTTCTTTAATCGGTTATGTATATTGTACTCCTTCTTTAAATCAGATTCAATGAATTCAAGAATTTCCATCTACCCTAATGACATTATAATCTCATTCTCTATGCAGCGAGCCGCATAGGTCGCAAGTTTTGTTCCTTTTCCGAACGAATAGCTTTCAATGGCCTTGATCAATCCGATAGTGCCTATGGAGATCAAATCTTCCGAGTCTTCCCCTGTATTTTCAAACTTCTTTACAATGTGGGCGACAAGTCGGAGGTTGTGCTCAATCAATATGTTTCGTGCTTCTTCATCCCCTTCAGCCATTCTCATTAAGTATTTTTTTTCATCTTCCGGAGAAAGCGGCTGAGGAAATGCATTATTTTTCACATATGACACAAGAAAGACCAGTTCTTTGAATAGCAAGCCGATAGCGGTCAGAATTCCCGACAATTCCTCACCCCCCTAATGTAATGACCCACTGGTTACATGTATATGATGGAAAAAAAAGACAATTGCTTGTCTCTCCAAAATAGTTCTTTTTATATTAGCTTTGTTATGAAAAAATAACAGATTATCATATAATAAAAGAAATTTCTATAGGAGGAGAATGCTTTTGACTCCAAGTACATATTCAATGACATGGGATCTAGATGTTATTTTTCCCGGGGGCAGTTCATCTAAAGAATTTCGGGACCACCTGGAGAAAGTGGAGAAAGAAATTCATTCATTCGAAGCAAGCATAAAGAGCTGGGATGCCTCAGGCAGTGAAGATAGTGGACTATCCGATATTCTGGAAAAGTTTCAAAAGGCCGACTCAGGTCTTGAACAAGCCGAATCTTTCGTATCGTGCCTTCAAGCACAGAATACAGATGATGTAAATGCCAATGAGCTAAGAGGAATTGTCACTGCATTAGCTTCACAACTTAATACGGCATTGACCCATTTGGATAAGGCCATTCTTGAAATTGATGACTCTGTCTGGAAGAGCCTCGTTGAAAACGAACATTTAAATGAATTGAGTTTCATTCTGAATGAAAGGCGCAGGCAGGCGGTAGATAAATTGTCAAAAGAAGAAGAAGCCTTGATCAATGATTTAGCGGTGGACGGCTATCACGGCTGGGAAGAAATGTATGATGCGATTGTCAGCCAACTATGTATTCCTTTTAAAGAAAATGGCAAGGAAGTTCTTTTATCTGTCGGCCAGGCCCAAAATAAGTTTTCAAGCCTTGACAGGCAAGTACGGAAAAATGTATTTGATGAATGGGAAAAAGCATGGGGCAAAAATGCTGAACTCATTGCTACTACATTAAATCATCTTTCCGGCTTTCGCCTGGCTGTATATAAAAAACGAGGCTGGAATGATGTTTTAAAAGAGGCCTTGGAATATAACCGAATGAGCAAAGAGACATTGGACATCATGTGGAAAGTCATTTCAGATAACAAGAAGCCTTTTGTAGAATTTCTCAAAAGAAAAGCTCACCTGCTCGGAGTTGAAAAGCTGAATTGGTATGACTTGGATGCCCCTGCTACTGATTCATCAAAAACATATACCTATCGGGAAGGTGCCGCCTTTATCATCGATCATTTTGGTAAATTTGGCGATGAACTTTCCAAGTTTGCTGAAAAAGCGTTCAAAGGCAGATGGATTGAAGCAGAGGATCGGCCTGGAAAGCGGCCTGGAGGTTTTTGTACTTCCTTTCCTTTGAGCAGCCAGTCCAGGATTTTCATGACATACTCAGACACATACGAAAATGTTTCGACCCTTGCACATGAATTAGGTCATGCTTTCCACACTTATGCAATGAAAGATGTCCATCCTTTAAACTGTCATTATGCAATGAATGTAGCTGAGACCGCCTCTACATTCGCCGAAACGATCGTTGCTGATGCAGCGTTTGAACAGGCAAAAGAGAATAGTGAGAAGATCGCACTCCTGGAAAGCAAAATCCAAAATTCCATTGCCTTTTTCATGAATATTCATGCCCGCTTTCTTTTTGAGACACGCTTCTACGAGGAACGCAAAAAGGGTATGGTAAGCACGGAAAGACTGAACCAATTAATGGAGAAAGCGCAGAAAGAAGCCTATGCCGACTCATTAAGTCAATATCACCCGTATTTTTGGGGATCCAAACTACATTTCTATATTTCAGACATTCCTTTCTATAACTTCCCTTATACGTTCGGCTATTTATTTTCACTTGGAATTTATGCCCAGGCAAAGAAGGAAGGCAAAGGTTACGAGGAAAAATACATTTCACTTCTGAAAGACACTGGAAGAATGACCGTTGAAGAATTGGCTAAAAAACACTTGGGAGCGGACTTGACGAAGGAAGATTTTTGGCAGGCAGCTGTTGATCTCTGTATAAAAGACGTAGAAGAATTTCTTGAATTAACCAAATAAAAGCTTGTTGAATGAAAAGCCGAAGGCGTCTGCCTTCGGCTTTGTATTATTTTTCCAGCCCCTTAATCATCTCCATGACAAGGTTGGCTGAATTGACTGAAGCTTTTTCAATGAATTTATCAAATGAGATTTCGGATTTCTGACCGGCGATGTCTGATAAAGACCTGATGATGACAAATGGAATGTCGAATTGGTATGCTACTTGGGCGATCGCCGCTCCTTCCATCTCCACTGCTTGAATATCGGGAAATTTTCCCCTGACAAACTCAACTTTGTCAGGGTCACTCATAAACGTATCGCCGGTAGCAATCAGCCCTTTGACTGCCTGAACCCCTTCAATCGATCGTGCTGCAGCTTCGGCAATTTCAATCATTGATGCATCCGCCTTAAAAGCTTCCGGTAGCTGGGGAACCTGGCCGTATTTGTATCCAAATGCGGTTACGTCAACGTCATGATGGCAAACCTCACTCGAAATAACAAGGTCACCGATTTTCAGCTCCGAATTATACCCACCGGCAGATCCCGTATTGACTACGACATCTGGGTTATACCTTTCAAAAAGGATAGCTGTGGCCATGGCTGCATTTACCTTTCCTATCCCGGATTTTGATAAAACGACTTCTTTACCTTGTAAGGTTCCGATAAAATACTCACAATGAGCGATCACTTCTGCCTTATGCACATCCATTTTTTCGCGCAGCAGCTCAACCTCTTCTTCCATCGCTCCTATAACTGCTATTTTCATTTCTCCTGCTCCCTTGTTCTGTTAATAAAGTCTAAATTTTTTACCGTCCCGCTTCCCGGACAGGATGTCGCGTCCTGAGTCTGCCGAAACCACAGGATATAGCCACCCTGAGGCAGTCTGCGTCACCGCGTTGCCCGCCTGTTAGAGCCAGCGATTCAAAGATCAAACCAATCGCTTTTGAAGGCCGATTACTCCAGCACTTGTCTGCTCCTTGTCGCCGATAAGCAGGCAAATTCGCCGATTTCTTAATTATCTTTTATCATTTTGAATCAGTTTTTTTACTTCGACAGGCTTCCAGCCTTCACCGGTAACCCATTCGATATTTACGCGGTATGTATCATCGCTGTTCTTTGCGGATACTGTCAATTCGGCTTGATTGTCTGGATCGTCACCGCCGGTGACCCACCATGTAGTCATGTTTTCAACAGGAATGTCGACGGCATAAGCAGCGGCCTTGAGCTTTTCATTCCAGTCAGTTGTTCCCATGTTATATGATGATTGATGACCGTCTCCCTGCTCAGTCCCTATCGGTTTCCAGGCAGGATTGATCAAGACTTTTTCAACATTCGGTTCATCACTTTCTATCTCTTCCAATTTGCCGTTTTCATCTTCCTCCTCTTCATCTGGTGTATCCTCTTTTGAGTTATCATCGGTCTCGTCACTCTTGTCAGCAGGTTTGTTAGTAATTTCTTTTTCGGTATTCTGCGGGCGTTTCGCCTGTTCTTCCCCCGTATCACTTCCGCCGAAAAAGATGGTTCCTCCTACAAGTAAAATTAAAATGATGACTACCGCAATAAGCGTGTTTAGAACAATATTCGTTTTTCTCCGTTTTGCACGAAGAGCAGAGCGTGATTTATCATCCTTGAAATCTATCGGCATTAAAAATCCCCCCCGTCATTGTACCTATAATATCATGGACAAGGGAAAACATGCATCCATTTTTCACGTGGAAGGCAAGTCATGGGTTTTGTTGATGAATCATCTGAACAATATCAGCGAACAGAAGATTGACACCGCCTTGATCGTCGGGTACATCCACATTCACAGTAACAAGCACATATTTAGGGTCATCAAATGGGAAGTAACCAGCAAACCATTTATGATGTAGCTGTTCTCCATCATGAAGGACCGAAGTTTCTGCAGTGCCGGTTTTTCCAGCCACCTCATATGGCAAATCCTTAAGAACGCTTCCCGTCCCTTCAGGGTCGGTTACTACTCTCCTTAGAAGTTGTTGCATTTTAATCGCTGTGTATGGCGATAATTGCTCTCCCTCCGGCTTTTGAGGGTTGAATGAAGTCATTGTTGTTCCATCACCATATTGAATCTCGTTTACCGCCCTGACAGACATTTTTTGTCCTCCTCTTGCAATCGAGGCTAGCATGTTTGCCACAGCTATCGGAGAAAGGCGGACCTCCTGCTGGCCGATACCGGTCTGCGCTATGAAATTTTGGTCTTTTCTGCTTTCTTTATCAGCAAAGATTCTGCCGGAATCATGCTCAAACTGTTTAAATTCCCTTAGTCGGAACACATCCCCCTGCCATGAGACAGAGTCAAGCAAACCAAGCTTTCGAGCATAATCTTCAAGAATCTTCGGGTCTTTTTCCATTAAAGATAACGCCAATTCTGCAAAGGTGCGGTTGCAGCTCCTGGCAAAGCTTTCCTCAAAATCCAGGCGGCCTAGATTCCGCTCAGCAGGGTTTCCCCTTATATCTAAATCACACCGGAACTGATCCTTTTCTGATACAAGCCCTTCCTCTACCGCTGCTGCAGCGATGACTGTTTTAAACACTGATCCCGGTATGAGCTGCTTGAACATCATATTTTTTGATCCTTCATCGAAAAAAGGATCCCGGCTGTTAATGCGAGGCCTTGAAGCGACTGCCAATAAATCGTTTGTCTCAACATCAAGCAAGATTGCTCCACCCTTTTGAATGTTATGTTCATCCAACAAGTGTTCAATCTCTTTTTGCAAATTTTGGTCAATCGTTGTTTTGATATGCAACGGAAAAAAAGGATTGGCCTGACCTGCATATTTAACATCGATACCGAATAAAGGGTTTCCTATTCCATCAACATGATAGACAAATTTAGATTCACTTTCAGCCTGCAGAAACTCATCAAAACTTTTTTCCAAACCTGAAAGTCCAACAGACTTATTTCTCCAATCTTTGTCAGGGTAGCGGCTTTTAAATATTTCCTCATTTTCTCCATAAACGCCAATGAATTGTCCAGCGGGGGGATGCTCAGGAAATATTTTCTTTTTAACAGCGAACACTCCGGGAATTTGAAGCTGGTTGATATCATCAGCTTGCCTCTCTGTTAATAAAAGCGGGTCCTTCCCCCCTGCAACGATAGGCTCCCTGGACCCCTCCACTTGTTTTATAAGATCCTGATGGGAAACATTTAAGATTTTTGCAACTTGTGCACTGTTCCAGTCCATTTTTTTGATAAAAGGAAAAATGACAAGCACTGATTTTTCCTCGTAGGAAAGCGGGTTTCCATCCCTATCGAGGAACTGCCCCCTTCCGTCATCCAAAATCAGCTCATGTGTTCTTTGCCTGACACTCTCCTTAATTAAGTTCACGTGATTTTCAGAAAAATTCTCAGCCTGAAATAATTGTATTTGCATTAACCTTCCCAAGAGGCCAGCCATCATCATAAATATCAGAACTGTTATGAACAATATTCGTTTTTGCAGCATTTCAAGCACCTCTTTCCCATTGTTGCCGCGAGTGGAAAGAGATATAACCCTAAGAATAAAATCCTTTGTGGTTGGCTGCTTCTAAAATCCTGCACGAGGTTGCAACCCATTAAAAAACACGGATATGCCTTTTTTGAAAGGCACCCGTGTTTTTTGTCAGTTGATTGAAACGATCTTTACTCTCATTTCACCGCCAGGCGTCTGAACTGTTACCTCCTCATTCACTTTTTGTCCCATCAGACTTTTGGCGATTGGTGAATCGTTGGAAATTTTGCCTTCAAACGGATCGGCTTCGGCACTTCCGACTATGGTATATGTTTCTTCGTCGCCGTCAGGAAGCTCTTTGAACGTAACCGTTTTCCCGAGAGACACTTTATCAGAATTTAGATCATCTTCTTCAATGATTTTCGCATTGCGGATCATGTTTTCCAAAGTGGTTATTCGTCCCTCAACAAACGCCTGTTCTTCTTTCGCAGAGTCATATTCCGAGTTCTCCGAAAGATCCCCAAAACTTCTTGCCACCTTTATCCGCTCTACCACTTCTTTTCTTCGAACGGTTTTTAAGTAATCAAGTTCCTGTTCCAATTTTTCTTTTCCGGCTTCTGTCATATGAAATTCTTTTTCTGCAGCCATTTCCCTTCACTCCTTATAATTCCCTCATCCATACAAGATGGATTATCTGGTCATGAAATACATGACAGCGCGCCACATGGAGGGCGCGCTATCTATTATTCAAATTAGTTCTTTATGTTATTATCTATGTCATCATATTACAAAAATGACTTTTGTTCAAGAGCATGGGCATCAGTTTAGTATATATTCATCGCTTTTTGCTCACTGCAAGCCCGTCCCCTACAGGAATAATGGTGGTAATATACCCTTCATGCTCCATAAGAAACCTATTGAATTCCTTCATTTTTCTAGCAAGACTTCTGAAACGCCGCTGTTGGACGATTTCTTCCGCAACATACCCCCTGAATAAGACATTATCAGAGTAAATGCATCCCCGGTCGCCAAGCAGCGGGCCATACATATTGAAAAATTTCATATACTGGCCTTTTGCTGCATCAATAAAAATAGCATCATAAGGGCCTCGTTCCGTGACTTTATCAACTAACTCCAATGCATCGCCTTCCAATATGGTTATTCGTCCATCTGCACCGGCTTTCCGGAAGTATTTCCTTGCCTGTTCCGCTCTTACCGGGTCTATTTCTAAGGTTACAATTTCCACATCAGGCAAAGCATCTGCCATCCTTAATGCCGAATAGCCGATTGCTGTTCCAACTTCCAATATTTTAGCCGGATTTTGCATCCTCATGAATTGAAGCATCACCTCGATAGCCATTTGTTCCATAATCGGAATGTGCTCTTTTTCTGCAACTTTCTCCATTTCCTCAAATAGTTCATTTCTTGTCGGAAGCAAGGATTCAATATAATGATCAATGGAACGATCCATTTTCTTGACACCTACTTCCTTTTATCCGTGATATATTTTGCTTTTAATTCATTATGCTCTTTTAATGTTTTTGCATAATGGACTTCCCCAGTGCCATGTTCAGCCAGGAAGTACAAATATTGGCTGTCTGCCGGGTTTAGTGCTGCCTCAATTGACGATTCACCCGCATTGGAAATCGGTCCTGGCGGCAGACCTTTAACTTTATACGTGTTATATGGTGACTCCACTTTTAGATCTTTATACATGGTCCGCTTTTTGTGTTTGCCCAATGCATATAAAACAGTAGGATCTGTCTGAAGGGGCATGTCCTGATCAAGGCGGTTATAGAAAACACTTGAAATCAAATGCCTGTCCGCTTTTTCCGTTGCTTCCTTTTCAATCAGAGATGCCATCGTTAACAGTTCATGGATACTGATATCCTTTTCTTCTATTTTATCCGAATACTTCGCTATAACTTCCTGAGTTTTTTTAATCATCGGATCGATGATTGCCTCAATGGATGGCTTTTCTTCGTAATATGGATAGCTCGCCGGATATAAATACCCTTCCAATGGATGTTTCACTTTGTTGCTTAACGCATTATCCGTCAAAAGCTCCGGATATTTTTCTTCAAAAAGCTTAACAGTCTCTTCTTTATCAAGTTCCTTCAATACCTTTTCTTTCGGTTCACCTGTCTGTTTTGAAATCAATCCAGCTATTTGATCCAAAGAATAACCTTCCGGAACCGTAATTTTAAATGCCGGCTTTTGAGCCAGAATCCCGGTTTGCAGGTTTTGCGAGATCTCTTTCAATGACATGGATGGTGAGAATGTATAAGTACCAGCCTGAAAACCTGATATGTTATTCAATTTGACATAGTATTTGAAGACGGAGGAGTTTTTTATAACTCCTTTATCTTCAAGCAACTTTCCAATGGAAGTTGTTGATGAACCGATTGGCACTTCCACTTGGATCTCTTTTTTACTGTCTGAATCAACCGGTTTGAGGGCAGATTTTATATATAAATAACTGCCAAGTGCGGCTATTAAAAGCAAAGCACCGCAAGTCAGCGTTATAATGGAAACAATTTTTCTTATGATGACTGCCTCACTCCTTTTTTCGAGCAAATTCTCTTTCATCAAAGCTGCCCGTGCCTGCTTATCTATTTTATTTTTTTCTTCGTTCTTCATTAAGCAGGGGTCCCCCTCCCGATATTGCTGATATTTTGTTTGCGCACCACACCTATTATACAATAATTTTATTGAACGTCAGCGAAAATCCACTGATTTGATCGAAAGTGCCAAAAAGAAAGGTGTCGTGGTGCGTACGGACATAAAAATACGCCGACCTGTTATATCCGGATCGGCGTATTTTTATTACTCTTCTTCCTCTTCAGCAAGGAAGGTGTTGAGCATTTCTTCTATCATGTCCCATTCCTCATCGGTATCAATAGGCTGCATATTCCCTGCTTCTCCATTTTCGTTTGGAGTATAAGAGGATGCGTGAATCTCAATTTCTTCGTTTTCATCATTATCTGCTCCAGCAGGATAATATAAAACATATGATTTGTTGAATTCATCAGAGTCGAAAGTGAAGAGCACTTCAAATAATTCTTCGTTGCCTTCTTCATCTACAACTGTAATATAATTTTCACCATTTTCCATTAGTAATCACCTCATTATTTGTTGGCTATCCAAGAAACTTTGCAATATCATTGCAGCTGCCATTTTATCGATGACCTTTTTCCTTTTCTTTCTGCTGACATCCGCTGCAAGAAGGACCCTTTCGGCCGCCATTGTACTCAGTCGTTCATCCCATAACTGGACAGGCAGCTGAAACCTGCTTCTTAATTTTTCAGCATAAGCCATCGACGCTTCTCCGCGTGGGCCAATCGTATTGTTCATATTCTTTGGCAGGCCGACAATGATTTGTCCAATACTGTATTCTTTAATAATTTCACCAATCCGTTCAAATCCAAACCTGTTTTTTTCTTCATCGATTGATACTGTCTCAATACCTTGGGCGGTCCAGCCCATTTCATCGCTGACTGCGACCCCCACTGTCTTGGAGCCAACATCAAGGCCCATCATTCTCAAATTTACTTCTCCTCACGATGCTGCTTTAAATAGGACTTCACCAGCTCTTCGATGATTTCATCCCTTTCCAGCTTCCTCATAATATTACGTGCATCTTGGTGCCTTGGAATATAGGCGGGGTCGCCGGATAACAAATAACCGACTATTTGATTGATTGGATTATAACCCTTTTCTTGAAGAGCCCCGTATACATGCAGTAAAACTTCTTTAACGTCATGTTCCATTGGATCTTCATAAAACTCGAAACGCATTGTTTTATCAAAAGAGCCCATTTTCAACAACACCTTCTTTCAGAACTTGCGTACAGATTGGCCCGGCTGTCAAACATTACCTTCATTGTACATGATTTGAAGCCGGAATCAAACGGATTTTATCCATTCGCCCACATATGATAGAGCTGATTCCAATTGATCAGGATTTTTTCCTCCGGCCTGAGCCATATCCGGACGGCCTCCACCGCCTCCACCACATCGGGAAGCAACCTCTTTGACCAATTTTCCAGCATGATACCCTTTTTCCATCAGATCTTTCGTTACTCCGGCGATAATATTCACTTTTCCGTTTTGCGCCGATCCAAGCACGACAATCCCTGAACCAAGCTGCTGCTTTAAATCATCCCCCATATTTCTCAGTGTATTCATATCCGCACCCTGGACAATGCTGGCAATTACTTTGATCCCCTCAACCTCCTTGGCTTTTTGGACAAGGCTTCCTGCTTCGACATGAGCCAGTTTTGATGTAAGGGATTCATTTTGCCTTTGGAGTTCCTTTAATTCCAGAAGGAGGGCTTCCGTTCTTTCCACCGTTTGAGCCGGCTTGGTCTTCAACTTGTCAGCCACAGCATGCAAGTCTTTAACCTGGTCATCCATGAATCGGAACGCATGCTCCCCAGTCACCGCTTCAATCCTGCGCACTCCAGCCCCAATTCCGCTTTCAGCAACAATTTTAAACAAGCCTATTTCAGCAGTATTGGATACATGACAGCCTCCGCACAATTCCAGACTGTCTCCTGCGGATACAACACGTACGTCTTCTCCGTATTTTTCACCGAATAGAGCCATGGCTCCCATTTCTTTCGCTTCTGCCAAACTTGTCAGTTTCGTGACAACGGGATGATTGGCCCAAATATCACGGTTAACCCTCTCTTCAATCATTTTCAATTCTTCATCTGTTACAGACCCAAAATGAGAAAAGTCGAAACGGAGCCTTTCCGGTCCAACATATGAGCCTGCCTGATTAACATGGATGCCTAGAACATCCTTCAATACCTTATGCAATAAGTGGGTTGCTGTATGGTTTTTGATGATTTGGCTGCGCATTTTCTCATCGACTTTTGCATTTACAGCACTGCCGGTTTTGATGGTGCCTTCTTTGACAATCCCGGTATGCAAATTCTGGCCGTTTGGAGCTTTTATGACCTTGATTACTTCAACTTCCAAGCCAGGTCCACTTACAATTCCACGGTCAGCAACTTGGCCGCCGCTTTCCGCGTAAAAAGGCGTGACATCCAATATGAACTGGATTTCCTCCCCTTTGCCCGCTTTTTCAGTCATACCGCCGTCCTTTATGATAGCCAGAACGACTGAATTCACATCAAGGCGCTCATAACCTACAAACTCACTGCTGGTAGTCAATTCTGCGAGCGTTCCGCTTTGAACCTGCATTGAATCCGTTTCGCTCCTTGCAGAGCGGGCTCTTTCCCTTTGCTTTTCCATTTCTTTTGCAAATCCATCATGATCGACTTTCATTTGCGCTTCTTCAGCATATTCTTCTGTTAATTCAACAGGAAAGCCGTACGTATCGTAGAGTCTGAAAACATCCTCCCCAGAAATCATATCCTTTCCTTCCGCTTTCGCACTTTGAATCATTGAAGATAAGATTTCCAATCCATCATGCAATGTTTCGTGGAAGCGTTCTTCTTCATTTTTGATCACCCGCTGAATGAATTCCGCGTTCTCCAGTACTTTAGGATAGAAATCCTCCATGATGTTACCCACCACAGGCACGAGGTGGTACATGAAAGGTTTTTCAATCCCTAATTCTTTTCCATAGCGGACAGCCCTGCGGAGCAGTCTCCTCAATACATATCCACGTCCTTCATTAGAAGGAAGCGCGCCATCGCTTACGGCAAAGGCAACAGTCCGCACATGATCGGCGATCACCTTGAATGCAGTATCCTTTTCCGTATCTTCACCATATGTTTTCGATGATAGCTTTTCTGTCTCTTTAATGATCGGCATAAACAAATCGGTCTCAAAATTAGTAGGGACGTCTTGAACAACAGAAGCCATCCGCTCGAGTCCCATTCCTGTATCGATGTTTTTCTTTGGAAGAGGTGTGTATGACCCGTCTGGATTGTGATTGAACTGTGAAAAGACAAGATTCCAGATTTCAAGGTATCTTTCATTTTCTCCACCTGGAAATAGCTCAGGGTCATTCGGATCGTCGCCATATTCCGGTCCCCTGTCATAGAAAATCTCTGAATTCGGGCCGCTCGGACCTTCACCGATATCCCAGAAGTTCTCCTCTAGACGAATGATCCTTTCTTTCGGCAAACCGATCACTTTATTCCACAGTTCAAAGGCCTCATCGTCTTCAGGATGGATCGTTACAGACAGTTTTTCCGGATGAAATCCAATCCATTTTTCACTTGTAAGAAATTCCCATGCCCATTCAATTGCTTCTTTCTTGAAATAATCCCCAATGGAAAAGTTGCCGAGCATTTCAAAGAAGGTATGATGTCTAGCCGTTTTTCCGACATTTTCAATATCATTTGTCCGAATGGACTTTTGAGCGTTCACTATTCTCGGATTTTCGGGAATCACCCTTCCATCGAAATATTTTTTAAGTGTTGCAACACCGCTATTGATCCATAACAAGGATGGATCATCATGTGGAATGAGGGAAGCACTAGGCTCAAGCTTATGTCCTTTTTCCTGAAAAAAATCCAAAAACATCCTTCTGATTTGTGAGCCGGTCAGTTTTTTCATGAATTTTCCTCCTCTAATTACAAAATAAAAAAAGCTCCTCCCCAGCCAGGGGCGAAGCTTGCACGCGGTACCACCCTGATTTAACAAAGCAAAATCTTTGTCATCTCTCAGGACCTTAACGCGGTGAACGGCAGGCTTTTAACTGCACTCCGGATTAGCTCATTATTACTCTTCATCTGGAATTTCTTTCAGCCGCGGAAATTCCTCTCTTCCACAACAGAACAGCCTGTTGCTCAGATGGGCAGTAATAAGAATGGATCCTTCTTCGTTTTCAAGTATTAACTACTAGAAATTATAGGTAATGAGAAATCCTTTGTCAATGTTAAGTCTGTTTTGCCTTGATAAAATGATCACGTGAATGGACAACAGCCACTTTTACAATCGCCAAAAAAGGAACGGCGACAAGCATACCGATCACACCTCCCCATTCTCCACCTACAATCAAAGCGGCAATAATAAAAAGCGGGTGGATGTTGATAGATTTCCCAACGATAAAAGGGGATAGGACATTCCCCTCCAACAGCTGGAGAAAAACAATAATTCCGGCGGACATTAACGCTAGCTTGACTGAGCTTAGCAAAGCAATGGCAATGATAGGTACAGCCCCGATCACCGGACCAAAATAGGGAATAATATTGGTAAAAGCTACAATTGATCCCATAATCACAGGATAATCCAACCCAATCATCCAAAATAACAGGCTAGAAATCGTTCCGATCAATACACAAACGAGCAACTGGCCACGGATGTATCCTCCAAGGGAAATATTGACAGCAGAAAGAAATTCCTTTCCTTGTTTCCGCCATTTTTTAGGCGTCATGTACCAGGCAGCTTTTTTGATCAAATCCAAATCCTTCAATATGTAGAAAGAAATAAACGGGATGACTGCCAAAATAAAAACAAAATTGATCAACCCTTTAAAAATGGACATCATTTTTTCCAAAAACCGGGTTAGCCATTGTTCAAAGTCATCAACGCGTTCTTCAATTTGTGCCTGTATTCCATCCGGCCATCTTGATGTGGATTCATGCAAATCTTTGACCAACCCTTTGTAATGGCCCGCCAGTTCTGGAATGCGTTCCGAGAAATGGCTTACTTGGTCAATAAGCACAGGAATCCCTATGTAAACAGAATAGCCTATTCCCCCAAAAAACAGCACATAAATGGCAAGAATAGCCACAATCCGATTGATGCCAAGCAATTCTAATTTCTCAACAACCGGGTGCAGCAAATAAGCAATAAACCCCCCAATGACAAACGGAAGGAGCCCTATGCCCACAATAGTAAATATCGGTTTCCAAAGGGGTTTTATCAAAAGAAAACAATAAAGAATGATAAATAATAATAACACGACAGCCAAATTGTATAGTAAGCGGAGCCGCTTTTGCTTCAAAATCTTCCCTCCTTCGATTAGTTTTCCGCATTTTTTATGTTTTTAATCGAGAGGAAGAAAAAAATAAGAGACTGCCTCATCAAAGGCAGCCTCTAGCTCAATTTGCGTTCCCGCTCGTCAAACAAGTCATCCAAGGAACTCAAGGTACCATCTTCTTCCACCTGATGGGTATAAATGATTTCCTCTCCGATGGAAAGTTCGATGAAGCAATTCCAGCAGTAATACTGATTGACCCCAATTTTACCAAGGTCCTTACTTTGACAATTCGGACATTTCATCATGGGCATTGCCACCTCGTTGATTAATTGCCGACACGATGATGGCATCCTTTCCTATACTCGGAGGAATAAGGGTACGGATTATCCTCTTCCCTTCCGTTATGTCTGAAAAAAATCCATCGGTCAGCTCATATCCAACGATTGTGCCCTCTTTTTCCAAAAAATATACGTCATCCAGCATTCCGAGCTGTTCGCCATGCGGCGTCATTGTCATTTTCTTGGCTAAAGGGCGCCCATGATGCATGGTATACTCATCATCAAGCTCCTGGTATTTGGAGCAATGCCCGTTGCTGTCGACCATGATTCCATCCTCGCCAAAGGATGAAATAGACTGGACGGGAACACGCAGCTTTTTACCGATGAACCCTTTCATCTGCAGCAAAAGATCTGTCACCATTCCCTCATCGCCTATGCAAATGTCGCAAACTTCACCTAACAATTCACCATTCCGGTCATAAACCGGCATCCCTTTCAATAAAGAAAATGTCCGCAAAAAGAAACACCGCCTTTTTCGAACATTTTTATTTTCTGCTCAATCGAGGAAATCATAAGGTGAAACATTTTCCATACCAATCATGGGATCTGTCATGAAAAGTTTATCTTCATATGATAATTCTTCTTGATTGAAATTGTCATCCATTTTTTCTTCTATTTGCTGTTTATTCTCACCTGCCAGCTTCTCACGCAATGTTGTTTGTCTTTTCTGGTCATCTTCACGCTCAATTCCAACACGAAATGCACTTTCTTCCCCGCACAAAATTAAAAATTGCCGGCTCCTTGTTATAGCTGTATATAATAGATTCCGACGTAGCATCCGATAATAATTTCTTACAACGGGAAGAATGACAATCGGAAATTCGCTTCCCTGAGATTTATGGATAGAACAGCAAAAAGCATGGGTGATCTGATTAAAATCCTGGCGCATGTATGTTACTTCCGTCCCCTCAAAAGAGACAATGATCATGTCTTGTTTTTCGACATTTTCCTTCGCATACAATATTGATATAATTTCACCGATATCTCCATTAAAGACATTTTTTTCAGGCTGGTTGACGAGTTGCAGCACTTTATCCCCTATCCTGAATTTAGTCTCACCCAGGACGATCTCCTTATTTCTTTTATCTTTTTTGGGATTAAAAACTTCCTGCAAAATTTTATTCAAGTTATCGATTCCTGCAGGTCCTCTGTACATGGGTGCCAGTACCTGAATATCCTTAGCGGTGTATCCTTTCGATATAGCATTTTTTACAACCTGTTCAACAACGTCCCCGATTTGCGGTGCCTGACATTTGATAAAGGAACGGTCTTTCCGCTGCACTGTAATATCTGCTGGTATGTTCCCATTCTTTATCTCATGCGCCATTTCCACAATCGACGAACCGTCAGCTTGACGATAAATATCTGTTAATTGAACAACCGGGAGAGTATTGGATGCCAAAAGATCTTTAAGAACTTGACCGGGTCCAACTGAAGGAAGTTGATCTTCATCCCCTACAAGAATGACTTGGATGGAATCAGGGAGGGATTTGAACAGCTGATGAGCAAGCCAAGTGTCGACCATCGACACCTCGTCGATAATCACGATATTCCCCTCTATTTGCCGATCACTTTCTGCATCCATGTCCTCCTGACCTGACATGCCCAATAGCCGATGAATAGTCATGGCCGGAAGCCCAGTCGACTCCGCCATCCTTTTTGCGGCACGCCCGGTCGGGGCAGCCAAAATAAACGGAAATACGTCTTCCCTTTTATATGCATGAGGATCGAGGGAACATCCGTGAAGCTCGGCATACAGTTCCACAATCCCTTTTATGACGGTCGTCTTACCAGTTCCGGGACCTCCAGTCAGGATCATCAGCGGACTAGTAAGAGCCGTTTGGATCGCTTCCTTTTGTGAGGGTGCATACTGGACTCCCAATCTCTCCTCCAAATTCCCAAGCGCCAATAAAAACTCAGATTCAGGGAATTGATCGGCGTATTGCTTTTGATCCAGAATCCTGCGAATGTTTGTAACAAGACCTTTCTCGGAAAAGTAAAGCGACGGAATGTACACTCGCTGTTCTTCCCCGATTATTTTTCCTTCCTCTTTCAATTGAATGAGAGAATCAGCAATTAATTGAAAAGGGATCTCGACAGCCTGGCTGCTTTCCAATAGCTGTTTTACCTGTTCAAGGAGCTGCTCCGCATCCAAATAGACATGGCCGTTTTGCATACATTGCTGTTCAAGAACATACAAGCAGCC
Source organism: Siminovitchia fordii DSM 16014 = CIP 108821 (assembly GCF_000374565.1). Lineage (GTDB taxonomy): Bacteria > Bacillota > Bacilli > Bacillales > Bacillaceae_C > Siminovitchia > Siminovitchia fordii. The sequence goes on along the minus strand of NZ_KB894686.1, from coordinate 152,437 downwards.
TGCTTTGATCCTGTCCGGATGATTGCTGACAATACCTAGCTGGACTCCCAGCTCGTCAGCCCTGCCGAATCCAATCCCCTCTACATCTTCAATAAGCTGATAAGGGTTTTTTTCAATAATGGTTAATGTTTCTTCTTTGTAAACCTGGTAAATTTTCATGGATATTTGCGGTCCAAACCCGTATTTGTTCAAACCGATCATTACCTGCTCAAGTCCCTGATGTTCAAGCAAAGTCTCATATAAATCTTTTGCAACTTCAGGAGAAACTCGTGGTATTTCATCCAAAACAGAAGGTTTGCTTAAAATGATACTGATAGCATTCTCTCCGAGTGCTTCCACGATTCTTTTAGCTGTTTTTTCACCAATACCCTTGAATAAATCACCGGAAAGATACATGATGAGACCTTGTTTGGTCTGGGGCATTTCCTTTTTGAAATGCTTTGCGTGAAATTGCAGACCGAACTTAGGGTGTTCCTTGAATCCTCCGTAAAAAATATACGTTTCTTGTTCGTGTATTTTTGGAAAATAACCTGTGATGACCGCTTCTTTTTCTTTGTATTCCTCGTTAGTCTCTTCCACTTTAATTCTTATGACTGAATAAAGGTTTTGTTCATTATGAAAAATCGTGACGAGGGGCCGGCCCTTTATGAACTTTTCATCTTCAGAAAACAGATCGAGCGAATCCACTGCCGGGACCTCCCCTATTGCTTAGTCTTGCTCTTTCAACGCCTGTTCCACCAGTTTTTTTCCATTACCGGCAAGAATATGGTCAGGCTGGATAGCCAACGCTTTATTAAAATATTCCAAGGCATTTTCCAATAGATTTTCCATTCCCGAATATGCAACTCCCAGATTATAAAAAGCATCCGCATGCTCGGGATCCGCTTCGACCACTTCTGTCAGCTTCTTAATCGCTTCGTCCATGACTCCTGCCCGGGCCAATGCAAGTCCGTACTGAAATTTTGCTTCAGTATCCGTATCATCCAGTTCCACACTCCTTTGAAGGTATGGGAGTGACAACTCATTCCTGCCCAGATTTACAAAACACATGCCAAGCATGTAATGTAAATCATTTGTTTCCGGCCCGATGGCCAATGCTCTTTCAAACATACCGGCGGCTTCCGGATATTTCTCCTGATTAAAGTATAAATTCCCATAACTATAGTAGGCCGCTGTCGCCTGATCATCCAGTTCAATTGCGCGCTTTAAAAATTCCTCCGCCCGCTGGGGATCTCCAACTGACAAAAGAACGTTCGCAAAGTTTACATAACCTACGGGATCTTTCGGGTTTTCTTCGATGGCCTCCGTAAACATCTGGACGGCTTTTTCAATTTCTCCCTGTTGTAAATATTCAATGCCCTGCTTGTTTTTTTCCATTTGCTACACTCCGTACATAAGTTCTTTTACTATAAAATTATAACATATACGACTTAAGAAAAGTGCGACCGCCCGCTTGACGATGTGTAAACCTCCAAAGGAATGCGTAGCCGCCTAGATCATTAGGCAATTCCCATTCATTAGCTTTGGCCACTTATGAACTTGAGGCGCTGGCATTTCGCAGACGGACAACACATCAAGTCGCCACCCACATCCAATGCAGGCTCAGGACGCAATATCCTGCGTTTCGCTTGCGTATAGTACTACTTGTACACCCGTGGTACTAAGGGAATCCACTAAATAGGAGCTCATATTGACTGATCGTATGCTCCGAGCAGACTCCTCGAATAAAAGGTGTGCGAGGTTTGCTAATCCTGGGTACTGACTGGATCTAAAATCTAAATTTGAATGAAAATTCTTTTAAATATGATTTTATTATCACTTTGAAAAAGCTGCTTATGAGTATAAGCAGCCTTTCAATTATCCAACATATGTTAATTTTTGTCCATTGCGGAAAATCCGGTCAATCGTTCCTCCACCAAGGCAAACATCACCATCATAAAAGACGACAGCCTGTCCAGGAGTTACGGCTCTTACCGGCTTTTCAAATATGACTTCGGCTTCATTTCCAGGCACCAATTTCACTGTGACTTCCTCATCGGGCTGGCGGTAACGGAACTTTGCCGTACAAGTAAACTCCTGCCGTTTTTCCTGATCCGAAATCCAGTTAACCCTGATTGCCTGTATACTGTCTGAGTATAATGCCGGATGATGGAATCCTTGTTCCACATATAAAACATTTCTCTCAAGATTTTTCCCGACAACAAACCACGGATCGCCTGCTCCGCCGATACCAAGACCATGGCGCTGACCGATTGTGTAATACATCAAACCGTCATGGGTGCCAATTTTTCTTCCTTCCAAGGTTTCCATATCACCTTTTTGAGCCGGAAGATAGCCACTTAAGAACTCCTTGAAATTCCGTTCTCCGATGAAACAGATTCCAGTGCTGTCTTTTTTTTCTGCAGTGGCCAATCCCGCTTTTTTCGCAATTTCCCTTACCTTTTTCTTGTCGATATCCCCGAGAGGAAACATGACTTTTTGAAGCTGGTCCTGAGTCAGTTGGTTTAAAAAATACGTCTGATCCTTGTTTTGATCGATACCCCTCAGCATTTTAACTTCCCCATGGTTGCGTTCAACCCGAGCATAATGGCCTGTAGCTAAATAGTCGGCACCAAGCTTTAGTGCATGATCCAAAAATGCTTTAAATTTTATTTCCTTGTTGCACATTACATCAGGGTTAGGCGTTCTTCCTGCTTTATATTCATCAAGAAAATAAGTGAACACCTTATCCCAATATTGCTGTTCAAAGTTGACGGCATAATACGGTATACCGATTTGATTGCATACCCGTATGACATCATTATAATCTTCAGTAGCCGTGCAGACGCCGAATTCATCCGTGTCATCCCAATTTTTCATAAAAATTCCGATCACATCATAACCTTGCTCTTTTAAAAGCAGGGCTGCTACAGAAGAGTCGACTCCACCGGACATACCGACGACCACACGTGTATCTTTCGGTGCTTTTTTCATGGTCATCTTCTTCCTTTCATATGGTAAGCCTTCGAACAATTTCAGCTGTCCTCTTAGCTGCTTCTTTGGCTTCTTCCTTAGTATTGCCAAGCCCGAAACTGAAGCGGATTGAATTGCGTGTCCGTTCCGATCCGTCGCCAAACATCGCTGTCAATACATGGGAGGGCTCAACAGAACCAGCTGTACATGCGGAGCCGCTTGATGCTGCAATTCCTGCAAGATCAAGATTCACAAGAAGTGATTCCACATCCGTACCAGGAAAGCTGATATTCAGAAGATGAGGAATCGATTCCTCCGTTGAACCATTGATTGTAAAATCAACCTTTTCATCATCAAGTGTCTGAAGAAATTGATCCTTAAGGTGCTTATATGCTTTCCTTTTTTCTTCCAGCATCCTTGAGGTAATGGAAGCAACTTCAGCAAAACCTGCAATGGATACGAGGTTTTCTGTACCCGGACGTCTTTTCAACTCCTGCTCTCCGCCATAAAACAAGGAATCGATCCTTGTTCCATTCTTGATATAGAGAAACCCGACGCCCTTTGGCCCGTTTATTTTATGTGCAGAAGCGGACAAAAGATCAACTTGAAGATCATTCACATCAATTTCTTCAGTTCCATAAGCCTGTACAGCATCCGTATGAAAATAGGCCTGGTGGCCTTCTAATAACGAACCGATTTCCTTGATTGGCTGAATGGTCCCCACTTCATTGTTTGCATACATGATCGAGACAAGGATTGTGTCGTCCCGAAGAGTTTTTTCTATATCTTTCACGTGAATCAATCCATTTTCACCAGGTTGTACATAGGTTACTTCATACCCTTCCCTCTCAAGGAAGTGACAGGCATGGAGTACGGCATGATGTTCAATGGACGACGTGATAATATGCTTCCCATTACTACGATTCGCGATGGCTGTACCTATGATTGCGAGATTATCCGCTTCCGTCCCACCGCTCGTAAAGACGAGTTCATTAACATTTGCATGAATTGTCCGGGCTATCTTCGCCCTGGCATCATCCAGCAAATGCCGGGCCTGGCGCCCTAAAGCATGGATACTGGACGGGTTTCCGTATATTTCCTTCATTACAGCTGTCATTTTCTCGACAGCCTGAGGATGGAGCGGTGTTGTTGCGGCATGATCCAAATAAATATTATTCATTGTTCCCACCAATTTTTTAGATTAGATATAAAACATATATGGTTGTACCTGGCCTTCGTCTTCATGATTGGCCAAATCTTCAACAGTCGTGCTGTCCAAAACATCTTTTACTGCGTCGCGTATTCTTATCCATAATGCCCTTTTAGCAGGTTCTTCATCCTCAATACCTTCTACAGGGCTGATAGGGCCTTCCAATACACGGATGATATCACCGGCCGTAATTTCTGAAGGCTCCTTCGCCAAAATGTAACCGCCGTATGCTCCCCTTACGCTTTTGACTAATCCCGCATTCCGAAGAGGACCAGCAAGCTGCTCCAAATAATGTTCGGAAAGATTATGAGATTGTGCGATCGATTTTAAGGATATGGGTCCTTCTCCATATCTTTTTCCAAGTTCAATCATGATTGTCAGACCATAACGACCTTTGGTAGAAATTTTCATACACTTGCACCCCGTTCGATTTCTTTCACTTTTTCGTTTTCCACAGAATCTCTAAGCCATTTATGTGTAAGTGTCCGGCATTGCGGCAAAGCAATGCCGATGAAAGTGCCTGCAACAATACTGAATACGATTGTTCCTATAAAAACAGGGCCTCCAAGCAGCCAACCGATTGCAAGCACACCAATCTCCATCAGCCGCCTTGCATTGGAGACTTTCCATTTCGTCTTGGCAGTCAAAGCGAGCATAAAGCTGTCTCTTGGACCGGCTCCAAACTCTGCTGATAAATAGATTCCCATGCCGTATGCATAAACAACCATTCCAACTAAAAACATGACAGCTTTTCCTTGCCACGATTGCGGCTCTGTCATAAACGGCAAGAGCATATACATATCAATAAAAATGCCAACTAAAATCATATTTAAATAAGCTCCGAACTTCGGCCACTCTTTCATCATGATCCCGGCAGAACCCAGGACGATAAACCCGACAATAATACTCCAGGTACCGATTGTCAAGCCGAATTGGTAATAGAGGCCGACATGAAGAACATCCCAAGGAGCGGCACCTAAATCAGCCACGATCGTCAGCGTGATTCCAAGGGCCATGATAAGCAATCCAACAGAAAATAAGACGAATCTTTTTTGTAAATGCTGCTTTCTCTTCATTCCTCTACCCCTTTGCATTACTCCATTATAGCATATAAGCAAGTTAAAATGCATATGGGAGGCAAGTTTGGTATGATAGAAGCAACAAAGAATAGAACAGCAGTTTGGAGAGGATGTCATGAACTCACAACCTTTGGCTTTTCGGATGCGTCCAAGAACAATTGATGAAGTAGTCGGACAGGAGCATCTTGTTGGCGAAGGAAAGATCATCTCTAGGATGGTAAAAGCAAAACAACTCTCATCCATGATTTTATATGGCCCTCCCGGCATTGGAAAAACTTCGATTGCAAGTGCCATCGCTGGAAGTACAAAGTATGCATTCCGATCATTAAATGCAGTGACAAATAATAAAAAGGATATGGAAATTGTGGCTGCCGAAGCAAAAATGAGCGGGAAGGTCATACTATTATTGGATGAGGTGCACCGCCTTGACAAGGCGAAGCAGGATTTCCTTCTGCCATATTTGGAAAACGGCATGATTATTCTGGTCGGAGCGACAACAAGTAACCCATACCATGCAATCAATCCAGCAATAAGAAGCCGATGCCAGATTTTCGAACTTTTCCCTTTAGAAAAGTCTGATATGGTCAAAGCCATTGAAACGGCACTCCATGATGAAGAACGCGGTCTCGGCAAATATAAGATTGATTTGGATCAGAATGCGCTTCACCATTTTGCTGCCGCAAGCAGCGGAGATGTAAGAAGTGCGTTGAATGCCCTTGAATTGGCTGTCCTTTCAACAGAAACTGATATTGACGGGGTAATCCACATTACAGTGGAAGTCGCGGAAGAATGCCTTCAGAAAAAAGCTTTCTCTCATGACAAAGACGGAGACGCGCATTATGATGTTTTAAGCGCTTTTCAAAAATCAATCCGTGGAAGCGATGTTAATGCGGCATTGCATTACTTAGGAAGAATGATTGAGGCTGGCGATTTACCAAGCATCTCAAGACGTTTGCTTGTCACCGCATATGAAGATATAGGATTGGCTAATCCGCAAGCCGGTCCCAGGGCACTCGCAGCAGTACAGACAGCGGAAAAAATAGGTTTTCCTGAAGCCCGAATTCCTTTGGCGAACGCAGTGATTGAATTATGCTTATCTCCGAAATCCAACTCTGCCTATAAAGCGATGGACGAAGCGTTAAGTGATATCAGATCAGGAAAAAGCGGAGAAGTTCCCCTTCATTTGAAAGATGCTCACTACAAAGGAGCGGAAGCATTAGGCAGGGGGATTGACTACAAATATCCTCACAACTATGAATCAGGATGGGTTAAACAACAATATCTCCCAGACAAATTAAAAGGCAAAGAATATTACAAGCCCTTAAAAACGGGGAAATTCGAACAAGCCTTGGCAGCTGTCTATGAAAAGATCAATCAAAATGGAATAAAATAACCAACGGGACCGCAAGGTCCCGTCAATTTCTAACCATTATTAACTCGCTCAATATGAATATCTTTCAACAGATTCCTTACAACATGGCTGGCCATGATAAGCCCAGCGGCTGAAGGAACGAAGGCGTTCGATGAAGGGGGCATTTTGGCTTTCCTTATTACCGAATCTTGTTTTCCGACTTCCGTAACGACCTCTTCTTTTACAACGATCGGGCTTTCATCCGAAAATACGACGGGAACCCCTTTTTTGATCCCCTCTTTCCTAAGCCTTGTTCTGATCACCTTTGCAATCGGATCTGTATGTGTTTTGAATATATCCTTGATCATGAATCTCGTTGGATCCATCTTGTTTGCGGCTCCCATACTTGAGATCATCGGTATATCCCTTTTAAGACATTCTTTTATTAGATGAATTTTATAAGAAATCGTATCTGATGCGTCCACAACAAAATCAAGATCATGCGAAAAAAATTCCTCATATGTTTCTTCGGTATAAAACATCTTTAAAGCCACTACTTCACATTCCGGATTAATATCATTGATCCTTTCTTTCATCAAATCCGCTTTTGGCTGTCCAATAGTGGACAACAAGGCTATGATCTGTCTGTTGACATTCGTAATATCGACATTATCTTTATCAACAAGTATTAATTTTCCAACTCCAGACCTTGCCAAGGCCTCAGCGGAAAATGAACCCACTCCGCCAATCCCAAGAACAGCGACAGTGCTGTTTTTCAATATATCCAACCCTTCTTTTCCAATTGCCAATTCATTGCGCGAAAACTGATGTAACATGAAAATCATCTCCAAATTCGAATGGACTCTGGAATTAGATTAAAGGAAAATAAAAACATTGGCAAGCAAATAACAGGGGTACCTTTAACACCTTCAGCTCTTACTCCATATTTGCATGATCAAACGATTAAAAAAATTGAACAATTTCGATTCAATCATTCCGAAAAACAAAAAACAATCCGCAATAAAGCGGATTGTTTTTACAAAGTGAAAAGTCCCGATTGTGCCGTTTTTTATGATCCTTTGTTTTGAACCCGCTCTCAGCAGGTGGGTGCTCTGCTCCAAATCTCAAGCGTCCTTTTACCAAAGGCTTGCCATCGATATGGAAACTCCAAGCTCCCGTAGTTAAAACTTGTCGGTCAAAACGATAAGGTATTTAAACGAACACATCAGGACTTTTCTGATTGATTAAATATTATCACAGGCACAAAAATATATCAATCGAAATCATGCTGGATAATCTTCCATACAGAGCCAACCTTGCTAATCCAATTGATAAAAGTTAAGCTAACTGTTCTTATACAACGGAATTCTGCCCCTAGCCCAATCATACAATAAGGCGAACCTCTTTCGGTTCGCCTTTCTGAACATATTTACCGTTTTTATATAACACTTGTCTTCTGTGAATTAGAGTCATTGACATCTTGGTCATTGACAAGATTGAGCGGGACATTCATGATCGAAAAGTCGCCGTTTTCTTCCCCTAAACCATAGTTTTGTTTATTGGACAGAAAAACATCAAACCTCGCAGAAGCTGCTAAGTTTACGGATGCGTTTCGATCCATTGTATTGACTTTAAATACCAACAGGTTTATGACTACAGGTCCAAACACTATATCACCCTTTCCCCCTCATCTTAGGCAAGGCATTAAAGGTGGATGGAGAATCCACTAGATCACGGTCATCAATAAATCCTTGCGGACTAAAAAAGGCACTGTCATCTCCAAAGTTCTGTCCAAAACCTTGTGTTTTCTTATCCGAATTATTCCAATTAGCCAACAAGTTTTGGCCTATATTAACGGCAGATGCGTTCTCGAAGGAATTTATCTTTAACATATATATATTTATATTAATAGATCCCCCATTCATGCATGGCCCCTCCCTCCTTTTAGTGAATATATTACAAAGCTCTTCCATATATGAGATAAATGCGAAAGAACCCGCCCCCTCTGAAGTGTAAAGAATTGGAGTAATGAATGGATCCCAGTGTTAATACATATATAAAAGGATAGTCAAAAATGAAATTCTTCTTCGTACTAACTTTGAAGATCAAGCCAGCACTTTAAATTAGGGAAGTCCGGTATGCTTGAACGGTGGTTCAGTCAAGTCCTCCATTACGAACATACTTGTGCAACTTATCCTATTCCTGTCCAAGTAAAATGATAAATGTTTGGAGGTAGGAATAATGGACCTGGAAAAACTGAAACAGTGGATGGAAATGGCACAAAAATACCAAAACGGAAACTTTTGGGATGCCATTTTCGACCAATTTATGGATACGTCGGGGCAAAACTCTCAGCGATATCCAATAAGTTCACAGGCAAGCAGACCTTCGACCAAATTCCCGTTAGTAGATATTTATTTAACGGACACACAAATAATGGTTATCATTGAATTACCAGGTCTTCAGAAAGACGAGGTTCAGCTATCACTCTCGGGAACTAAGCTGCTTGTCAAAGGAATAAGTAAAAAACCGATTGTTTCAGGATCCCCCTTTCTAGCTGAACGGCATCATGGAGAATTTGAGAGGGTTATTGAGCTGCCAGAACCTGCTGATCATAAAGATGTACAAGCTAAATTTGAGAGCGGCCTCCTATTTGTGACATATAAGAAAAGATATACCCAACAAGAAAATATACCTATCCAGTAGATTTACTTTTTCAGGCCATTATTATCGATAAAATCAGAATCTTCTACAACCGAAATAGGATAATTTTGTATTACTCCATCGCCACTTTGCTCCCCAAATCCTTCATTTCGATGGTTGAAAACATGGTTTCCATGCGAATTTGTACTGCCTAAAGTAACGGAAGATCTCCTGTCTATTGACCGAATGTGCAAGCCATGCAAATTAATGGTCGTTTTTGCTTTCATTTTGAACAACCCCTTTCATTTTAGAACAACATTCTTTTAAACAATAAAGGTGTGAATTGATAATGCCTATAAAAGGTTTATTCAACCGAAATGAAAATAATGATGAGGAAATACAGAAACTCACGAAAAGGGTACAGACACTTGAACAACAAGTGAAAAAAATAAATTCAATAGATGTACATATGAACAGGCTTCTTAAACTGGAGAGTAAGTGGAAAAAAGAAACCATATCCTCCCAATATGACTATAATGAACGGAATAGAATTCCCAAGAGATCAGATAAGGAAACAACTAAAAAACGAGAAGCATATATTACGGTGGATGAGCACTTTTTAACGCAATTGTCCAAGTTTATTTCAGAAACGCTGGCACCCATCCAATCCAAAGTAAACAGTTTGGATGAGCGGTTAGCTGTTATGGAAGGGCATTTTGCCATAATGGAGGGGATCATAGAAGAAAACAGGCAACAGACAATAGAACTAAAGGACGAATTAGAAAAGCTTAAAAAGAATTCCATTCCGAAAAAGGACGAACAATCTGTCGTCATACGAGAAATAAAGGTTGATAAAATTTTATTGGATAAATATGAGCAAAACAATAATTTCGGTTCTTTGGGAATTAAGGATTTAGGCGGACAGCTCAACATAGGGGCAACATATGGATCAAGTACACTTCCCACAGAAATTGCTGAAGATTTAAAAGCTGATTTTGAAAGCTTCAAGCAAGAAAATGAAGATAAGGAAGATGCTGGGGATGAGTCTAGTGTGGAAGACAGTGAAGAATCCAGTTGGCAATCTAGTGAGGAATCCAATGAGAGGTTCAGTGAACACCAAGACGCTAGAGAACAAAAACGGGTTATCGATGATAATGACGACTTCACAGAAATTTCCATTGAGTAACGGAAAGTAGGCCGACTTCTTTAAATGCCGGACCTGCTTTCCTTTTTGTATTCACTTTAATAACCAAGGTGTTGGTGGCTAAGTTATCTTGTCAAAACAATAACAAGGGGCCTTGCGTTTTTGCTTCAACCTTTTATATTATATTTTCTTCTCTCCAACTTGAAGATGAAGTTCTTTCAATTGCTTACTGTCTACCTCGTCCGGTGCTTTCATCAGAAGATCGCTTGCACTTGCTGTTTTTGGAAAAGCAATGGTGTCTCTAAGGCTGGATCGTCCGGCAAGAACCATAACCATCCTATCAAGGCCAAGCGCAATCCCTCCATGCGGTGGAGTGCCATATTCGAAAGCTTCAAGCAAAAATCCGAATTGTTCCCGAGCTTCCTCTTCCGAAAACCCGAGTGCTTTGAACATTTTTTCCTGGATATCCCTTTCGAAAATCCTCAAGGAACCTCCTCCGAGTTCATACCCGTTTAAGACAAGGTCATAGGCCTGCGCGCGTACAAGCTCAGGCTTTGCTTCAAGCAACTCGACGTCCTCCCTGACAGGCATTGTAAATGGATGGTGTGCTGCTGTGTATCGCCCTTCCTCTTCATCATATTCCAATAACGGCCAGTCTACGACCCAAAGGAAGTTGAATTTGCTTTCATCGATAAGCCCAAGGTCTTTTCCAAGCTTCAACCTTAAGGCATTGAGAGAGTCAGCCACAACGCTCTTTTTGTCCGCAACATAAAGAATCAAATCGCCGATTTCTGCATCAAGGACAGAGGTAAGCTGCTTCACTTCCTCTTCATCAAAGAATTTGGCAATTGGTCCTTTGATCCCGTCCTCTTCGACCTTCATCCAGGCAAGCCCTTTTGCTCCATAAATGGATGCATATTCGCCCAGCGCATCAATATCTTTTCTGGAGTATTTTTCAGCTGCCTGCTTTACAACAATGGCTTTCACCTGTCCTCCAGATTCGACCGCCCCGGAAAAAACCTTGAAATTAGAGTTTTTGACGATTTCGGAAACGTCCTGAAGTTCCATTTCAAAACGAGTATCAGGTTTATCGGAACCGAAACGGGCCATCGCCTCATCATATGTTATGACTGGAAACGGAGAAGGAACCTCAATGCCTTTTACATCTTTCATGACTTTGGCCATCATCTTTTCTGTCATATCCATAATGTCCTTCTGGTTCATGAAGCTAGTTTCAATATCCACCTGTGTAAATTCAGGTTGACGGTCCGCCCTTAGATCCTCATCCCTGAAACAGCGGGCAATTTGGTAATATTTATCAAATCCACTGACCATTAACAGCTGCTTGAACAACTGAGGTGACTGCGGCAATGCATAAAATTCCCCAGGATGAACCCGGCTTGGGACAAGGTAATCCCTTGCACCTTCTGGTGTGCTTTTTGTCAGCATCGGCGTTTCGATATCAAGAAAACCATTCTCATCCAAGTAATTCCGAATCGTTTTTGTAATATCATGGCGCATCTTGAATACTTCGAACATCTCAGGCCTGCGTAAATCCAAATAGCGGTATTTTAACCGTATGTCTTCTGCAGCTTCCGTCCTGTCCTCGATCATGAACGGAGGGGTTTTTGCCTTATTGATAATGTTCACGTTATTAACAATCACTTCAATTGTCCCTGTGTTGATTTTGGGATTAAAAGTCGCTTCATCCCGCTTAACCACTTCTCCGCTTACATCAATAACAAACTCATTACGGATTGTTTCCGCTGTTTCCAAAGCTTCTTTTGAAATTTCTGGATTAAAAACAATTTGAACGACACCCGTACGGTCGCGTAAATCGATGAATATCAATCCGCCCAAATCACGGCGTCTTTGAACCCACCCTTTTAAATTAACAGCTTCTCCAATTGCACTTTCTGTAATTTCTCCACAGTAATACGTTCTTCCATACATGAGCAGACTCTCCTTATTTTCCTCTGATTAAAAAATCAACAATATTTTCAAGCGGAACAATTTCTTGATCGCCCGTTTGCAGATCTTTAACTGCCGCTTTTCCTTTTTCCAGTTCATCCTCCCCTATAATAAGGGCATGCTTGGCATTCATTCGTTCTGCGGCCTTGAACTGGGCTTTCATCTTGCGCCCCATATAATCTTTCTCCGCGGAAAGACCTTCCCTCCGAATCTCCTGCAAAAGAGGGACAGCATAATCCATCGCTTTTTCTCCAAGTGCGATAATATAACAATCAATGGATTCCTCATGAGGAGGTAAAACCCCTTCTGCTTCGAGTGCGCTTATAAGTCTTTCGATGCTTAACGCAAATCCGATTCCCGGCTGGTCAGGACCGCCTACGTCCTGCACAAGCCCATTGTATCTTCCACCACCGCATAAAGTGGTAATAGCACCGAAGCCTTCTGCATCACTCATAATTTCAAAAGCCGTGTGGTTGTAATAATCCAAGCCTCTAACAAGGGTCGGGTCCACCACATATTCTATCTCCATGTCTTCCAGATATTTTTTTACTTTATCAAAATAATCCCGTGATTCATCATTCAAATAATCCAGTATTGAAGGTGCAGAAGACATAAGTTCATGCTCACGGTCCCGTTTGCAATCCAGGATTCTCAGTGGATTCGTTTCAAGGCGGTGCCTGCAATCTTCACAGAATTCTCCAATTCTAGGTTTGAAATGAGCGATTAACGCATCCCTGTGCGCCTTCCTGCTCGCACTGTCACCCAAGCTGTTGAGAACAAGGCGCAGCTTTTTTAAACCTAGCTCCCTGTAAAGCTCCATCGCGAGTGATATGACTTCCGCATCTATGGCCGGATCATCGCTTCCAATTGCCTCCACCCCAAATTGTACAAACTGGCGGTAACGGCCGGCTTGCGGACGTTCATAACGAAACATCGGCCCTAAATAATATAGCTTGACAGGTTGGACCGTTTGTCCGTACATTTTATTTTCGGCGTAAGACCGTACAACAGCTGCCGTACCTTCCGGACGCAGCGTCAGACTCCGGCTTCCTCTGTCTTCGAACGTATACATTTCTTTCTGGACAATATCCGTCGTATCCCCAACACTCCGTTGAAAAAGTTCCGTATGTTCAAAAACCGGTGTCCTGATCTCTTTGTATAAATATCTTTTGCATATGTCTTTCGCCTTTTGTTCAATAAACTGCCATTTTTCCACTTCGCCTGGGAGTATATCCTGTGTACCTCTTGGAATTTGAATAGACAATCTCATATCTCCTTTCCATCACATCCGATAAAAAAAATACCCTCAGTCCCTTGTTTCGTAAAACAAGGGACGAGAGTATTTCCCGCGGTGCCACCCTTTTAAAAGTGATCTTTCACTTTCACTTTTCACATAACGCTGTTAGCGTCCTACTCCTACTAAGCAAAGGCTGTTCGAAGCGGAATCCTAAGGAGTGTCTTTCACTGGGGCAATTTGCGGAAATACTTTCAGCCTGGATATTTCCTCTCTGATCAAACCGTTCCCAACTACTCTCTCCCTCACCGGATGAACTATCTGTAATTATTTATATAATCATACGAAGGTATACAGAATTTGTCAATGCTTAACCCCGTTTGAGCTCTCTTTTTAATAATTGTATTCCTGAGTTGTCCCAGCCAGATTCATGCATGAATTGAGCTGGTCCTTCTTCAGATTCCCTATCAAGCAAGTTTTGTAAATCTAATCCGGCCGTATTTGGCAAAGCCGACCCTGCGTAACGACTTTTTTCATTAATCCGCATAAAAATCCTCCTGGAACTGTTATTCATTTATTATTTACAATACGCAAAAATTTATAATGATGAAAAGTGGGCCATTTCTTTAGAAATAAAGAAAAACAATCAAGCACTTTTTTATTTTTACGCATCATGCGATAATGATTACCAAGAGAGAAAGGCGGTATGTTCGTGGGAAAAAGAGAGATATTGATGATTCTTGCACTCATTTTCATAATCGCCGGATGCGGCAAGGATCCGTCATTCACCATTGAAGACACCGAAACCGCCACAATTTTAGGTGAAGTGGTCAATGTCCGCGAAAAACCCGGCGCTTCTTACCCAATCATTACCCAATTAAAAAAAGGGGAAACATATCCTGTAATCGAAGAAAAAGACGACTGGTATGAAATCGAATTAAAATCAGGAGAAACCGGTTGGATAGCCGGTTGGCTGGCATCTAAAAAAGCGGGAAAAGTAAAGCCATCAAAAGGAATCATTGCTGTTCAAAACTTGAATGTCCGATCTGAGCCGAGCACTGAAAGTAATATTCTCGGCAAGCTGGAAGAAGGAGACAAAGTAAAAGTTATCGAAGAGAACAACGGGTGGTCCAAGATTCCTTTTGAATCAGGGACTGCCTGGGTTAGCAGTGAATATATCAAAGTAGCCCAAGATAAAGCGAAACGGGAACCGGCCAATGTCATGGTTCTTCATGATGATTCAAAAATTAGAAAGAAACCTGATATCGAATCAAGCATTGTCGGACAAGCATATGCTGGAGAAGTATACGAAGTCATTGACCAAAAAAATGACTGGGTTGAAGTGAAAACTTCCAAAGGAAAAAAAGGCTACATTGCAAGTTGGATTGTTTCGATGACTGACAGACCGGCCAGCCAAAGGAGACCTGGCAAAGGAATATCGGGAAAGCTCATCGTGATTGACGCAGGACATGGAGGGCATGATCAGGGTGCTGCAGGAACAAACGGAACACTTGAAAAAGACCTGACATTGAAAACGGCAAAAATGCTTAAAAAAAAGCTAGAGAAAGCCGATGCCCATGTCGTATTGACAAGAACAGGCGACAAGTATGTCCCCCTTTATGACAGGACAAACAAAGCTGCCGAGAACAGGGCGGACGCTTTTATCAGCCTGCATTATGACAGCATCGACGATTCTTCCGCTTCCGGTCATACGACATATTATTATCATTCATATGAAAGGCGGCTGGCTGATACACTCCACAGCCATTTATCCGAATCGATCCAACTGAAAGATCGGGGTTCACAGTTTGGAAATTACTATGTAATGAGGGAAAATACTCAACCGGCTGTCTTGCTTGAACTTGGGTATTTGAGCAACGAGGATGAAGAAAAAATAATAAAAACTGAAAAATACCGTAAAAAAGTTATCGAAGCGATTGTGGAAGGGCTCAATGATTATTTTAAATAAAAGAAGTATACCCGTTTTATTTAGAAGGACAGTCGACATTACTTAGACACACTACATCTTCTCAAAGAGCACCAAAATTTCAATAACCCTGAATTAAGGATCAGCAAACAATTATAGCTCAGGCTGTCGAGAAAACCTCGATGGCTTTTTGTGTATTTTGGATTATATAATTTTTCTCCTTGTTCATTTGACATCACTTAGACTAAAAAAATAGTGGAACCAAGACTCGGAAATATGGCAGAACTGTATGGAATTCTTTATTGGCCAGTTGAGGAAGTTATCCAAGCGGGCGCAGCCAACAGGCGTCTGCAAGGTAGAAGATACCATACACCTGTACCGCCAAGATTGATGTGAAAGTGTTTTTCCCTTTATATTGAGTGAAAAAACTGATGAAAAATACAAAAAATATAAAGCTTGTAGAGAAATAACAACCAATTTCTCTACAAGCTGAGCGTTAATACATATAATGCTATCCACATACTTTTTTAACTATTTCGTTCCAATACAAGGGTAACCGGCCCGTCATTGATAAGGTCCACTTCCATCATGGCTCCGAAAACGCCTGTCTCCACCTTCACACCCCTGCTCCGCAACAATTCATTAAAACGTTCATACATGGCATTCGCCATGTATGGCACGGCTGCGTCGACAAAACTTGGACGCCTGCCTTTATTACAATCGGCATATAGTGTAAACTGCGAGACTGACAGGATTTCGCCACCCACATCTTTTAATGATTGGTTCATTTTCCTATCCTCATCTTCGAAAATACGGAGATTTACGATTTTATCAGCCAGCCATTCCGCTTCTTTTTCAGTGTCCTCATGAGTGATGCCAACCAGCAGAACAAAGCCTTTACCGATGGACCCTGTCAATTTTCCTTCTGCCGTCACCTTTGCCTGTTTACATCTTTGAAGCACGATTTTCACTTTTCTAATGCTCCTTTTAGTTCATAATTCGATGGACCGCATACACGTCCGGAATCTGTTTAATTTTATCCACGACCTTATGAAGGTGGCTGATGTTATGAATGGCAATAGTCACCATGATCGTAGCCATTTTATTCCGGTCTGTCCTGCCAGTTACAGCAGTGATATTCGTTCTTGTCCCACTCACTGTCTGCAGGACTTCGTTTAAAAGTCCATGGCGATCATAGCCCAACACTTCAATATCGACATTGTACTCTTTTCGGGTATTTCCACCTTGCACCCACTCAACAGGGATGAGGCGATTTTCTTGTTCGGAGTTGGTGACATTTGGGCAATCGCATCTATGGACAGAGACACCTCTCCCCTTTGTGATGAATCCGATTATCTCATCACCTGGCACAGGATTACAGCATCGGGAAAGACGAATAAGCAAATTATCCGCTCCTTTTACCTTAACCCCAGCTTCATGTCTACCTGGACGCGGAGATTGTTTCCCCTCAGCTACAATATCTTTGACTGCCTCTTCCTCATCCCGTTTCTTTCTCCATTTATCTGTCAGCCTATTGGCAACCTGTTGTGCTGAAATCCCATTATAACCGACAGCGGCATACATATCGTCTTCGGTCGGAAAATTGAATTTCTCGGCCGTTCTTTCAATATTTTCGGGAACAAGAATATCTTTGACATCAAATTCAAGTTCTTTGATCTCTCTTTCAACCAATTCCTTGCCTTTAATGATATTCTCTTCTTTTCTCTGCTTTTTGAAAAATTGCTTTATTTTATTTTTAGCCTGAGATGTCTGTGCCAGCTTAAGCCAGTCCTGGCTCGGTCCATATGAATGTTTGGAAGTAAGGATTTCAATTATATCGCCTGTATGAAGCTTATATTCCAGCGTTACCATTTTCCCGTTGACTTTTGCACCGATGGTCTTGTTGCCGATTTCTGAGTGGATGCGGTAGGCAAAATCAATAGGGACCGATCCGGCTGGAAGTTCGATAACATCCCCTTTTGGAGTGAACACGAACACCATGTCGGAAAATAAATCGATCTTTAATGACTCCATGAATTCTTCGGCATTAGCTGATTCATTTTGAAATTCTAAAATTTCCCGAAACCAGGAGAGTTTTTTATCAAAGGAAGCCTTTTGGTCAATTGTCTTTCCTTCTTTATAAGCCCAGTGAGCTGCGATCCCGTACTCGGCAATCCTATGCATTTCTATTGTCCGTATCTGCACTTCTAACGGCTCGCCATTTGGCCCGATAACTGTTGTATGGAGCGACTGATACATATTCGGCTTGGGCATGGCAATATAATCTTTGAACCTTCCAGGCATCGGCTTCCAGCAGGTATGGATGATACCGAGAACGGCATAGCAGTCCTTGATGCTGTTCACAATTATCCGTACGGCAAGAAGATCATATATTTCGTTGAATTGTTTGTGCTGGAGAGTCATTTTCCGATAGATGGAATAAATATGCTTGGGCCGGCCATAAAGCTCAGCCTTAATCTCAACTTCTTCCAGCCGCTTTTCCACTTCATCCATAACGTTGTCCAAGTATTGCTCCCTTTCTGCCCGCTTCCGTTTCATCAGATTGACGATGCGGTAGTATTGCTGCGGGTTCAGGTATCGAAGCGATGTATCCTCCAACTCCCACTTGATTTTCGAAATCCCAAGCCTATGGGCAAGCGGAGCAAAGATTTCCAGCGTCTCATTGGCAATCCTTCTTTGTTTCTCAGGTGCCAAGTGTTTTAATGTCCGCATATTGTGGAGTCGGTCAGCAAGCTTGATCAAAATGACCCGGATATCTTTCGCCATGGCGACAAACATCTTCCTGTGATTTTCAGCCTGCTGCTCCTCATGCGATTTATATTTTATTTTCCCTAGTTTAGTGACACCATCAACAAGCATTGCCACTTCACTATTAAACTCCTCGGAAATCTGCTTGATTGTCACCTGTGTATCTTCCACTACATCGTGAAGAAAACCGGCTGCAACTGCAGCAGGATCCAATTCGAGGTCAGCAAGTATACCCGCTACTTGGACCGGATGGATAATATAAGGTTCCCCGGATTTTCGAAATTGATCCTTATGGGCCTGACGGGCAAATTCATAAGCCCTTTTAACCAGTCCGACGTGTTCCTCGTTTAAATATTTACTTGTCCGTTCAAAGACATCTTCAGCTGTTAAAATGTTATCTTTTGCCACAAGGATCACCTTTTTTATAAAAATAAAGATTATGAAAAATGTCGAATCTAAAAAGAATATATGATTACTATTATCGTTTTTTATACGTTGGTTGTAAAGAACGAGCTGTTATTTTCCATCATTTTATCAAATTATATCGAATTTTATGTAGGCAGCTATAATAAAAAGCACTCAAATAGAGAGTGCTTTTCAGTAATTTTGTGCATTAAAAAGTAATCAATGACAGAAGATCATAATTCTCAAGCTTTTTCCTTCCGTCCAAATAAGAGAGTTCAATGAGGAAAGCGATACCCGCAACAATTCCGCCCAATTCTTCAACAAGCTCGATTGTCGCTTCAATCGTCCCCCCAGTGGCTAATAAATCATCAGTAATCAAGACCCGCTGACCCTTTTTAATGGCATCCTTATGAATGGTCAAAGCATCTTTGCCGTATTCTTTTCCGTAATTCGCCTTAATTGTCTCCCTTGGAAGCTTTCCTTCTTTCCTGACCGGGGCAAAGCCGACTCCGAGGGCATAGGCAACTGGGCAGCCA
Organism: Siminovitchia fordii DSM 16014 = CIP 108821; assembly: GCF_000374565.1. GTDB lineage: Bacteria > Bacillota > Bacilli > Bacillales > Bacillaceae_C > Siminovitchia > Siminovitchia fordii. The sequence continues at coordinate 133,216 of NZ_KB894686.1, read as the reverse complement.
ATGATGAATCCGCGCGCTTCAGGACCGACGACAATATCTATTTCCTTTTGTTTGGCATATTCAACTATTTGATCTGTTGCATACCGATAAGCCTCGCCATTATCCATCAATGTCGTGATATCTTTAAATAAAATTCCTTTTTGGGGCCAATCCGGAACGATTGTAATATATTGTTTTAAGTCCATGCATCCACTTCCTCCTCATGATTAACAGGGTGTGCGACTCGCTTCTCAAACCATTGCTTTAAATCCTGATATGATGAATAGATCAGCACATTTTCCAGTTCAATATCCGCCTGTTTCTGCCGATAGGCAGGCGAATCAGATAAATCTTTCTTCATTTTAACTTGGTTAAGAACGATAATTCCATCTTTAATTGTAACAAATTCCAACTCAAAAAACACTTGAGTCATAAACTGGACTGTTTCTTTTGACCAACCACGGTAGTTTTCCAGTTCTTTACCGTATTTTCTTACATCAAACGTGCGTCTCTTCGCTAGAAAGGCATAATACCATTTAAAGTGATCTCTTGTCGGGATCGTCTTAAAAAATTGCCCCTGATCATGTAAAAAATGAGCGTATATACGATCTGGCGCCTTTCCTTCTATCAATTCTTCGAGAAGGGATAAATTCGGAGGGAGATCAAGTAATACGATGCTCTTCCCTTCGATCATCAGTTGTTTCGCCTCTTCGGAATCTGCAATCAATTTGATATTTGACTCAGCGGCATCCAACGGAAATTCTTTTATGGTTTGCTGTCTAAAAACGATGAAATAAACATTCTTTTTCGGCAAAAGTGGAAGCCAGCTGTCAGGCCGTCTTTTTCCGCGCATGTCAAACAGCTGCCAGTCCCTAATACCGGCATCTCTAATAAATATTTGCGGCTTCCTCATATTATTCCATTCGTTGATAGCCAGTTCCCCGATGACGGAAAGCTTTGCATCGGGAGAGATACTGTCTGCAAGATACCCGAGATTAAAACCGATCCCATCCAGCGTACCCCCCGCTTGTTTCAGAGTCAGCTTCAAATGATTTTGATTCGCTCCGATTTTTCTTATATCCTGAGGGACAGCTTGATCGACCATAAACCTCGGCTTCGAGTTGCCAACCCCGTATGGAGCCAGCATGTCCAGCTCTTTAATTGAATCAATACTTATTTCACTTAATGAGGCCTCTGCATCAAGATCTGTGAATGGAACCAAATCTTCTTCACTCAGCTGCTCTTTTGCTAAAAAGTTCAATTGGGCTCTAAGTTCTTCAACATCAGAGATAGAGAGCGTCATTCCAGCAGCCATTGGATGTCCTCCGAAGTGTTCAAGCAAGCTGGAACAAGACAGCAGACTTTCAAACAAATCAAAACCTTTAATACTTCTTGCAGATCCCTTGGCCTTCCCCGTTTCTGTATCATAGCCCAATACAATGGCTGGCCTGTAGTACTTTTCAGTTAGTCTTGAGGCTACAATACCGACCACTCCTGGATTCCATCCCTCTTTTCCGATGACGAGCACATGATTTTCTGAAGTCGGATAGAGTGTGTCCACCATTTCCATGGCTTCTTTCGTTATTTCCGAAACAATGTCTTTCCTTTCAGTGTTCAATTGTTCTATATCGCGAGCCAACAATTCCGCTGTCTCACCATCTTCCGATAGCAGTAGTTCAGCAGCAGGTACGGCTGAATTCAGCCTTCCCGCCGCATTCAGACGAGGACCGATTGTGAAACCGATCGTTTCTTCATTCGCTTCTGCGAGATTTACACTTGCCATCCTGCTCATTGCAGCTAATCCAGGACGTTCTGTTTGTCTGAGAACCCGTAGGCCTTTTTTGACAATAAGCCGGTTCTCTCCATGCAGGGGTACCAGGTCGGCAATCGTTCCAATAGCGACAAGGTCCAAAAGTTGTTCAGGCGCAGACCCGTATAATGCATGGGCAAGCTTAAAAGTGACACCTACTCCCGCAAGATCCGGAAACGGATAAGGGGTGTCATCATACCTCGGATGTATAATAGCAAATGCAGATGGTATTTCAGGCCTGATTTCGTGATGATCCGTGATAATCAGATCCATTCCAAGCTGTTTCGCGATTTCTGCCTCATGTACAGACGCAATTCCGGTATCTACAGTTATGATTAACTTGACTCCATTATCTGCAGCCTGGCGGAAAGCATTTTCATTCGGGCCATATCCTTCTGTAAATCGATTTGGTATGTAAAATTCAACAGAGGCTCCCAAGTCTCTTAATACCGTCATTAAAACTGCGGTGCTTGTTACACCATCAGCATCATAATCGCCATATACCAGGATCTTTTCTTGATCCTGGATTGCGCGGGAAATCCGTTCTACCGCTTTTTTCATATCCTGCATCAAATATGGATCGTGGAAGTCTTCCCGTTCAATATGTAAAAATCGATTGGCTTCAACAGGATCATCGATTCCTCTGTTTACAAGTAATGTGGCCGTTAACGGGGATATATCAAGTTTATCAGATAACATTTGAACCGCTTTCTCATCATTTTTCCGAACGATCCAGCGGGTATTTGGCTGTAACATTTTCTCACTCTCCCAGAATTCCTATTATACAAAATGGAAGAGTTCCTTTCAATTCCACAAAATACCGGCTTCTTTGCCGTACCCAATATATTGCCAATTCACCTGTCATTTGAATCATTTTTTATAGGGTCGGGTTCGGAGTAATATGGATTGATATGCACAAGCACATTATGAACATCCGGTTGGCTGAGCAGCTTTTTTTTCACATTTTTACCTACCTGATGTCCTTCAGCTACTGTTATTTCCGGATTGACAGCAATTTTCAAATCAATGATCACATAATATCCATGCTGGCGGGCATGAAGTTCATCAACTCTCTTCACATCAGGTACGGATAAAACTATTTTTTTATAAACGGTGGTTTTTTCGTCATCCAACACATGGTCCAAGGTGTTATATATAGATTCTGCCCCAAGTTTCCACGCCATTCTCATAACCATCACTGAAACAACCAAACCTGCTACCGGATCCCCAAAAACCAGCCACTCAACGTTCAGTTTATTTCCTATGATGGATGCCCCGATTCCAATCAGTGCAGCGATGGAAGAATAGACATCTGAACGATGTTCATAAGCATTTACCACCAATGCCTCACTATTGAGCTTCTTCCCTAGCCGGTATTTGTACCTAAACAATGCTTCCTTGACAATGATGGAAAATAATACCGCATAGATCGCGCTCGAACCCGGGGCTTCAAGAGGTTTGAAGAAAGATTCAAAAGAAGACTTTCCAATTTGCACTCCGACAATAAATAGAATGACAGAGACAATAATAGCCGCTACAGATTCAGCTTTTCCATGACCATAAGGATGTTCCTCATCAGGAGGCTGTTTCGCAGCCCGAAGACCTACATATACCGCCAATGATCCGGCAATGTCAGATGCTGAATGCACCGCATCGGCAATTAATGCTTTACTATTCGCTTTTATACCAAAGACTCCTTTTATAATCGTTAATAATATATTGACTATGATGCCTACCCATGCTGCAGTTTCTGCTTGCTTAAAACGATCCTTCTGCTCCATAATAACCACCCCCCATTATAATAGCTGGTATTACTTATATTGCCCTTTCCAAGAAAAAAAGCCGCATAGTCGCGGCTTTTCAAATAAAAATTAATCTTTATGCTGCTTTATGAGACAGAATATGTCGACGGCGCCACAGGGACAAACCTCCCTATGACGTACCATCCTACTCCCCTATTCGACAAAGTACCTTTTTTTCTTGCAGATGGCTTTCAGGGATAATGACTCAGAGTACGATTACAGAAATCACTGCCTCTATGCCATCAAAAATCTCGCTAAATCGTCGCATGATGTTTAGCAAAGTTCAATCCACATAGAGTAAGCTAAGCGGCAAGACTCATTGTTTCCTATTCATTGCGGGGTCCACCTAACCCTCAAGATCTGCAAGGCCATTATGGGAATTGTCTCGTGCTTTTCTGGCCAACAGAAGGCTTCTCCATATTTCTGTTAATGTTATCGTCGTTGAACGGACGTTTCCTGCTTTATTATACTTGCGGTTCATCCGACCATTTCTTCTTTTCTTTTACCGTATTGATCGGTCCTTTTTTCTTCAATTCCTTAACCTTCAAATCGTACCAAATCTGCGCTGAAATGAAGATGGATGAATAAGTACCTGCTAATAGGCCAACGAGCAGTGCAAACGAAAAATTTCGAATGGACTCACTTCCAAAGATTACTAGCGCCAATACAGTGACAATGACCGTCAATACCGTATTAATGGAACGCGTCAAGGTTTGGCGAAGCCCTGTGTTGACAATATCTGCAATATCCTGCTCAGTTTTCAGACGTTTTTTCGCCCTCATATTTTCGCGGATTCTGTCAAATGTGACAATGGTGTCATTGATGGAATACCCCACAATGGTCAACACAGCCGCAATAAAGGTCAAGTCCACCTCCAGCCTCGTCAAGCTAAAAAACGCGACAATGAAAAAAGCATCATGGACAAGGCCGAGGATAGCTGAAAGCCCCATCCTGAACTCAAAACGAAGTGATACGTAGATAACTATACCTAAGGCTGCTATTGAAAGAGCATATAATGCGTTTCTTGCAAGTTCTTTACCTACTGTTGATGAAACCGTGCTGACATTTGGCTCTGCCCCATACTTATCTTCAAAATGATCTTTCAGCTTTGCAATTTCATTTTTAGTCATTACACCTTTATAACGTGCGACGCCAATATCCTTATCTGCCCCCGAAAGTACAATGTCATCAGACGGCATTCCGATATCGTCCAGATCAGCTTTCAACTCTTCAGTTGTCAAAGGTTTTCCGGCATCGATTTCCACACGGGTTCCGCTTGAAAAATCAATTCCCAAATTCAATCTGAACATACCTAGGACGATAGCTCCTGCAACAAACAGGGCGACGGAAAAGACATAAAATTTCTTCCTGTTTTTTACAAAATCAAATCGATCAAATGGTGTTTTCAGCTCGTGCGCAGAAATATTTTCCGACAGATCATGGATTTCAGATTTTTTCACCCCAAACCAGCCCGGTTTTTCTTTAAAGAAGCGGCTGTTGATCCATAGCCCGAGAAGGAACCTCGAGCCGTATACAGCTGTCACAAAGCTCATCAATATACTTAATATGAGCATTGTCGCAAATCCCTTGACAGAGCTTGTACCGAAGTAAAATAGAACCGCTCCGGCCAAAAGAGTTGTTATATTTGCATCAAGAATGGCAACGAACGAAGACTTGTTTCCTGCCTGGAAGGCTGAGCGCAGTGACCGTCCAAGCCTAATCTCCTCCTTCAGCCTTTCATATGTCAGTATGTTGGCATCCACCGCCATTCCTACACCGAGGATCAAGGCTGCAATGCCTGGTAAAGTAAGAACCCCGTTCATCAGGCTGAATAATAGCAAAATCAAATAGATGTAAATGGATAAGGTGATCGAAGCAATGACACCAGGGAAGCGATAATAAAAGATCATAAATAAGAAGATAATCGCAATCCCGATGATTCCTGCAGTAACCGTCTTATCCATTGCCTGCTCACCAAATTTGGCACCAACTGACGTAGAGTAAACTTCCGTCAATTTAACAGGGAGGGCCCCGGCATTAAGCAGGTTGGCAAGGTTTTCAGCCTCTTCAGTGGTAAAATTCCCCTCAATTGAAACTTCCGTTTGATTAAACACCTGATTGACGTTTGGGGCGGAAAGCATTTTTTGGCTGCCGCTTGTAACCGCCTTTTCGTATGAGTCAACGCCTTCCTCAAAATCCATCCAAATGGCTAATTGATTGTTCGGCTTCATGCTTACAATCTTCTCTGTCACTTCTTTGAATTTCTTTTTATCCTTCAATTTCACGAGTACGATCGGCTGGTTCGTATCCGGGGAGAAGCTTTGTTTGGCGGCTCCTTCAACGAGATCAGTGCCGTCCAGCATCACCTTGTCATTAACATCTCTAAAAGTGAGCGTTGCTTGAGTTCCAAGAATCTCCCTGGCCTGGTTCTGATCCTCGACTCCTGCGAGTTGAACTCTTATCCTGTTCGTACCTTCAACCTGAATATTCGGCTCGCTTACACCCAGGACGTTTACTCTTCGGTTGAGTGCATCTGTTGTATGTACCAAGGTATCCTTTGTTATTTTTTGCCCTTCTTTGGCCGGTTCCACGTCATATAAGACCTCAAAACCACCCTGGAGATCAAGACCGAGCTTTATATTTTGTATGATATTGTTTGTGGTCGAGCCCATAATTCCAGCGAGAAAGATCAATATGAGAAAAAAGGCTACGATCCTGCTTCTCTTTACCATTAAAAATAAGTCCTCCTTGCGATGACATGCATCTTCTTATGTCTGTTTAGATTATGAAACAGATAAATAGGAGTGTCAATCATCATCTGTTTTCAATAATTGTTGAAGGTCATCATTCCCGATCCCCTCAAATGGATCTTCTTGCGAACGATACGCTTCGACAGTTACAAAGTTCATAAAGTCACCGGCCTTCAATGCCAGGACATCGGAAACCAATTCGTGTACCCTTATCCCTTCTGTGGGTTTTTTCCATCTTTTTTCCGTTAAATATCTCCAAATATCATTTATGGAGATATCCTCATAGCCAAGCAACGCAAACTCCTCAGCCTTGCTCATTAATGCAGGTTTGAGCCTATGAAAATAATCATCGTACTCATGCCTTTGTTCCGACATCCGCATTCCCACCCTTCATTTTGCAAGACAAAACCTGAACTTGTCATGCTTTGTCCAAGTCCATGCATATACATAATTGTAATCGAATTGAGCAAATTTGAGAAGGCAGGGAAATAGATGTCAAAGTTTTTAAAAGGCACAATGATTTTGATGGCTGCCGGGCTAGTGACAAGGCTGCTTGGCTTTATCAACAGAATTGTTATTGCCCGGTTGATCGGGGAAGAAGGGGTAGGCCTTTACATGATGGCTTATCCGACATTGATCCTTGTTGTGACAATTACACAACTCGGTCTGCCGGTGGCCATTTCCAAAGCTGTTGCTGAAGCAGATATAAAAGGAGACCAGCGAAAAGTAAAAAAGATTCTCGTTGTTTCATTAACCGTAACCGGAACGCTCTCTCTTATATTTACCCCTGCGTTAATTATGCTGGGGCCGCTGCTTTCCAAAACACTTTTTACCGATCCCAGAACCCTTTATCCGCTTACAGCCATTGCGCCGATCATACCGATCGTTGCCGTTTCCTCAGTTATTAGAGGTTATTTTCAGGGAAAGCAGAATATGAAGCCGTCTGCTGTATCCCAAATCTTAGAACAGGCAGTTCGCATTACGCTGATTGCCGTACTTACAAAGGCCTTTCTTCCAATGGGGATTGAATATGCGGCGGCGGCTGCAATGGTTGCATCAGTGATAGGAGAGCTCATTTCACTTTTATACTTGTTTGCCATGTTTAAAGTGAAAAAAAGGTTTCCCGTCAGAAGACATTTTTTACACGCCTTAAAAGGTGGAAGAGAAACGTTCAAGGAATTGATGAATGTGGCATTGCCTACAACCGGCAGCAGGATGATCGGGTCTTTGTCTTGGTTTTTCGAGCCGATCATTGTATCCCAAAGTTTGCTGTTGGCAGGGATTGCCGCCGGCATCGCCACAAAACAGTATGGACTTTTAACTGGCTATGCCCTGCCTTTGCTGACCCTGCCTTCTTTTATTACTTTTTCCCTTGCCACATCCCTTGTCCCAGCCATAAGCGAGGCTAACGCTGTCCGCAACCATAGGCTGGTAGAATACAGGCTTCAGCAGGCACTGCGCTTCGCCCTGCTCTCCGGGGGGTTGTCCGTAATTGTTTTGTTTACTTTTTCCGAGCCATTAATGAAGCTTATATACGGCTCGGAAAATGGTGCTTATTTTATTAAGCTGATGGCCCCATTTTTCATCTTTCATTATTATCAGGGACCGCTTCAGGCTATTTTACAGGCCCTTGACCTGGCTAGGGCCGCCATGATCAACAGCTTGATCGGAAATGCCGTCAAACTGGCAGTCATCTTCTTGTTAGCATCCCAACCGAACATCGGAATTACAGGAGCTGCTCTTGGAATTGCAACCGGGACCTTATTGATCACTGCTCTGCATTATGCCACCGTTTTAAAAAAGGTTCAATTTACTGTATATATTTATGATTATGTAAAGTTTTTCGCGGCAGCCATCCTTGCGGGGTGGAGCGGAAAAATAATATTTGACAGCCTATACCTTGATTCAAATTTTATAAGACTGGCCATAGGAATTATATTCACAACATTAATCTATTTAGCCTTGCTGTTTGGCTTTAAACTTGTGAAAAAAAGTGACATGACAAAAATCCCGGTCATCGGAAATTTTATAAGGTAGAAAAAAGAGGGGTCTGACTCCCATCACACTAAAGTGGTAATGGGTTGATGTGGTGGGGGGGGGCAGACCCCTCACTCATCAATATAGTCTACATAGAATCTTCCGTCCTGAAAGCTGCAAAAAGAAATGTTTTCTATTTCTTTATGCCCTCTTGCCTCCAGTTCACGCCTAAGCCACTGCTCGCTTTTGTTCGATTCTTTTAACCCGTCCAACTGGATTACACCGTCAATGATAAAGGGGATGGTAACGGATCCATCCTTCTTGTTATTGTCTTTTTTAAAAACTGACAATGCTCCGGATGTTTCTAAAATGGCAAATTCAACATCCGCAATATTATTGACATCCTTTTGCCTCAATTGCATGAGTAAATCATCAAAATTATAGCGGTGTTTTTTCATCTCCTTTTCATTAATTTTTCCCTTTTCTATTATGATTGATGCCTTTCCATCAACGAGGCTTCGGAATTTCCGGCTCTTTAATGAAATATAGGCCATTCCCGCCTGGATAAGAAGTAAAACCGCTATTGGGATAATCGTGTGCAAGATCGGATCTTTATGTTGTTCTATTCCAATCACGGCCATCTCACCCATCATTATAAAAACCACAAGATCGAGAACACTCAGTTCCCCAATTTCCCTTTTTCCCATGAGCCGAAAAACAACAAGGATCACCCCATATAGGATAATAGTCCGCACGATAATAACCAGAAAATCGTTCATTATTTGTTTCCCCCTGTCAAAAAAGCTCATGGCTTAGTATGGGCAACAATTTGATAAACATGAGGAAAAAGGCTTCTAATAACTGAGTTTGTGAATATGTTTGTAGAAGGACAGGCGTATTTTGCCCAAAAGTATATGAAAGGAGTGAAAGATGATCGAAGCAAAGAAATTCGGAGTATCCGTTTTATATGGGGTAATCACCATATTTTTGCTCGCTGCTATTACAAGTTTAGTTTTTTCATTTATTCTATCTTTCACAAATACCCAGGAAAAATCCATCACCTTGCTTATTACGATCATCTCCTTTTTCAGTGTCTTTGCTGGCGGATTCATCTGCGGAGGCAAAGGCAAGCAAAAAGGATGGGTACTGGGCGGAGCAACGGGTCTTTTATACAGCGTGATCATTCTCTTGTATCAATATTTAGGCCACGGCTCCCTTTTTACATTGGAACAGCTTGTTTACTACATTTGTTATACATTAACCGCCATGATGGGGGGTGTTCTTGGTGTAAATATTGCAGGCGGTCCCCCACAGCATCATTCGTAAAATATAAAAAAGAAGCGTCATGCTGTCACGCTTCTTTTTTGCATTGATATTCTCTAAGATTGTACTACTTCGCGAATCGCATTTCGATCGTATGTAAGTCTGCTGCCATCACCGCAAAGAATGACCACTTTCCCTTCATCAATTGCGTCGATTGTGCCATGGAGACCTCCGATTGTAATAACCTTGTCCCCTTTTTGCAAATTGCTCTGCATCGTTTGGACAGCCTTTTGCCGCTTTTGGTTCGGCCTGATTAACAAGAAATAAAAGAGCACGAACATCAAGATAAACGGTGTTAGATTGGCAAGTGTCTGCAAGTTCCTTCCCCCTTTCTTGGATGATGTATTATTTAGAAGTTTTTTGCGTCAGGACGATTAAATCCATAACGCTCAAAAAATTCTTTCCTGAAGTCACCGAGACGATCTTCTTTTATCGCATCTCTGACTTGCTTCATCAATTTTAACAGAAAATATAAATTATGGTAAGTCGTAAGCCTAATTCCGAGTGTTTCATTGCATTTAATTAAATGACGTATATATGCACGTGAATAATTCCTGCATGCATAACAATCGCAATTTTCATCCAGCGGTCCAAAATCTCTGGCATAGGCCGCATTTTTTACAACAAGTCGCCCTTGGCTCGTCATCAAAGTACCATTTCTTGCTATACGCGTCGGAAGGACACAGTCAAACATGTCCACCCCCCTTATTGCTCCATCAACAAGAGAGTCCGGTGACCCCACTCCCATCAAGTAACGGGGTTTGTCAGACGGCAAGAGTGGAGTTGTGAACTCGAGTACACGGTTCATTACATCTTTCGGTTCTCCTACAGACAAGCCCCCAATCGCATAGCCTGGAAAGTCAAGAGAAACAAGCTCCTTTGCACTTTGCTTTCGTAGGTCTTCATATTCACCGCCCTGTACAATCCCGAAAAGTCCCTGGTCTTCCGGGCGTTCGTGAGCTTTGAGACATCTCTCAGCCCAGCGCGATGTCCGTTCCACCGATTTTTTCATGTATTCATGTGAAGCCGGATACGGCGGACATTCATCGAATGCCATCATGATATCCGACCCTAGAGAATTTTGGACAGACATCGCCTTTTCGGGTGAAAGAAATAATTTATCCCCGTTCAGGTGATTACGGAAATGGACCCCTTCCTCTTCAATTTCCCTGAATTCACTTAAACTGAATACCTGGAAGCCCCCTGAATCAGTCAGAATACCCTGATCCCAGTTCATAAACTTATGAAGCCCTCCGGCCTCTTCGACGATATCCTCTCCAGGTCGCAGCCATAAATGATAGGTATTGCTGAGAATAATTCCAGCTCCCATTTCTTTTAATTCTTCGGGACTCATCGTTTTGACCGTTGCCAGCGTCCCTACTGGCATAAACATAGGTGTTTCATACGATCCATGCGGAGTATGAATCATCCCCAGCCTTGCACCGGTCTGTTTGCATGTCTTGATCAATTCATATGTAATGGCAGGCAATGAGAACCCCCCTTTCCTGTTTTATATTAAATAATCAACATAGCATCACCGAAACTGAAAAACCTGTACTTTTCTTGAACAGCCGTTTCGTATGCATGGAGAATATTTTCACGTCCAGCCAATGCACTGACAAGCATGATCAATGTAGACATTGGCAGATGAAAATTTGTAATTAGTCCATCTATTGCTCGGAATTTATAGCCTGGAAAAATAAAAATATCAGTCCAGCCGCTGCCTGCTTTAAAAACTCCATCATTTTCCACTGCGATAGTTTCTAACGTCCTTGTTGAAGTGGTACCTACGGAAATGATTCTGCCTCCGTTATTTTTAACTTCGTTAAGAAGGGACGATGTCTCCTCCGACATGCGGTAAAACTCGGCATGCATATCATGGTCTTCGATACTATCCACACTTACAGGCCTGAATGTCCCAAGCCCCACATGAAGGGTTATAAAGGTAACATAGACCCCTTTTTCTTTAATTGTTTCAAGCATTTCATTTGTAAAATGGAGGCCTGCCGTCGGGGCAGCGGCTGACCCTCTTTCCCGTGCATATACCGTCTGATACCTGTCCTGGTCTTCCAGCTGTTCTTTTATATACGGAGGGAGAGGCATCTTGCCAAGGGAGTCCAAAATTTCATAAAATATCCCCTCATAATGAAACTCGAACAGCCTTCCCCCATGTTCCTCTGTCCTTGTACAAATCGCTTTCAAACGGCCATCGCCAAAAGTAATCTCGGTTCCCACTTTTACTCGTTTTGCCGGCTTGACGAGGGTCTCCCAGCAATCTCCGGCCACTTGTTTTAACAGAAGAACTTCCACTTTTGCCCCGGTGTCCGACTTTATGCCGAACAGACGTGCCGGAAGAACTTTCGTATCATTTAAAACAAGGCAGTCTCCCGGATTTAAATAATCAATTAAGTGGCTGAATCTTTCGTGCTTTATAGCTCCAGTCTTCTTATTCAATACCATCAACCTGCTTGATGATCGGTCTTTAAGCGGTACTTGAGCAATCAGCTCCTCAGGCAGGTCGAAATCAAACATATCTACTTTCAAAACTCATTTAAGCCTCCCAACTAGAAAAAAAATTGCCGATAGAATAACACTAATAATAATAGATGTCATAACGGGAAAAAAGAAAGTAGCATTTCCTTTCCTAATGACAATATCGCCAGGAAGCTTGCCAAGCTTAAGAAAATGGATCAGAAACCCTGCAATAAAAATAACTGCGCCGGCAACCATCAAAAGCTTTGCCATCCCGTTCAAGAGTTCGGCACCTCCAATTTGAAATGTTCATATACTTGCTTCGTCACCATTCGTCCCCTCGGAGTCCGTTGCAGAAAGCCGATTTGCAGAAGATACGGCTCATATACATCTTCTATCGTTGTCGATTCTTCTCCAATACTTGCAGCAATCGTATCAATACCCACAGGACCGCCCCTGAACTTTTCGATGATTCCTCGAAGCAACTTATGGTCAATATGATCAAGCCCAAGCTTGTCAACTTGGAGCAGTTCAAGAGCTTCATCAGCCAACGAAAGTGTAATGGTGCCATCCCCTCGAACTTGTGCAAAGTCACGGACCCTTCTGAGAAGACGGTTGGCAATCCGGGGTGTTCCTCTGGAGCGCCTTGCAATTTCAACCGCTCCGTCCCATTCGATTTCAGTTTCGAGAATTTCGGCAGTCCTAACGACAATATCGGTCAGTTGCTTGTCATTATAATATTCCAAGCGGCAAAGCACCCCAAACCGATCACGCAAGGGCGCTGAAACAGACCCTGCACGGGTAGTGGCGCCGACAAGTGTAAAAGGGGGCAAGTCCAGCCTGACAGATCTTGCTTCGGGTCCTTTTCCGATCACGATATCAAGGCAGTAATCCTCCATTGCGGGATAGAGAACTTCTTCGATTGCACGCGGCAGCCGATGGATTTCATCAATAAACAGGACCTCTCCGGGTTCAAGTGAAGTAAGAACGGCCGCAAGATCCCCAGGCCTCTCAATGGCTGGTCCGGATGTAGTCCTGACGTTCACACCCATTTCGTTTGCAATCACCACTGCCAGTGTCGTTTTTCCGAGTCCAGGAGGACCGTACAGCAAAACATGGTCAAGAGCTTCCTTCCTCATTTTCGCCGCTTGAATAAAAACGGACAAATTGTTTTTCACTTTGTCCTGGCCGATATACTGGGAAAGCGACTGCGGACGGAGACTTTGTTCAAAAGATACATCATTCATCGAAGCTTCTCCGGAAAGTACCCTTTCCTCCATCCATGAACACTCCTTCCATGTTATTGTTTCAGAAGCAATTGAAGTGCGTTTTTAATATATTGATCCGTCGTAAGGTCATTTGTCGCGAGCTTCGGACGAATCTTTTTCAATTCCCTCTCAGAGTATCCCAATGCCTCAAGAGCAAGCATCGCTTCGTCCAATTCCAACGAAACATCCGAAGTTTCTCCAGCCACTTCATGTTCAACACCTGCTGCAGCTTCCGCCATTCCTTCCGGTATCACGTCGTTCAATTTCCCTTTTAGATCCAGGATTATTTGTCTGGCCGTCTTCTTTCCGACTCCAGGAAACTTAGTTAAAAATTTCTCGTCTTCTATCTCTATTGCTTGGATGACCTGTTCAGGCTCTCCAACAGCTAAAATGGCCAAAGCCCCTTTTGGGCCAATCCCAGAAACACTGATCAATTTCTTGAACATCTGTCTTTCCGTGTTGGATTCAAAGCCATAAAGTGCAAGGATGTCTTCCCTTACATGCTGATATGTATAGATAATTGTTTCCTTTCCTTTTTTCGCGGAAAAAATGAAAGGATTCGGCGTCAAAATCTGAAAACCGATTCCATTATTTTCTATCACTACATATTCGGGGCCAATTTGTCCCACAGTCCCTTTGATATATTCGTACAATGCTTTCTCTCCTCTTTCATACTAACCATCATTGTATCATATAATTCAATCTTCACTATACAAAAAACAACATATGTTCTAATTGAATTTCTGATGTTTAATATAAAATATACAGCACAAAAGATTTCCGAAATTTGCGCAAAACTGACTTTCAAATACAATTCACCACGTGTATTGATGTTCCAGTCAAGTAGTGTTTTCTCGTAATACTTGCTTTATTCTGTTATGAAACCTGAAAGGTTTTCGCCCGTATAGCTAAAAGAGGTGTTTTAGATGAAAAACTACGACCGTCCGAAACTGGACATCCCGAAGACAACATTCGAAAAGGCGCTGGACTTATCGGCTGGGCTTATCTATGCCGCATGCATTGTTTATTTAATCGTCATATGGGGAGATTTGCCCGATCAGGTACCTGGCCACTATAACGCAATTGGTGAAGTGGACCGGTGGGGGTCGAAATGGGAATTGATCACGTTGCCAATCGTGGCAGCAGGACTTGCGACTCTTATGTCATTCTTTGAAAAACATCCTGAATGGCATAATTATATGACGAGTCTAAACGAACGGAACATCGAATTTCAGTACAAAAATTCGAGGATGCTGCTAAATGTCACGAAGAATATCATAGTCGGGCTCTTCGTGTATCTCACTTGGAAGACCGTTCAGATAGCGCTTGGAAAAGCCGGATCGATCGGCTGGGGCTTCCTGCCGATATTTCTTGCTCTAACATTTTTGCCAATGATTTTCTTTATCGTACGATCGATAAGAAAGCAATGATCCCCGCCTTTAAGGACTGTACACTCTTAATAACCGGCAGATTTTATAACATCCCTATACTGCTCAATAAAGATTATCTTGATAAAAAAATTATACTTTGGCTTATCTCACACCAATTCCGTAAGGGGAATACAGAAGTCAGAGTCAACGATGAGTTGCCATAAAAATAGATAGTTTAGAACTATCACGACGGGGTAAACAAAATGAAACACTCCACTTCAACTGACACTGGCAAAAGACTAAAGAGGAGGGGCTTCAAGAATGAAAAAGAATATTGTCGGAATCTTCGCCACAAGCTTTGAGGCTATGAAGGCCATTGATTCGTTAAGGCATGACGGAATAGATAATGATCATATATATGTAATCGCCAATGATGTTTTGAAGTCCGATACGATTGAGGAAAAAACCGGCGTGACTGTCAAAGATGGACGCCAACATACTGAAAGGTATGACAACTTCTGGAAGGAGCTCAAATTCTTTTTTACAAATGAAGATACAGAACCAAGGAAGTACTCCGATCTTTTATTGGATCTTGGTGTGACAGAAACGGATGTTGCCAGATATGTAAGTGAATTGGAGAACGGACGTATTTTAGTACTTGTGGACAGTCATGTCGATCGAGGCAGGACCGAGACTTTATCTACAGAAAATATGCCTCTGAATAATACGGACAATATAAAAATTCATGGCGAAAAAGTGGACAATTTCACAATGGGAGATAGATTTGACAGAGATAAACATAGTCTGAATGGAAGGGTTCATGCAATATCTCGGAAGGATTCCGAAAGACAGGCTGGAAGGCCAAAAGAACGCGAGGCAGGTATTGTATCGCGAGGTAGAAAAAGGGAATACGAGGAAGAAGTCAACCCTTTTGAAAACAGATATACAAGTGGCTATTCAGGTCAAAATTTAGACAATAGCGGCAATGAACAGCCTGATTACTGAAATAGTCCTTCATAGCCCCCGGGCATATGCCTGGGGTTTTTTCGTTTTGAGAGCATTTTGATTATACACAGTGAATTATTTGGTAAACTAAATATATCATTCGAGAGAGGAGTTTTAATGATGCAGTTTGATGGTTTTACAAAAAGTGACTTTCAGACATTTCATATCGACGGCCTGGACAAGAGAATGTCCGCCATCCAAAATAGAATTCAACCGAAATTCAAAATAATTGGAGAAACTCTAACTTCCGACTTAACCGCCATGATCGGCAATGAAATGTATTTACATATTGCCAAGCACGCTAGAAGAACAGTGAATCCGCCTAAAGACACGTGGTTGGCCATTGCAAATAACAAGCGGGGCTATAAGAAACACCCCCACTTTCAAGTCGGGCTTTTTGATGACCATGCATTTCTTTGGCTTGCCTATATATATGAGTTACCGGAAAAGTCCGAAATTGCGAAGAAGTTTTTGAATCATATGGACGTGATCCAAGAGAAAGTGCCCGGCAACTTTGTCATTTCGATGGACCATATGAAAAAGGACGCTGTCAGGCTAGATGAAATAGACTTAAAAAAAGCGCTTGAACGCTTCCGTGACGTCAAAAAAGCTGAGTTCCTGATCGGAAGACATATTGCTGCAGACGACCCTATAGTCAAAGATGGTGAGCGATTCGTATCATTGGCAAAAGAAACATTTGAAACACTTGTCCCTATCTATAAGTTAGGCTATGAATAAACATAAAAAATAAGCCGGCACATATGGCCGGCTTATTCCTGTTAACTATTCACTTCAGCATGTTGGGCCACCGACAACCAAGGCCTTTTTTCTTTCCAGTGCACGCTGACCGGAAGTTGAAACGCTTCAGACAATAAATCATCTTTTAAGACTTTTTCTTTAGGGCCTGCAGCCACTATCTTTCCATCATTCAGCAGCAAAACATGTGTAATATCTTCGACCAATTCTTCAATATGATGGGTGACATAAATAATGCTGCAGTTGTTTCTATCAATTTCCTTTGTTAAAGCCAAAACCTGCTCTCGGGATAAAATATCTAACCCTGTACAAGGCTCGTCCAATATTAATAATTTTGGATCGTTCATTAAAGAGCGTGCAATCAGAACCCTTCTTCTTTCTCCTTGTGACAGCTGATGATATGGTTTTCCCTTTAATTTTTCCAAACGGAATCTTTCTATTAAGTCATCCGCCTTATCCCAGTCGGCTTTTGCCACTTCTTCATAGATTCCAAAGGAAGCGAATTTTCCACTTACAATAATTTCTTCTATCGATTCATACTCAATAATATGGGAAAAGCGGTTTAAAGAACTGCTGACAAAGCCAATCTCTTTACGAAGATCCGGCAGGTACGATTCCCCAAACCGGTGATCAAGTACCGTTACGCTTCCTTCAGAAGGAAAATGGTAGCCTAATACGATATTCAGGATAGAAGTTTTTCCTGAACCATTCAACCCAAGAATTCCCCAATGCTCCCCCTTCTTCATTTTCCAGTCAATGCCGCTTAGAATGTTGCGGCCATCCCGTTTCCACGAAACATCTTGAAGAGTTAAAATCGTGTCCATATATTTCATCCCCGCTTTTCGAATAAAGAGTTTATTTTACAGTAGCAAAATATTGAAAAGGTGTAAATGATATAATAATCAATCTCCCTCTCCAAACCGAGAAATGACAGTGAAGTTATATCAGGGATGCTGGGAAATGGCACATTTTCCGATAAATGAACAGTTCCATCCCCGTTCATAGCAGCTTTAGACCACTTTCACCTCCATAATTCGTTCTTCAAAAGACTACATTGTTGTTGAATTGGTCCTTCTTTGTTGCCACTGACCGAAGGTATATAGCCTTTAAAGATATATAAAACAAAGATCAACAAGATGCTTGTCATTAAAATTATTAAAAATTCCTGTTTTTTGTCCAAAAGACTCCCCCTTTTACCTGTTATTTTATGCAGGTGAAAAGGGGAATCTTCACACTGCTTTTTTTATTCATAAGGCATTGTTAATGCACGCTCAGCATTGTTTAAGTCATTTTTAAGAAGCATTCCCAAATCATAGGCAGGATAATAACCTTTTGAATGCATGTAATGGAAAATATCCCCATGGCTTTTTATAGCCCGATTGAGATGATTTGTTAATGTTTGCCTTAGTACTGGTGTAGCTGTTTCGGTTATAGCAATCGCGTAATTCCGAACCGATGCCTTGCAGAAGCTGAGCAATTCTCCTGCTTGAAAGCCGGATTGGTCCTGGCGGGGTTCCTCTCGTTGGGGCTGAATGGGCGCGGACGGGTAATATTGGACCAATTCCCTGATATTGTGTTCCAACTCCTGGATTGATTTTCTGTATATCCTTTTTAACTGAGAATCCCTTACGTTTTTTATTCCCGCTTTCAACTTCATCAACCCTATCGCCTGACTGGCGACAAGTTCATGCACCTCCAATGTTTCGTGCCAAGCTAAAGTATTCCGGTTATTATCAAGGGACATGACGTTACCTCCATCTGCTTTCTATAACAACCATCCTATTCAAGCAATGGAAAATGGTCATTGGCATTTCGTTTAACACTCATAGATGATTCATTCGTATATTTTCATGATTTTAGGATTCTTGTCTTAACCAGTGTCGGTTTTTCCCATATTCTATAATGAAGCCAAAAGACAAGGAGGTGCTTTTTATGGGCTACTCAGGCGGTTACGGCACAGGCTTTGCCTTAATTGTCGTATTGTTTATCCTCTTGATTATTGTTGGAACTTTCTATGGTTACGGAGGATACTAAATATGAGCTTGCCTGAAAGATATTTGTCAGGCATATTTTAAAAAAAGCCAAGAGACGACTTTCAAGTCGTTTCTTGGCTTTTGTTTTATCCCATTGATTTGGTTTGGTTACCGCCTTTTCCCTGTCCCATATTTGATAGCTGCGGAACCATGTTTGAAAGCTGTCCGCCCCGACCTGTCATCATACTGTATGCAGCAGCTCCGATTCCTACAGAAGCAACAATGGGTAATATTTGAATTTTGTTGTTTCGCATCCCAGTTCACCCGCTTTATTTTTTTGTGCTCACAAGAGCATCTATAGCTTTTCCGCTTCATCTTAAAAAAAACATACACTTCTTCCCAGATGTTAAACCTTTTGGTTTTTCGGGTATAGCCATAATGGCCATAACGATAGGAGGATTTTATATGGATGAAAGAGTCAATCACGGAAAAGCTATTTGTATGAAGGCCCTGATGGTATTTGCTGTCGCATGGGTCATATTATCACTGCTCAACAATGTAACGTTTATGCACTCAACACTGCTCGGCATAACGCTTTTGCTCCTTTCCTATTTTACAGGAGATATGTTTATCTTGCCTAAGATGGGCAATCGCGCCGCAATGGTCGGGGACTTTGTTCTTTCATTGGTCATCATATGGGGCGGATTAAACGTTTTAGGATACGACCACGCATTCGCGAAAGCCGTATTAGCTCTAGTGATCATTTGTACAGGCGAATACTTTTTTCATCTTTGGCTGCTGCGTACCCAATTTAAAGAGACACGTGCCGGACAATATTAAATTGTTTCCAAGGAGGGCATCAACATGGAAAAAAGCATGTCATACGGAAGTGATTATAAATACATTCCCGCAACTTCGATAAAAAGTGGAAGGGGAGATGAAGTCCGTCCGGATGTTTATTACCATACAATCCAAATTGTGAATATAGCCCTTATTGGCCATCCAGGCTCCGGCTTTGTACTTATCGATGCTGGAATGCCGCATTCTGCCGATCAAATCATTTCACTCGCGGAGAATAGATTTGGTTCTGACGCAAGGCCCGATGCTATTATCCTTACTCACGGCCACTTCGACCATGTCGGCGCCTTGATTGAGCTTGTTGAACAGTGGGATGTTCCTGTATTTGCACATGAGCTTGAACTGCCATATCTTACCGGAAAAAAAAGCTATCCTAAGCCTGACATGACAGTAGAAGGTGGAATGGTGGCCAAAATGTCACCAATATTCCCTGTTGAACCCATAAATTTGGGTGATCAAGTGAAAAAGCTTCCTTCAGATGGAACGGTGCCCAACCTACCTGAATTTCACTGGTTTCATACACCAGGCCACAGCATCGGACATGTCTCCCTTTTCCGGGACAATGATGGAGTATTAATCGCAGGAGACGCCTTTGTAACAGTTAAGCAAGAATATTTATATAGAGTTTTTACTCAGGAAAAAGAAATTAGCGGACCACCCAGATACTTGACTCCGGACTGGGATACAGCCTGGGAATCCGTAAAGAAGCTTGAATCTTTGAAACCCGAAGTGGTTGTTACAGGTCACGGCATTCCAATGGAAGGGGAAGAATTGTCCAGGAATCTTGAAAAACTGGCAAGCGATTTCGATAAAATTGCCATACCGGATTACGGAAAATTTTTAAATTAAGAACACCGGGAAGCTAGTAGTCGGTTCCCCGGCTTTCCCGTATATGAACTCCTTAAAGAGAAAGGTGTTGGAAAGTGTTTGGACAGCATGACTGTATATATCGATGTAGCAAATAACAAGCAAGCAATCGAAAAACTTGAGGAAATCCTGCTGCAGTTAAATGGAGTGGAAAGAGCTTTAGTGGATATAGATGATGGTGAAGTAAAAATTACATTTAGTGAAAAAGAACTTTCGCACGAAGCCATTCTTTCAACGATTTCAAGGAATGGCTTTGACATCTTACCATAAAAGTGATAATGCTCTGTTTAATCCAAAAAGGACGGAAATGAATCCGTCCTTTTGTCAATTTTAATTTCTTGCCTAATCCAATAGTCGGTTATTTTCATCTACTTCCATGATTTTTGTGTCGGGAGTTTCTCTGCCTATAAAACCTGCCCCCCTGCAGACACTGCATTTATATTGCCACCCTTCATCATCAGCCAGCATTCCCGTTCCATGACAAGCTTTGCAAGGATTGTCCCGTATATCCATTAAGATTCCCTCCTTTTATTTTTCAAATGGCGATTCTTCCCTTATCCGCTCTTTTACCAAGTTAATCAAACCGCCCTTAAGCATCACTTCGACTTGCCTCTCTGATAGTGCATGAGTAACCATTATGGATGTATTTTTCCCTTTTACATTAATTGTAAACTCATTCCCCTGTTTCACTTTATTTCGTAAATCGGACAGTTGGAGGATATCTCCCTGCTCTATCTGAGCATAATCATCGGCGTTTACGAAGGTTAAAGGCAGAACGCCAAAATT
This sequence comes from Siminovitchia fordii DSM 16014 = CIP 108821, assembly GCF_000374565.1. Classification (GTDB taxonomy): domain Bacteria; phylum Bacillota; class Bacilli; order Bacillales; family Bacillaceae_C; genus Siminovitchia; species Siminovitchia fordii. The sequence goes on along the minus strand of NZ_KB894686.1, from coordinate 112,220 downwards.
GACTAGGTTTTGCCAGTGGATGCGTGCAAAGTCCTTTACAAGAGCAACGCGCAGCCCTAGATATCTCGGTGCCAAAGCAGCATGCTCCCTGCTTGACCCTTGTCCATAATTAAAACCCGCGACAATGGCATGTCCGCCTTTCACGACACTTTCCATACCTCTTGCATAATACGTTTTATCTACAATTTCAAAAGCAAATTTGCTAATTTCCGGAAGATTGCTGCGGTACGGGAGCACCCGCGCTCCACCTGCAAGAATTTCATCGGTTGAAATATTATCACCCATTTTTAATAAGATCGGCAATTCCATTTCGTCAGGCAATGGATCCATAGGCGGTATGGAAGCGATATTCGGACCTTTGTAAAGCTCAATTTCCTTAGCTTCCTCATGCGGCAGCGGCTCATCCAACAAAGTGGTATCAACTGTCGGATTTTTCGGTTCCTTTATCTTCGGATACGGCATATCAAGCGTCCGTGGATCGGTAATTTCACCTTTTAAAGCGGAAGCTGCCGCAGTTTCCGGACTGCACAAAAATACGCTGTCTTCCTGCGTTCCCGAACGTCCAGGAAAATTACGCGGAGTCGTTCTTAAACTATTTCTCCCTGTAGCCGGTGCCTGCCCCATCCCGATACATCCATTGCAGCCAGCTTGGTGAAGTCTCGCTCCTGCTTGAAGAAGACTGGCAATATGTCCTTCTTTTACAAGATCCGTCAACATCTGTCGTGATGTAGGATTGATATCGAACGAAACGCCACTTGCGACCAACTTACCTTTCACAATTTCAGCTGCTACAGCAAAGTCCCGGAAACCCGGATTTGCTGAAGAACCAACATAAGATTGATAGATGGGTGTCCCCGTCATTTCAGAAACCGGTACAACATTCCCTGGGCTGGACGGCTTTGCGATCAGAGGCTCCAATTCGGACAGATTGATTTCCTCATCAATGTCGTATGAAGCTCCTTGGTCTGCGACAAGCTCAACCCAATCCTCTTCTCGCCCCTGTTCCTTTAAAAAGCGCTTTATTTCTCCATCGGAAGGAAATACTGTTCCTGTTGCCCCGAGCTCAGCCCCCATGTTCGCTATCACATGTCGATCCATCGCGCTTAGGTGTTCCAACCCTGGGCCGTAATATTCAATCACTTTTCCGACGCCGCCTTTGACATCATGCCTGCGAAGAAGCTCCAAAATAATATCTTTGGCACTGACCCAGTCAGGCAGCTCCCCTGTTAACTTGATTCCCCATACTTTCGGCATCTTAATATAAATGGGTTCTCCTGCAATGGCCAATGCCACGTCCATTCCGCCGGCACCCATGGCGAGCATTCCCATGCAGCCGTTTGCACAAGTATGACTATCGGATCCAAGCAGGGTTTTACCCGGCTTTGCCAAACGCTGCATATGCACCGGATGACTTACTCCATTTCCCGGCCGGCTGTAATACAGACCGAAGCGTCGGGTGGCGCTTTGTAAAAACAAGTGATCGTCTGCATTCTTATTGTCTACCTGAATGATATTATGGTCCACGTATTGCGCCGAGGCTTCTGTTTGCGCACGCTCCACTCCCATTGCCTCTAGCTCCAACATGACCATCGTTCCAGTTGCATCCTGTGTCAGCGTTTGGTCAATTTTCAATCCGATTTCTTTTCCAGGCACCATTTCACCTGAAACCAGATGGGATTCAATCAGCTTTTCTGTAATGTTCAGCGGCATCCTACTTCCTCCTCAACTAACTTGAAGTGTTGTACTTATGATTGTTATAGGCTAAGTGAAATATTCATATACATCCTGAATCCATACAAAGATTCCCTTCTCAACGGCTTGCAAGTCTTAATGAAAAATGTCGGCTTCTCTTGACTTCTCAAGGAATGCTCTCGTCTTTTTATTAACAGGTTCTTTCAGGAAGGTACCAAATAACAGGGCTGCCAAACCGAAAAGTGCCAAAAATAGCAAATCCCGCGAAACAGATTGCCAAACAATACCTCCGACTGCCTCCCTCATCAAATCAACTCCATAAGTAAAAGGCAATAACGGGCTAATGAATTGGAAGAATTCAGGTAACAAAACAACGGGATAAGTTCCGCCCGAACCGGCTATTTGCAAAACAAGCATTACAATCGCCAGCGCTTTTCCAATATTGCCGAAAACGGAAACCAGCGTGTAAACAATCAACATAAATACAAGGCTGATAAAAAGACCGAAAAGAATCATCCAAAATGGATGTTTGACAGGAACCCCGAGGATAAATAAATCTCCACATACCACGATCAGTGTCTGCAAAAACCCAATGCTTAAAAATGTGAAGAGCCTGCCAAAATATATTTGTTTTCCCGTGTATTTCTCATGGTCTTTCAAATCCGTTGACAGCAGCGATATTAAGAGTAGCGCTCCTACCCAAATGGATAAAACGGTATAAAAAGGGGTCATGCCAGTCCCGTAGTTTTTAATCGGGAAAACTTTATTTTCATTTAATAGAACAGGTTCTTCGAAAAAACTTCTTTCGGCATTTGGATCATTCAGCAGCAGTTGGATGATATCATTCAGATTTGTTTTTCCTTGTAACTTTCTGATTTTATCTGCGAGTTCCCTCACCTTTTCATTAATATAAGGAAGTTCCCCATGTGCATATTCAAGGGCGTCTTTTCCTTTTTTCAGGTTCTTATCCGTCCTGTTTAATATTTTTTCAACTTCAGGCAAGGAATCCTGTATTTCAGTCAGCATATTTCTTGCCCCAGCTAGCGTATTCTTTGCTTTTGAAATTTCCTTCATGACCGTCGGCTCAATATTTTCTTTATACTCTTTAGCAAAGGCATCAATTTTGACTGAAGTATTTCCGGCCATTTGTTGAAGAGTACCCAAAGTTTCATTGAGTTCCCTCTTTTTATCCTCAAGCAGCGTGTTTATTTCGGAAGCCTTGTTCTGTACTTGTTGCAGGTCGCTCTTTAATTGAGTTGTCTTTTCAATGGCCTGATCTATCTTGGATTGATTATCAGGAGGCTGAGCAGGAGTCTGGCTCTGATTTTCATTTTCAACTTCATTTGGCATTGGCCCTCCTTGCGTCTCGTTCATTTTTTTCGCCTCCTCCAGTACCCCCTGGATGGTACCGAGAGTCCCAATTACTTCATTAAGCTGGGATTGAAGCTGATTGTTAATCTGGTCTCCTTTACTTAAATCAATATCCTTATCTTTGACCTTTCCGAGAAATTCATTGACATCTGAAGCGATCTTCTGCACTTTCTGTAAATCTTCATGTATTTTTGGGCCCATCTCCGCAAGCCTTGTTTCTGCATCTGATAAAAAAGCGGATGTCTTATTAATCGTTTCCAGGCCACTGCTCGTTAATTGCCTTGCTTCAGGAATCTTTCCTTGTGCTTTATGGATCATTTCCTCTGCCGATGACGCATCTTGCAATGAATCATTGATTAATTTATTAATGTCTGGCAAATCTTTTTCCAATGTGAACACATATTGTTCAAATCGTTCGATATCAGGGAGGTCGCGCTGCAATTCAACCCCTATTTCATTGAACAATTCAAAAATGACTCCATTAACAGTAGCAATGAATTTACTGCTGACTTGCTCAACAATCGTGGAGGCCCCCTTTTGTGTAATTTTGGGGGAGATGGAGTTTATTTTTTCATTCACGTAATATTCCATTTTTGCCTTTTTAGGGTGATCTGAAATAACAGTCCCTAATCTTTCCGAGAAATTTTCGGGTACAACGATAACGGCAAAATACTCTCCATTTCGTAATTTTTCCATGGCCCGTTTTCGATTGGTAAAATGCCAGTCCAAATCCTTGTTCTCTGTCAGCTCATCCACCAATTCTTTTCCGGCATCAATGTGTTTGTCCCTTACGTTAGCTCCTTTGTCTTCATTAACTAGACCTACCGGGATTTGATTGGTGTGGGAATAAGGGTCCCACATAGCCGCAATATTCAACCACGCATATAAGGATGGCAGCAAGACAAGACCACCGGCGATAATAGCGGCAGCCCAATTTGTACTAATATTTTTAAGGTCTTTTTTAAAGATATGTAAAATTTTGTTCATAAGATTTCCCTTTTCTATTGTTGATATTTGTTACTATACCCTACCTTCGGCCCTCATAATCTTCTTAAGATATTTGAAACTTTCCCAATGTTTATTCGTAGAAAAGGATAATACCATACCGAAAGGAAGAGAATTATGCTGATTGTAACGACTGAAAATATTGTTAACCATAAGATTATTGAAACAAAGGGTCCTGTTTTCGGGATCACAGTAAGAGCCAGAGGGGTAGGTAAAGATATAGTGGCGTCTTTCAAAGGTTTACTTGGCGGGGAAATCAGCCAGTACACTGAAATGCTTGAAGATGCTAGGAAACAGGCAATTGACCGCATGGTCGAGAATGCTCGGGCGATGGGAGCCAACGCAGTAACAATGATGAGATTCGATTCGGGAGAAATCGGTCAAAATATGAGTGAAATCATTGCTTATGGAACAGCGGTGATTGTAGAAGAGGTCTAGTTAATTGAAGTGGATCATTGGCTTTTATGGCCTGCAGATAATTCTATTCATATTATTAATTATTATATCCTGGTTCATATGGGACAAACGCTTCAAAAAGAAACATGGGAGGGAAGTCCCTAACGGATTTCATCGTACGAATGAAATATCCATAGACCCGACAACCAATAAGAAATTGATTGTTTATTATAATCCTGAAACCGGAAAGCGATTTTACAAGGAAGAGGAATAAGAATATCTTGAAAAATAAGAGTCACCTTTCCACTTGGAGTAGGTGACTCCTTTTCACTTATCTTATTTTCTAAAAAGTGGAAGCTTCTCCAGAAAAACGATATCTTCTCTTTCTGCTGCGTTCCCTTCAGCTAAAATGGCGGCTTTTGCTGCAACTATACCGCCCGCCTGAATAACCAGCTCTTCCAATCCGCGGACAGACTGTCCAGTGCTGATTACATCATCGATAATGGCCACCCTTTTTCCTTTGATCTGTTGGACATCGTCACTGTCCAAGCATAGGATCTGCTTTTTCTGTGTGGTTATTGATACCACTTCGTTTATTAAAGGTGATTCCATATAAGGTTTAATACTTTTTCGAGCAACCACATACTGTTTCATCCCAAGCTGCTTGGATAATTCATACACAAGCGGGATTCCTTTTGCTTCTGCAGTGACTAAAACATCCACTTCCGGCAGTTTACTTGCTAGGATGGGTGCTGTGTAAGATACGAGCTCTGTATCTCCCAAAATGACAAAACTTGCTATGCTCAGCTCTTCCGATACAGCCACAATCGGCAGCTTCCTTTCGATATCACCAATTCTCAATGTGTAAGTCTCCATCTGAACCCCTCCTTAAAAACCAAATAATCCAATCAAAAATTGTATGATCAAACCAGCGAGCATTCCAAGAAACGGATCGGTAATCGCAGTAACAACCATTGTGATGCCCCCGATCAAGCCCGAAGCCGGTTCACCAGTAGAAAATGAAGCAGCGGCGTTTCCAGGCAATGTGACAATCGCCCCCAACACGAATAAAAATCCTGCTATGGAAGCACTTGGCACATATCGTCCAATCTTTGGAAGAAGCCCGGCAAATAGGATAACAGCCATAATCACCATCATCAGCACTCCAGACCAGACCGGATGAGGGGCACTGGCAGTTGCCGAAATGACAACCTCTACCGGCGCACCTCCAAAAAAGGAAGATACCATATCTGCCAAGCTGCTGATCACTGTCAAAACATCGACATTTACATCTGTTTTCGCTATATCCCCATTAATTTTTCCGAAAGCAATGTTTGCTCCTATGTTCAAACATACCATTGCCAATGCCCCGCGAATTACCATAGGATTAAGGATCAGCTTTTGACGGGTAATTTTTTCCTTTTGTGGCGCCTGAAATTCAGCTTTGTTGTTTTTTGTTAAAAAGTAATAGACTACGCTTGAGAGAATGACAGATATGGTGATTGTATAGACAAGATCTTTTGTTGCTATATATACAATAAGCGCGCTGGCAAAAGATGTAATACCGACCCATTTATCGTTTTTAGCCATTTCCCAAGCTACCTTAGATAACATGATGCCAACCCCGGCCATCATCCCGCTTGTGATGACAGGCCCAATCCAATCAACGATTCTTTCCAGAAGACCGAATAACCCGATCGGCACCATAATCAACGCACCAAAAAAGATCATTGAAAGGCGTTCACGCATATTTTTTCCCATTGTTCCTGCCAGCGTGATTGTTTCAGCCTGATAGGAAATAACCGGAACGGAGCCCATCATTGCATTACCTCCTGCACCTACTATAAACGCGAAGGCAGTCGGTACTGAAGCAAAGCCGAAGGTTAATGCAAGAAGTCCCTGTGGAAGTCCGTTAAGTACAACGCTTAATGCTGCTAATATGTCTTTGATGATATCCATAATACACTCCATTCCATTATTTTTCCAAAAAACACGAACATTTAACAACTCACATAAAACATTGTACGGATTTGGTGGTTTTTTTCAAGTGCCTTTATCAAATTTCCAATATTTTTTATTCTTCCAGTTTAAGCTGTTATTTTTGCATTAGGACAAAAGCAAAAATATAATGTACAGGTCAAAAGATATTTTTATAGATTGGAGTGTCATATATGAGAAAAACATTTATCTTATGTTTAAGTGTACTTTTATTGACAGCTTGTACGGGAAAGGATGAACAAACACAAGATGCCAATAACAGCAATGATGGAAGTACTGCACAAACAACAAAACCTGAAAATAATCAACCAGACGGGACCGGCAACAATGAAGTTCATGAGGAAAAATCCGCAGACTCTTCAGCTGCGAACGAGGATCAATCAGATTATACGGAGCTGCCAGTTGTGTTGGAGAAAATCGGCAATGATGAATATGAGGAAATTGTTAAAACTGACAATGCAAATAAAAGAGTGATTCTGTTTGAAGATCAAAATCATAATAAACTTTTTAAAAGCATTTATATCAAACATGACAACCGCCTAAAAGTGATTGATTTAGCGAAAGACCAAATGATCTTCAATGAAGTCATATAGAACGAAAGCGAAAGCACCAATCCATAAACAATAGACTTGAGTCCTTTAACGAAAGATAAGGATGTACGAGGGACCAACATATCTGCACAAACCTGAACGGTACTGCTGAAGGCGTAGTTTACACCCCAGACGCCATTGATTCAATTTTTGCTCAAGACAGTATCGATTGGCTAAAACTCACATCAAGGACTTCCAATCCGCCACAGGCTCTGGAATTGATGTCCATGCGCTTTGCCTGCACCAGCAAAACCGCTTTTCTGTCGCAGCTCTATGTGGGAATAAAATAATCTGGTGTATTACAAAAAAGCTCTGCCAAACGGCAGAGCTTCAGATATTCAATAATTCTTTTTCCCAGTCTGATTCCAATTTCACCTTTGGTACCGGTGTGGGCTTTCCATTATCATCAAGTGCAACCATAGTCAGCGTGGAAGTAGTTGTAAGCTTCTTTTCATCAGTATCCAATTGATGGCATTCAACCTTGACATACACTTTCATGGATGTATTGCCTGTAGACAGAACAAACGCCTCCAGTGTCAATATATCTCCACTTTTTGCCGATGATACAAAATTAACCGTATCAATCGCGGCAGTAACCACCACTTTCTTTGAATGCTTCATTGCTGCAATTGCGGCAATCTCATCGATGTAAGCTAAAATGGTGCCTCCAAAAATAGTACCTAAATGATTTGTATCAGGCGGCAACACAAGTTTTGTCTGAATAGTTCTTGATACATTTGAAGAAATAACCTGTTCCATATAATCTCCTCTTTTTCTAACATTGTTACCATTCCAGCATCTATAAACATTATTACATATATTAAAAAACAAACAACTTTGAGTATTGACCCATGTTTATATGTCCAAAAACACCGTTCAAAACTGGACGGCGTTCATTTCAAACCAAAATTTCCAAGCGATCGACAAGAACAAGTAAATCCGTTTACTTCTTTATTTTCAATTTATGGAAAAACGCTTTTTCCCACAATTTCCATGGGATGATATTTTTCAAGTTCAATGCGGTTTTTACACCCCTGCCGATTGGATTCCGTAACGCTTGCAATTCTGTTTGCATGCATAGATCTGCTATTAGCAAGGCGACATCACGGGGATCTCCGTATTTGCTTTTCCCTTTTTCCAGCTGGTTTTCTATGGCTTTTAGATAAGGGCTATACGGGGAACTGCCCAATGTTGAATTTGCGGCTATTTTTTTACCGGTAGACCATATCGAAGTTTTATATGACCCCGGTTCAATTAAAGCAACATCTATCCCAAATGGTTTTACTTCCAAACGCAGGCATTCAGTCCAACCTTCCAATGCATACTTGGAAGCGACATATGGTGACAAACCCGGAAATCCCATTTTTCCCGAAATGCTGCTCATGTTAATGATCTTGCCCCTTTTTCGTTCTCTCATATAAGGTAGAACAGCTTGCGTTACAGAAACTGCACCGAAGAAATTTGTTTCAAATTGTTCTTTATATTCTATTAAACTTGTTTCTTCACAAAAGCCCCCCAGCGCAAACCCGGCGTTGTTTACTAATATATCTATAGGCGGAAGATCCCGCAGTCGATCGGTGAAATTACTTACTGATGTCTGGGATGCCACATCAAGCTGAATATAGATCATACGATCTCCTATATGATACTTTTTGCTTAATCGCCTTAAGTCAGCGCTCCGATCCAAATCTCTCATCGATGCTATGACAGTGAACCCCCGCTTGGCCAATTCGACTGCAGTCAATAAGCCGAATCCGTTCGATGAACCGGTAATTAACACCGTTTGATCCTGCATAATAATTCCTCTCTTTTTGATAAAATTAACAATGAGATCGAGATGGTCCAAAAGGGCGACTAGCCGCTGATTATATGTAATGTTAATAATGGATGGCCCTCGTTACAATGTAACAGTACCGGATCCGATATTCCCTTGTTTATTGCCATAGAGTCCACGGATACTCTTTAGGCGGTCTCGATTCAAATCTGACCGTTTCCTTTTTGGTCGGATGCTCAAATTCCAGAGTGTTCGCCCACAAGGCAATCTGCTGCCCCGGACGGTTGACGTTTTTCCCATATTTTTGATCACCATACAAGGGATGGCTTTCAGATGAAAGCTGTACCCGAATCTGGTGGGATCGGCCCGTAAGAAGCCTGACAGTCAAAAGGCTGAGATTCTCCGCCTTGCTAATAACCTTATATTCCAAAATTGATTTTTTTCCATGCTTATGATTGGACGGGACCGTCCGAACAATATTTTTCCGCTGATCTTTATATAAGAAATGTTCAAGCCGCGCTTCTTCTTGAGGAATACCTCTGACTACAGCAAGGTATGTCCTCTCGAACTTTTTTCTTCTGATCGCATCGGATAACCTGGATGCAGCTTTGGAAGTTTTGGCAAATACCATCACACCGCCAACGGGACGATCCAGCCGGTGGACAAGCCCGAGGTACACATTACCCGGTTTTTGATAGCGAAACTTAATATCTTCTTTTAAAGCTGTAAGCAAATCCCTGTCACCGCTGTTATCTTCCTGAACCGGCACATTCACCGGCTTCTCCACTACGAGAAGGTGGTTATCTTCAAATAAAATTGGGATATTCACCAGTAACCAAATCCTTTCAATTGCTTCCTATCATATTAAAACTCTTTCAATCATAGAAAATCAACAAAACTAGGTTCATGTAATCATCAGTGAAAAATCAAAACGAGCCCTCAAAAACAAAGTATCTATAACCGTGCAACGTATTGTTCCGATTGGTGTTGATATAGTCCGGTAAGAACAGCAGCAAGCTATCAGCTCAAACCTCTTATCTCGAAAAACTTCAAATCTAATGGTAAATATCCAGTCGAAGCGTACGTATGTTAAATAACTCTTTTAGTTGCTTTCTTCAGTTTCTTATTTTTCTTATGATGGCCCGTCGTAGACACATAGACACCTATGATGACCATAAACATTCCGGCGATTTGCAGCCAACTTATGGGTGCATCGTAAAGAAAAAAAGCGATCCATGCAGCATTTATCGGTACGAGATTCATATACATGCTTGCCTTGCTTGCACCAATTTTCTGTATCCCTTTATTCCATAAAATAAAACCGACAATCGATGCAAAAAAGACCATAAATGCCATTTCCAACCAAGCTTGGTTTGACATCCTTAAAATGTTTCCCCACCCTCTTTCAAAAAAGGAGAGCAATGCCAGGCAGACAGATCCAACAATGGTTGTAACGGTTGTCGTCAGAAAAGGAGAGACTTTTTGCAAAACGACTTTTCCAATTAAACCATGTGCGATCCAGCAAATAAGGGCAGCAATAAAAAGTACATCCCCCTCATTGAACGTTAATGTCTTAATTGTTTGTAAAGAACCTTTAATAATGACCAGGAATACCCCAGTCAATGATAAAATAAGGCCCGTCCCCAACCGGGGGCTCCATGTCTCTCCAAGAAATAGTACAGCACCGAGCGTAACGAACACAGGGGTTGTTGCAACAATCAATGATCCATTGACAGCAGAAGTGTATTCCAGCCCCATGAAGAAGAACAGATTATATCCAAAAATACCGGTTAAAGCCATCAAAAGCAAACTCAACCAATGCACTTTTATTTTTTGGATGTCCCATTCCGAACTGAATCGGGCCGCTGCATACAAAATCAGCCCTGCCAGCCCAAAGCGGAATGCCGCAGTAGTTATGGGCGGCACCTCTGTAATGATATGCTTGGCTGCACCGAAAGCTCCGCCCCAAAATAAAGGAACCAATAATAATAACAAATAAATACCGATCGTCTGCTTGTCTTTCTTTTGCTGCATTACTTCACTCCCCAAAATCGATCAACTATATTCATTTTTATTCAGGATTGATGATCATGCATCCGAACAATGGAGTCATGACCATCCAAACATCCGAATAAATTGTTAGTATAAGAGCATGTTCAAACGTTTCCAAAAAAGAAAAAAGCCAACGATGAAGTTCGCCGCTTATCATTTGGGGACTTTTTGAGCATCCTCTATAATAATAACTTAAGTTTAACAAAATATTGCTTATTTTATATAATTTTATTAAAAGGAGGGTTTTCTATTGATCAAATCAGTTGCAATTTTTTGTGGATCAAGAACTGGTGCATCCGACGTTTATATAGAAGATGCCAAAGCTGTTGGTCAGGAATTGGCCAAGCGTAATATAACACTTATATATGGCGCAGCAAGTGTCGGTGTCATGGGTGCTGTAGCAGATTCAGTGCTCGAAAATGGCGGACATGTAGTCGGCGTCATGCCGGAATTTCTAAAAAGGAAGGAAATTGTTCATCCCGGACTATCAGAGCTTATCATTGTGGATTCCATGCATGAAAGAAAAGCGAAGATGGCTGATCTCGCTGATGGATTCATCGCTCTCCCCGGGGGTCCTGGAACGCTCGAAGAATTCTTTGAAATCTATACATGGGCACAACTGGGGCTCCATCAAAAACCATGCGGCATTTTAAACATCAACCGTTATTATGACCCTCTTATTTCCCTGTTTCAACATATGCTGAAAGAAAAGTTCCTGGATGAAAAATTTCGGCACATGGCGCTTGTTGATGATGAAATCGACGGCCTTTTAAATCAGTTTTCAACATATGTACCGCCCAAAATTAAAACTTATTTACAGGAAGATCAAACATAAGACTACTTCTTAACTCCCCTACTGCCAATGACTTTAAAAAAATACACATTCAGAGGGATTTGTTATGCTTACAATCAAAAAGCTGAGTGATGTTCCCATAAAGGATGCTTGCGAAGCCTGGAATAAAGGATTCATTGATTATTATGTAAATATGCAAATGACCAACAGCCAATTCGCTTACAGATTGGGCTGGGACGAGTTGTCTCCAGACTATTCTTTTATCGCTTACTTTAACAGCCATCCTGCAGGTATTATTTTAAACGGAATCATGACCTCCAACGGAAAAAGGGTTGCCTGGAACGGAGGAACAGCAGTAGCCGTTACTTTCAGAGGCAAAGGGATTGCAAGAAAACTGATGGAATCAACCATGGAATTATACGACCAAGAAAATGTTGACATTGCGAGCCTCGAAGCTTTCAGTATCAATCATGGTGCTATCCGTCTCTATGAAAGTTGCGGATACCATGTTGTGGACCATTTGATGTTTTTGAAAAAAACTGGGAGTAACGAAAAGACCAGAGTCAATTTTCTGGATTTGCCAGGGTTTTCATTGCATCGCGGACTCCCCCATGAAGTTCGCGATCTATCTTTTTATCAACATGATGCCCCATGGAAAACACAATGGAATTTCATTCGCCATGGAGAGTCAATCATCATGAAGAATTGTAACGGGGAGCCTGTAGCATATGCTTTATATCAAAAAAGCGGTGGAAAAACCATTATCTATCAATGTTCGGTTGACGAAAGGCTTCCAAACAAGCTGGAACTCTTTCAATCTATAATAGATCATTTGATTAAAACAGAACCTCACACTATTTCCACCTATAATTTGCCCGGAAAGAATCAGCTTCTCTTAGACATTTTAAAAAGAGCTGGATTTAAAGAAGAGTATACGGATCAAAAGGTTCCTTTAAAACAAGTTTTGATGAAAAAAGTAATGATATAGTATCTGTTTTTGGATTAACAATAATCATTCATTTCAAAGGTCCCTTCTTTTCCTGGGAATCGAAAAAACAGAATTCTTCACACATGCACGATGGACAACAACAGGCGAACGGCATTCTCTCAAGTCCGATCACCCTGCTTGGGACACACAATGCAGATAATCCACCTGCAGTACCCATCTAAGGCATGCTGCAGGTATTATGATGAGATGCTTTAACTTTAGATTATTCCATTTTTACCTTTCCACATTTTATGGAGGATGTGTTAGGGAACATTATCGGAAAATGTCAAAATAATTTTTACAAATATCAAAAGGTGTTGATTTTTTCAAATTATTAATGTACGATAGTAATGAATTAAAAGCGCTTACATATGGAATTTTTACTCAATACTTAATTTTCCGTCAGGAAAGACCATTCCTTGGGGATGGGAGCTACAATAGAATGAAATACTGAAAATCGGAATATTGACCGTTAACTCAGTAAGATTCCGAACCAGTTATTGCCCTTCATTATACCTTGTTGACCGGGGTTGAAGAAGCCGCAATTAAAAAGGTACATTGTGCCTCTTTTAATTGCGGCTTTTTACTTTTTTCGGCTCAAAGTATTAGAAAGTTTCGTATTCTCATGAATTTTAAAGAGGTGAAATTACACCATGGAGCCAAGAGTTTTTCAAGAAATATTTAACGAATTCCTATCGCCTACTCTTCGTAAAGCTTATCTGCCCATACTCTACATTCGCGGTTCTCCTTTCTCCCTGATGGATCTCAATAACAATTTCTAGGGGGAGGATCATATGAATAAACAATTGGGAATTTGGAAGCTGGGAACATTTGGTATGCAGCATGTGCTGGCCATGTACGGCGGCGCAGTCGTTGTTCCATTGATTGTCGGTCCTGCAATCGGTTTAAACGAAGCAGAAGTCGCTTATTTGATTTCAATTGATTTATTTACTTGTGGACTTGCAACATTTTTACAAGTCCTCGGAAATAAATTTTTCGGCATCCAAATGCCGATCATTATGGGAGTTGCCTTTCAAGCCGTTGGACCTATGATAGCAATCGGAACGATGCAAGGGGTACCGGCTATATTTGGAGCGATAATTGCTGCTGGCGCCATCGTCATATTTTTAGCTCAATTTATGGACAGGATCATTCCTTTCTTTCCTCCAGTCGTTACAGGTACAGTAGTTGTTATTATCGGTACCTCCCTGATAGGTGCCGCAATGGGCAATATTACCGGACAACCTGATTCACCTGATTATGGAAGTCTGACTAATTTGCTATTAGCTGGACTTACACTGGTAATCATCGTCTTGTTAAATCGTTTCTTCCAAGGTTTCATGAGGGCAATTTCAATTTTGGCGTCTTTGGTGATAGGTACCGTAATCGCTGCATTTATGGGCCTTGTAGACTTTTCGAGCGTAGGGGAAGCTTCATGGTTTCATATGATTACGCCGTTTCGATTTGGCCCCCCCGAGTTCCATTTAAGTGCGATCCTTAGTATGACCTTGGTAGGGATTGTCAGTATGATGGAAGCGACAGGTGTTTATTTTGCACTTGCAGAAGTCATTGATAAAAAACTTACTGGGAATGATATAAAGAAAGGATTGCGTGCCGAAGGTCTTGCACAGATCATCGGCGGAATTTTTCAGGCCTTCCCTTATACGACATTTTCTCAAAATGTCGGTCTGATTGCTTTGACAGGGGTTAAACAAAGAAGGGTCGTTGTTGCATCCGGTTTTATCCTTGTAACTCTTGGCCTTTTACCGAAAGTGGCAGCACTGACTTTGATTATTCCGGATCCGGTGCTTGGAGGAGCAATGATTGCCATGTTTGGAATGGTGATGGCATCTGGAATCCGTCAGTTGTCGGCTGTTGACTTTCGCCGGACAGAGAATCAACTAGTTGTCGCATTATCAGTCGGACTCGGATTAGGGGTATCGATTGCTCCTGAAGTATTTGCCAATGTACCACAAAGTATTCGGATCCTCTTTGAAAACGGGATTGTTACAGGCGGCTTCACAGCTGTCGCCTTAAATCTCATATTAAATGGTGTCAGTAAAGAAGACAGCAGAAACATTAAAGTAGATCATAGATCGGATATCGCTTAAAGATAAACGAGTTATTTGCCCATTAAATAAGACGGCCGGCAATGGTATCATTATTGCCGGCCGTCTTATCCAAAAAGTTAAAAATCCAATTTAACGCTCTATTATTGACGTCTTTCGTTCAGTACTTTTATCCGCATAACCCGACAAAACAATATTGTCAAATTTTGCAGATGAAGCCGCTGAAAGATAACCTCCATGTTTGATCACCTTGTTTTTGCGAAGATCACTTCCCATCATTTTGATCAGATATTCCTCTTTCCTTTTAGATCCGTCAGGAACCTACTGCTGAAATATATCCTTTTGGACTCCCGTACGGTTCATCATTGAAAAATCAACTTTAGTAAAAACTGCGCTTGAAAGAATCAAAAACAGTGTTCCAAATATCAAAGTTATGACGAAGCTGATCTGAGGGGTGATCACAACCCCGCCGACATGGAATGCAAGCTGTTCCGCAATCAGTTCATCTGTTGGAAGTGACATTTTTTCTAATGTCAACGATCTAAAAAACGCGGCAGCATAAGTCATCGGATTTATGAGAGCGATATATTGAAGACCATTGGGTAGCAAGCTGAGCGGCACATAGACCCCACATAAAAAAGTGATGGGTGTCGTAACAGCCATAGTGAGAATTTGAAATGTCTGGGAATTTTTAACGGATGCCGCTAAAAATAATCCAAAAGAAGAGAATACAAGCCCTACAAAAATCATGGAAGCAATTACAGCGATAGGAGTAAGAACAGAGGTGTATTTCAAACCAATAAAATAACCGACAATCAGAATCAGCCCCCCTTGAATGGTCGCCACTGTAGTTGAAGACAATATTTGCCCGGCTGCGATCTGAATCCTTTTCACCGGACTGACAAGGACTTCTTTCATATACCCCGAAACAATATCTTCAATTGTGGACGTAGCGATATTCAAAGATGTTTGAAATACGACGATGATGACGATTCCGGCCAACACGTAATTTACAGAGTTACTTATATAGGCTTTTTTAAATATAGTACTCAGTAAATACAAATAGAAAAATGGCATGACCAGAATCAATATCAACTGTACTCGATTCCTGATAAACAATTTTATATTCCTCATCCATAATGCAAAAACAATGCGCACCGTCAATCCCCCCTTATGTCCCTTCCTGTTATTTCAAGAAATACATCATTCAGTGTCCCTTTTTTAATTTCTAATTCTTTAATGAATGGTTGATGTGCTGCCAATGTGTCTAATAGGTTCGTCAGTTCATCAAATTCGATGGAAAAATGATTCTCCTCTCTTTTAAAAGTCAGGCGATGCTGTTTCAACAGAGTCTCCAGGGCTTGCGCATCAGCGCTTTTTATATGGGCTTTGTCCTTTGTGTACTGCTGTTTCAATGCGTGAGGACTGTCAAGGGCGATGATTTTACCATGATCCATGATAGCGACCTTATTACAGATTTCTGCCTCATCCATATAATGGGTCGTTAAAAAGATCGTTATATTTTTTTCTTTTTGCAGCTTGATGATATATTCCCATATTTTCGCTCTTGTTTGTGGATCCAGTCCAGTGGTTGGCTCATCTAAAAATAATACTTTCGGAAAATGCAAAAGACTTCTCGCGATTTCTACACGTCTTTTCATTCCTCCTGATAAACTGCTGACCATTGCCCTTTTCCATTCATTTAAATCAACGATCTCCAGTACAAACTGGATCCGCTCATTAAACTGGGATGTTGGCAAACCGTAAAAATGACAGTGCATTTTCAGATTCTCTTCAACAGTCATTTTTTGATCAAGAGTGGGTTCTTGAAAGACAACTCCTATGAGATGCCTGACATCATCTTTTTGGCCACTTACATCTTTTCCATCAATCAGGAGAGTCCCTGAGGTTTTTTCAAGAATCGTACATAACGTATTAATGGTTGTGCTTTTTCCTGCTCCGTTCGGCCCTAAAAACGCAAATATGCTGCCGCTTTCGACTTCGAAGGAAACATGGTCAACTGCCGTATAATTGCTATACTGTTTCACAAAATCTTTGACAACGATCATAGTTTCCATGATGATCACCTTTTTTTGTTTTTTAAAAAACTTAATACCTTATAAGCTTTATCCAATGCACCGCTTATATCTTTTGAATTCGATATTTCGTCACTTAGAACATCTTCGAAAGACTTTAGAACCTTTTGACAGTCAGCAGAATTTACACCCGATTTTTCCGAAACTTTAGCAATCATATCTGCATGATTCATCGGACTTTTCCTCCTTTTCGTTATGGACATATCAAGAATATAGGCGAAGCTGCCCTTTTGAGCACCTAGTGCTGTTTCAACCAGGTGTGTTAAAGCCATTACCTTATTTTTAAGTTCCTAAGGTTCCCATTGAAAAATCCCTTCATTAAGCAAAAATTGAGAAGACACCAATAAAAATTCAACCGTTTCTTTTGGGTAAGGTGTTTGGAAAACACCCTCCTGAATCCCCTGTTCAATCACTTCCGTCAAAACGGGAGTCAGGTTGAAGGATCGATTCCACAAGGCTTTTTTGGTGCATCTCCGCGTTATTAACATGGTGGAGTTCTTCAATCATCAGTTCCTTTTGACCATCTTCTTCTGCCCTTTGCCCCTTAATGATTTCAATAACTTCTCAGGTGCTTTCAGGTCGGGATCAGCAGCAATGACTTTTGCAGCTTCAACACCTTTGTCAATAAAGCGTAAGACAATAGCGTCCATTACCTCTTCTTTTGATTGAAAATAATAATAAAAGGTACCCTTTGCAATGCCAACTTCTCGGAGAATATCATTTATAGTTGTTTCCGAATTTTCTTTTGTAGTGAAAAGTATCTCAGCTGTGTTTAGTATTTCAGTTTTTCGATTTTCAGGTTTTTTTGAAATTCTCATCATATACCTCTATTATTATAGACCGACAGTCGGTCTATAATTAACTTAACATGCTTCAATTTGAAATGTCAATACTTTTCAATCATTTTTCTCAACCTGGGCTTACAGTTGGGCCAATACTCGTAGTAAAGCAAGATGATAAAAAATAATTGTATTTCATGAAGGTTGTGCTGATTCTTGTTATTTTTCAATGATGATGTGTCACTGAAATCATGTACCCCTTGAAATTGAATAATTCATCTCCTTTTGAACAATTTGGAACTTGTAAAGTGGGCTTTTTTAAAGATTGGTGCTGTCGAGCATAATAATTAAACTCAGTAAGATTAAAAAGTGCAAGTCACTAATCATTGACAAAGCAAACTGAATATCTTATTATTGCTTTAGTAAAAAAACGGAAGGGTGACCCAATTACATGAAGAACTAATCCTATTTACGAAAGCGAACCAATTGAAGGCGATTTATTTGCAGTCATTCTGCATTTATTTGTCATGCCTTTAAGAGGTGTTTTCAGAATAGGATTGGCTTTGATGGACTGGGTTCCTAAAGGGAAATGTCCCTTATTCATGGTATCCTTATGCCTCCTATTCTGAATTTGAATAGGAGGCATTTTTTGTCTCCATTACATCGTTTACATAAGGAGATGATTTGAATGCTTTTTTTAGTGAAACCTTGTTACTCGGCCAACATTCAATTTTAATCTTAATTTATAAGGAGTTTTCTGATGAAAGATAACAATAATAATCAAACAAAGAGATACGAGTACCTTGCTGACAATCCTGATATAAAAGTGATGCCGATTATGATTTCATTAATCATCGGTGCTTTTTTTGCGATATTAAATGAGACTTTATTAAATATCGCTCTCACTACATTAATGGATGAATTTAATATTTCATTAACGACGGTACAATGGATGGCTACAGGTTTTATGCTGGTCATGGGTGTTGTCATACCGGTTTCTGCCTTGTTATTACAATGGTTCACTACAAGACAGTTGTTTTTGGGGACTATGGTCATTTTTACCATCGGGACATCAATAAGTGCCGTTTCCCCCAATTTCCCCATTTTATTAATCGGGAGATTAATCCAAGCAATTGGAACCGGGTTGCTAATGCCTATTATATTTAATGTATTTTTATTGATTTTCCCGCCTGAAAAACGAGGTAAAATCATGGGGATAGTTGGTCTGGTAATCATGTTCGCTCCTGCTATCGGCCCAACCCTCTCGGGTATTATCGTTGAATATTTAGGATGGCGTTATTTATTTATTACCGTTATACCGTTCGCTGTCTTCTCAATCGCATTTGCTTATAAATACCTGATAAATGTCTCAGAAGTGACAAAACCCAAAATTGATATCTTATCAATTATTTTTTCAACGGTTGGGTTTGGATCTGTTGTATACGGGTTCAGTGCTGTCGGGGAAAGTGCTTCAGGCTTTCTAAGTCCAAATGTTTATATCTCGATTTCTGTTGGAGTCATAGGGGTCGTTTTATTTTCATTCAGGCAGCTAAAGCTTGAACAACCAGTGATGGATCTTAGAGTATTTAAATATCCGATGTATACACATGCGGTTTTGATGTTTTTAATCATCATGATGGCGATGTTCGCGTCCGAGATCATTTTGCCGATTTATATGCAGGGGCCATTAGCTTTAACGGCCGCAACAGCAGGGTTAGTTTTGTTGCCCGGAAGTATTTTAAACGGAATCATGTCACCATTTATGGGACATCTTTTCGATAAGTTCGGCCCGCGATTTTTAATGATTCCTGCTACAATTATTTTGAGCGGAACGATGTTTATGATGAGCAGACTAAGCGTTGACACCTCTTTATGGGTTATCATTGTTGGGTATATCCTGTTAATGTTAACTGTTTCGGCAATCATGATGCCTGCAGAAACGAATGGGTTAAATCAACTTCCAAAACGGTTGTACCCTCATGGAACCGCAGTTATGACAACATTACAGCCGGTTGCTGGTGCAATTGGCGTTTCGGTGTTTATTAGTATTATGAACGCAAGACAACTGCATTTTCTACAAAATGTAAAGACCCCGCAGGATCCTGCAACAATCAATTTGGCAATGGTGGCAGGAGTTGAACTCGTATATTTTATTGCTTTTGCGATGTCCCTGGCAGCGGTCATCTTGGCGTTTATTGTTTATCGGGCAGTACCAGAAAAAGAAACTGGTGATCTTCCAAACAATTAACTGGATGATTTGCCATTAAATGTACTATGAATAGACCCATTTCAGTTATCTCCGAAATGGGTCTATTTTGAGGAAGTGAAGTAAGTAAACACGAAGTAATGTGGATCTACTTACCATCATTCATAATTTATTCTGCCACTCTATCTATTTACACGCTTAACTTTCTATTAAGTGATTTGGCCTGCATTTGATACATTTGGTCGTATATTCCACCTAACTCCAATAACTCATCATGGGTCCCTTGCTCTTTAATAATACCGCGATCCAATACGAGAATGCGATCTGCCTTTTTAACCGTGGAGAGACGGTGCGCAATGATGAATGTTGTGCGTCCCTTCTTCAGGACATCCATTGCATTCTGGATGATCTCTTCTGTTTCAGTGTCTATATTGGAGGTTGCCTCATCCAAAATCAATATGGCAGGATCGAAAGCAAGTGCTCTTGCAAATGAAATGAGCTGCCGCTGACCGGAAGATAAAGTGCTGCCTTTCTCAACGACAGGCTCATCAATACCTTTTTCCAGATCTCCGAGTACTTGTTCCGCGCCTACCGCTTTTAATGCTTTTTCCGCTTTTTCCCGTGTAATTCCCGGTTCATTTAAACTCACATTTGAGAAAACTGTACCTGTAAATAAGTACGGATCCTGTAAAACAATTCCCATATGTTGACGGATCGCCTGTCTTGGCACCGATGTTATGTCTACCCCATCAATATAAATTTTTCCCTTTTGCGGATCATAGAAGCGAAATAATAAATTCATGATGGAGCTCTTTCCGGAGCCAGTATGCCCAACGAGCGCTACCGTCTCACCCCGTTTCGCCTCGAAGGATATATTTTTCAAGACATAATCATTTTCCTTATAGGCAAAAGATACATCTTTGAAAACAACATGCCCTTCGTATCTTGGCATTATTCCCTGCAAGACCTTTTCACCAGTTATATCCAACACTTCAAATACACGGCTCCCGGCAACGAGTGAGCGCTCAAGCTGCGAAAACTGATTGACAATAGTCGTAATGGGATTGAATAACTTCGTTAAATAATCCACAAATGCGTATAAAGTACCGGCAGTTACAAATGTTCCTGTTGATATTGATCTGGTACCAAAGTAAAGTATAAAAATCGCAAACATGATCAAGCGAATCGTATTCACCAGATTGAAGGATGTCGCGGAATCCAAGAACAATAACTTTCTTTGAAAATCATAATGTTCCTCGTTCATCTTGTCGAATTCTTCCGTCATTTGTTTTTCACGCCGAAAAGCCTGAATTATGCCCATCCCCTGAATGGATTCATTAATCATTGCATTAAGATCAGCGATTTTAGTACGTATAACCCCATTATATTCCGCAGCATACTTTCTATACAGAATCATCCAAAGATAAACTATAGGAAGCATGACCAAAGCAATGACAGCCATCTTCCAATTTAAAATAAATAGCGCGATATACACTCCGACAATCGAAATGAGACTGATAGCCATATTTGAAAGGACCTGAACATATAAATTTCTGACTGCCTCCGTATCATTCGTAACACGTGCGACAACTTTTCCTCCAGGAAGGTTATCAAAATACTGTATGGGCAATGTTTGAATGTGACCAAAAACGTCTTGGCGCAGCTTTTGTACAACACGGTTTGCACCCATTTGCAAGTAAAGAAACATAAAATAACGCAAAACGGCTGTAACCATTGCTAAAATCAAATATATACACAGCAGCCAGGCAATCGGCTTCACTTCAATATTCCCTATGGTCATATGGTTGTCAATGAAATGTTTTGCAATAAACGGACCAGAAAGTTCTGCAATAACCGCTCCGGTCAAGAAGAACAATCCAAGAAATATGGGCCGTTTAAAATACAAGGCATATTTTGCCAACCGTTTGCTCGTACTCATGAACCTTCACCTACCTGCTGACGATCAAATTGCTCCTTATACCAGCCTTTTTGTTGGATTAGCTCCTCATGCGTTCCCCGCTCTGCAATCCTTCCTTCATCCAGCACGATAATTTGGTCTGCATGCTTTATACTAGATAAGCGGTGTGTGGTGATGATTGTCGTCTTTCCTTTTCTTTCATTCTGAATATTTTTGATAATATTCGCCTCCGTATTTGCATCAACGGCTGAAAGAGAATCATCTAGAATCAATATTTCCGGATCTTTAATAAGTGCGCGTGCAATGGATACGCGCTGCTTTTGGCCTCCAGATAAAGAAACACCTTTTTCACCTACAAGTGTTTCAAGTCCCATCGGCAGATTTTCCAAATCCTTTTCAAAGGATGCAAGGCGGATGGCCTCCTTTAAATCAGCATCGTCTGCATCTTCTTTCCCGAATAATATATTCTCTCTTATCGTTCTTGAAAATAACACATGATCTTGAGGGACATATCCAATCCAATCGAGAATCTTCTCCTTTGATTGTGAGGTTATTTCTATCCCATCAATCGTTAACCTGCCTTTATCCAGGGGATATTCTCTCAGCAGTTGTCTTAAAAAAGTCGTTTTACCCGCCCCTGTTTTTCCAACAATGCCCAGTGTCTCCCCTCTACTAAGTGATAAAGAGATTTCCTGTAAATTTTTCACTTGACTGGTAGGATATTGAAAGTCCAAATCATTAAACCCAATCTCATTCGGTTGTTTAAGCACTATTGGATTTTGAACATTTTGCACATCCGCTCTGTAACTAAGAGTTTCCTGAACACGATCCAGTGAAGCGTTCCCTTGCTGCATAACATTGATCAATTCACCGATTGCAAAAATAGGCCACACGGCAAGGCCCAAATATACATTAAACGTGACAAGCTGGCCGACCGTCATTTCGCCATTTGAAACCAAATATGCACCGTATCCAAGCGAAATGACATAACTGATTCCCGTTCCAAATTTCGTGATCGGTCCAAATAAAGCATTGATTTTAGCAGTCTGCATGTTTTTGTCATATACTTCTTCGCTCATTTCAGCAAATGCAGCTTCGTCTTTTGCCTCCTGAACATATGCCCGAATCACACGTACTCCTGCCACTGATTCCAATACACTGTCATTCATTTCACCGAATGCATCCTGGGCTTTCATATAACGTTCGTGCACAAGCTTTCCATAGTATTGGATCAACACTGCCATAACCGGAACTGGCACCATCGCAAATAACGTCAATTTCGATGAGATCATAAAACCCATTGCAAATATGATTGCACCAAGGTACAGAGTGGAATCAATGAGAGTCATGATACCGAACCCAGCTGTCAGTGAAACAGCATTCAAATCATTTGTCGCACGTGCCATCAAATCGCCGGTACGATTTTTTTCATAAAATGTAGGTGTCATTTTTAAAAAATGAAGCATCAATTTGCGGCGCATAATCTTTTCAAGATTAATCGCCCCTTCAAATAAGCGATATTGCCAAACAAAGTTTAAAAAGTAGCCTCCGATAATAATCACAACAAAGATAAGGATATATTGGCCTAATAGCGCTTCCGTCATATTGCCGGCTGTCAAAATATCGATAATATTGCCAAGTAAATATGGAGGAACCACTTCTAGTGCACTGGCTAGAATCAATAAGACGATTGCCAATGTATACTGCTTCCAATACCGTCCAAAAAACCACCCCAACTTACCCAAAACATCAAACATGGTTCAACCTTCTTTCTTCGATTCTGAATAATGGCTACCCGCTATCATAGAGTTTATTTCTAAATAACTTTCTCATTTGACTTTTGGTCATATTCATCTACTCCTTTTTGTCAAATTCACTAAAAAATACCAGTAAAAAACGCATACCCTCCATGAGTATGCATCTTAAATCGGGTATAGAAGTATACCCATACCTTTTATAATGTTGTAAATCAAAAGTATGCAGTTAACAGGCATGGACAATGTATGAAATTAGACGAAACTATGTACGTAGTGCGGAAAAGCATTATCCAATTCTCCTTTAAACATCGGCGCCCTTTCAAGCTGCCATTGTTTTACTGCAAAAATATTCAGTGTTATTGCATATTATCACCCTTTTCAAATAATTGTCAACAGTTAGATGTTTTTTATTCAGGATTTTTCATTTCCGTTCCCATCCTGTACACTTCTAATCCAAATAAAATGATCCTCCCCTTCACCCCAATAATCTTTCAATCTAAACGAAGGGTTTCCCAATTGCTGAACCCAATATTGTTGGGAGCTTGAAAATCCTGCATCCAAGTAATATTTCACCTTTCCCATCCGTATAAGTTCTGTTTTTATATGTTGATACAAGTATTGTCCAATACCTTGACGTTGATAATCAGGGTGTACATAAACACTGGAAATCTCAAATACATCAGACTCAGTTCTTATATTTTCAGAGATTACACGATTGGGCTTTGTCAATGCTATCGTTCCGACAATTTGGCCATTTAACTCCCCAACAAAAAAAAAGCGATTTTTGAGTCAGCCAGACTTTCCTTTACAATGCGATTTAATTGATCAACCTCTTCTTCAATCAGGTCAAGCTCTTTGCTTTCCCTTTTCACCAAATCCGCTAAGCAAATTTTAAAAAATGTCTCCAACTTACCGACATCTCGCTTTTGGACTTTCCTAATAATCATACCATTCTCCTTTGCTATTTTTTATTCCCGTTCTCCTCCAAAATGGCTATAATCCGCACATTTCACTCAACATTTTTTAATCTTCTTTCGATTATACTGAAAAAAAAATATTTAAGACAAGTGTCCCTCAACAATAAGTTCCAAGGCTCCCTCCATTCATATCAACCCTTGCGTTCCTATATTCTAATATAAGTGATATAGACATCAAAGATGAATGGGGTGCTAAAATGGAATTCATTATACAAAAAATGCTCCACACGGCAAAAAGTTCTTACTCAATCTCAAATTCATAGATACTAGATAACGAATTTGAGAATTTGAGAATTTGAGAACGTGATAAGAGACATTAACTACCAACTGAGAAAAGGATACCATTAAATGAAGCCTCGTACTTTCCCCTGACATTTTTCGGAAGTAGGTTCGCATGAGTTCTTAATATAACTTTTTCTTATGAGACCATTAATTTTTTTACAGGAAAGCTTCCTCCAGCCCCCTGATGGTTCTTCGAGTTCCAATTTATTTGAATATGTTCCAAAATTTGTCTTCATCTAATTCCCGGACCCCGCCCCTCCTTCACCGGCGCTTTGCCACAGTTACTTTGGACTTTGCGGTTCTTGTCCAGTTCTTCACGATTTGAATGTAAGCTTCATACTCAGCAAGTTTTTTGCTTCTCCCCATGCCAAAAAGATGTCTTCTTGTTTAAACTCATCATCATGTTTCCTTTTTTAATAATGATTTTTATACGATGGCCCAATCTCTTTTTTCCGGTGTAATGGGACAAAGATCGAGCTGAATACAATAAGTAAGACTTACCGCCAGTCTATTTTTCTTCAGGCCAATAACAGGAGGGAAGCTTGTGAAAAGAAAAATTTCCATCTTTATGTCAGCGGTTTTTATTGTGCTCATGTTGGCGTCATGTTCCGCTCCTGCTAAAGAACAATCAAATTCTTATCCTGATAAATCCATCACATACAGTATTCCATTTGAACCGGGTGGACAATCGGATGTTGAAGCCCGGCGCCAGCAGCCCTATCTTGAAAAGCAGTTGGGTCAAAAAATCGTCATACAATATAAACCGGGCGGCGGGGGCTCAGTGGGTTGGAGCGAATTAGTCAACAAAAAACCAGACGGATATTTTCTTGCAGGGATCAATATTCCACATATCATTCTTCAGCCATTGGCCAACAAAGACACCGGTTATAAAACAGAGGAGATTATTCCAATAGCGATTTTCCAAGCAACGCCCATTGCCATCGCGGTTTCCAAAGACAGTGATATTCAGACTTTGGAACAACTGGTACAGAAAGCAAAGGCTTCGCCCGGAAAAATTACAGTAGCTGGCTCCGGGAATCATACAGGTCATCATATGGCATTTTTACGATTACAGGAATTAGCGGGAATCGAGATGCAATATGTTCCTTTTGATGGTGCAGGTCCCTCTGTGCAAGCTTTTCTTGGTGGAAATACAGAGGCAATTTTGGCAAACTCAAGTGATTTATTAACCTACACGGAAGATATGAAAATCCTGGCGATCGGATCTGAAGAAACATTTGAGCCTATGCCTGACATCCCGACATTTAAAGAAGCCGGATATCATATGACTGCTTCCATAGACCGCGGAATAGCCGTCCCCTCCGGAACTGATCCAAAGGTAATCAAAGCTTTAGAAAGGGCCTTTTTGGACATATTGGAAGAACCGGGTGTAAAGGATCAAATGTATAAAGAAGGATTTGAGCCCAAAATGATGGGACACAAGGAATCTTTAAAATATATTGAAATGAAAACTGAAGAATACAAAAGCATGTATCAATAGTAAATACCTTTGAAGTGAAGTGCCCCTAAATAAGGAGGCAAATGAATGGACTCTTTTCCATATATTATCAGCTCATTAACAGAGCCAATGAATATCCTTCTGTTATGTCTCGGTGTGCTTATCGGTATCATAGTGGGGGCTTTACCCGGCTTGACTGCAACAATGGCACTTGCTCTCCTATTGCCCTTTACATTTACCATGCAGCCTGAAACTTCCCTCATTACAATGGGAGGTTTGTATGTTGGTGGAATCTATGGAGGGTGCATTTCAGCGATTCTAATCAATACTCCTGGAACTCCTTCGGCAATTGCGACGACCTTCGATGGCTACCCTTTAGCGCAAAAAGGGAAAGCCTCCCATGCATTAATCATGGCGGCTATGAGTTCGGGAGTTGGGGGGATTATTGGCGGTTTCGCTCTCTTATTCATGACACCCATATTGGCAAAGTGGGCTCTGAACTTTGGCCCTTCGGAATATTTTTGGGTGGCTATGCTTGGCTTAACCATGATTTCTACCCTTTCCTCCGGTACATTATTAAAGGGATTAATTGGAGGATGCATAGGACTGCTTTTGGGTACAATCGGAATATCACCTGTCGGAGGAGAATCAAGATTTACCTTCGGTTTTTCAAGCCTACAGTCAGGATTGGATATGGTTGTCATTTTAATTGCCTTCTTTTGCATACCTGAAGTCATTTCCATGATCGAAAATGAAGTGAAAACCCGGCAATCTGTAAAAAAAGAGAAAGCTGTAATCAAGAAGATCTTTTTCTACCTTGTAAAAAAGCCGTTCTTTATTCTACGTTCCTCCATTATAGGAATTATTGTCGGAATCATCCCCGGAGCCGGTGGAAATGTAGCCGCTTTATTATCTTATGATGCAGCTGTCAATTCTCAAAAGACAAACAATCGTTTGGAAAGGGGAATATCGATGGGGTGATGGCGGCGGAAACATCCAATAATGCAGAAGTCGGCGGTTCTTTAGTCCCTCTTCTATCATTGGGGATTCCGGGGTCTCCGCCGGCTGCTATCATTCTTGGCGCTTTAATGATGCAAGGTATTATGCCGGGGCCGAATCTGATGAAAGAGCAATCAGGCTTGGTCTATACTTTTTTAATCGGGTTTATTATTGCTAACGTGATCATGTTCATTTTCGGATTAATCGGATCGAAATATATCGGAAAGATTCTATCCGTGCCTAATTACATTCTGGCCCCCTCAATTGTTTTTATGACAATCATCGGGGCCTACTCAATCAGAAACAGCCTATTGGATATAGCCCTGTTAATAGGATTTGGCATACTGGCATTTTTCTTGAAACATTTCGGTTTCCATCCTGCCCCGATTGTACTCGGTTTTATTCTCGGACCTATTGCGGAAAGAGGCCTTACTCAATCCCTTCTATTGGGTAAAGCTTCTGGCAATATCTATTCCTTGTTTCTTTCCCGCCCCATCTCTGTCGTTTTGATTATTTTATGTATCATTTCCGTCTTAGGCCCCCTGCTTACTTCGATAGCAAATACCAAACGAAAGAAAAAATCAAGTGAGCCCTATCCGGAAAAGAAGGCGAGTGGCGCAAGGTGATAACCAATAAATCAAAGATTGATCTGATAAGTTCATTCTTACTTCTTGTCATCTCCATTGTTGCTCTTTGGGAAACTAGAGGCTTATCCGAGATGAGTTATATTTTTCCTAGAACCGTGTGTATCATTTTGTTCATATTGAGCCTTGTCTATTTTTTTAAAAGCCTTGTTGAAAAAGAAGGCATGGAATATTTTAAAAATGTACGCAAGCGTAAGGTCATCCTGATTGCTTCAGGCATGGCCGGTTACGTTATCCTCATCAGTTTCATTGGTTTTTTGCCCGCAAGTATCATATATCTTACAGCATCCATCTGGATTCTACAAAAAGGGAGAAGTATTAAAAGCAACCGCTTATTACTAATTCATTCATTATTTATTTCCATCATATTAAGCTCTGCCTTATATGTATTGTTTCGATACGTATTGATTGTTCCATTACCTGATGGATTGTTGGGGTTATGATCTTCGGTGCTAACATAAAATGAATTCAAACAGAGTCCAATTTGCAACAATATGGAGCAAATTGGACTCTATTTGATTTATAGAATGCCCAGCCAGTTACTCGACCGCGTCCAGTCTCCTTTTTTCCTCCAAAAGTCTTTGAAACTCCTTTTCAAGCTCTGAACTTGGCTCGACGCTTAACCGGCTTAATATTTCCGTTATTCTCGTTTCAAGCACAAGTCGGCGATCTTCCTGGAAATCTCGGTTTTCTTTGTGTTTAAACTGTTCTAATTGTTTATACGTTCCATCAAACAGTTCAATCTTTTCATTTTGTATAGACATAATCCGAGTGGCGACACTTTCAATCAGCCGTCGGTCGTGTGAAACGAACATGACAGTCCCTTCATATTCTTTTAAAAGCAACTCCAATGCACTAACAGCTGCTATATCAAGGTAATTAGTCGGCTCATCTAAAATCAGCGTATTGACATCACTTAAAAATATTTTAGCAAGAGCAGCTTTTACACGTTCCCCACCGCTTAGTACATCAACCGGTTTATGAACATCATTCCGAAAAAAATGCAGCCTGGCCAATACAGTTCGAATAAATGTTTCATCCTGCTTTGAAGTAGAACTTACATTTTCCAATATTGACCTTTTGACATCCAATATATTTAAATTCTGGCTAAAGTAGCCTATTTTCATTGCCGGAGAAATCTGGATGCCTTCAGCTCCATTGACCAACATTTTAACGAGCGTTGTTTTTCCGCTTCCATTTGGGCCGATAATGGCAAGTTTATCCCCTCCGCGAATATGAAAACTCGCTTTGTTCCATAGTCTGCGGTCCCCGATAATACCCGCTACATTTTCAGCACGAAGAATAATCCGACCCTTAATTGTATCTTCATGAGGCAGATTCATCCTGAGCGGAGGAACTTCCTTTACCTTCTCCACTTTTTCCAGTTTTTCCAGCCTCGTCTCAATTGCTTTTGCTGTCTTTTGCAACTTTTTTTGTTTTTTTGCGAAGTACGGTTTCGCACCTGTTATTTTCGCCTCTGATCGACTCACCTTTTTCGGTGCTTTTGTCGCTCTTTCGGCTTTGACCTCTTTTGCTTTCAGCGCTTCTTCCAACTGTCTTTTCTTCATTTCATATTTTTCATAAGCCCATTGCTTTTTACGTTGTTCCAATTCTTTTTGTTCTGCATAATCGCTATAATTCCCTTTATATTCAACTATTTCCCCATCATTGATTTCCCAAATTTTCGTACATAGAGCATCCAAAAACGCCCGGTCATGGGAAACAATCACAAAAGCACCTTTCCATCCATCCAGTTTCTTTTCAACCCATTCAATATGCACTGTATCCAAATTTGTCGTAGGTTCGTCAGCAAACAGGATTTCAGGATTCTTTATAAGCGCCTCATTAATATATTCCTGTGTCAACTCACCGCCGCTTTTTGTTGTATCATTCCTTTTCAACTGCGGCAAAAGCTCAGTCGTCACATGCTTTATGACTGTCCCTTGTTCAGGTTTTGACTTACCCGACAGAATATGCAGAAGCGTTGTCTTCCCGCTGCCGTTACGACCAACCAAACCAATCCGGTCATTTTTATCAATTTGCAAATGTTCAATATCAAACAATAAACGATCTTTAATGTAGTGCTTGATGTGAGTTGCTTCCAATAAAGCCATCCAATCATCCCCATTCTCTATAGTCCGGGGACATAAAATGCCCCCTATCTTAATTCAGAATAGGAGGCGTGAATAAAGGTGAACAGCAAAAAGAGAGAAACCCCTCCCTTTGCACTCAACTTAGAAACCAATCCTATTCTGAAAACTCCGAATGAAGGCAACAATAAGAAGACAGAAATCTTCTGTTTAAAAATGCCTTCAATTAAAGGTTTTCGAAAATAGGATTAGTACTTCATCTAGTTGGTTCACCCTTCCGTTCATGTATTTACTGACACTTTATATTGTATTTCATAAATTGTCAAACGTTCCGGACAATCCATACGATTAGAATACCGAAGCTTTTTAGAGTGGTTTACCCCCCAAAAAAGCGTCATTACTGAAGTTGTCCCCTGTTAGAGGAATTCATATTACAAAGACAAAAAAGTTTTTACGGATGGAATCTCCATTTAAAGATTTTTGAAAAATCGCTTGTGTTATCCGAAAATTAAATGACCGGATAAAACTGTACATACCTTGGATTAGCATAATAAGGGGGTCTTGGCCCTATTTTAGGTACCTTCCATGTTTGGACATTATGATCATAAACCATTTCTTCTTTTTCACGAGACTGCGGAATCAACAACAACCTTACTTCTGGATTGTAATAATATTTCATTTACCTATTCCACCTAAAGTTTTTCTTTTTAACGTATGCTGCCGCTCATTAAACGAGCCTGTACACTATCCTTCGCCACCACCATCAAACACATTTGCCGCCCATTTAACATAAGGTAATGCTGATAATCCTTTATGGAGGAGGTTTGACTTAGGGTGTCTAAAGAAAAATATCCGTTGTATCCTAATTACGGAAAAATTACGAGGTATGAAGAGGTTGCCATCACTGTCCCCGAGCAACGCCAGTTTCGCCAGCCGGGTTTGGAAAGTTTAATGGTGCCAAGACCCATTATTGAAAATCCGTACTATAAGGGTAGTGGGAAACTGGAAGGAAAAATTACTTTGATTACAGGAGGCGACAGCGGAATGGGGGCTGCTGCTGCCATAGCTTTTGCCAAAGAAGGTGCAGATGTTTCTATTGCTTATTTGGATGAACACGAAGATGCCATGCGAACCAAAAATAGAATCGAAGAATTGGGCAGGCGTTGTCTTTTGCTCCCAGGTGATTTAAGGGACAAAGACCATTGTGAAAATATAGTTGAAAAAACGGTTGAAACTTTTGGACACTTGGACGTCTTATGTAATCATGTGGGGATACAGTTCCAGCAATTAAGCCTTTTGGACATTACAGATGAACAATTCGATGACACTTTTAAAGTAAATATTTACTCTCACTTTTATACTACACGTGCTGCACTAAAATACTTAAAGGCAGGAAGTTCAATTATTAATACTGCTTCTGTTGTTGCTTTTGAAGGGAACGATCAGTTAATCGATTATACAGCAACGAAAGCAGCAAATGTTGGCTTCACCAGAGCTTTGGCAAGAAACTTAGTAAACAAAGGAATCAGAGTCAATGCAATAGCACCAGGGCGAATTTGGACGCCGCTTATTCCATCAAGCTTTTCGGCCGATCAAGTGGCGACGGTGGACAATCCGATGGATCGCCAGGGCCAGCCATTTGAAGTTGCTCCTACGTTCGTTTACCTTGCATCAAATGATTCACGCTTCGTTACTGGTCAAGTACTTCATGTAAACGGGGGACAAATTTTTGCATAATCGTCATTATAGAAAAGCAAGATAACGGATTTCAGTGATTTATGGTTCACGAGCATTGATAAATATGGATTTCCAGCATCCACATACAAGACAAAGAAGAAGGTCAAATTCCTGCCCCTATTCCATTGAAAATTTCAAGCTAAATTTATTTATAACTGCTACTACTTCTTCCGCATGTTCGGGTTTTAACAAACTTTGGATTATCGTTATAAACCCCCTCAAATATCCTTGCTCAAAACTTTTTTACTTTCTCAGAATGAGTCCTATGTTTTACCCTTTCCAACATAAATAACGGGGTTTTTGCTATATCCCCCCATAAATAACCGATTACCTAATTTACCAATTATCTACTACATCCCAGTGACACGATAAGTAAAAACTAAATCCCCCATTTTTCTTGCAGCATCTGTATTTCTTTTTCGTGAGGGATTTCCTCTTTTGGTGTTTCCAAAATGAATGGGAGTTTTGCAAGTTCGGGCGTTTGTACCAATTGGTCAAATTGATCTTCTGTTATGCACCCTTTACCAAAAATGGGTGCATGACGATCCTTTCCTTGTCCGGTAGGATACTTTGAATTATTGAAATGAATCACTTCCAACTGATCGAAGTAACCTAATGCAACTCCTTTCTCCAAAACGTCGTTCCAGTTGCTTCCATTCCATAAACCGCAAGAAAAGGCATGGCACGTATCTAGACAAAAACCTATTTTCTCAGGAAACTCACATAACCTGCGAATTTGTACAAGTTCTTCTAAAGTGGTCCCCATTGTCCCTGGTATCCCAGCTGAATTTTCCAGTAATATTTTAGCGTCTCCTTCCCATTCTGAAAGAGTTTCATCAAGCAATTCGATCATGAGTTGATAGCTTTCAAGCAGGGTGAGGTGAGAAGCATGCTTACCGAAGTGAACGACAACCCCAATTGAACCGCAAGCCTCTGTAATCTCCAGATCATTCAATAAAGAATCGATCACTTGAATTTTCTTTTCATCGCTGTGAGGAGTCAAACTGGTAGGATAAGGAGAATGGCTGACTGATAATATACCTTTTTCTTTGCAAAATACTCTGCATAAAGCTGCATCCTCCTCGCTATAGTCTTTCACGGATAAGCTCCGGGGGTTTTTTGGAAAATACTGAAAGGAACCAGCATTCATAGCGTAAGCTTTTTTGGCAGCTCCAAGGTAGCCGTCCCGAATGGAAAGATGACAACCAAATTTCATACATTCTCTCTCCTTATGAAAGCTGACAATTTTGACAAAAATAGGTTTTGCGAGAAGAAAGCTCTTCCTTCAAAATTGGATGGCCACACCTGCTGCAAGCTTTCCCTTCAAGCCCATGAACATACATATTATAGCCGCCCGTTTTATAATCTCCTTTAAAAAGCGGTCCCATATAGCCTCCGCTTTGAATTGCCTTTTGCAATATAAATCTGATGGAATTGTATAAACGAACGACATCTTCCTGTTCCAATTCATTTATTTTTTTATCCGGCAAAAGCTGTGCATGCCAAAGTATTTCATCCGAATACCGGTTGCCGATTCCAGCAATGACCTCCTGGTTCATAAGGGTTGTTTTTAACCCTCCTCTTTTATTTTTCATAATGGTTAGAAATGCATCTAGAGAAAAATTCGGATCAATTGGCTCCGGCCCGATATTTTGAAGTTTACTCTTTAACTCTTCAGGTGAAAAAAGATGCAGATATCCTAAACGCAGTCCGATGAAATAAAGGTGCCGATCTTCAAAGGATAACTGCACCTGAACCGTCCGATCAGGTTTTTCTCCTTTTGTCCCATAAAACATCGATCCTCCCAGCATCAAGTGCAAAAGTAAGCATACACCATTTTTCAGTCGAAAAATTAAATGTTTAGCTTTCCTATCGATGGATTCGATCTTTTGATTCATAACCTGATCTGAAAATTGCTCGATTGGAACATTAATTGATTTTTCCCTGGTGATGATAACTCCTGTAATTGTATGCCCAGCTACCAGTTGCTGCAGCATGATTCTATACGTTTCCATCTCCGGCAATTCGGGCATTGTTTTTTCCTCCATCATCAACTCTAAATATCATTATTCCTCAATATGTGCGAAAGAATGCCTTATTGATTTCTTTGAGACTTCACCGAATTTATGACGGAATATTGAAAATATTAAACAACCCACAAAGTGATGTACTAAAAAAATGAAAGATAATCGTTTTTCAATTTAGCTTCTCGTTAAGGTACTATAACCTTCATAAGGACCGGGCTTACCGCTTTTTCACCTGGACGGTTCCCATGAACATTCATGGGGAACAAGATTACGATTTCCTCTCTAGGTCTTCACTAATCATCTTCCCTTAGGGGAAACAATTTGTTTTTTTAACTTCCAATTAAAAACAGGCCCCCCCTGTCCTTGTATATTACCTAGAAAATTTCGCCCCAAAATCTTTCATGGTTGCTTCAACCTCTTCGACATGTTCCGGTTTTAATAAACTTTTCATCCTGGGCATGAAGCTCATCAGATACTCTTGATCAAAACTCCTTTCATCCAGCTTTTGAAAGCTTTCAGAAAGCAATGCCTCTGCCCTATCCTGTTCATCATCTTTGACTCTTTCCAAAATAAACAACTTAAATTTCTGTTGACCTGGGTTCATTACGGTCTCCCCTTTTCATGTTCATTGCTTTATATTCTTCGTAGTTTAAACTTCCTTAATCTAAAAGAACCACTTCATCCCCTACGTTTATTTCACCTGTTTTTATGACAGATGCATAAATTCCAAAGTGGTTATTTCTTAACTTTACAACTGTTTTGAGCAAACTGGGGTCCCTCTTTGCATTTTCGGGGTTCACAGTGATAATCATACACCTTTCACAGTGCCTTTTTAATTCTATTTCAACTTGGTTTCCGATTTTTATTCTTTTCCCAATCCACTCTTCTTCTGCAAAAGGGACTTTGTCTTTTAAAGAGATTAGCAAGTTAGGACGAAAGCGATGGTAATTCACCGACTTTCCC
Organism: Siminovitchia fordii DSM 16014 = CIP 108821; assembly: GCF_000374565.1. Lineage (GTDB taxonomy): Bacteria > Bacillota > Bacilli > Bacillales > Bacillaceae_C > Siminovitchia > Siminovitchia fordii. Next base: position 77,558 of record NZ_KB894686.1, on the reverse strand, counting down.
CATATCTCTTTCAATTTTTCCACCGAGGCATCCGTTACCAATTGAATATGTTCTTCTTCAATCGCCCCTAAAGGTACATGAGAAGGTGAATATGTAATGGGAGAAATATTACGTTTAGATTTTTGTTCGATTTCTTTAATCAGGGATTCATCTTTCCAATCAATAACCTTTCCTTCCGGTGTAATGATTTCGACTTTTGGATATTCTTGCATCGATTCTTCCCCAGCGAACCTTGCTTTATACTGAGCCATTTCCGGAAATTGAGTGATCGTCAAAAATTTCCCTGGTCTTTTTTCATCTAAAAAAGCGTGGCTGCGGTCTCCATATATGCCATACTCCATCACCTGCGTTTTATGAACACTCTCTCCGTAAAAAGATTTGACAGGATGACGAACAATTTCCTTGATCTGCCCGACCTTCATTTTTTATTCCCCCTAATATTGGATATCAATGTACACTCACTTTATTAATTTAAGCAAAGTATGCAAGCCTTCCTCTAGTGCTCGCATTGAAGCATAAGCATAGGAAAGCCGAATATGATGCAGATCTTTTGGTTCATAGATATAGCCTGGGTTTATTAAAACGTTATGATGAAGCAATTTTAAAAATAAGGCTTTATTCACAATCGGCTCATGAAACCTGAGCCAGATATAAAAGCCGCCTTCAGATTTTTTCCAAGTAGCGATTTTTCGAAAATGTTGCTCTAATATCTCTTCAACATATTCTGCCCTTCTTTTTAATTGTTCGCGGAGTGTGGCCAAATGCCTTTCGTATCTGCCGGATGAAATCCATTGGGCGACGATCTCTTGAGAAAATGCACTCGAACCATAGTCCGTTTGCATTTTGATATCAGCTAATCGCCCAATGACAGGTGATGGAGCAACAATCCATCCAATCCTGAGTCCGGGACTTAGGGTTTTGGAGACACTGCCGATATACAGCACTTGTCCAGATGTGTCCAATGATTTGATTGGTGGTGAAGTTTCCTCAAATAACAATTCATGGTATACATCATCCTCAATAATCGGAATCTGCAACTCCTTGCATGTATCGTAAAGAGTTTTCTTTTCTTTCATAGACCAACTTTTCCCTGTAGGATTGTGTAAAGTCGGTATGCAATACAAGACAGATTGTCTTTTCTTTTTGTTTTCCCGTAAACTATCCGTTAACAGCGAATCTCGAGGAATCGAAATCATGCGCATCCCGACGGATTGAAAAGAATGTATCGAATTTAAATAAGATGGCTGTTCATGGAAGACAACCGAGCCTTCCTCCAACAAACCGATGGCAATTAATTGAAGAGCTTGAAGGGATCCAGAAACTATTAATATATTATCCAATGAAGTTTCAATTCCCTTATTTTTTAAATACTTACATAAAACCCCGCGAAGTTTTTCACTTCCTTGCGGCGGTGAGTAGCCTATCGCCTTTGGTTCAAGGGATATCTCTTTCAAAGACTGTTCGAGTTGTTTCGTAGGAAGCAGTTCAGGCGATAGTTCACCTGTTCCCAGGCGGATGATATGATCCATTTGCTCATGTTCATTGATTAATTGAATGGTATGATAATTAGGCTTATGAATACTGGATTCAATGTGTTGCTGCCAATTCAGTTGGGCCTTGTCCAAAAGCATATTCCAGGAATTATTGGCCACGAACACACCTGACCCCACTTTTGACTCGATTAAGCCGTCCGCTTTCAATTCATCAAGGGCAAGCTGGATGGTACTTCGGTTCACATTAAACCGATCCGCCAGTTGACGCTGCGTTGGGAGCTTAGTACCAACCGTCCAATCACTTCGCTCGATGCGGGACTTTACCCAATCTACAATTTGCTCATGAATAGTCAGATTGGAGTCCCGATTTGGTTTCCAATTCATCCAATCCCCCCTAAATTGGATGGATGAAAAACCATCCAATTGGCCGTTTTCTTTTAGTTGTATCATAGTACGATAGTAATTGAAAGGGAGCTGATCATTTGGAAAGTATTGTACACGGAATCGTTTTGGCATTCGGACTCATATTACCTCTAGGTGTGCAAAATGTATTTGTGTTTTCACAAGGAGCAACGCAGCCCAAATTAATTCGGGCACTTCCCGCCACAATTACAGCAGGATTATGTGATACATTTTTAATCCTATTGGCTGTGCTTGGCGTATCCGTCATCGTTTTACAATTTGAATGGCTGAGGCTTAGCCTGATGATTGCCGGGATATTATTTTTACTTTATATGGGGTACGTCATTTGGAAGGCCGAACCTGTAACGACTGAAACGAATAAAGCAATGCCCATCCGACAACAAATCCTCTTTGCACTATCCGTCTCTTTATTAAACCCGCATGCCATCCTCGATACCGTCGGTGTTATCGGGACAAGCGCACTAAAATATGCTGGAACAGAACAAGCCTTTTTCACAATCGCCTGTATAACTGTCTCCTGGCTCTGGTTTTTAGGATTAACGATTGCGGGTATGGCCCTGAAGAAACTGGATGGCAAGGGGGGCATCATGAACATTTTCAACAAGTGTTCTGCTTTATTTATTTGGGGAACTGCCATCTACCTTGTGATTGGTTTAATTTAAGACATCTTACTATTCGCACCTCTGACAAATCAATCATTGCAGGGGTGTTCATTGGTTATAAAAGAGGATCACACAATTCGTCTGACCAAGATAATCAGGTATGTCCAACGCTTGTGTAAAAGTCTACATGCTAATTTTTACAGTATCCTTTTAATTTTCCCCGCTTGTTAAAAATACTTTCCCTCTCTTTGCTTTCATAGCCTCAACGGAATCTATCGCTTTTTTTATTTCTGATAAGTCATATTGGATATCAGGCTTCATAAAGCGTAATTGATTATGATTGATTAATGCCAACAAACGATTGAACGTGCTATGCCAAGCTTTTGTAGATACTCTTTTGTTCCAATGACGCAAATGAAATATTTTAGCATTAACCATTGCTTTATTCGTAATTTCTGCCCAATTGACTTGCTTTCCTGACAAAAGCCCTATACTTAAAAACGTACCGTGAGGATGTACACAATAAGCTAGTTCGGTACCGGATTGCCCTCCCACTGAATCAATAGCAACGGAAGCACCCCGTCCATTCGTCAATTCCAGGACTGTTTCATATAATGGATTCTTGGATGTATTGATAACATGGGAAGCACCTAGTTGTAGCAACTTTTTTGTATAATGATCATTTCTAGTTATTGCGATTAACCGAAAACCCAACACTTTTGATAATTGGGCAAAAATATGTCCGATTGAAGAACCACACGCATTTACCAATAGTGTATCATTCTGGCTTAATCCTAACTCTTCGGTGCAAATAACCCATGCTGTAATTGGATTGATATACATTTGAGAAGCAGTGAAATCGTTGATAGAGTCAGGGATGCGAACCGCAAAATCTGCCGATGTTTTAACAAATTCTTGCCAAGTACCTTCCCCCCGTAAAGGTAAAACCCTCTTTCCAATTAGGCTTTTAGAGATCGAAGAACCTACATCTTCTACGATTCCAACTCCTTCATAACCAGGAATATCTGGCAAAGAAATTCGATGAGAATAGGAACCCCTTATTGGGATTAAGTCAGAAGGATTAATTGGACGAACCAACATACGCACAAGAATTTCGTCAACTTCAGGCGGCAGAATACTTTTATATTCAACTTTTAAAACGTCTTTAGGACTGCCAAACTCATAAAATTTTATACATTTAGCTTTCAAAACGAGAGTCTCCTTCGATAAAGTTGGATCTATTTAATCATATCCCGTTTTAGCTGCATCGTAAAATCTAATTCCATTATAATTATTGGAGTTTCTAAAATTCTATGTTGAATATTGTTTTCACTTTCTTTATAATTAGCACCAGGTACTATAACTTGATATTAAACCAGGTGATTTCATGTATAAATTTATTGTAATCTTGGCCACCATCATTTTTCGGATCCTGGGTAAAGTCGAGGTCAAAAATAAAGATATCCTTCCATCGGAAGGTGGTTTTATTTTGACTTGCACACATAAAGGGTGGCTGGATGTTGTGATTTTGGGAATTTGTACACCTCGCCCGATTCATTTTATGGCAAAGAAGGAACTGTTTAATAATAAGCTGACTTCCCACTTTCTTACTAAAATTAAAGCATTTCCTGTCAATCGCGATAGTCCTTCACTAAGCAGTATAAAGATGCCTATCAAGCTATTAAAGTCAGGTGAAGTTGTTGGAATTTTTCCAGGCGGAACTAGAACGACTGAAGATGTTTCATTAAAGCGTGGAGCCGTTACTCTGGCAAACTTGGCAAAAGTTCCGATCGTCCCAGCTGTTTATGAGGGTCCGGCAAATCTAAAAGAGTTATGGAAAGCAAGAAAAGCAACCATTATTTTTGGAGAACCTTTCTTTGTAAATACAAATAGTAAAGATGAGATAGTTGAGTTTACCGATCACTTATCAGAAGAAATAAATAAGCTGAAAACTATCTAATGAAACAGATATGAGCTTTTTATACCCTTGAATCAGCACCAGGTAATAGAACTTGATATAAAAAAGGAGATCATATATGAACAATATTCAATCCAAAGCCAGAATCACTGCGCTGGTAACCCATGTCCCTGAAAAAAGACTGACAAATGAAGATTTAGAGAAGATGGTGGATACAAGCGATGATTGGATCGTCCAAAGAACCGGCATGAAAGAAAGAAGGATTTCCGCAGAAAACGAATTTGCATCGACATTGGCATTCAAAGCAATAGAGAATTTAATCAAACAATCCCAAAAAGATGTTTCTGATGTTGATTGCATCATTGTATCTACCTCAACGCCCGACTATACATTCCCTAGTGTTGCCAGCCAAATCCAAAAGCACTTTCAAATAAAACAGGCCGGCGCAATGGATCTAAATGCAGCTTGTGCCGGTTTTACGTATGGATTACACGTAGCCAACGGGCTAATCTCGTCTGGACTTCATCAAAAAATATTATTTGTTGCCACAGAAACCCTATCCAAAATCACGGATTACACAGACCGTACGACATGCATCTTATTTGGAGATGCGGCTGCCGCTGTTTTAGTGGAAAGAGATGAAGAAACACCAAGTTTTATCGCCAGCCATATGGGAACCTTCGGGGAAGGCGGCGTACATTTATATCGAACCAATTTATCAACTACCATGGAGGAGCACTCCTTAAATACATCTGGAAAAATTGTTCAAAATGGACGAGAAATATATAAATGGGCATCTCGTACGCTCCCAACAGGGATAGAGGAATTATTGCAACAAGCGGGATTGGATTTTGATGACATTGATTGGTTTGTTCCACATAGTGCGAATTTACGAATGATTGAATCCATATGCGAAAGAACAGGCTTTTCAATAGGGAAAACATTAACAAGTGTTGAATATATGGGAAACACATCTTCTGTTTCAATCCCATTGGCCTTACAGAAAGGTATAAACGAAGGAAAGTTAAAAAATGGGGATACTCTGTTAGTTTATGGTTTTGGGGGAGGCCTAACACATGCAGGGCTGATCATCACATGGGGGACTGATGATGTTAGACGTTCAACAAATTAAAGACACTATAAAACATCGGTATCCATTTCTTCTAATAGATAAAGTAATAGAGATGGAAGAAGGCAAAAGGGCTGTCGGGATAAAAAATGTAACGATGAACGAGAAATACTTTGATGGCCATTTTCCCGATTATCCGGTTATGCCGGGAGTATTGATTGTCGAAGCATTGGCTCAAGTTAGCGCAATTGCAATGCTATCTAAAGAAGGAAACCAAGGACGGTTGGGGTTATTGGCGGGAATAGATCATTGTCGTTTTAAAAAGCAGGTAAGACCGGGTGATCAGCTTCGTCTCGAAGTTGAAATTAATCGGTTAAAAGGTTCTATTGGCAAGGGAAAAGGGACAGCTTCAGTTGATGGAGAATTAGTCTGTGAGTTGGAGTTAATCTTTGCATTCGGTGATCAAAGCAAATAATTCGGTTTGTTCAGCTCCATTTGGGGGTCCCCTCCCCCATTGCCTAAAGTTACCTTACAGCACTGCCAATTATAAGCTAAGATAAGGATTCCAGGATTTTTCCATCAAGTTGTTCTTCCGAAATGACCCGAAAACCGCTTCTTTTTAATAAGGCAGACGTAACGCCATCACCGGCAATCTTATTCCCCATAAATGTTCCATCGTAAATCATAGAGCTGCCGCAGGATGGGCTATTCTCCTTCAATACCACAAGAGACGCCTTTATTTCACTTGCTATTTTCAGCGTCGCGTGAGCACCTTTTATGTACAAATCCGTTACATCTTTACCAGACTTATCTATTACCTTGACTTTCCCATCCAGCACATCATATCCATCTCCACCTACTATCTCTGCAGGTTCTCTCGGAATTGGAAATCCGCCGCTCAATTCCGGACATATCGTGATTGCTTTCTTTTCCGCTACCAATCTTTTTATTTGATCATGCAGACTATGTTTCCCGTCATATCTAACTTCCAAACCTGCCAAGCAAGAACTCACCAAAATCATCCGGCCGCCCCCTTTTTCAAATCCATTATTTCCAAAGCGTTGCTGATCTCAAAATGTTTTATATAGCTACACCTTGCGTCTTTGCTCATTCACCAACACAGGTATGATTAAATACAGAGCATATGCAAATGACATCCATACGGTAAAGGCAATGATTTGAGATTCACTTAATTGCGGAAAAATAAAGCGGTGATTGGCTAAGGAGAAAGTGTCTAATATCAGACCGACAATTGTGCCGATCACTCCAAATTTCAGCGCTGAGTTTTCCGACCTATCAAACATAACATATAAAAAGGTAATGACTAATAATAATATGGCAGTTCCTGCTAACAAAATAACAGTACTTACGATAAATAAATGTGAACCCGGGGTAAACAGAACCTGTTTACCAAAAATGACAAAAAACAAAATAGCAAAAAACCAGACTACTAAGCCCCACAATATTGCCAACAAATATCCCTTCATAGCCGTCCTCCTATTTTAAAAGAGTATTTAAAAGAAAGTAGGATTCTTTTGAGGTTTCCTAGGTTTCGATTACGCGATGACCTTTTACACATAGCGGAGGCAAGTATCCCCCTTTCATCACACCTTTATAAAGCGTGGAATGAAAAACAGAGGGTAAAGCATCAACGCTAAATTAGGAATCCACCATAAGGGATCAAATTCCAGACGAATCGCCCAGTATGATATTGCTATCAACCCAGAACAGAATGTGAGTACAAGTGAAATCAAAGCAATCGATTTCCATGCAGCACGCCCCTTTCGATGTAAGTAAATGGAACTTAAACCTGTCAGGGAGATCACCATATCGAGCGGGAAGAAAGACCAGTTCCAAGAAACCAAAATCGGATTAGTATAATCTGAATAGGCGTATTCAATCGGAATCAATCTCATTGCTGTCGCACTGAAATACAAAATAAAAGAAATATCCACAACGAGAAAAAAATACATTAGCACATGCATTGACGGCTCTTTTTGAGTGCTTTCCATATGATTACACCTCTATTTTATGCTGCTCATTCAAACGAGGTTTGTCTTGCTCACTAGATTCAGAGTCAATGTTTAGAAGGACGACTCCGACAATAATCAATAGAATTGCGCTAACCTTCATGACTGTTAAAGTCTCTTTGAAAACAAGATAACCGATAACCGCAATAGCTGCTGTACCAATCGCGGACCAAATGGCGTAAGCGACACTGACTGGAATTGTTTTTAAGGAAAAATTTAAGCTGGCGAAAGCAAACAGATAAAATAAAATCATGAGTATCGATGGTATTGCTTTTGTAAATCCATCTGACAGTTTCATAGAAACAGTTCCCGCTATTTCAAATATGATGGCTGCAACTAAATAAAGCCAAGACATTCTCCTCACTCCTTCTCATTCATCAATCCATGCGTGACGATATCCACCATTGTTTCTACTACTTTCTCCAAGGAATGTACATTGTAAGCATGAAAATCGGGATCGAAAATGGCCGTTGATGCTCCGCGCAACAGTTGAATGACACTTGGAACATCAAGAGGACGAAATTCTCCATTTTCAATCCCGAGTTCAATTATTTGTTGGACAATGTCCCATCCATTCTGAAGAAGTTGATCAACTTTGACCCATTCATTGGGTGCAAATCGTTTCATTTGTTCGAGTAACGCAGTATCCCCAAAGCTCAACCCGCTGGGAACAATCGACAGTACTTTAGCCAACTTCTGTTTATAACTCAATTCTTTACTTTGAAATATCTCCTGCTCACGCTGTTTCACTTCTTCGATCGCATCATCCACAATTGTCTCGATCATATGTTGTTTCGATTCAAAATGTTCATAAATGGTCCTTTTGCTGATCCCTTGTTTTTCAGCGACATCATTCATTGTAAATTTCAATCCTTTTTGAACAATCAGTTCAAGAACGGTTTCTTGTATTTGCTTTTTCACAAAAAAACCTCCTTGCTATTTGGTACCCCTTTTTATTTTCTGGTACCAACCTTTTGAATTATAATATTGAGGTAACAACACGTCAAGTGGATTTACAATTGTTATACAAAATAAAAAAGACCACCTTTTTTGATGGTCATTCATTGTACTATCATAGTAGCGACTACTGAGCAGGCAGTACGCTCTTTTTAACCAAATAATTCAGTAGGATTTGCTGCATTTCCTTCCAAAAGGTGCTTCATTACTTCACGAGTATAATTAAAAGGCCCGTTCCTGCTTTGAATGCCGTCGGAAATTTTATAGTTCTCATCTGCTTATTTTGATTTAAATCAAGATTCAGCTTCAAAATAAGCTTCAAATACCTTTTTGGGGATATCTAAAATAGCATCTTCTTTATCAGTATCCATAAAAGGGAGAGCAACGGAAATAGCAATTTGCGGGTTTTCTGACGGTGCATAACCAACAAAAGTTAAGTTCCATACAGCCATCATATTTGCCGATTCAATAGGACCACTGTAAAAAGCTTGTGCTGTTCCGGTTTTTCCTGAGATATCATAGGGTGAATTCGCAAGCTTTTTTCCCGTCGCATATTGATGGTCTCCATGGACAACATTGTATAATCCCGTTTTAATTCTATTGATATATTTATCTTCAATCTCTATATGATTTAATACTTTGGGAGTAAAATCCTTTTTCAGTTCACCTAATTCTCCCTGCTCATTACTGCCTCTGATTTCTTTTACAATCCTTGGGGCCATTCGGTTGCCGCCATTTGCTATGGTCGATATATATTGATTCAATTGCAGTGTTGTATAGGTGTCAAATTGGCCGAAAGAAAGGTCGAGTGCAAGACCAGGATTGTTTTCTACGCCTTTTAAACCTGCAGTTTCACCTGGAATATCAATTCCAGTCGGGACGCCAAGACCAAATTGAGAATAATAATATCTCAGTTTTCTAAATACCGCCTCACTATTCATCTTCAAGCTTTCTCCAGGTGTATAGTGATACTTTCCGCCCATCCGCATTGCCAATTGCATCATATAGGAATTTGAAGAGACTTCTAATGCAGTAATATCATTTAACGCCATACTCCCGTTCCGGTTAAACCATGAGCTTTTTGACTTCGTCTCAGCAAATTTGAGTGGTTTATCTATCATTACATTGTCTTCAAGGGAAATTACTTCATCCATATAACCCGCAAGTACGGAAGCCGCTTTTATACTTGATCCCATTGTATATTGTGTGTTAAAAACACCTAATGTATCATCTTCTATTTCTCCTGTTTCCATATTTATCCTCTTCCCGGTCATCCCGAGAATTTCACCATTTTGCGGATTCATAGCACTAATATAAAGTCGATCTGCCAATTTGCCTTTCTGTTGAATTAATGCGTCTGTCGCAATTTCATCTAATTTCTTCTGAAAATCAATATCTATCGTTAATACGAGGTTATCTCCTTTTTTCCCTTCTGTTTTAAGAATTGATTTTGTCAATTCTCCTTTGTTTATAATTAATTCATATTGTTCTTTTCTACCTTTAAGTATGCCTTCATAACCTCTTTCCAGGTAACTTTTTCCGACCCTGTCATCCAGCGCATATCCTTTTGCCAGGAGGAGTTCTTTTTGATCACTAGGCAAGCCCGTTTTCTCAGAGGTTACTGAACCAAAAACACTTTTTAACATGGTTCCTTCCTTATAATCTCTTTCCCAGTCCATTGTAACGTCTATTCCCGGTAATTCTTGCAAATGTTCACTTACCTTAGCAACTTCTTCATCCGTTACATGATTATTTTTAAGCATGACGGTAGTAAATTCAGGAGCACTGTTCATTTTTTTATATAGAATGGCAACCATTTTTTCTTTCCGGCTCAAAAAAGCTATATCCTTACCGCTCACCTTCTTCATTTGAGCTTGATACAGTTCACCTCCTTGTAATTCCTGTTCCTTTGCATCAAGCCTTTTGTTGATCTTATCGGGATACTTGGCGATAATATAGTCTTCTAAATCACGCTTTTTTAAATTATCGATATCTACGTCAATATACTTCGTCAGCTCTTCAGCTAAATCCAACATAGAATCCGGGGTACTATTATTCCAGCGAAAATAGGTAATAGCCTTTACCCCTTTATTCCCTACTAGCAAGCGATGTTTTCTATCATAAATCAATCCTCTTGGAGCTGGCTTTTTCACAACAACTGCTTTCGAACTATTGATTTCATTATTAAATTGCTTGCCGTGTGCGATTTGAAGATAACCCAGTCGAATAACCAGCAAACAAAAAATCAAAAAGATGATAAAAAACAGGAAATTCATTCGAAATGCAGTTGCATTCTTCATTTTTTCATTCATCCTCATAACACCTTCTGTCTTAACTGTATGTATGTGTTCCATTTCCACCTTAAATACTACAATTGTAGTATTTAAGGTGGAAAATACCCAAAAAGGTAGAATCCTTTTTGGGTTAGCATTTAATAAATATGTTTATCACGTAAGATCTGAGTTGCAATATTCGCTGCTTTGCTTCCGCCTGCTAGTCCTTTTTTACTTTGGATATTGATTGCAAAATAATAAGTGTTGTCGCCATTTTTCACAAAGCCGACAAACCAACCATTTACATCTTTCCCATTAACCTTGCCTGTGCCGGTTTTTCCATATAATTGACCATATTTTTGCTCATCAATAAAGATAGCATTTTTCACCGCTCGAACGTTTTCCTCTTTAAAGCCAAGTGTATTCTCCTCTAATGCCTGCAATAGCTGCACTTGCTCAATCGGCGATATTTTTAATGAAGACTGCATCCAATAACTGCCCAATTTTCCCGACAGATTCTCATTCCCATATTTTATTTTATGAAAATAGTATTGTAATTGCTTTTTTCCCATTTCTTGATCCAAATTTTGAAAATACCAATTGACCGAGTTGCTTAATGCAGTAGATAGGTTGTGATTTTTATTCCACTCTTTAAACGGATAAACTGTTCCATCCCAAATTTGTTCATCGTTTTTTACAGAAATAACATTTTCTTCCAACGCAAATAAAGCGGAATAAATTTTATATGTGCTGTTGGGAGAGACCCTCTTTTCACTCATTTCCTGATTATATATCCGATAGTTTTTTGTAGTCGCATCATACAAAACAAAGCTGCCGCTGTACCCTTTGAAATATGAACTTAAATCTTCATACACTGTGTTTTTCCCACTAAAGTGATACGCATCATTTGAATCGGCTATAGCAGCAGTAAGCGGGCTAGTACATAATACAAAAATCCCTACTAGTGTGCAGATCCCCTTGCTTTTCCATTTCAGCACTCGCGAATCTCCTGAATAGTCAGCAATACTCTGGATCCTCCGTTTGATTTGTTCTTTGGTTCCCCCAATTCCGGAGGAAAACTGTCCATATGTGCGGCCAAATTGCTTATCAGCAAAACGGATGATGGTGTGTCCATATTCCATATAACCATTCTGATCCAATTTATTTAGAACAGAAGCATCACAAGCCAACTCCCGGTCTATTCGCATGTTTTTTAGAGCATACCATACAAATGGGTTAAACCAGTATATGATCTGTAACAACCACATTATATAATTAACAAACACATCTCTATTTTTTTGATGGCTTAATTCGTGTAAAAAAACATATTTTATTTCATTTAATGAGAATGCTTCCCGTGTATTCTTGGGCAAAAGTATATAAGGTTTAAAAATTCCAAGCGTGACAGGGGAGGTAATAAGTGAGGTTTCTTTTAATATTATCTTCTTCTTCACTCCGACAACCTCTTTGCATTCCTCTAACATTTCATGTATTTTTTGATTCTTAATCGAAATAGCAGATTTTTTTAATTGATGGAGCTGATAGTTTGCATATATCGCCACACCAATGAAAAAGATCATTCCAATCACCCAAACAGCGATAAAGGAATAATGGAAGAACTCTGGTGCCGATTTATTCACGGATACCGCGAAATCATGTAATAAATCGGCATTGGATTCTTGGGGTACCTCAGGTCCGTTTATCCGTTCATTATTCAATGTGGTACCGATATTGAGGAAAAACAGCCCCTTAATTTGTTGGTAAATTTCTCCGAGCCGGAAAAAATCCCAAGGTAAAAAGACAGTAATAAATGGGATAAAAAGAAAATACCAAATTTGATAATGTGTTTTCTTGGATATATGTCTATGAAATAATTTTTTGGTTAAAAGGATAGTTAAAACAAGAAAGGATACCACTATCGTACTTAACATAAACCGCAGTATAAAGGTATCCATCATTTTTTCCCTTCTTTCATATCCTTTTCAGATAATATTTTCCTCAGTTCGGAAATATCTTCCTTTGAAAGCTGATCATTTTCAATAAAATTCAATACCATTGAATTTAATGCTCCGCCGAAAAATTGTTTAAGAAATAACTTAGTTTTTTGCCCTACATACTCATGCTCTTCAATCAGCGATGTGTATATAAATACTCTCCCTTGTTTTCTAGTTTTCAGAGCTTTTTTCTTCACCAGTCGTGAAAGCATCGTTTGAATGGTGTTCGGTTTCCAGTCAACTTTCTTAGATACAATCTCCACTACTTCAGGAGTTGAGATAGGCTCATTTTTCCATACTACTTTCATCACTTCATATTCTGCTTCTGATATTTGTGGAATCTCTTTCATCGTGGCCCTCCTGATTTTACATTTGTAGTATTAATTATAGCAAGCCGGTACAAATGCTTAAAGCGTAAATGTATAGGAGGTTAGAATCCTTTTTTTTCCTGCGTTCAATCATCTCATTTGAAAGTATTCATATAATTCTTCTATGAATGATTTATTCAACTGGGTTGCAGAACTGCCGGCGGAGTAATGCTCTACGAGTGAAAGGAGAAGAAAATGATCATCCCCTACATCAAAAGCAAGTAAAAAACTATTTTCATCCCCTTTTTCTCCTTGCTGCATTTTTAATTCTGCTGTACCCGTTTTAGCAGCTAACCGAAACTGGTGGTTGTATAATAGATGGGCTGTTCCATTTGGGTCACTTACCACCTCTTCCAACCGGTCTTTCATTTCATTTGCTGTTGAACTAGTGATGGCTGATTTTCTTTTCCGCTTGCCTTGATCATCTAATAATCTTGGATAGACAACCTTTCCTGCGTTCTGAAAAACAGAATACATAGAGGCTTGCTGAATGGGAGAAATTAATAATTCTCCTTGTCCATACGCTGTATCAGCCAAGAGAATTTCTGAATTAAATGTTGGTTGATTAGAAATTTGCGCAGGTTTCATTGAAATCGGCAAATCTAATTTCTCTCCAAAGATAAACTTTTTCAGACCATTTTTAAAAGTTTTTTCTCCCATTTCTATCGTTTCTTGAGCAAAGTAAATATTGTCAGAGTATATGAGTGCTTTTCTCATATCTACATTTTGTACATCAGAAACACGGGTAACTGAATACCCGCCCCAAGTTTTATCTTTCTTCCAGCTTAAACCATTTATTTTCCTAACCTTATTAGGATATGTCACTTTAGCATCTAGACCAATGCTGGAGGTAATCGTTTTAAATGTGGAACCGGGTGCATAACCTGTAGCAAATCTTGAAATAAATGGCTTATTCTCATCGTTGGTATACTTATCATAATCATGCTGGGAAATGCCTTGAGCCATTTGATTCGGATCAAACGAAGGGGAACTGACTACTGCATAGAGTCCCCCTTCTTTGGGGTCCATAACAACGGTAGCACCTGGTTTTCCTTTCAAGTGTTTGAAAGCCTCCACTTGTATATAGTTATCGATTGTCAGTTTGATCGTTTTTCCGTCCATTTTCTCCAGCGTTTGAATTTCTTGTTTCTTTTCTCCATTCTCATCAACAATTAGGATTTCTCCACCATCTTTACCCCGCAGCTCTTTATCCAGGGCTCTTTCCAATCCAGCTTTGCCAATTATGTCTCCTTCCGCAAAATGTGGATTTCTATCCAAGTCTTCCTTCGTCACCTTTCCTACATATCCGATTAAATGAGCAGCGGCTTCCTTTAAAGGATAATATCGAAGTTTTACATTCCGATAGGAAATACCGGGAATTACTTTTGCTTCATCAGATTCAATAATTTTTAAAGGAACAAATAAATCATCATCTACCCAACCTTGATTTAGTTTTTGATGTATTTCTTTCACTGGAATATTAAATTGTTGGCTAATTTCTTGGAAGCTTTTCTCATTTTTACTCTCTTGGGGTAAATCTTTCGGTACAATCCCCGCCTCTTTAAATTCTTCATTTATTGCTAATCCGTTGCCAAGATGATCTGTAATCTCCCCACGTTCTGCTTTCCAATAATGAAATACAACCTTATCTTTTCCCTCCATTCCAGGAAAAATTAATGAAGGATCCCATTTCACCTTATAATCATCGTCCGTCTTTATCATCTGTGTATGGTATTCTAAATTTTCCAAAGATCCCAATGGGGTAGTGAAATTCAATCGAAAGGAAAATTCTAGCTTTTTGTCATTCACTTTTTCAAATTTAATCTTGGAAGCTTGGATGTTATCAATATCCACACCGTTAAAAATAGCATCGTATTTATCTATCACATCTTCCAAAGTATAATCTGCTGAAGTATAAGATTGTTTTTTTAGCACACTACCCAGTTTTTCATACTCTTTATTCTCTAAAATATCAATAAAGTTGTTTGCTGTTTCCTCCATCTGTCTGGTGTCATTACTATGTATCATTAGGAATAGCCCAAAACCACCGACTCCCGCTAAAATGATCAATAGAACGATGGAATAAGTTTTGACTCTTGCTTTTTTGCTTTTAACCCTGCTTCTCATTGTCCTTACCTTCTTTTCTTCCAATTAATACTACATTTGTAGTATTTAATTTATCAAAAAACTACAAGCGTAGTAATTATACTGATTATAGCATAAATTAATTGGATGGCAAATTTATAGAAGATGCTAGGGTGGATCTGTTTTAGAAGTTATTATGGTTTCAGTTTATTATAGGGTCTGCTTTATAAAGTAGACCCAACTTTTCCCTTCCCTGATGTCAACCCCGTCCTTCTTTTACTGTAATGCCGAGTAGAAGGGTAACGGCTTTGATTGCCATTAACCGCGCACGAATTTACGACCATCGACTATCAACGCCTCCCCTTTCAGACCATATCTTCATCAGCCATTCAATCATCAAAAAGAAACATTTAAAGAGGACTGAAAAGCGGAAAATTGAAGGTGCCTCGACCAGTTCAACTTATATAGGTTCCCAGCTATTAAAGAATACAGGTATCTTCCAAAATTCCTCATATTTATTAATTTTCGAGCAACTCCCTTAATTTTTGAGTCATCGCTGCTGAGGTAAGATAAACAGAATCGTCGGTCAAATACATGAACATACTTTGTTCATTTTCTTTTCCTAACCATAAATGGAGCCCATGTGTGGGAAGATCCCCTTTATTTGACTCGAATTCCACGATTACATCATAGTCGGAATCAGTTGTATCAACTTTTTCCGATTGCTTTACGGCAGATGTTATTGCTTATTCCAATAGGTTCAAAGAGTCCTTATCCTTCAAGATTAGGAAAGGATCTTCATTCATATCACCGAAAAGGACCATTGTTTCCGCTTGTTGCGATCCACAACCCGCCAACATAAATAGGCCTAGCACCAGGGCTAATGAAAATGCTGCCTTCAATATGCTCTCCCTTTCTTAATCCTGATATTGCCTATTGCCATAAAAACCAGCAAATTCATCACCGTATTTTATGCATGTACTTCATCCATTTTTTCAATTTATAACTGATAATCGAATAACCCACAACCGAAAAGGCGGACAAAACAATTGATAGTTTCAACATTATCGTATTGGCTAGGTAGATCCCAGCACCAATTCCTGTTAACGCAAACAGCGTCAATTGAAATAACTGTTTTTTATGATTTTCGTATACCCAAAATTGGAACTGTCTTCTTTGTTCGGTTTCCTTTAGGTGTTCCAGCTTTTCCGGTGCATTCAAAAACTCCTTCATGGAGTGAAAGATCTTGAATAATGGCTGTGATTGGATCCATTGCCAAGCAAAGGACCATTTATTCCCTTGGGACAATGACCATTCCATAAAAACGGGTTTACCTATATCAAGGATGTCCTCTTCCGGCAACAAATGAGTGACAATGCCTTCAATCGTTACAAAAGATCGGCCCAGAAAAACAAAGCGTGTCGGTACTTGGACAGGAAGCGCCTGAATCATGTCGGTAAGTTCACGTTTAAAGGCGATCAAATCGACTTCATTCATTTGAGCAGGCTGGAAAGTCATCCATTCCGCCAGTAATCTTTCTATCATTTTGGAGTCAGCTTCCGGAAGCAAGAACCCCAAACGTGACAGACATTCTACTGCCGCGGAATAATTTTTAGCCAGAAAACTTTCAATCAGCCTTTGAAAAGATAGCGAATCATTTTTTGAAATTTCACCAGCCATACCAAAATCAAGCAAGATGATATGCCCTTTCTCGGATACAAGTATGTTTCCTGGGTGTGGATCAGCATGAAATATCCCAGGCTCGAGCCATTGTGGCAGGAACACTTTGATGAGTCGCTGAGCCAATTCCTTTCGAGTTACATCCAACTGATTTATAGCCAAGAAATCATTGATTTTTATTCCATCCACCCATTCCATCACCAACACTTTGGATGTACATAATTCAGCATACACATGTGGTATAAGAACAATATCACTATCTTTGAATCTATCTTGAAAATATAGAAGAGTTTCCTTCTCCTTTGTAAAATCAAGCTCTCGTTCAATCACTTGCTTTAATTCTGTCAATAAAACTTTAAGATTAATAAATCCCTTAGGAATAGGTAAAAAATAGGTTGCAAACCAAATGGCAATGCCCAGTGTGCGAAAATCAGTCTGAACAACGGAATCTATATGCGGGCGTTGCACTTTAATGGCTACTTTTGATCCATCTTGAAGAACACCTTTATAAACTTCTCCAATTGAAGCGGAGGCAATCGCCTCTTTTTCTACGGATATCAGTAATTCTTTATGACTGCTTCCCCATTCCTTATCAAGAATCTCCTGAATGTCATTCCAATCAGAAGGCGGAACCTTGTCAGTAAGGTCTTCTATTTCACGGATCAATGGCTGTGGGAGAAGATCAGCTCTGCTGCTAATAATCTGCCCCACTTTGATAAGGAGGCCTTCAAGTTCAAAGAGTGTTCGTCTAAATCTTTTTCCAATATTCGCCCACAGTTTTTCCCATTCGGTTTCAGGTTTCTTTGTAATTTTGTACCAATAGATCTGAATGAAAAAAACCATAAACATAGACAGTACTTTATACATGCGAATCCATTTACTTTTGATTATCATCCGGGATCATCTCGCTTCTCATTATCTACTTATATTCAACTTTCATTCAACAAAAAGAGGACTAGTTCCTTCTTGCAAAAAGCTATTTTTAAATTCAACAGCTAAAAAAATGGTGTTTTGCAGAAGAAACCCCTCTTTAAATACCTTGAAATAGTCCCTTATGATTGTCTTGTTTAACGCCCGGTATCGAAAAACAGTACTTGCCAGAATCATGACACCCTTTTATTTGACTGCCTATATTGTAAGCAACTTCTTAATAGCCATTTCAACATTTATTTCTAATTGACAGGCAACAAATGTTCAACAACTACATTATTAATTGCATTAATAAACGCCCACGCGCTTGCTTTCATAATATCTGTATCTGTTGCTTTCGCAGTATACTTTTCCCCTCTGAACTCGATTTGAATTTTTACTTTTCCCACTGCCTCTTTCCCTCTTGAAACACTGCTGATATTATATTCAAGGAGATGAATGTCCAGCTGGCTTATATCCATTATAGCGGAGTAAAGTGCATCTATTGGGCCTGAACCGACTGCGCTGCCTTCCAAAATTTGATTTCCCTTCTTCATTTTTACACTTGCTGATGGAAAGCTCGTGTTACTGATCACTTGTAAATCCATCAATTCAAAGAAGTTGTCGCTAACATGAGCTTGATTGGGAATATTTTTTTCAGTGAAATAATTTTCAACAATAATAAATAAATCATGGTTGTATACTTCTTTTTTCTCATCGGCCATTTCAAGGAAGTCTGCAAAAATCTCTTCAAATTGCTCATCTGTCAACCTATCAAACCCTAATTTAGTAAGAGCGTTTTTTACTGCATGGCGACCAGACCGGGCAGTTAGTACAAGCTCCATATCATCTAATCCAACCTCAAGCGGGCTGATGATTTCATATGCATCCCTTGATTTCAATAATCCATCTTGATGTATACCGGATGAATGTGCAAAGGCATTTTCCCCCGTTATGGCTTTATTCACTTGAACATCAAGTCCCATAAAATTGCTGACCATCCTGGATGTATTCATTATTTCCTTTGTATGAATATCCGTATATGCTTGATAAACAGATGAACGAGTATTCATGGCCATCACAACCTCTTCAAGCGCAGCATTACCGGCACGTTCACCTATCCCATTAATCGTACATTCCACTTTATCCGCTCCGTATTTGATAGCAGCTAAAGTATTGGCTGTCGCCATTCCTAAGTCATTATGACAATGGACACTTAAAAGTACTTGATCATTCAAATTCTTCAATCGGTCATTTAATTTGAAGATCAGCTCCCCAAACTCTTCCGGTTCAGCAAAGCCAACTGTATCAGGCACATTGATCATTGTAGCTCCAGCCTTGACAACAGCTTCAATGGTTTTCCATAAATATTCAAAATCGGAACGAGAGGCGTCTTCCGTGGAATACTGTACATTTGGCAAAAGACTTTTTGCATATCTTACCGCTTCAACACCGATGTCTAATATTTGGTTTTTTGATTTGCCAAATTTCTTTTCCACGTGAATGTCAGAAGTCCCTAAAACAATATGAATTAATGGTTTTTCTGCGTATTTTACACTGTTATATACAGCATCAATATCAGATTTCACTGCTCTTGCCAATGCTGTTATCATAATGTCATCTGTATTTCCCACTTTGTTGGCAATTTCTTTGACAGCATTAAAATCACCGGCAGAAGACGAAGGAAAACCCGCTTCGATTATATCGACTCCCAGCTTTTTAAGCTGGTAAGCCACTTCTAACTTTTCATATTGATTCAGTTTAGCACCCGGAACCTGCTCTCCATCTCTTAACGTTGTATCAAACACCCAAATTTTTCGCGACATTTGAAAACACTCCTTTATCATATAAATATAAAAAAAGCCTCGTCTCTATAAAAATAGAGACGAGGCTTTGCTCGCGGTACCACTCTAATTGGTTAAATGATATATGATTAACCCACTCATTTTCGGCGGCCAACACCACCTATCCTTTTAACGGCAGAATCCCGGCATCCCCTACTTAATTTTGTTCAGGGAGCAGCTCTTGGAGGAGTTCAAAGGGGATAACTGCCGATTCTCACCACCCATCAGCTCTCTGAAAAGCTTATCTTCCTTTTACTGTTTCCAATCTTTGCATGTAATGTAATTTAATTATATGCAATGATATATTGAGAATTTAAAGTTGTCAATAGTAAATTTTTTAAGTTCATCGAGTCCCTATAGAGGTCAGGATCTTTCTACTAGTGATGTATGATAATCCAGCTTTTAAAATCCTGGTACGGCACAATCTGAAATACTTGCAGTGAAACCAATCATCGCTGCTTGAAAAATTTATTACCGGTTTTAACAGAGATTTGTGTTTGTTTACTTTGTCACTAATTCAAAAAATGCAAAGTAAAATGATGATAATTTCAGCTTGCAATTTCTTTTAGATCCTATGTTTTCATTGTTTACTCTAAAGTATGGGAGATCATCCGATCATACCGTAAATATCTTATTTAAAACCCCAACCTTTTTCAGTCTAAAAATGATTACAATACTCATTTTTTCACACGAACTCTAAGTAAAGAATATTTTACTAATATTCTCAAAAACCAACCCCTGATATCTCTCTTTTTCATGTGCAAAAATCATTATAAAGAAAACATTTGACAAATTTGTGAACCGGTTGAATAATAGATATATAGATATTAAATGAAGGGGGAATTATACGATGGAATCCACTTACAAAATACTAAATGCTACAAAATCAATTGGATACACAGTTCTTTCAATCGGAATTATCATTTTTTTATACGGCTTTTTTGTAAGCGATACCAGTGTAGCTACAAGTATAGGCATTGGCACTGTGATGGGGGCTATTTTCATTTTTCTGATCGGTGTGTTTTTTGTAGCGACTGAAGAGATGGAGAAAAAAACAGCTAAAGGGATTAGATTTTCAAATGAAAAAGGAGCGCCATTTAGACACTCCTTTTAATGAATTACATATCCCAAATCAAAATTAGCAATGTACCAAAGATGGTGACCAGGGCTATGGCAAATGCATAATAGATGTTTGTTAAAATCAAGCCTTTATCTTTCGTTTCACCAGCGTGCATAAAGACTACAAGTTGAACGGCAGCTTGCACGAATGCTGTGACCAAAAGTATTGTCATTCCAGCTGTAAACGATAGATCAAAGAAGTAAACGGCAAGAGCTATGGCTGTGAGTATTAATGAAAATACAAAGCCTGCGACTTGTTTCCGTGGAAATAATTCGCTCATGCTACATCAATCCTTTCAAGTAGACGAAGCTGAAAATAAAGATCCACACGACATCCAGAAAATGCCAGTAAAGTGAAAAGATAAACGCTTTATTGGCTGTTCCTGGTGTTAATCCCCGCTTTTTAACCTGCAGGATAATGAATAATCCCCAGAATAAACCAAGCGTTACGTGGGCTCCATGTGTACCTAAAGTTGTTAACAGGATGGCCGTAAACGCACTCGTTTGCAGCCCTGCTCCAATATGGACATAATGGATAAACTCATAAATTTCCACACCTAGGAAAGTGAGCCCCAAAAGCAGTGTAATGCCAAAGAACGCCATCATCGCTTTCTTATTGCCGATACGCATTGCATGAACGCCTAGGCCGATCGTAAAACTACTTGTCAAAAGCACGAATGTTTCAATGAGCACTGGTGTGATTTCAAAAATCTCTGCTCCGGAAGGTCCGCTTCCCGTGCGGTCGACCAACGTGAAATAAGTTGCAAAAAGCGTTGCAAAGAGCATTATTTCAGCTCCGAGAAAAACCCAGAACCCTAAAATATTCATTTGATTTTGTTCTGTGCTGTATTCCATTGGCAGCGAGTGATCTACATTCATCAGCTAGCACCTCGCAACTTTTTTTCTGTTTCTTCCACTTCTTTTACAGAAATGTAATATCCGTCGTCTTTTTCAAATGAACGATATGCCATACAAACGAAGATCCCTATGGTTGTAAGAATAGCCGGAATCCACATACTGAATACCAATGAGAAGCCCCATAAGAAGAATATGCAACTCATGATAAACGGACCGCCGGTGCTATTTGGCATATGAATCTTTTCAATATTCTCTTTGAATAATGGATGACCTTTTTTCTTATGATCCCAAAATGCTTCGATCGAATGAACTTCCGGTATCGTCGCAAAATTATAGGCTGGTACTGGACTGTGTGTTGCCCATTCAAGCGTACGTGCATCCCATGGATCTGAACTAATATTTCTTGAAGCATAACGCGTACTGTAGTAAACATTGTATACAATCAAAGCAAACCCGATGGCTAGCCCAGCTGCTCCGATAAATGAAAGGAGATTAAGCGGTCCAAACCCGGTTGCTTCCGAGTATGTGTACATCCGCCGTGCCTGCCCGTCCAAACCGGTGAAGAACATTGGAAAGAAGGTGACGTTAAAGCTAATCGCGATAAACCAGAACGCCCATTTCCCGATTCTTTCATTAAGCATAAAACCAAACATTTTTGGCCACCAGTAAGTGAGCCCTGCTAGCATTGCGAATACAACTCCAGGTATGATGGTGTAGTGAAAGTGGGCAACTAAGAACATGGTATTATGATATTGATAATCTGCACTTGCCATACCGAGCATTACTCCGGTTACACCGCCAATCGTAAAGATCGGAATGAAGCCTACAGCATAAAGCATTGGAACGGTAAATGTAATCTTCCCTTTCCACATCGTCAGAATCCAGTTAAAGATCTTGATTCCGGTCGGGATCGCAATAGCCATTGTCGTAATCGAGAAAATACTATTCGTCAGCGGCCCTTGCCCCATTGTAAAGAAGTGGTGAGTCCAGACCAAGAAAGAGAAGAACGAAATGATCACTATAGACCCAACCATTGATTTATATCCGTAGAGATTTCGTCGTGCAAAAGTAGAGATAACCTCACTATATACACCAAATGCCGGTAAGATTAAAATGTAAACTTCCGGATGCCCCCAAACCCAGAAAAGGTTTGCCCATAGCATATCCATACCGCCATTTGTCGTTGTAAAGAAATTTGAACCAAACAGCCGGTCCATTGTTCCCAGCAGAAGCGCGATAGTTAATACCGGAAACGCGAAAACGACAATAGCATTCGTGA
The DNA here is from genome assembly GCF_000374565.1 of Siminovitchia fordii DSM 16014 = CIP 108821. Classification (GTDB taxonomy): domain Bacteria; phylum Bacillota; class Bacilli; order Bacillales; family Bacillaceae_C; genus Siminovitchia; species Siminovitchia fordii. Next base: position 54,657 of record NZ_KB894686.1, on the reverse strand, counting down.
TAAAAGCAGTCCATGTGAACATTGGCATCTTCATTAAAGTCATACCAGGTGCTCTCATTCTTAGTATGGTTGTGATGAAGTTAATCCCGGATATTAATGTACCGATACCAGCAATTTGGATCGCCAACATATAATAATTGGTTCCGACCGATTGACTAAAGTCATTTCCTGCGAGCGGAAAATAAGAAGTCCACCCTGCATCAGGAGATCCTCCAATGACAAATGAAATGTTGAATAACATTGCACCCATAAAGAATAACCAGAAACTTAACGCATTCAGGCGCGGGAATGCGACGTCACGTGCCCCTATTTGTAATGGAACAACAAAGTTCATCAGAGCATAAATAAATGGCATCGCCATAAAAATAATCATGACTACCCCATGGGTAGTAAAAACCTCATTATAATGTTGTGCATCCAAGAGCGTATTTTCAGGCACAGCAGTCTGTGCCCGCATCATAATCGCATCTACACCACCGCGGAATAGCATGAGCAATGCAGAGATTAAATACATTATCCCAATTCGTTTGTGGTCAACGGTTGTTAACCATTCTCGCCATAAATAACCCCATTTTTTAAAGTAGGTTAAACCGGCGATAATCGCGATAACTGTAAGACCAATGGCTACCATTGATGCATAAATTGCAGGACTTGGATGAGGAATGGCAAATCGGTCAAAATAGTTCATCCTTTAATAACTCCTTCCAGATAAGTTATCAGCATTGAAAACTGGTTTTCGACACTTTGAAGCTATCATTCATGATTGTTGTGATCTGAATGATCCTTATTTGATTCTTCATGAGACCCGGTGGATCCGTGATTGTGCCCACTGTATTCTCCTTCCGGCGCAGGCAAGAATCCTAAATGTGTCCCGCTGAAAGTTAATTGGCCAAGATGACCAGGCTCTAATAACTTTTCGAATTTCTCTTCAGTAAGAGGTTCAGCAGTTGATTTCACTTCTTTAACCCAATCTTCAAATTCATCCTCTGGCATTGCTTTAACTTGGAAAGTATTTTCGGCGAAGCCTTTTCCGCTAAAGTTTGCATTTCTTCCCATATATTCACCAGGAACGTCGGCTGCCAAGTGCAACGTGGTTACCATGTCAGCCATGGCATATTTTTGTCCGCCAAGCTGTGGAATCCAGAAGCTTGTGATCGGCCCGTATGAATAAAGCTTAAATTCCAACGGACGATCTGTTGGGATGTACAAGTAGTTTACCGTTTCAATGTCTTCCTCTGGATAACTAAAATGCCACTTCCAGTTGGAAGACGAAGCATAAACGACCAAAGGTTCCTGACCTTCATGTTGTTTTGGTGTTGCTTCAACGGCATAAGTGGATTTAACCGTAATAATTGAAAGGAAAATAATAATTAAAACCGGTATCCCAACAATAATCGATTCCACCACCGGATTACCTTCAATATGAGGTGGTTCATAATCCTCACTTTGTTTTGATGCACGATATTTTACTAATACAACTATCAAAAGAACGAATACAGAAATAACTATGATGGCCATCGTTGCAATCGATATCCATATAACATTGGCCGTCAATTCAGCCTGAGGCCCTTTAGGATCCAAAACCATTAATGATTCGCAACCTGTCAGCATTGGCAGTATCGTGATCACCATACATAATATAGCCCATTTTATTTTCATTGAGGGACCCCTTTCTTAAATTAAAAGCTTAATTGCAAAAGGCAATCGTTTGTGGATTGATCAATTTACAAATATCTTATTACCATCAAAATTTAAAAACAATAGTTTGTGATTTATGTCACAAAATGTCCTTGAATCATTATGCATATTAGTAACAAAGTGTTCAAAAAACTGGTGCCTGCTGGAAAGAATAAATTAAAATGATTGGTTTTTTTAAAGAAACTATTTTAATCTAAAGTTTTGGGGGTAAAAAAATAGGTGTTCTATCTGATGTATTGCAATGCTAACAAATCAAAGGAAAAAGCCTGTTTTACCAAGGGAAATCATATGAAATCGGGTAGAAAAAAAATAGACTCTCTATTGAGTCCATCCTCCCAAATAATGTATATAGTCAATTCTCTCCGGTTATAATTATTTATTTGCCTATACTAGATTTCGTTTTTTAGAATAGAATGAGGTCTCCCTTCTCCAATGATCCTACTGTCTGCCTCTCTTCCTTCAGATCCTGAATCGTTGAAATCCAATCAGCACTCTGATCCTTTTATACTTATAATTTTCTTCAGATTAGAAGGAGGGAAAAATCGGATGAGCATCCGGTTTTTCCCTCGTATTGCTGTAAAGCTTTTTGATTATGTAACAAATTGTTTTGTTGGTGGCCATGCCCTTTCATTCAGGAAGATTAAGTTGCCAAGAGACACCGTACCGATCATTTATCCATCCAAACTTAATGCTGAACCCATAATCATCCAACGGCATAAGTGCTTTGCCGCCTTCGATGAGCTTTTCATATAGATTGTCAAGTTCCTCTTCAGAACTACAAGTAAGATAGATCGAAAACGAAGGGGTAAATGAAAATTGATGTTTAATATTGCTGTCAATGCACATAAATTCTTGTCCTTTCAAGGAAAAAACAGCATGCATCACAGTTCCTTCTTCTCCATCTTCATTCGCTCCATATCTAACAACACTTTTAATTTCTGAATCCTCAATAAGTGATGTATAATAATTCATCGCTTCCTCCGCCTTGCCATCTTGGAACATTAAAAACGGTGTAACCTGTTCCATTAGAAATCGTCCCTTCTTATTTATAGTAATTAATTTCTGATACCAGTTTCATCTTTTGAAAAGCTTAAGCGGCGAACCCCTTTTAGGATAGATAGAATCGTAAAGAATACGAATTCGCTTTCCTATATTGTATGTCAACTGCAAGAACCTTTCCAAGGTGTTCTTCCTCCAACTCATAACCTTATGGTATATAGGCTGACCGTAAAAAAAAAACTAACCACCAACATTATGGGTGATTAGTTTCTTTATTAGAAAGACGAACTGTCTTCAATAGCTGTTTTATCATTAAATGTTTTCAAATTCAGCTTTCTCAAGATTCGTGCTGTCAAGGTCCCGGCAACCATGCTATCATTTACATTTACAGCTGTACGACCCATGTCAATTAGCGCCTCGATTGAAATGAGCAAACCAGCCAAAGCAACCGGGAGGCCCATTGACGACAAGACAATCAATGCAGCAAAGGTAGCCCCGCCACCAACACCGGCAACACCAAAAGAACTGATTCCAATAATCAATACCAATTTGATGATGAATGCTGGTGTAAAAGGATCAATTCCGACTGTCGGTGCAATCATGACTGCCAGCATAGCAGGATACATACCTGCGCAACCATTCTGCCCGATTGTCGCTCCAAATGAAGCAGACATATTGGCAATCCCCGAGTCAACACCAAGGGAATTTTTTTGTGCCTGGATATTCAGTGGAATCGTACCGGCACTTGAGCGTGATGTAAAAGCAAATCCCAGTACAGGCATAGCCTTTCTTAAATAAGTTATTGGATTCAAACCAAAAACCCCGACTAATATTAGATGGAATATCATGATGACAAATAATCCAACATAAGAGGCAATCACAAATTTCCCAAGCTGAACAATACCGGCAACATCTGTTTTAGCCACCGTATTAGCCATCAATGCCAAAATCCCAAATGGCGTCAGACGCAGAATCAATGTTACGATCCTCATCACAACCGCATAAAGTGCATTAATGATTTTCGTGAACATTTCCGCTTGTTCGGGATTTTTCCTCCGCAACCCGAGAACGGCGATCCCGACAATGATTGAGAATATGACCACCGCAATGACCGAAGTTGGTCGTTCTCCTGTCATATCCAAAAAAATGTTGGACGGAATAAAATCGAGGATTTTTTGCGGTGTTGAGAGATCCTGCACATCTCCAAGCTTCTCCTGAAGCATATCCCCGCGCTCCATTTCCGCCTGCCCTGCTTCAATCTGATCTGCATTCAAATCAAATAATCCAGCCGCACCAATCCCGATTAAAGCGGCAACCATAGCGGTAGAAACTAAGAAACCGATAATCCATGCAGACATTTTTCCAAGGTCTGCTGATTTTTCCAAATTAATGATGGACTGAGTGATGGACACCATGACAAGCGGTACAACAATCATCATCAATAGTCGGATATACCCGCTTCCGACAATACCATACCAATCCGCTGTATTCGTTAAAACCTCCGAGTCTACCCCATATATTGCCTGTAAAAGTGCACCAAGTACAATACCGGCGCCCAACCCCGTAAATACGCGTTTTGTAAACGAAACATGTTTCTTTTGCATAAAAATAAGAAGACCAATAATTACTAATAAAACAACGATATTCACGATAATTAAAAATATATCCATTTTGCTCCCCCTCTCGCCTTTTATTTTTTGCATCTTATGCGCCGCGGAAATTACTGTGCAACCGAAAAACGAATAATTCCTATCGTTTTAGTGCATTTAATAAATTAATAATATACATACTGCGAGCGATTCTGTCAATATTTTGGTTTTTATATGAGTGTTTAGTAGGGTAGGAGGGTTAAAAACGTTCTGGTAATTTATGCGGAGATTTATTGAAGCATCCTTTCATAAGTAGGCAGGCAGTATCAAATAAGTACTTTAAATTATAACTGGTGACCACTTTTGCTCAAAACTAAACTAGGTATACAAGACAGTCATTGGGAAAAAGTCACTTTATCTTTATATTTCTTATATGTTATATCATTTGATTTTTATATTGATTTACATGTGAACAATCGTTTGATCATGTGTTCAATCTTAAATGTACTTGTCAATACAATACATAATATAAGACGTGTTTAATATAAAATCACACCTCTAAAAAATAAGCCGTTAGAATAACAATTGTTTATGAATAAATGGACATTCATCCCCTTTTATTGTCAGCGGGTTACCGTTGGCGACGTGGGACGGCATTTTTGTGTCGAAAAATCCGTTTTAACAGAAGTTCCGCTAAGGGGACCTCATTTTTTTCTTCAAAAGCGCCTTCTTGCCACCTTTGATATAAATAAACAATAGGTACAGTAACGGCAATCATAACAAAGAGTCCAAAATTAGACATACTCTTCATTGAATATAGCCCGACCCTTTGAAAGATAAAAGGACTTATAATTAAAGCCTGAATCAAATCGATAATCCAATTGCTAATTAGGAACAGCCATAAATTTGGGTAGGTAAAATAAAACATATAGAGGGTTACTACGATCAGGAAGCCATATACAAAAGATGAAATACTGGTAAGGAAAAATATGTTGTTTGTTTCGTGAACATCCCACCAATTCCATACTTCAGCCATTTGGAAAAGTATTGTATATAAAACAGCCATAAATAAGCTTACTGGCATGAAGCGCTTTACACGTTGAGAATCTAAGGGAAGCAGTAAAAGCCAGGGAGCTAAGAAAATAAACCACGAGACAATTTGACCATTCACTTATAACCTCCAATTTAAAAATGAATATAAGTGGTATTTTTTCACCTCATTTTGAAATTATTCATGATTCTATTAAAAATAACTTTTTTCATATAGAAGAAAAATGATCTCACAAAATAAAAAAGGAAAGGCGGAGTAATCAGCCTTTCCCATTCCATTTTAAGAAAACCCTGTTTATTTAATCCAAAATAATGAATATCCCGTTTCAATTGACCTTTGTATTCTTGTGGCAGAGTAGTTCTTAAGAAATTCGCCAATTCAAACTGGATACTGAACTCATTGTAGATTTTTATAACACCCTTTCAAACCTGATTCATGAACTCAATTAATTGGGCTTTCAATTCCCTCTTTCCGGTAGACTAAAAATGAGCATCTTCTTCATCAAAACCACATATACAAATATCCTGATTCATCCTGCTTACAAATTGTATTTCTTATCTCATTTAATTTAGTCGAAGTGAAGTAAGCACGCCCCTGTCTATGTCAGCGTACTTCAAAACGCTAAATTTATGTAAGGCAGAGTTTGTTCAATCTTCTGCCCTATTATTATACCTGCTTCTCGGAAGAGTAAAGAAAAGTTCCATGGAAAAAGTTTCGAAATAGATGCTAAAAACGATAATCCAGATTCTGATTTAGTATTATTAATGCTGCTAGTGAACAGAGACATAAAAAGGTTTTGAGATATTCGAAGCTGCAAAAACAGGTTTTCCCGAGACTAATAATATTATGAAGGACATCATTTCATTTAGCCATTAAAGTCCCCTTCGCCTCCAATCTTCCTCATTCAGTTCATTGTTAATGGCAGCGGCAACAAAGGCTCCCCTAGAGGCGGCAGCAATGACCTGATGAAGCCTTGACGTCACATCACCGGCACTATAGACACCCGGTATATTCGTTTTCCCGAAATCATCGACAACAACCATTCCCTCCTCCGTCATTTGGCATCCGATTTTTCGCGGCAAGTCCGATCCTGTAACTAGCTCCGGTTTAAAAAAGATCCCCTTGCATGGAATGACTGTTCCGTCTTCAAGAATTATTTGCCGGACCATTCCATCGTTAGAATCGATGCTCTGAATCGGTGATTCAAATATTGGCACTTGATGCTGTTTGAGCTCCTCACGCTGAGCATCGGTCAGCTGATCAGGACCATTCGTGCAGATGGTAAAATGGTCTGTCCATCCAGAGATGAGTGGAGCAAAATGCATGACTTCAGGTCCTTTGTTTATGATGACTAACGGTTCATCCCTTAATTCCCATCCATCACAATACGGGCAGACAAAGGCGCTTTTCCCATAAACCTCCTTCAGCCCAGGAATACTCAGCGGCCGATCCGTCATTCCGATTGTAAAAAGCAGCTTTTTGCTTTGAAAAATAAGTCCTTGCCTTGTCGAGATTTGGAACTCTCCGTTCGTTTCCGCAATCGAGACTGCTCTATCCACTACGAAAGAGACCGACGGATAGGCACTGATCTCTTCTTTTGCAATTCGTCTAAATTCACCAGGACTTATTCCATCACGGGTAAGAAAGCCGTGTGACTCCTGAGTCACTATGTTACGGGGACGTCCTTCGTCGATCACCATCACATTTTTCCTTGCTCTCCCTAAAACAAGAGCTGCGTTTAAACCTGCTGGGCCGCCACCAATAATCACTACATCAAAAATTTGTTTTTCCATTTCAATTTAAACCTCCATAGATCTTTGATATCCATAATTAAAATACAAGAAGTGTATCACTTCTTGTTTGCCTTGTTGTGGCAATTCTTAGCAACCGCATCCAGCACAGTCTGAATTGTATGGTCTTTTAAATATTGATGCAAATGTTGTTCAGCGCCGTCCATCACCTTTTTAACCACGCATTCATCTTTGCCCGGACCATTCGGGATCCGTTCGTCATCTTTTACTTCAGTTAACAATTGATGCTGCTGTGAATTCACATTCGAGCAATCGAACATCCGCTGTCTTCCTTCGATCGTCTGAATGACCTCAAGAAACGTAATCTCTCCTGCCGGCCGTGCAAGCTCATAACCGCCCTTCACTCCTGGCACAGCGTGTACAATTCCATCCTGTCTAAGCTTGGACATAATTTTGGACAAGTAACTTTCTGAAACACTGAGCATTGCAGATAACTCTTTGATGCCGATGTTGTGGCTCCGTTCAGAATAAGCCAAATGCATTAAAGCGTGCAGGGCGTAATCGGTGCTTTTGGAAAACTGTATGATGATTACCTCCCTTCTCAATTATCTATTATAGACCTGCAATATCCATAATAAACTGTTTTTCTTCTGTATGCAATGATTGAGATCTTTTTTCCTTTAAGTCCCTTCATTCTAAATATTGTAATGGTTTATCTATTTAAGATGCTTTTGTTCATTTCCATATCAAAACACCCTTTGGGTACAAATCCAAAGGGTCAAAAATCTGCTTCACTCAATTCTAAATGATGGCTTTGTATCGCTCTTTTAAGTTAGCTCATAAAATCAGTTCAGATTGAAATGCAATTACCGCTTTCCCTAAAACACTAATTTCTGCAGGTTCTCCGTTTTTAAGTTTAACTTCAACTTCAAGCTTTCCTGTTCGTCCCATGGCTTCCCCCTGTTTTGCCTGAAATCGGAATGAAGTTCCGTTATGTTTTACTAATTTATGATGAATCAAGTATGCTCCGAGAGGACCATTCGCATTTCCAGTTACTGGGTCCTCATATACCCCGATTGCCGGAGCAAACATCCTTCCTTTTATCAAAATATCTTCCTCTTCGGAATCCATCGTGAAAACATAATATCCATTGCATGAAATGCGTTTACTCAATTGAGTAAAAGCATCAAAATTTGGCTTTAATTGATTTAACAATAATCTGCTTTTTATTCCAATCATCATTTTCGAATGGCCCGTTGACACAACTTGAATCGGGCAACCCGCCAATAAGTCTTCTTCTGTAATCTCTAAAGCGCTCAGGAGGAAATCTTTGTTCTCTCCTTCAATGACCATACCATACTCTATTTCTCCTTGCCTCATCAAGACTTGATAATCGTTCTCTTCCCGGATGATATCCACTGGCAATATACCTGCCCCCGTTTTTTGCATTACTCTTATTGTATCGAGTTGTTGTTCGACAGCACGGGCATAATGTGCAGCGATTGTTGCATGACCACAGATCGGCACTTCAGTGGTTGGCGTAAAAAAGCGAACTTGAACATCGTGAGTAAGGTCGTTAGGAGAAAAAACAAACGCGGTTTCTGAATTATTAAGTTCTCTTGCGATCTTCTTCATTTCGGCTTCGGTCAATCCATCCGCATTTGTGATAACTCCTGCAGGATTGCCGCAAAACTTGTCTGTAGTAAACGAATCAACCTGGTATAAACGGTATTTCCTTGTCATAACGCTGTCCTCCCTTTCTTTAACCAAAACAATACGGATTATCATCACGCCAAGTCAAAGTACAGATTAGAAGAATGAGACATGTTATTTTCTTGAGAGACATTTTTCTCCATCCACCAAAATTTAGCTACTTTGCTTTAAAGAATTCATTCATTGAAAAAGAGTCTGGCTTTCAGATAACGCCGATCCGGAGTTGATGAAAAGCAAACCCTTGTAGACCAAACAAATTATCGGATTATGTTTCTTAGCTCCTCCTTTAAATAATTTATTGCAACTACCCTTTCTTCCTGACTTAATGAATCAAACAAAAGCTGCTCTATAAACTCACCGATATCTTCCAATTTGCGTCTGCCTTGATAAAAATGCAAAGCATCGGGGTTGAGTTTAAAGTTTCCATGTACTTCCTTATAGATTCTTAAAAATATATCGTAGTATGGCTTATCTACTAAAAACATCAGATCTGCTTCAACAGGGGCTATTTTCAAACCTTCCCAATCAATCAACATCAATTGTTGTTTTGACTGCATCAAATTCCAATTGTGCAAGTCCGTATGGCATAGGGCCATTCTTATATGACTACTTTTCAAGTGTTGCGCCAGACTTACAACGGTATCAACCAGATCATTTATTTGATCAATGTAAGGGCATACAACCTTTCTCAAATCATCCGGCAAATTCTTACTCTCTTGATTAGATATTCTTCTTAACAACGGCAAAAACGGAACATGAAAATCTTCCTTAATGGAATCTGTGTTAACGGGGATTTCTTCTCCATATAAATGTAAATTTGCTATGATGTCCGAAAGTTGGTAGATTTGGTTCTCAGTTAGCTCTTGGTGACCAATAGTGTCTCCCTCAATATAATCATAAAGCAGGTAAACACCATTATCATCTTCACACTTATAATCTCCACCCTTAGTCAATATAGGGGTGGAAGTCTTTCCATTCAGTCCACCGTTACGTATAAGCCATTCCATTATTGGAACATATTCATCTATCCGTTCAGTCAATTTCGGTGTGGACGCTCTACTTTTTTCATAGACTTTTAAAAAATAGCTCTGATCATGATTAATTACTTTATAGGCAAGTGATGCCCAACCACCCTTTTGCGATAAAATTGTAGTAATCTCTATCCCATAATATTCCTTCAGTAACTTTTCCATCATATCCTCCAATGATATTTTCTTACTTTTCAGCTTATATTCATCCCTTTAGTCAATCATATCTAAAGGAGTAAAGCTTCGCATCTTTAATTTATATCAACCTAAACCATCCTGGAAACGCAGTTACCACCTATCAACTTGAAGGATAGATGGTTACGGGAAATGTTTTAAAAAGCCAACTTTTCTTTGATTCAACTATTTTTAAGGATCAGTATTGTTATTTATATTCGTATAACGAATCATTCAACGTTTATTTTAAAAGTAAGAGAGGCTCTCATAGCTTTCTCTACATGGCTCAAGAGCCCCCTCTCAATCAATTTGTTATCTACTCATCGTTCATAAAAACTAATGACTTCTTCGCTCAATAAGGTTAATCCCTATACCCATTCCCACTACTCCTATCAATAACATCATCAGCAGTGACTTAATTACATCTTGTAAACCAGCATCGTAAAATATGACAGATAATATCGCCTCCATGGCATGGGCCATTGGAAATAGATCAGCAATGAACAGGAGTACAGGATTTGTAATCGTTCCAGGCATCATATAAGCACCACTCATAAGTGGAATAAGCGGAATTAATGATGGATAAATTGCATAAAATTGCTCTGGAGTCCTGACAAAACCGGTAATTAACATGGCAACGCTAATCATGCTAAAAATAAAGAACGCGGAAATGAGAAAAATGATCCACAGATTGTCTCCAACCTCATAATTCATGACATATTTAAATACAACCAGCACGACGACGACTTGAAACAGCGTAATCAGAAAACTATAAAAAATGTATCCGCAATACATTCCCGTTTTACTCACAGGCGACAGAATCATCCGATTCCAAATACCTGAAACCATGTCATGTGTCACGTTGTTAACTTTAAAACCAAGAAGAAACATTGAAACCAAAAAAGTAAAAGCAAATAATAATTGTGTACTCATGTTATAAGCAGGGAGTTCTTCATTGTCAATCCCTTGAGCTTCCATCTGGAAAGGTGCTTTTGCTAAGTAGCTCTCCATTTCATCCCGAACATTTTCATTCCCGCCTGATCTGGCAATTGCATTCATTTGTGCTTCACGATGAAATACCTTTTCTACATGTTGTTGAACATAAGATACGCTCGGAAGTTCACTCGTGGCAACTAATCTGTAATCCATCTCCATTAACTTCACAGCTACATCGGCTTCCCCTACCCTTACATTTTCACGAGCTTGATCAGGGTCGACTATTTCAAAGCGAATGGAATCATCAACACTCAGTAATTCTTTCCACTTTTTTTCAATTTTCTCCGCATTTTCTTCCTCACTAAAAATCGCTACTGTTGTCTGTGAATAAACACCTCCGCCAAATAAAAGGGTAGCGAGAATGCTTCCGGTTATATATAACAGAATAAGTAACGGGTTTCGTTTATCCTTCGCAAATTGAGCCCATACTACTGAAATCACTACGCTTTCCCCCTATTCGGATACAAGGCTGAAGCAATCAACGTACATAGTAAAAAGAAGCCTACCAATAGGACGCATGAAGAAGCAATGGATGAAAACTCCTCGAATTTGATCCATTCCGTAAATATTACTAAAGAAAGACCGTTCGGTGTCCATTCGCCCATTCGTTGCAGCCAGTCAGGTAATACATAAATGGGAACAAAGTTCCCTCCCAGTACACCAAGCAGTAAAATAACTAACATAAAAATTCCATTTGCTGCATCAACATTCGCCATTCTCAGTGAAATGGTGGTAAAAACAGCTGCTAGACCGGCAATTGACAAAGAAAGTAAGGTAACAATTCCCACAATACCCATCCAAAAAGTTATGGAACGATCAGGAAATACATTAAATATAAAGTGGGACATCATAAATACAAACATTATTTGAAGCCAAACCAAACAAAACGTTGAGATCATTTTTCCTATTAAAAAGAGCATCGGATGACTGTTTGTCAATAAGATCCGATTGAACACCTGTTGCCTGATTTCCACTCCAGTTTTAGTTCCTACCGTAGCAGCTAAGAACAAGGCAAACAATGCTCCCATCGAAATGGTGAAATATTGAGTTAATGTGAAACTTTTCACTGAACCTACTTCCTCAAACCCTCCTCTAGGCAGCATCACTTCCGCATCTTCAGCACCTTCAATTCCCTGCAGCGCAAACTGAAAGTTCAAGTTATCAATAAAACCATGGATAATATTGTATAACGTTCGATTGTTATTCGTTTCTTTTTCCATTTTATATTTCAATGAGGTTGTTGGAGGTTCTTTTACAAAAGCAGCATATAAGCTATCTGCAGTAAACCCTTTTGGAATGATCAGAATTCCATCCAAATCACCTGCTTTAACCTTTTCTACTGCCTCATTTTCTTTAAGTTCATGAACTGTTACCCATCCCTTCAAATCCCTGCTGCCAAGATAATCTAAAATCATTTGAATTGGATTTACGTAGACTTGTTCCATTAACCTTGTCGCTTCAGCTTCACTAAAGGAAGCTTCTTCAATCAATTTTTCCTTCAACTGTGCCTTTGCATCTTTGTCATCGTCTTGATTTACCACCCCTAATTGTAAATTCATCGACGACTCCTTATCATTTCCCAGCAACCCGGCAAAAGCAAAGTTTAACACGACTACTAGAAGGATAGGAAGTACAAGTACTGTAATAAGCTCCTTGCGATCACGCCAAAATAATAACAAATCCTTCTTGATAAAACTTCGCATCATCACACCTCCTTAATTACGTAAAGTACGCCCTGTTAGATGAAGAAATACATCTTCCAAGCTAGGGGTCTCTGTATGAAAATTAATGATTTGTATATGATGCTGATTGGCTAGGTCGACAAGCTCACTGATCAAATTACTGCCTTTTTTCGCTATGACTTTCATTTGCAAATGAGAAGCTTCTACTTTACGAACACCCGCAATTGTCTTTACATGATCAATAAAAGTTTCGTCAGTCCTGCTTAACTGTAATTTTATTGTATCCTCCGTCGATAAAATGCTAAGTAACTCCGCTTTTGTACCTGCCGCAATAATTTCACCATGGTCCATAATGTACAATCGATCACAGAGCTGTTCTACTTCCTCCATATAATGACTTGTGTAAAGAATCGTTGTTCCCTTTTTTTCATTTAACATACGTACGGTTTCCAAAATGTGATTTCTCGATTGCGGGTCAATGCCAACAGTAGGCTCATCTAAAATGAGGATTTTGGGTCGATGTAATAATGCAGCCGCAATGTTTACCCTACGCTTCATGCCCCCAGAGAAAGTTTTCACTAAATCTTTTTGACGATCTTCTAACCCTACAATTTCCAAAGCTTTGTCAATGCTTTTTTCCAGTTCCTTGCCTTTCATTTTATAAATGGATCCAAAAAATTTAAGGTTTTCATATGCTGAAAGTTCCTGATAAAGAGCTAATTCCTGTGGTACTACACCTAAAATTTTTCTAATTTCCCCTGGTCTCTCGATCGTGTTTATGCCATTTAACTTGATTTCACCGCTTGTTGGCTTTATCAAAGTTGATATCATCGAAATCGTCGTAGATTTACCAGCCCCATTTGGTCCTAAAAGTCCGACTGATTCTCCGCTGTTCAAATATATATTGACATCTTGAACTGCCTTTTTCCCTTTATAAGACTTGCTCAAATGAATTGCTTCAAGCATGGACTTTCCTCCTCTTTAATTAATCCGTTTTGCTTTATAATTGAATCTTAAAACAAAAAGACCAAAGCCACTACTGACTCTGGTCACTCGAAAAACAGACTCTTATTACTTTAGTCACTTTATTTCAGGTCATACCAATCTTTTGCGAATCGCATAAATCGCTAATTGCGTCCGATCCCTTAATCCCAATTTATCTAAGATATGACTAGTTTGATTCTTGACTGTTCCCACTGACAAGCCTAATCGTTCAGCTACTTCCTTATTATTCAGCCCTTCTCCAATGCACTTTAAAATGGCTCTTTCCCTTGGTGTTAACGTCGGATCAATCGACTCCTCCTCTTGTTTTTGAAGTAAAACAGGCATCACCTTCGCCGCAACTTGATCCTCCAATGAGAGCCCCCCGCTTAATGTACTTTTTATTGCCCGAATCAATGATTCCGTATCCCCTGTTTTCAGCATATATCCATTCACGCCTAATTTTAAGGCGTCCATCACATATTGATTATCGTCAAAAGTGGTTAGCATTAAAATTTTTATATGAGGAAAACGTGAACGTATGACCTTCGCTGCTTCAATCCCATCCATTTTGGGCATACGAATATCCAAAACCGCCACATCAAAAAGCTGTTTATCGCATAAACTGACTGCTTCCTTGCCATTGTCAGCTTCTCCTGTTACTTCAATTTCTTTATCCGTTTCTATCATTGCCTTTATGCCTTGGCGAACCATTACTTGATCCTCCGCTAACAATACTCTAATAATTTTACTCACTCCTTTCTATCAATCTTATAATGCCTCTTACTACAAATTGGCGCTCATCATGCTGAATTTCCAAAGAACCGCCTACTTTTTCTAATCGATCACGCATCGCTCTCAAACCAAATCCCTCTTGAAAAAAGGGATTAAGGGCTGTTAGATTGATCACTTCAAACCGAAAAATACTTCCGCCAGGGGATTCAAACAGTACTTGAGCTTCCCTTGTGGAACTATGTTTCATAATATTGGTCAGTGCCTCTTGTACGGCACGATATATCGCAAAGGATTGCTCTCCTGTTAATGGTGCAGCGAACGCTCCATGCTTAACAGAAAAATTAATTTTCATAAAGCTTTCTAATTCTAATTTACGAATCAATCGTATGACACCTTGCAACCCGCCTACTTCTTTTTGTTTAAAAGATCTCACTGCTCTTCTTGTTTCCTTTAAGCTTTGTTCAGCAAGTTCTTTTAGATTTTTGATTTTTTCTTTGTCCTCTTCCGCTGCCGCTAATCGGAAAACCTCCAATTGCATTAGCAGAGCTGTGAGTTTATGTCCAACAGAATCATGTATTTCATGACCAATCAACATCCGCTCATCCTGTCTTGCCTGCTCTTCCTCCGTCAAAAGAAGCCTTCTTATCTTTCTATATTCACTTAATAAGACATCATTCTTTTTCCGTACATCTAATTTTCGTTTACGAACGACCTGATAATGCAACATTGCGATCACTAATAAAAAGTAAAATAGTCCACACCAGGTCAATTGTGAGGCAGTAAGGTTTGCTTCCATAACAATCCAGGCAGCAATACCAAGTTGAACTCCAATCACAACCAAACTTCTCAACCGATTAAGGTAAAAAACGGCTTCCGCCATTATGAGCGCTTGAATGAGCAGTAAAAATGGATTAAATGCATGCTCTAAAGGATAAAAAATGATTAATATGGCCATTGCTTGTACATAGAATAATATGCTTTGTATCCTCGGTTTTTCTGTAAAAAGCGGATGGATAAACAAGATGATAAAAAATAAGCAAATACCTGCAATCCGCCCTTCGTTTAAAACTGATGGAAAGCCTACAAGGGCTATAGCCCAGACAACAAACTGGACACCGAGCCAAATAAAATACGTTTTCTTCATTTATACAAAATCCTCCATTGCTATATAAGCACCGCGATCACTTTTCACAATTATACTATCTATTAAAAATTCTTTCTCATCTAAACCCAAAGCTTCAAGAAGTGGGATGAGCTTTCTCCTAAAACAACTGTTAGTCATTCAAACCAAGGCTTTTAAGTGTATAAGATATTTTGCTAATGAGAAAATTCCCTTGAATAGGTACAAATAGAAACGACTATTTTTGTATTGGAAATTGTTTAAGCGAATTCAATATGGAACCTGAAAAGGCAGAATCCATATTGATCCTGCCCGAATTAACCATGAATTCAAATAAAGAAGATGAGGGAACGAAAAAAAGCCGAGGTCGTATGGAAATAATCCCTTTCTATTCTCTCCTCCCACTAAAATCCGGCATTGTGGAGTCAATCCCAAAAGTACAACTGCAAACCAGAATGAAGTTACAATGTGACAAATTAAACAAAGCGCCTGTTATTACTCCCACTCCAAGTTTGCAGTTGATACTGAAACGCTGTTATACCAACGTTTATCGCACCTTCAAGTTATTATGGTAATTTGCTTCATAAAGACTGTCCAATGCAACCTTGTGCGATGCGAAACACATTGGTAAGGCCTTTAGTGACTTCATACAAAAAAAATATATTAAATTACAATATAACCTTTAAGTTATATTCCAATTGTGTTATATTCAATTGTAACAATATGTCAAACATCAGAAAGGGGATGCGATGAAAATAGAAATTGAATTAATGAGGTGAACAGCATTGTTGGGTAAATTTAAAAGCATAGATACGTCTATGCTGAGTGCATTGGCTGAACCTAATCGGATGGCAATCGTTGAGTTGCTGCGCGATGGACCTCTAACGGTGGGAGAAATCGCTAATCGGCTGGAACTGAGCCAACCGCATGCCTCAAAGCATTTAAAAGTGCTGAGTGACAATGGAATTGTAGAAGTAAAGCCAGAAGCTAATCGTCGATATTACAAGCTACGACCTGAGCCCTTCCAAGTAATAGAATATTGGGCGACTTCCTTTCAAAAGCATATGGAAAAGAGACTCGACAACTTGGACGACTATGTACAAGAATTGAAAAGCAAACGAAAAAGAGACGAGTGAAAAATAAGGAGGGAAAATTATGTCAAATAACAAAATGGTTTCAAGAGTAGAGAATGAAAGGTTTCTAGTATTAGAGCGCGTTTATGATATGCCGCGTAATCAACTATTTCAATTATTTAAAGAACCAGAGCATTTAAAGCGTTGGTGGAGTACGGACGGTTGGGAACTACCTGTCTGCAACGTGGACTTTCGCCCAGGGGGTGTATGGCATTATTGCATGAAATGTGTTGATAAGAATCAAGAAGAATATGGAATGGAATCTTGGAACAAAACCATTTATAAAGAAATTATTGAGCCAGAAAAGATTGTCTATAACGATTATTTTTCAGATGCAGAAGGTAATATCAATGAGTCTATGCCTTCTCCAGAGGTCACGATGGAATTCATCGATTTAGGCAGCCAAACAAAATTGGTCAGTCGTTCTGAATTCGATTCAGCGGATTCCCTGCAAGCTGTTTTGGACATGGGAGTGTTGGAAGGGATCACGCAAACTTGGAATAATTTAGACGTACTGGTAGAGAGATTAAAATAGGGAATAAAGCTTTGATCATTTAATATGATTTTTAACAAAACACTCACAAAGGCTGTTGACCAGATTGGTTAACCGCCTTTTAGTACATCTTGTATGAGCGTTATTCCCACTCTACTTTCACGGTGCTTGATATAGAGCAATATCATTGATTTTAAAGGATTTTTAGGAAGTATCAATGCTTATAATATGATAAAAAAAATTAAAATAATGCAATTTTAATGCAATAAATGCAAATCACTGCTTAGGGTTATCACTAAAATATTTGATATCTTAAACAAGAGACGTTTCATATTGAAGCGTCTTTTTTTTTGGGAAAATTAGTGATAAAGCTTAAAGTTTCGTCTTACACTTTTATCATTTCAATAATTATATTTAACGTCATTTGAATGGTTTTCACCTACAAATGACTTTTTTAGGTTTTGAGATTAGGGGTGAAATATTTGATAGATGACATGCCTAAAAATAATTATAGCACAAATTTAAAATTAGGAAGTCTCTTTGATGGAATCGGTGTCTTCCCCCTCTCCGCTTCTCGCTATGGAATTACACCAACATGGGCAAGTGAGATAGAGAAAGCACCTGTTTCCATTACGAAACGCTATTTTCCAACTATGCTTCATTTTGGAGATATTACAAAAATAGATGGTGGGAAAATACCACCTGTCCATATCATTACCTTTGGTTCACCCTGTCAAAACTTATCGAATATCGGTAAACGAGAAGGTCTTACAGGAAGTCAATCCAGTTTATTTTATCATGCGATACGAATTATCGAAGAAATGAGGTGTGCAACGAATGGAGCATATCCAGCTATCGCTGTTTGGGAAAACGTCATGGGAGCTTTTTCATCAAATAACAGGTTGGATTTTAAAGCCGTGCTGGAGTCGTTCACAAATACCGAAATTCCAATGCCTACTTCTGGAGTCTGGGCAAAAGCGGGAATGGTCCGAGGGAATGAAGTTGATGTGTGCTGGCGCGTGTTGGATGCCCGATATTGGGGAAAGCCCACGCTTCCTCAAAGAAGAAGACGTATCTTCCTCGTGGCAGATTTTGGAGGAAAACGTGCCAGAGAAATATTATTTAAAACCCGCGAATTGCAATCATTTCCTGCGTCTTGCGGAGAAGACAGGTTGCCCTCCACCGCGGCCAGTCGAAGATCTTCTGAAAAAACAAGGAGGAAAATACCCGTCATCCGCCCCTTTCAAAAACGACGTATGCGAAGTACAGCAAAAGATAAAAACAAATCAGGATTCATTGGAAGTTTTGGACGGACAAATGACCCTTTCCCCACTTTGTTAGCTGGTTCGGTCAATATCTTTTCTTTTTGGTATGAAGGGAACGAAAAAGAAGGTTATATCCGACAACTTACACCACTGGAATGTGAACGTTTAATGGGATTACCAGAGGGCTGGACAGCTTTAGGACACAAAGATGAAGTGATTAGTGATTATGCAAGGTACAAGGCGATTGGAAATGCGATTGCCGTACCATGTGCAGAATATATAATGGCTGGTATTGCAGAAGTTTTATAGATAGCAAACTAACGTGTTACAACTTCCATCTGTCATGCTTTTTTTATTGGCTAGATCAATGAGGGAGAGTGGTTTTTTTGGAAGGAAATGACGAAAAGGTGATGGAATGGATTGACGATCATTTTGTTATGAATGAAATTGAGATTGAGGATTTTCCGTTTTTCCCTTGCGGGAAATTGGTACGTGACAAACACGGTGAAACGATGGTTGTATTTTGGTGTGTCATTTATGGACATGTGGATTATCGTTTTCAAGAAGCGTGAGACAATGAATCCTTTTTGGGACAAAAATACAATATTAATAAATTTATTAGCACATCCAAGCGACCTTTGAAGGCTTTCTTCTATATAAAAGGTTGCTTTTTTAGTTGCGGCTAATGTTTGGAGGGATAAACGAATGAAATATTCCATTGTATACGGAGATCCTCCATGGCGGTATAAACAAAGTAAAGGAAAAGGTGTGGCAGAAAATCACTATCCGACCATGAGTTTAAATGATATATGTAGTTTACCTATTGATACTATCTCTCACAAAGATAGTGTTTTATTTTTATGGACGACCTTCCCTATGCTACAAGAAGCATTACAAGTGATAATTGCGTGGGGATATACATTTAAAACGGTTGCCTTTGTCTGGGTGAAACAAAACAAGTCAGGAAATGGCTTTTTCTTTGGTTTGGGTCACTGGACACGATCGAATGCGGAAATTTGTTTATTAGCAGTAAAAGGACGTCCCAAAAGAGTATCAAAGAAGGTTCATCAACTCATAGTTAGTCCAGTGGAAGGACACAGTAAAAAACCTGATATGGCTAGAGATAAAATTGTTGAATTAATGGGTGATGTACCACGGATTGAATTATTTGCTAGACAACGTGCCGCTGGATGGGACGCTTGGGGAAATGAAGTAGAAAATAGCCTTTCTTTAGAGAATTTGCAGAGGGAGTGATGTCTCTATGAATGCTTTTTATTCTCGCTCTCCCCCCACTCTTTTTGCTTCCCATATGGACGGTTAAGCAAGAATTAAAATAAGAAAAGAGGTATGTATCATGGAATTAAAATATGTCATTCCGAACATGGAAAAGACCTTTGGAAATTTAGAATATGCAGGAGAAGGAAAAGTTGAACAGCGACGGATTAATGGACGTATGACCACTCTTTCTAGAAGCTATAATCTATATTCCGATATTCAACGTGCAGATGATATTGAGGTGGTTCTCCCACAAGAAGCAGGAGAAAAATTCTTTGAACATGAAGAAAAAGTAAAATTAGTCAATGCAAGAATCACCGCAGAGGGTTATAAAATTGGAGAACGTGGTTTTACAAATTATATTTTACATGCAGATGACATGGTAAAAGCATAAGGAGGAAAAAAGATGAGATTAGCACAAGGCATTGTCATTGATAAAGAAAAGACATTTGGATTATTAAAGTTTTCTGCTTTACGACGTGAAGTGTTCCTGCAAAACGAAGATGGAACGGTATCAACCGAGGTAAAGGAACGCACGTATGACTTAAAGTCTCGTGAACAAGGCCGTATGATTCAAGTGAGTATTCCTGCTTCCGTTCCCTTAAAAGAATTTGATTATAATGCTGAAGTAGAAATTATTAACCCTGTCGCAGATACCGTTGCAAATGCAACATTTCGTGGCGCAGATGTTGATTGGTACATTAAAGCAGATGATTTAGTCTTAAAGGGAAAAGCAACAACATCGACTAGTAATGTTTCAAAAGCTACGCCAACGAAGGATAAATAATGAAGATTTTCAAAGGACGAGGGAAACGCATTAAGGAAAAAGATGCTTCCCTCGTTTTTCAATTTGTATTCTTTGGGCTGGTTGGTGTATGGCTCGTTACCTTTATCCCTTTTCATCTGTACTTTTTACTCTCTACCACATGGCAATTGGATGTGTTTCAAGCACACTTTATCAGCACCTATGGATTGGTAACATTGCTTATCAGTATTACTATAACAGCAGGCTGTGCGTATCTCTATTATCGCTATCGGTATGACAAAATAAAGCAAGTCATTCACCGTCAAAAGCTTGCCAAAATGATATTAGAAAATGGCTGGTATGAAACTAAACAAATTACACAAGAAGGCTTTTTTAAGGATATTTTATCCAATAAAACGAAGGAAAAAATCAGCCATTTTCCAAAGATATATTATCGGTTTGAAAAAGGATTGCTTCATACTCAAGTGGAAATTACACTCGGTAAGTATCAAGAACCCCTTTTAAATTTAGAAACCAAATTAGAAAGTGGTTTGTATTGTGAGTTAGTGTCAAAAGAGTTACATGATTCCTATGTAGAATACATCTTGCTCTATGACACAATTAATAGTCGTATTTCTATTAATGAAGTCATTGTACAAAATGGTAGTTTAAGGCTTATGGACTCGATGTATTGGGAATACGATAAACTTCCGCATATGTTGATTGCCGGTGGAACTGGTGGTGGAAAGACATATTTTATTCTTACACTCATTGAAGCACTATTAAAAACAAATGCGAAATTGTATGTTTTAGATCCCAAAAATGCCGATTTATCGGACTTAGCCACGGTCATGCCCGATGTGTACTACAAAAAGGAAGATATGATGACTTGTATTGATCAATTTTATGAGGACATGATGAAACGAAATGAAGAAATGAAGCAAATGCCGAACTACAAGACAGGAGAAAACTATGCTTATTTAGGTTTGCCCGCCCACTTTTTGATTTTTGACGAGTACACCTCGTTTATGGAGATGATTGGTAAAGAAAGCGTGAAAGTCATGAGTAAACTGAAACAAATCGTCATGTTAGGTAGACAATCAGGTTTCTTCCTTATCCTCGCCTGTCAACGTCCAGATGCAAAATACCTTGGGGACGGAATAAGGGATCAATTTAACTTTCGATTAGGATTAGGCAGAATGAGTGAACTCGGATACGGCATGCTTTTCGGTTCAGATGTACAGAAACAATTTTTCTTGAAACCAATCAAAGGGCGTGGATACGTTGACAAAGGAGATAGTGTTATTTCTGAATTTTATACACCACTTGTCCCTAAAGAACATGATTTTCTAAAGGAAATTGCTAAACTAGCCCAATAAAGGCTGCCCAGTGCGGCGGCGTGCGAAGCGAAAGCCGCTGTGCTGGGCGAAGTCTGCGTGGCGACAGCCACGCCTTAACCCCCCGTATCTAACAGGGGGGTAGAAAAACAATAAGAAACTGTTCCAAAAGCCAATAACACCTGATGGCACAATGGTTTGGAGCATATGAAGAAGATGTCAGCTTTTACTATTTAGTTGACATCTTTTTTTAGTTTGGAGGAATGCACATGAACCAAGTACCTTGGTATCAACAATTAAAGGAAAGACGATTGGAATACGGTGTGTCGCAAAATAAACTGGCTGTTCATATTGGAATTTCAAGACAATATATGAGTGAAATCGAAACAGGAAAAGTAACTCCTTCCGATTCACTAAAAAATACCTTGTTTGATATTTTAGAACAATTTAATCCAGACGCTCCTTTGGAAATCTTGTTTGATTATGTGCGGATTCGATTTTTAACGACAAACCCGAAGCCTGTCATTGAAGATATTTTAAAACTCAAAATGGAGTATATGTTACACGAAGATTATGCGTTTTACTCCTATATGGAACAATATGTTTTTGGCGATATTGTGGTGATGGTTTCTCCCGATGAAGACAAAGGTTGTTTACTTGAGCTTAAAGGGAAAGGATGCAGGCAATTTGAAAACTTTTTATTAGCCCAGCAACGAACATGGTTTGATTTTTTTATGGAAGTGTTTCGAGTAGGTGGGGTTTTTAAACGAATTGATCTTGCGATAAACGATAAAACAAGCGTATTAGATATTCCGTTTTTAACGAACAAATGCCGTAATGAAGAATGTATCTCTGTTTTTCGTAGTTTTAAAAGTTACCGTTCTGGTGAGCTCGTACAGAGTGAAGAAAAGCCTGACATGGGAAATACGTTATATATCGGCTCTTTAAAAAGTGACGTGTACTTTTGTGCGTATGAAAAGGATTATGAACAATACGTGAAGCATGGCACATCGCTCGAAGATACAGATGTGAAAAACCGTTTTGAAATTCGTTTAAAGAACGATCGTGCATACCATGCAGTTGTGGATTTAATGATATATGAAGATGCTGGACGAACCGCCTTTTCTATTATTAATCGATATATTCGTTTTGTCGATAAAGACGAGGAAAAACGTCGCAGCAGTTGGAAAATAAATAAAGAATGGCAACGGTTTATTGATTTAGGTGTGAATAGAAAAATTTCATTAACAACAAAACCTGAACCATATACGTTTGATAAGACACTCAGATGGCTAGCTCATCAAGTCGCTCCCACTTGGAAACTAGCGACAAAGATAGATGAACTCAATCAAACAAGTGTCATTAAGGATATGTTGGAACAGACAGAGTTATCCAAACGCCATCAAAAAATACTCATGCAACAAACTATTCCTTTAGAGAAAGTGATCCAACCACAGTCAGATAACGAATAATTAACTTATGAAGGGAGAAATTCAAATGAACTTTGGCCAGAATTTATACAATTGGTTTTTAAGTAATGCACAATCTTTAGTATTAATGGCGATCGTCGTAATTGGAATTTATTTAAGTTTTCCAAACTGATTGGCTTTTTAATTATTGCTTTGGTTGCAGTAGGATTAGTCTTTAATGCGGCTGGTGTGAAAGACGTGTTGTTAAACCTATTTAATCGAATCATAGGGTCTTAAATTGTACCGTTTTTTTTGTGGAAGATAAGTGGTCTTCTTATGTTCTACAAAAAAATGGTGGACCAAACGGTAGTGCGGTAGGGATTAACAAGCCTATTTTGTGTATCAGCAGATAATAAGCTGCTGCTTTTTTTATGGCTATTTTTAATGAAAAGGATGTGATAACCAATGGATATGCAAGTCTACATTGCTAACCTCGGCAAGTACAATGAAGGCGAACTTGTTGGTGCGTGGTTTACACCACCTATTGATATGGAAGACGTGAAAGAGCGTATTGGTTTAAATGGTGAGTATGAAGAATATGCGATACATGATTACGAGTTGCCATTTGAGGTTGATGAATATACGCCAATATCCGAAATCAACCGGTTATGTGCAATGGTGCAAGAAATCGAAGGCTCTCCTTTATATGATGCACTATCAGAAGTACAAGGCTATTGGTTTGATAGTTTGGAAGAATTACTGGAGCATCAAGATGACATCATTTGTTATTCTGATTGTGAAGATATGGAAGATGTTGCGAGATATTTGATAGAAGAAACAGGCGTACTTGGGGAAGTCCCTGCTAACTTACAGAATTATATTGATTATAGAGCTTTTGGACGTGACCTTGAAATTGAAGGCAGCTTTCTTGTGACGTCACATGGTGTATTTGAATATGTTCAATAGATGGAGAAGCAGCTTGTTATTGGACAGGCTGTTTTTTCTATGTGTGAAAGGATGATCCTATTTGAAAAAATTAAAGAGCTACACTCGTATTTGGTCAGTCGAAAAAGTGATTTATGCCATTAATGATTTTCGTTTACCTTTTCCCGTCACATTCAATCAAATGTCATGGTTTGTACTTTCGCTCTTAGTTGTCATGTTGTTAGGAAATCTTCCCCCGTTATCTTTGATTAATGGTGCATTATTAAAATATGTCGGAATACCAGTTGGTTTGACATGGTTTATGAGTCAGAAAACATTTGATGGCAAAAAACCGTATAGTTTTCTCAAGTCTGCATCGACCTATTGGTTTCGACCTAAAGTTACGTATGCAGGAAAACCTATCAAACTACAACATGTAAAGGTAAATGAAAGCTTAACGGCTGTTAGGAGTGAAATCCATGCGTTATCCGATTAAATATCTTGAAAACAATCTTGTTTTCAATCATGACGGCGAATGTTTTGCGTATTATGAGCTGTTGCCATATAATTATTCGTTTTTATCGGAGGATGAAAAAATACAGGTGCATGACCACTTCCGTCAATTAATTGCACAAAATCAAGACGGCAAAATTCATGCCTTACAGATTAGTACCGCAAGCAGTATTCGTTCGGTACAAGAACGTAGTAAAGAGTTAGTGTCGGGGCGTTTACAAGACATCGCTTATGAACGTATCGACGACCAAACGGAAGCTCTAGTCTCCATGATCGGGGAACATCAAGTAGACTATCGTTTTTTTATCGGTTTTAAACTTTTGTTGAATGAAGAAGAAGTCAATATGAAATCAATGGGGAAAAATATTAAAAACTCACTATCTTCATTTGTCCGTGATGTAAACCACCATCTGATGGGAGATTTTGTCTCGATGCCACATGAAGAAATTAGACGTTTTTCTAAAATGGAATCTTTATTACAAAACAAAATATCTAGGCGTTTTAAAGTACGCCCTCTAGATAAAAATGACTTTGGCTATCTAATTGAACATCTTCATGGACAGTCAGGAATTGCTTATGACGAATATGATTATGTCCTCCCTCTAAAGAAATTAAAAAGAGAAACTTTGGTGAAGCGTTATGATCTGATTAAACCGACTCGTTGTTTGATTGAGGAAAACCAACGTTATTTAAAAATCGAACAGGAAGAACAAACAACGTATGTGGCATACTTTACGATTAATTCCATTGTCGGTGATCTTGAGTTTCCATCGGATGAAATTTTTTATTATCAACAACAACAATTTGATTTTCCAATTGATACCTCCATGAACGTAGAAATTGTAACGAACAAAAAAGCTTTATCTACCGTACGAAAT
Source organism: Siminovitchia fordii DSM 16014 = CIP 108821 (assembly GCF_000374565.1). Classification (GTDB taxonomy): domain Bacteria; phylum Bacillota; class Bacilli; order Bacillales; family Bacillaceae_C; genus Siminovitchia; species Siminovitchia fordii. The sequence continues at coordinate 29,168 of NZ_KB894686.1, read as the reverse complement.
AAGAAAAAGGAACTCAAAGACTTAGATAATCATGCCTGGGAATCTGATAATGAAACAGGCAGCAATGTCATCGACGCGTTGGAACAGGTCAATGAATTAGAAGATGTGCTCGATCAAAGTAAAGAATCGATGTATAAGTTAAGCTACGTTATTCGCGTATCTGCTTCTAATGAAGACGAACTCAAACAGCGTTGTAATGAAGTCAAAGATTTTTATGATGATTTGAACGTAAAACTGGTTCGTCCATTTGGAGATATGATTGGTTTACACAGTGAATTTATCCCAGCCAGTAAACGGTATATGAATGATTATATCCAATACGTGACTTCTGACTTTTTAGCAGGACTTGGGTTTGGTGCAACACAAATGTTAGGAGAAACGGAAGGGATTTATTTTGGCTATAACTTGGACACAGGAAGAAATGTCTATCTCAATCCAAGTCTAGCCAGTCAAGGCGTGAAAGGTTCTATCACCAATGCGTTAGCTTCTGCATTCTTAGGTTCACTTGGTGGTGGGAAATCCTTTAGTAATAACCTTCTTGTCTATTATTCGGTATTATTTGGTGGTCAAGCACTCATTGTTGATCCCAAGGCGGAACGAGGAAACTGGAAAGAAACATTGCCCGAAATTGCTCATGAAATAAATATTGTCAATTTAACGAGTGAAGAAAGCAATAAAGGACTTCTTGATCCTTTTGTCATCATGAAAAAGAAAAAGGATTCAGAAAGTCTTGCGATTGATATTCTTGCCTTTCTTACAGGAATATCAAGTCGGGATGGAGATAAATTCCCTGTATTACGACGAGCGATACGAGCTGTTGGTCAACAGGAAGAACGTGGTTTACTCCTTGTGATTCATGAATTAAGAAGTGATCCCAATCCATTAGCTGGTCCCATCGCTGACCATATCGAAAGTTTTACGGATTATGACTTTGCCCACCTTCTGTTTTCGGATGGTACTGTGGAAAATTCGATTAGTTTAGAAAAACAGTTGAATATCATTCAAGTGGCAGATTTAGTATTACCAGACGCAGAAACAAGTTTTGAAGAATATACAACTATGGAATTATTAAGTGTCGCCATGTTGATTGTCATTTCTACTTTTGCGTTAGATTTTATTCATTCGGATCGCAGTATTTTTAAAATCGTGGATTTGGATGAAGCCTGGTCCTTCCTGCAAGTTGCACAAGGGAAAACACTTTCTAATAAATTGGTTCGTGCAGGACGTGCCATGAATGCTGGTGTCTACTTTGTTACCCAGAATGCAGATGATCTAACCGACGAAAAATTAAAAAATAATATCGGTGTGAAGTTTGCTTTCCGTTCCAGGGATATGACAGAAATTAAGAAAACTCTTCAATTCTTTGGTGTGGATTCGGAAGATGAATCGAATCAACGACGCTTACGAGAATTAGAAAATGGACAATGTTTAATTCAAGACTTATATGGACGTGTGGGGATTATTCAAGTCCATCCTGTCTTTGAAGATTTATTTTATGCTTTTGACACGCGTCCACCTTCACGGGAGAAGAAAGGTGGCGATTAATTTGAACAAACAAAAATGGAAAAAGATTGTCTTAACGGTGGTACTTATTGGTACTGCCGTTTTTCTATGCCTTCTTTTACTTGGAACATTTGCCCAAGCTGCTGGATTGGTTGATGATACGGTATCGGAAGACAATCTGTATTCTAAATATCCGCTTAATCATTACCAACTCGATTTTTACGTAGACACAGGTTGGGATTGGCTGCCATGGAATTGGAATGATGGCATTGGAAAACAAGTGATGTATGGGCTATACACAATCACGAATTTCATTTGGATTATTAGCCTGTATTTATCAAATGCGACAGGCTACTTAATCCAACAAGCTTATTCTCTCGACTTCATTTCCCAAACAGCAGACGCTATCGGGAAAAACATGCAAACATTAGCTGGAATTACAGCAAGTGGGTTCAGTAGTTCTGGATTTTATGTAGGTTTTTTGCTTCTTTTCATTTTAGTGATTGGGATTTACGTGGCATATACAGGATTAATGAAACGGGAAACGACGAAAGCGATTCGGGCAATCCTAAACTTTTTAGTCGTGTTTATTTTGTCAGCTTCTTTTATCGCTTACGCTCCAACATATATTGCTAAAATCAATGATTTTTCAGCAGATATTAGTCAAGCAAGTTTAGATTTAGGAACTAAAATTTTGATGCCTAACTCTACAAGTCAAGGAAAAGACAGCGTTGATCTGATACGGAATAACCTCTTTTCCATTCAAGTGGAACAGCCTTGGATGTTATTACAATTTGGTGATTCGGATAAAGAAACGATTGGCGAAGAACGTGTCGAAACCTTAGTTTCTATCAATCCTGATACGAATAACGGGAAAGATCGTGAAGATGCTGTCAAAGCAGAAATTGAAGACCATGACAATAAAAACTTAACGATTACGAAAACGACCACTCGCTTAGGAATGGTCTTCTTTTTATTTCTATTCAATATTGGGATTTCAATTTTTGTGTTTCTTCTATCGGGAATTATGATCTTCTCGCAAATTCTGTTTATTATCTATGCGATGTTTTTACCCATCAGTTTTTTACTGTCGATGATACCGACTTTTGAAAACATGGGAAAACAGGCGATTATGAAACTATTTAATGTGATTATGCTTCGGGCTGGTATTACGCTCATTATTACAGTTGCCTTTAGTGTTTTATCCATGCTTTACAGCTTAACAACAAGTTATCCATTTTTCTTGATTGCCTTTTTGCAGATCGTGACGTTTGCAGGCATTTACATGAAACTTGGTGACATTATGAGCATGTTTAAACTGCAAAGTAGTGACTCGCAACAAGTTGGACGTCAAGTTATGCGTCGCCCTTACCGAATGTTTACTCGTGGCAGCCGGCGATTACAGCGAACAATCGGACGTACCCTTGCAGGGGCAACAGCTGGAGCAACGGTCGGGGCAATGGTTGGAAAATCAAAGCAAACAAAAGTTTCGTTCTCTCCCCTACGTCCATTGCAACAGTTAACATCGACTACAAAAAATAACAAAGAACGGCCAACTGATCGCACGAAATCAACATCTTTAAGTCAGAAAGTAGGTCAAGTCACAGGAAAAGTGCTTGGTGCGAAAAGTCAGTTCCGTGCAAATATAGATCATCGTAAAGAACAACTACATGATTTACCTACTACTGCTCAATATGCGGTGATGCAAGGAAAAGAACAGCTTACAAAACCCGCCCGTGATTTTAAAGAAGGCATGAAGCAAGCAAAGGAAAAGAGACAAAAAAAAGATGCAGACCGTCAAGCAAAACATCGTCAAACCATTGCAGATAGGCGGCAAGCATTGGATAAAAAACGTACCCCTTCTCGAAAGACTGCTAATTATGAACGACCAGTCACACATGATGTCAATGAATCTGCACATCAAGATAGATTAAAGAACCCAACTGTTCAACAAAAAGAAAAGACAAGACCTGTCACAAAAAGCGAGCATATGAAGCAATTCAAATTACAACGACAGTTATCGAGTCCAGACAGAAAAAAGCATTTTACAGATAATCCCAAACAACCTGTTAAAAAAGAAAACCGATCTCTCAATGAAGAACGTTCTCTACCAAAAAATAGTCGGAAAATCATTAGGCGTCTCTCTAAACCTTTAAAACGTACAAATCGGAAACAAATTAGTAAGCGTCCAATCCATGCAACTAGGAGGAAACGCCAATGAAGGTTATGAGAATAAAAATCATGTTAATTGCTGGGGGATTAGGCTTTCTTGCTTTTTTAGGGCTATTAGCATTTGTAGCTATTTTTATATCAAATGAAGAACATTCATCAGATAGCGGGGATTTCATTCATGATATAGGTAATGTATCGGTCTCCGAAGATGTGTTAAAACATCAGCCAATGGTAGAAAAATATGCACAAGAATACGGAATTAGTGAATATGTCTCTACCCTACTTGCCATTATCCAAGTAGAAAGTGGTGGAAAGTTAAAAGATGTGATGCAGAGTAGTGAATCGTTGGGGCTTCCGCCCAATTCTTTAGATACCGAAGCTTCTATTAAACAAGGAACAAAATACTTTTCTGATTTATTACACTCCGCAGAAAGAAATGGTGTTGATGGCAATACAGCTATTCAAGGCTACAACTATGGCGGTGCTTTTATTGATTATGTCGCAAAACGAGGAAGCTCTTACTCTTTTGAACTAGCTGAAAGCTTTGCAAAGGAACGGTCAGGCGGCAGTAAAATCACTTATTCCAATCCGATAGCCGTAAAGAAAAACGGTGGCTGGCGTTATCTTTACGGAAATATGTTTTATGTCGATTTAGTGAGTCAGTATTTTATTTCCCCTCAGTTTGATGATGAAATGGTTCAGATTGTTATGGATGAAGCCCTAAAGTATGAAGGTTTCCCCTATGTTTTTGGTGGTGCGAATCCGAATACATCTTTTGATTGTAGTGGATTAACACAATGGAGTTATCGGAAAGCTGGGATTAACTTACCACGTACAGCACAGCAGCAATATGACGCAACCGAGTCGATTCCTTTATCGGAAGCAAAACCTGGGGATTTAGTGTTTTTTCACTCAACATATAATGCAGGAACTTATGTCACTCACGTTGGTATCTACACTGGGAACAACCAAATGTATAATGCTGGCGATCCAATCGGTTATGCAGATTTAACTACTGCCTACTGGCAAAAGCACTTAATTGGAGCTGGACGTATTAAACAATAGAAAGGTTTGAATCAGATGAGAAGATTTTTTAAAAGAAAAGAAAAACAAACGACCGAAACAAAATCCAGAAAAATGAAAGTACGGACTGTCGGTACACGTAAAAAAACAGTAACTCTTTTATGGATATTACTTATTGGTAGCCTAGCCTTTGGAATCTATAAAAACTTTACAGCAATTGATCAACATACCGTTCATGAAAGAGAAATCATTGAAACCAAGATCATGGATATGAATGCGATTGAGAGCTTTACGAAAAACTTTGTGAAAGATTACTACACATGGCAAAATGAAAAAGATTCCACTGAACAACGGGTGGAAAAGATCAGTCACTATTTGACAGAGGAATTACAAGCATTAAATACCGATACCGTAAGAGACGATATTCCTACTAGTTCCAGCGTAGGTAATATTGATATCTGGTCAGTGTCACCAGAAAATGATAATACCTATGCGGTTGTTTATTCGGTAGATCAAAAAATTATGGAAGATAAAAATAGCAAAATGGTCCGATCCACCTATCGAATCTTATTACATCAAGATAATGTAGGAAACTTAGTAATTATACAAAGCCCTACCTTGTGGAGCTTACCGAATAAATCAGATTATGAGCCACAACAACCTGAAAGTAATGGAACAGTTGACTCTGATACGGTGCAAGAAGTGACAGAGTTTTTGGAGACATTCTTTACATTTTATCCGACTGCAACAGAACAGGAACTTGATTATTATGTGAAAAATAATGCTTTACCACCGATTGGTAAGGATTATCTATTTTCAGGGTTAGTCAAGCCAGTATTCCAGACAATAGAGAACCAAATAAAAGTATGGGTTACTGTTAAATATATTGACGAAGCAACAAAAGCCACACAGTATTCGCAATATATACTCACGTTAGAAAAAGATACAAATTGGATGATTGTCGAGTAAAAATGATTTAGTTTATTTACTGTAGCTTTAGAATAAAGGTTTGATCAATTGCTCCGGTAGACATTCCAGCTTCAGATGCAATTCTTCGGATAGATGCTTTTTCAATGCCTTCCGTTTCAATTATTTTCCAAGCTGTTTCAGCGATCATTTTTCTTTTGTGATCATGATCAACTATTTTCGGCACTCAAATCACCTCTTGCTTTTATTTCGCACACTGTGTTATTATCATTTCATCACAGTGTGTGAAATAAATAAGGGGGGATGTTTAAATTCTTGAAATCACTTATTGGAACATTAAAGCGGATGGGCATTATAAAAGTGGTGAAATAGGACCTTCTTGAACAATTAAATCATTTGTAATGGTACATTAAACTTTCTTTTTAACCGAACAAGTTTATTAAATGGTTTTGTGAACAGTTTGGGAGATAAGAAAAGGAACCTTAGAAATGAAACGAAGATAGTCATGGGCAATGCCTACTTTTTTCAGGGAAAGGAGATTGAAATAGATGGATCTTCATTACGAAATTAAAGGAAGAGGAAAGCCAGTTATACTACTTCATAGTGGAGCTATGGATTCACGTGACTGGGAATTCATCACACCACATCTTTCAAAATCGTTCAAAGTAATCACTCTTGATGTCCGGGGTGCAGGGAAGTCACCTGTTCCGAATGAACCCATTGATTATGTTAAGGATCTTAGAAAACTCTTGGATCATCTTAAAATTAAGAAAGGTGCCCTCGTTGGACATTCCCTAGGTGGACAAATTGCAACTGATTTTACTCTGACCTATCCAAAAAGGGTGTCTCAACTGGTATTGGTCGCTCCAGGCCTGTCGGGGTTTAAATTTTCTTCCGAACATGCGGAATTAGAGAGCCGAGTTTCTAAAGCTGCACCAGATGTCGAGAAAATGACTAATATAATATTAAGCGAGCCTTCCTGGAGCGTTTCTTTTGGAAAAGCATACGATTTATTGCGCGAAATGATGATACACAATATTCAAAAAACCTTTGATTGGAAAACATTCGAAACTGTTTCCTCCAATTCAGCGATGGAAAGATTGGGAGAAATTAAAACGAAGACACTTTTTATCATAGGCGAGAAGGACTCAGGAGATCTCTTTAAAATCGCACAATTATATAAGGAAGTTCCCAATATTAACTTTGTGCGTATACCTGGTGCTAATCACATCATCACTTTGACCCACCCTAAGGAGGTTTCCGACCATATCAGTCTTTTTTTGAGGTTACCAGAATGGTAATCAGAAATGACATCTTATCACCATAGACAAATAATTCTAAACCACTTGCGTCAAAACTAGCAAAATCTAAGGTTTTCCATTTACCTGATTCTGTATTTTCATTAAGTATATCTATGATTTTTATATTTTCTTCATTGAAGTTTTTAAAATTTTTATCATACTCAATAAAATAGAGTGCCATGTTACCCCTGTTCCAGTCAATGAATCCATGGGGCTGTCTCCACCTAAAGAATATTGATAACTTATGACACCTTCACGTCTTTATATCAGTTGGTGAGAAATTAAATGACAAAAGTAATGGCTATTCTCAAACAGCATGACTAGAGCCAGTGGCACCACTGTTTCTTTTTTATACATTAAAAGAGATTAAAGGATTTCCTATTAATAAGGAGTGTTTATGATTGCTCGAAACTATCACGGTTTTCATGCTGTTGGAATAAAGAAAATTATTGAGGAAGCAAATGTAGCTACTATGATGTTATACAAAACCACTTTACATCAAAGGAACAACTAATCGAAGAGGTCCTTATGCAATGTGAAGACATTGCTTTCCAAATGATGCTTTTATTAGAAGGGCAACTTCGATGGCAGAAACCGTTGGATCCTAAAAAGCAGAAACATGCCATTCATATGTTGAAATCACTTTTAAAAACATGGGACAAGTAGATGCAGGTCTATGTAAATATCATATCTTACCAGAAGAGTCAGTCAATTATTAAGGAGGTGAAAATTAAGTCATATTATTACAAAAAGGAAGGTGAGGTTCAAGCGGAAAAAGTTAAAGAATATCGTGTTGTGGATTTAAAATAAAGTTTAACCGTTTTGAAAAAAGTTGCACTACAATAGATTGACTTTTAATTTAAGGAGGAACTTTGATGAAAAGAAAAATGATACGTAATCTGTCTTTAGCTTTAATAGCCCTAGTAGGAGTTTTCTCTTTAGTTTTTAGTTTTGAAGGTAGAACAAATGCAGCTAGTTTAACATCGAATCCAGATCAGGATCTAAAAGTTGACACAGTAGATGGAATAAAATATGCACCAGGTAAACATAAAAAAATTGTTGGAATGGTAGTTGAAGCAACTGATCAAGGAGAAAAGGTACATGGCTTCTCAACTCCAGAAAAATATGAAGCATATCATCAAAAAGTTACAGAGCGATTATCTAGTCAGTCAATAGGTATAATGGCAAGACCAACTTATTTATATGAACATACTTCGGGTCATGGATATGGAAGATCATTAATTGCGTATCCTGGAACTCAGGTCACTTCTCTGAGTACTGCATGGGATAACAGAATATCTGCTGTATCTGTAGCTCCTGGTTCTTGGATTAGGCTCTATCAAAATCGTTATTATGGTGGTCGTTATTTAACTCTTGTAGGTTATCCAAACAAATACTTTACCACCAATTTAACTTCTTGGGGAATGTCTGGTACTACTTCTTGGAACGACCAAGTCTCATCTTATCGAGTTAGATGAGAAAAACGGTAATGTCCACGAAAAAAAGGGAATCTTAAAACAACCATTCAACATTTCTGTGTTTGGATGGTATCATAAATTCACAGTCCTAATTATTGATCTTAGTTCAACAAACAGGCTACTTTGTGAATAATCAGTCACCTAAAACTTCTAGAGTAAATTATTATTTGTTTATTTAACCAGAGCAAAGAGGAATATGAAGTTTAGAAAAACCTGGGACATTATGCATCATGATCGAAAGGGCTTAATGTCCTTCTATGAGCCTAATTTCTCAATTTTAATGTTGAGAAATTAGGCTTTTATATTTACTTAATGCAAAATAGCGTTTAAATGGTGTGCAATATATCTCCTAAAGTGACATTCTAATGTTCCTGGTCCACCTGGCAAAGCGACAAAGCCATCTACAAGCTCTTCCATTTTAGCCTTTCTCTCATGCATAGATTCGACAACTATCAGCTTGGATAATCTTTTATGCGATATTTCTCTCTGCTCTAAAAAACTAGGCATAATTCCAATAACTTGTCTACCTTCATCTAAGACAGCATCCGCAACTGCTCCCATAACACCAACACTTGCTCCACAGTGTTCGCATGATGTGGCTAGTGCAGGGTTACGAACTAAGCTATCGCACGATTAATCGCTTTCGTTCCGATCCCCTCATTGAGAATATTCTACAGGAAGTTTTGTAAGAATGATGAGAAAATTGACATTTACGCGATATTAAAGAGAGTTTTATTTATACCGGAAAAACTTATCATAATCATCAATTTGATCCGGACTTATTCCAGTTTTATTAATCGCTTCTTGTTGAAATGAATTATTGCAACTTTTACATATATAATATTTATTTTCTCCTTTTTTGATTTTATAATATTGTGAATCAGAATGATTAATCGTAAATTTATTTTTGCAGAAAAAACATATAGTATCCAACATATTTTCACACTTCCTATCAGATTTTTATTGAAAAGTAACTATTTTTTAAACCTATGATTAAAAATGTGAATTTTTCATCTAATTTACTGCCATTCTAAAATAATTTATTTTTAACTTAGTTACAAGCTTATCCGTGAACTGTATTTTTACTAAAAATATGACGGCTATACCTGTAATGGAAGGAAAAGCTGTAATATACTAAAGCCTACTTCATGCAACTGTTCAACAAAATGCCCCTTTGAAGTGCATCTCGTTATAACACAAATGGACTATAACTTCAGATACATGATCAATTAACTCAATTTACTTTCATCGCAGAGTGTTTCTAAATGATAACGGATTACTTCCTTCACCTTTTCTGGAGTGTAGACATCAGGTCTTAAAAGAGCATGAATGGACAATCCATCAATTAATGCCGCTAGCCTACTTTTTTCTAATTTTACATTAGTTGAATCAGATAAAATCCCTTGTAGGACTAATATCTCGATCATTGAATTTGCTAATTCATACATACCGTTAGTCATTTCATCTTTTTTTTCTTTTAATGTATCACTTGTAAGTGACTGAAGTGCAAGGATCAACCAAACGCTCGTTTCGATTTTCTTTTCTTCATCAATTGGTACAAGCTCCAATAAAACTTCTGCGACTGCCTGCAATGGATTGTCTGACCAAATTTTACTTTGAGAACGTTTTTTCCCTTCTTCCAGGTAATAATCCATGATAAATAATAACATTTCATCCTTAGTTGAAAAATAATGTCTTAACGCTCCAGCAGACATGCCTGCTTCAATAGCAACTCTTCTTATAGATGCATTTTCGATTCCCTCTTTCTTAATAATATTCCAAGCGGCTTCAGCAATTGACTTCCTCTTTTTTTCATGATTAACAATCCTTGGCATAAAAAATCACTTCCTTTTTCTTAACACAGTGTGTTATTATAATTTTAACACACTGTGTTATTTAAATTATAACATATAAAAAGGAGGGACTCTATATTTGATCGAAAGTATTGAAGCATTAATGCCTTCTTCATCAACAGACACATCGATAGCTTTGCTAATTATTTCTATTTGCGCATTAATTGATATATTAAGTCCTGGTGTACTTGCTGTAACAGCCTATTTATTATTGACACAGCCTAATCAATTATCTTCTCGCTTGCTTGTTTTTTTGTTTATTACGCAGTTTGGCTACTTCATAGTGGGCTTATTACTATACTTTGGTGGAGATTCACTATTGAAAGGAATCGGAAAGTTATCTGAATTTGACTTTATCAATTGGTTTTATATCCTTTTTGGAGCAGTTATTGTTCTAATTAGCTTCAGTAAACCAAATGATACTACAAAAAAACGTTTAATTTCATTTATACCCCAAAAAACAACGATGAAAGGGATGATCATGTTAGGTATCATTGTTTTTCTAATTGAATTTGTAACTGCTTTGCCTTACTTTTATTCAATTTTGTTAATGAATCACCTAACAATTGAGCCTTCCTCTTCTATCTTTATTATAATTGGCTACAATCTTGTAATGGTGCTTCCTTCTCTTCTTTTGTTAGGGGTTAATATTATGTTTAAAGAGAGACTGCAACAATTTCTAAATAAAATTAGATCAAAATTAAATGAAGCTCCGATTTCCTCACTCTTGGTAGCGATAGGAGTCGTAGGTGCGGTTTTTTTCAACATCGGTCTTAGAGGCATATTAAATTAAAAAATTATTAATGAGGTGTTCATCATGAAAGAAATTATCAGTGGACTTGGTCTACTTTTCGTTATACAGGGAGTAGGCGGATTAATCAATCATTTGACTAATGGTGGAAAAAGTTGGTTTTTGGTAAATTATATTGATGCGTTTCAGGGATTTGAAATTGTTATGGACATTATATTTATTGTAGTTGGCGGGATCATAGGTTTAGCCTCTTGGAAAATAGGCGGATCAACTAAAAGTGAAAATTAAAATATAGAGCAAATAGGACGGATTATACATAGCCGTCCAGCTTGGCTGATGCTCCGTTGAGATATATTTTTAAATATTAATAGGGGGAACATAAGAATTATTATGAATTCAAGACATATAGGGAGCTCGTCTCTCCAAAAGGAAGGTCGGTTATACTTTATTGATAACCTAAGGGCAGCTCTTACAATGTTAGTAGTACTACATCATTTAGTGTATTTTTCCATCTATAACGAGGTATTAAAACAAGGATCTAATGGGGTTGTTATGGGCCTTCTATTCCTTGCTTTTAATCAGACTTTTTTCATGGGGATGTTTTTTCTTATTTCCGGATATTTTGTTCCTTCATCTTTTGAACGTAATGGAGCGATCCGATTTATCAAAGATAGATTCATCCGGTTCCTAGTCCCGTTTATCTTCTACGTTCTCATTCTTAGCCAAGTTCAATCAATTGAAGTCTATATGTTTAACCAGGAGCCATTTACATGGCAAACCTATTTTTCACATTTAACCTATGGCCCGATGTGGTACGTCGAGCTACTTTTCGTATTCGTTTGTTTATACGCAGTCTGGGCGAAGTTTATGAGTAAAAATAAGCTATCAGTAGTTCGTCAGAGTACGCCACCCACCTACAGGATGTTTACAGTCTTTGTCATGATATTAGCGGTAGGATACTTCATCATAAGACTGTGGGTCCCTGCTCTTGATTTACCCGGTGGATCTCCCGGGGTTCAATCATTCGTTGGACTTTTTACAGCAAGCGGCTATGATCTCCCACAATATGTCGGGCTATTCATTTTGGGCATCATCGCTTACCAACGCAATTGGTTTCGAAATATTCCTGATTCTATGGGTAGGGCGGGTTTTGGAATTGCAATTGGAGCATCGATTCTTCTCCTTCCCTTAGTTTTGATATTTGGATTAGACGGATTACAGTTTTCTGGCGGCTGGAACTGGACATCTTTGGTTTATTCTATTTGGGAAGCTCTATTTTGTGTTGGCATCATTCTCGGATTAATCATATTCTTTCGCAAAAGAGGTTTTCATCAAGGAAAAGGTTGGAGCTTCTTGTCAGCCCATTCCTTCGTGATTTATATCATTCATATACCGATTATCGCTATTGTTATGGCTGGATTGAAGGTCATCCACTTTCCACCATCCTTCATATTTCTAGCTACGATTCTGATCACGATACCACTTTGCTTCTTGTTAGGTTATATAATTAGGCAGATTCCCTTTGTGTCAAAGATTCTTTAGGGATGGTGAGTTTTAAAGAAAAAAAGAGAATACGACGATAACCATATCTGCCCTTATGCTTCTCAAAAATAGAACTAATGAGCCTTTTCTACTTTGGATTTTTATCTGAGTGCGTAAAAGTATTAATTTTATAATAATAAGTGTTACGTGGAATACCGGCAAGTTTGAGTAATGCCTTCACAGGATAATCGTGCCTTAGCTCATATACTACTTTTACTTTTTGTTTTGTCGTAATTTGTTTTCTTCTTGAACTAAGGATTTCAACTTTTTAAATAGAATTTTCCATTTAATAATATGTATAAATTTTTACTCCCACCTGGCTTATGTTCAGTTGGGCTTTTTTGTATTTATTAAATATTTTTTTTAAAAATATTGCTTTTATTTTTGGCATTTCATAAAAAATCTTGTTGAAGGTTATGAAAGGGGAAATCATCACCCACCTTTGCAGTTGCGAAGGGAGAGGAAATGCATGATAGAACCAGATCGTACCGAGTGGCAAGTTCGCTGTGCATTTAATGCTTTTTGTAAACGTGTATTGAAGAATGAAGCAATTAATATTTTCAATGAAAGACAACAACGACAAGCAAAGGAGATGACATTTTCTTATCTCACACCACAAGAAGAAAATCAACTCTATACCTTAGATAAGCAATATGAAGGAGAAGAAGGACAAAGTTTTCAAGTGGCTGGAAAGAAAATAACTCCGAAATTACTCGCTGAAGCGTTGCGTACTTTGCCAAAAGAAAAGCGTAAGACTGTCCTTTTATACTACTTTTTTGACAAATCAGATGTAGAAATAGCTGAACTACTCGGTATTCCACGTAGTACTGTTCAGTATAGGAGGACAAGCTCTTTCAAGAGGTTAAGACGATTTTTGGAGGAACATGCAGATGAGCGGAGTGATTAATTCTAATGTTGGAAACAACGAGCGTGGTTTATTGCCGTACCCAATTATTTTAGCTGCAAATAAGGGTGAGCCAGAAGCAATGAAAGTAGTTGTTCTACATTATGGTAGCTATATGACAAGCCTATCCATGCGTAAGCTCCGTGATGAACAAGGAAACACTTATTGGGGTATCGATGAAGATACACGCGAACGCTTACGAGCGAAGCTTATGCAATCTGTTTTAGCTTTCAAAATTTGAATACAGAATGGTTAGGTTTTCCCTTTCATTAATCATATATTTGTTCTTTGACAAAGAAAGCACGGAAGATAACGCTGTGCAGTATAAACTAAAAAATCAGATACATTCTACTGATGACGAGCCACTTGATTCATACGCCATGACTTTCGTTAGAAACGAGCGATAATCTATGAATCTAATGCAATCGTGGTGGATTGTTGGCGATAACCCATCAGTATAGATAATGATACTCCTCTACCGTCATGGTTCGAGCGTTCAAAGCGTCGCAAGCTATGAGTAGAGCTGGAAGGAATACTTGCAGCAGGGGTGAAATTCCCGTGGAGCTGTACCAACAGCCGTCTTAATTGATTAATTATAAGGGGGCGTGTTTTTTGAAACAGAACTTGATTCCTTATAGTATGCAAATTGCTATGTTAAAACAACTGCTAACCCGTAAATTGATTACCAAGAAAGAATATTACATGGTTAAAAATAAATTAATGAAAGAATATGGCATCATTTCTGATATTACAGACTGAATTGTGTTTCTATTGGCGATACATTTTGTATAGGAGTTATCATTTTTTGTTGTTAGAAGATTTAAGGATGTTCAATTTGATCTTCAATAATATAATCGATCTAGATTCCAGAGTAATGAGGATTTTTTTAACAAAGGAATACATGACAAAACACCCCCCGAACCGAACATTCGAGAGATGTTTCGCTCTTATTTGTTTACAATGCGATTGTACGTATTAACAGTTAATACGTAATAGACTGCATAGATGATAACAAAGAAGACTATAGCCATTAGAATAGGGAAGATAAGATTGATTCCAATGAGATTAGAAATAAAGTTGCTAGTAAAGTACAATGCCACACAACTGTGCAATATTCCTACGGTTAGTGGCAATCCAAACACAAATAATGACTGCCTTTTGATTGATTTACGTATATCCTTTTTATTGACACCGATTTTTCTAAGGATTTCATACTGTCCTTTCGCCTCATTCGCTTCTGTTAACTGTTTGAAATAAATGATACTTCCACTTGCCGCTAAAAATACAAGCCCCAAAAATCCAAAAATAAAAAGAGTAATTGCGTTTCCTTCTTTACCTTGCTTATACTCCGTATAAAATGATGAAGAAACTTGAAAATCGTTTCCAACCAGTTTATTTACTTTCTTTGATGTGGCTTGTGCCGTTACTTCATTTTCCACTTCATATACTTTATAAGTTAATGGAGCCTCTTTTTTGGCTATCTCAGCAAACATTTCGTTACTGACTACGAGAAAGAAATCGGGATAATCGAAAGGTAGCACATTACTTTCAACCATATGAACAAATGGCAGTTCGCTGCTTCCTTGAGGCAATTGAATCGTTATATTTTCTCCTTTAAAAACCGACTTCGTATATTCAGTAAACCTTGGCTGGATTACTGCTGCTTGATTTCTTGATAGTAAGACTGTTTCATCCTTATTTAAAGCATTCGCTGCTTTATTAAATGTACTTTCTGAGATTAATTGCACAGGATTTATGTCATAATCCAGTTGAAATGAGAGTATTCCTTTTACCTGAATGACGGGTATGTCTAGTTGGGCTTTTATTGGATGTCGATGATCTGCTTTTATTATTCTCTCCACCTGCGAATCAAATTCTGGACCTTTTGACAAATGCGAATAGCTGAACGGAACAACTTCCTCAGCTCTTTTTTCGTTGCTGTAATACCCACTGTAAGTTGCACCTAAGAAACAGATCGTTGCAGAACTCAACAATGCAATGACTGTAAAGGTACGTGCATTCCCTCTAATACGAAACAGTAAGCGAGATGTTTCAATTATTCTAGTTCCTCTGTAATAACGCGACTTATTTTTTTGTGATAATCTTAATAAATAGACCGTTACAGATCGAAAAAATAAATGGGTGCCAATGACGAGAGCAACAAAAGCAATACCATAATTTTTCATTAAATATTCCGTAGTAAATTCGTCAGGAAATGGTTTTAATATCAGCCAGTAACTAACGACAAGCAATATAACTCCGATAACAGCCGATATAAGTGAAACCTTTGGAATTTGTTCACCTTTTTTCTCATCATAGAATAATTCGATTAATGTAAAACGATAAATCAAACGGTAACCTTGAACGGAAGTGAATAAAATAATGACCATAAAGACTATGACTGTTTGGGTAATCGCTAGAATGGAAATACCGAAGTCCACCTCGGCAATTGAACCCATAAGTTTTATTAAAATCATTGCAAATAATTTGGAAAGTAAGGTTCCAAGAATAATTCCAATAACTATTGCAATGATTCCCATAATCAAATTTTCATAAAATAACATTTTTGCAATGGTTTTCTTGCGTAAACCAAGTATGGCGTACAATCCGACTTCTTTCTTCCTTTTTCTTGTGAAGAATGAATTGGAGTACAAAATAAAGATTGCTACGAATAAAATTAAGATAATTGATGATACCCCAAACATGAAACTCATTGTATCCGACAATTCAATGCTTTCCTGAATTTTTTCGCTATATTGCAAGGAAGTGAACGTATAATAAATAACCATGCTGAAGACGAGCGTAACAAAATAGACAAAATAATTATTGAAGTTACCTTTAATATTTTTCCTTGCTAAACTAAATAACGTCATTTGCTCCACCCCCCAGTGCGGATAGAACATCCAACACCTTGTTGAAAAATTCTTTGCGGGATCTTTTCCCTTTCACAAGTTCTGTGAAGATTTTACCGTCTTTAATAAATAAGACGCGATTACAATAACTTGCCGCATAAGCATCATGGGTAACCATTAAAATTGTTGCCTTGTCTTGTTCATTAAGATCCTTTAAACTTTCTAATAAGTCTGTTGCTGATTTCGAATCCAACGCACCTGTTGGTTCATCTGCCAATATTAGGTTTGGCTTTGAAATAATCGCGCGTGATGCTGCCGTGCGTTGCTTTTGTCCCCCAGAAATTTGATACGGGTACTTATTTAAAATGTCGCGAATGCCAAACTTATCTGCCACTTCATCTGCTCTTCGTTCCAATTCCTTAACGTTCAATTTTGCCAAGGCTAACGGCAAGATAATATTTTCTTTCACAGTTAGAGTATCTAATAAATTATAGTCTTGGAAAAGGAAACCAAGTTTGTCACGGCGAAAGGCAGATAATTGCTCTTCATTCATCTTTGTCAAATTGATTCCGTCAACCACGATGTCACCAGCAGTCGGCTCGTCAATTGTTGCCAATATATTTAGTAAAGTTGATTTACCAGCACCCGAGGGACCCATAATACCGACGAATTCACCTTCCATGACGGTTAAGTCTATATCCTCCAAAGCTGAAAATACATTTCCCTTTGCACCATAGACTTTTTTTATTTGTTTTGCTTCGACAATAGTTTTCATATTTAAATCCTCCATTCAGAGTTGTTTTGTTTTACGTTTTTATTTTACAATAGGTGCCCTTTATATAAACTTACAGCTTGATCTCGTAACCTTACATTTTCGTCACATTGATAAAAAATATGTTTAAACACGATATTTTCTTTGTATGTTGGTCGATATTCAATTAATATGATGTTAAAGAAGGATGATTGTTTGGAGGGAAGAGGAATGAAAATCATGATTGTGGAAGATGATTTGACCATTCGTGATATGGTAGGGGAAACATTAGAAAAGTGGGGTTTTGAAACCGTTAAGATCGAAGACTTTGACCAAATCATGCAGGTATTTCTTAATCATGATCCTCACCTAGTCATCATGGATATCAATTTGCCATCGTTTGACGGATTTTACTGGTGTAATAAAATCAGAGAAATTTCAAAGGTCCCTATGATCTTTCTCTCTTCCCGTGATACACCAATGGATATAGTGATGTCGATAAACATGGGAGGAGATGATTATATTCAAAAACCTTTCCATATGGATGTATTGATTGCAAAAATTAATGCACTCCTCCGCAGAACGTATTCCTACATGGAAACACAGTCTAAGACAATCGAACATGATGGAATTATATTAAACCTTGAGAACGGAGAGGCCTTACATGGAGATCGAAAGTCGGAACTCACGAAAACAGAATTTCTTATTTTGAAAATCCTGATGAAAAATAAAGGAACCATCGTCAGTCGTACGAAAATGATGCGTAGCCTTTGGAAGAATGAAAATTTCGTAGACGAAAATACATTGACGGTTAATATTGCTCGTCTGCGTAAAAAGCTTGCTGAACTTGGAAAAGAACACTTCATTATGACTAAGAAAGGACAAGGTTATATTATCCAATGAGTTTCTTTCAATATCTAAAAGATAAACGGAATTTCTTTATATTAAACGTGATCATTATGTTCTTTGTTTCTTTGATGACGATTGTGAGCACAGATTCCAGAAACACTGTAAGTAATATCGTATATACCAATGTGGTTATCTTTTTTATTGTAGCTATATACGTAATCATCGAATACTATTACAATAGAGAATTTTATCGGGAATTAAATGATTTGGTTGAAAGTAATCATGAAGAATTTCTCGCAACTCTGCCTAAACCGCGAAACGATGAACAACTGTTATATCTTGAGTTATTAAAAAAAGTAAATAGTGTGCATGGCGATCAATTACAAAAGTTGTATAACGAAAAAATGGATCATCAAGACTTTATTACATCTTGGATTCATGAAGTCAAGGTTCCGATTGCGGCAGGTCGCTTGCTTATGGAAAACAGTAATGGAAGAACTGTTGAATACCTTGTGGACAAGTTTGAAGATGAGTTGGATAGAATCGAAAATTACGTGGAGCAGGCTCTTTATTATTCTCGCATTGATTCTTTTTCCAAAGATTATTTTATTTCCGAGGTAGTGTTGGATCAAGTTGCTAAAAACAGTGTAAAGAAATTTGCCAAATCTTTTATTAACAAGCAAATTCGTTTTCATATGGACAATATTGAACAGGTTGTCCATACCGACAGTAAATGGCTTGGTTTTATTATGGATCAAGTTTTTTCAAATTCTTTAAAATATACAGGTGAAGGCGGGGAAATCTCCGTACAATTTGAGGAAGATCTAAAAGAAAAGCGGCTACAGATTCAAGATACAGGCATTGGAATTAAGCCAGAGGATATCAGCCGCGTATTTGAAAAAGGATTTACAGGATCTATTGGGAGAAGTCATACCAAATCTACCGGTTTAGGTCTCTACCTTGCAAAAGAAATGGCTCTTAAATTAGGACATGACCTTTCCATTCATTCAGAAGATGGGAAATATACGAAGGTCATCATCCACTTTCCAAAAATCAGAAATTATTATCATCTATAAGTATAATGGTGGGGTTAAAGAAATTGGTTAATCGGAAAATAGTATCAAATTAAAGGTGTTCAAGTAGAATAATGTTTATCGTAAGGCTTAAGAAATATTAAATAATATAGCCAATAGTAAGTGAATTAATTGATAAAAAAATAAGTACTTGAAAATAGCTATAACCAGGTTTTTATTATATTTTAATCGAACTTTTCAAATATGGTTTTATTAATACCACGATAAATCAACGTTATATGTCCTCTTTTTATCTCCAGTTCCAAGTATGGGAAATATTATCCATGGTTTTAACATGCATATGCAATGACTTTTGAAAATCAATTGAGGCTCAAACACTTTATTTAAGATTTTTATTTGGTTATATTTTTATGGGGTAATCGGAAAATAGTGTAGAAAGAGGGTTAAAAATAACCCTCCTCCATTGCTTTAGTCAGTGGTGAAAAGTCAGCACCATAGATTTCTTCATAAACCCATTCATAGCCTATTTGACCCCAATTCGGGAATTGATCAGGTAACAATTTTATGAAAGTAGCTTCAACTTCTTTGAATTTCTTTTTCTTTTGGGTATTCGGATTATAGTGTTGAAAAACCCTATTAAATAAATTAATATTCATAGCACTGTAAATCGTATAATTGGATCTACGCCAATATTCTGGACACAAAATAGATGGTGGATTGGACAGAGCTCCATTTCATAAGAGTGGGTTGGTCTATGTCGCTTGACATGGAGCCTCTATGGGCATGGGTGTCTTGCGAAGGGCGAAAGGGTCAAACAATCCTTTCGCAGGCGGACGAGCCTAACATGCCCCCCTCCATGTAAAGCGCCGTGCTCAGACATGATGCAGTGACTAAGCCGCCACCCGGATTTCATCTTCAACCTGTTGTGGGGTCTTATATTGAAGGCTGCCATGCATTCGCTTTCGATTATACCAGCCTTCAATGTATTGGAAGAGATGAATCTTTGCAGAGGCGTAATCCAGATAAGTTACGTGATGTATTTCTTCCTTCTTCAAAATAGCATGGAAGGATTCAATACAGGCGTTATCGTACGGGCAGCCCTTTCGACTGAATGATTGTCTGATCTTTTTTGACTCAGCCTCTTCCATGAAAGCCTCACTCGTATATTGGGAACCCAAGTCACTGTGCAGAATTAACTCCTCTGGTGGTAGCTGCGTGGCATAGGCGTTATCCAATGCTTTAATCACCAGGTCTGTTGTCATTGTACAAGAAAAGGAATAGCCTACGATTTTCTTTGAATGCAGGTCCATCACAGAAGCAAGGTAGCACCAGCCATCCTTTAATGTATGGATATACGTAATATCGGCCACCCATTTTTCATTGATGGTGGTCGTAGAAAAGTCCCTGGCCAGGATATTCTCGCGTTCGATAACTGTTTCTTTGCTTGGTGTTGGCCGATATTTTTTAATGACGATGGAACGGATGCCCTCTTTTTTCATCAGTCTCTGTACACGTTTCAGACTTACTCTATATCCTTCCGCACAGAGATATTGGTGAATTTTTGGGGCTCCATAACGCCCTTTGCTTTCTTCGTGGATCTCTTTGATCCTTTTTGTCAGCTCCTTGTTTTCCCGCTCACGCTTGGATTCGGTTTCTTGGAGTGTTAGGTAGTAGGAGCTTCGCGGCAATTCCAAGACTTCGCACATAGTTTGGATGGGATGTTGGTCTTTATGTTGATCAATCACGGAAGCTACTGCAGATTGGCTTACCTTTTCGCGAATATGGCCATAGCCTTTTTTAAGATTTCATTTTCTTCCTGCAGCCGGCGAAGCTCCTTTTGAATCTTGGTATAGTCATCCGCCGTTGCCACGGTTCCATCTTCAAATTTGACGGGAGAAAACTTTTTGACCCAATTATAAATGGAGACATCAGATACGCCATATTCGCTGGTTAATTGCTTGACTGGAGTGCCAGATTGATATAATTCCACAACCATCCTTTTGAAATCTTCATTAAATTTATTTTGGTTTTTATTATGGCCTTTCATTGGACACACCTCTTCTTAATCTTATTCCTCAAAAATTATGAAACTAACTAGGATGTGTCCATGAAAATATACTAGCACCACATGTTTGGGGTGGGAAAAAGAAAAAAGACCATTATCTTGAACAAAACGTTTGGATCATTTCCAGAAATATTTCATTTCCCTAAACCCTACATCCCAAAGCTTTTCATTCCCCTTAACGATTATCGTAATCTTACTTGCACGTTCAAGTGGAATTTCAAACATTTGTGGAAACAATTCCGGATAATTCAGTTGCTCCGTTCCAGAGCCGGATAATACCTCACGACCATCGACTAAAACTCGTATACTTCCATCACTATCCATTAAGTCCGGTATTCCATAATAAAATGAAAAAATAATCTCCTTCTTGGACGTATAAGTGTAGGTTTCACTTCCTTTGCCTTTGGCGCCAAATATATTATATCCAGGTTCGACGTTTTGACCGCTAACTTTAAAGCTGTACGGTTTTGTTCCCGCTGTTGTATGCCCGGAACTATTTTTCAGTTCATTTAAAGCTATAAAGGGACCCTCTGCTTTGGTGAACGTTTTCTCCACAATTCCGCAAATTGCTAATACCCCGATTAGAATAACAATACACGTGATACCGGTAATAGCCATATTTAGCCAAAAGTTTTTTGTTCGATACCCTAGTTTGTACGCTCCGAATCCGATGCTTGCGCCTAGAGAGTTTTGAATGGCATCGTTAATATCAAAGCTTCCGAGCAAAGTTAGTGCCTGTATGGTTTCGATCACGAGAATAGACAGGAAGAACAATGAAAAGAAACGAATAAACTTCACACGGAATAACAATGGAATCAATATGCCGAATGGAATAAAGGCTGCCACATTTCCTAGATCTACGAAATCCATCAGAGTAGGATGCAGAAAATCAGAAATCTTTGGCAAATGGTAGAACTCAATCGGAAAAAAAATAAAGGTGACCCCAGTCGTGCTTGTAGATGCACCTATTCTGCCGAAAGCGAAAAAAATAAAATATAGTATCAAAATAGTATAAAGAATAGTTACGGTAAAAATAACTGTACTTTTTTGTGGCAATGTTATTTTGCCCTTGGCAGTCATATAAAAACACCTCCTGAAACAGTGTATCAAAAGTCATGTTTAAAATACATGATTTACTATAACCGTTACAGATATCAATGGAACCTAAAAAAGATGACCCCTATTCAATACAGAGATCACCTTCTTAAGTCTGCCTAGCTTTTTTATGATTGTCCTTTACAAAGGGTACAGTTTAAAGAAGGAATGGCTCCTTTTTTGTGGAAATAATCGCACCTCTGGTTGTCTATCCGCTTCGTGGACAGGATTATCCTCCACACCGACTAAATATTTTTATGGTCAATTCCACAAATTTATTGACAGACCTGTTTTAGGACCATTTTGCACAGTGGCAAATCGTGCAGGAGTGACCCTGCCACCTTTTCTAAAGAGTTGATTCATAAATGGTAATGAGGAGTATTTCATAGTACTGGAATCACTTTCTTCAAGTAGCTTGGCCTTATAAAAGTGTCTTTTATAAAGGGTACATTATAAATTTAAAGTCCTCTTTATAAATATATTTAGAATTTGAATCAAACGTTGTTCTTATGCCATTCTTCTCGATTTAATTCTCCGTTTATTGCGGCTGCGGATACAGCTCCTGAAGCAGCTGCAACAATAGATTGGTGCAAGTGTGTAGTTGCATCCCCAGCTGCATAAACACCAGGTACACTTGTTTTTCCAAACTCATCGACTTCAATTATTCCAGTATCCAACATCCGGCAACCAAGTGCGACAGGTAATTCCGATCCAAGTACCAATTCTGCCTTGAAGAAAATTCCTGTGCATGGAATTTCTGTTCCATCCTCAAGCTTAACATGCCTTACCATGCCTTGATTTGATTGGATGGAATGAATTGGTGAATGAAATAACGGGATATTATGCGCACGCAATTCTTCACGTTCTGCTTCACTTAATTCATTGGGACCATTTGTACAAACTACAAACTGCTTTGTCCACCCGTAAATCAATGGGACAAAATGCATTAGCGCTGCTCCTCTGTTTATGACAACTAATTGCTGATCTCTTAGTTCCCAGCCATCACAATACGGGCATACAAATGCGCTCTTACCATAGACCTCCGCCAACCCTGGTATGCCAAGATCGCGATCCTTCATTCCGATAGCAAACAACAGTTTTCTAGTGGCTATCTTCAACCCTGAAGCAGTTTCCAACAAAAATTGACCATCTTCACCTTCTATCAACTCGATAGTATCTTCCAAATGTGAAACTGACGGATAAGTGTGAAGCTGCGATTTAGCAATATTTCTAAATTCATGTGGGCTAATGCCATCACGTGTTAAAAAGGCATGAGCCTCTCTAGTCACTGCATTACGCGGTTGCCCCTCATCGATAATCAACGTCTTCTTCCTAGCCCGTCCTAGTATAAGTCCAGCGCTTAAACCAGCAGGACCTCCTCCAATAATAACAACATCAACTTCCTTCATGATTAACTCCCTTCCTCTTATTAGTTTAACTTTCCAAATGTGTATACGCCCAATAATTACTCTGTACATCTCATATGTAGTTAAGACCTAACCAGTACTACTGAAATACTGTATTCTCACTCTGCTACGATGTTACATGTTGGCATCACCTCCTTACATAAGAACTTATCCACTAGCTCATTCGACTTTTAAATAATTTGCACATCTTTGAAACATCATCGATAGGCGCTGATTTTACTCTGTATATAGATTTTTCAGTCATAAATCCCTAGTAAAATTCGATGACAGTCAGCGATATGAATATGCAGACTACGTACAGAAACTCTTCCTTAACTTTCGATCTCTTTCCTATAATCTTCCGGGGACATCGTTTCACAATACCGGATTAAAAATCGCTGTATCTTGAATCAACTTATACGGTCCTTTTATACATGTTCATTTTTGGATTCTCCTAATTTTTTATTATAATTTCATTAAAGACTATAGAGACACTTATTATCTATAATTGGTTGAAAGAATATGTGCTAGAAAACGATGTTCATTTCCCGCACAAGATCGGACATTTTTTTATTTCTCAAATGCTCTTCCATTTTTTCCTCTGCTTCCAATACTACTCTTTGAATCGGACAATCTGGTCCGTGATCGAAACTACAATCAAACAAAGAGGCAGATCCCTCAATCGCATGAATAATGTCAAGAAACGAAATATCCTCCCAATTTCGTTTCAGTCTATATCCACCATTCACTCCTGTTATGGATTCAATCATACCAGCCTTTACTAGCTTGGTCAGTATCTTGGACAGATAAGTTGGTGACACCTTTTGCTTCTCAGCAAGCAGCTGAACGCCCACAGGTTTATCCGGAGTCGCTGCAGTAAGAAAAAGCATCGTATGTAGAGCATAATCTGTAGCCTTTGAAAACTTCATTCATCATCACCCTAATTAAGGATTTTATTTATCTATAATAACTTGAATGTTGTTAAACTCCAAGTATAATGCATGGGCTATTATATTATAGCAGCTAGTCGAACTTCTTGAAAATGCTCTAATCGTGACTATAAAACCCCATTTCTCTCGTTATGAATGGTAATGCTTCTCTTATATATTATTATGCAGACACATTACTACGATATTGTCAATCTATGCCCCCAACTTAATATAACAGCTTATAACCTATCCTTCTTTCTAATAATAGCTTGTAGAAATATTCTTTTAGTTCTTTTTTATAATTATTTATATATTTGGTTTGAAGGCTTCAATGATTTTCATACATTGTGAATTAAGTAGAGTTTTGGAATTTATTATTTGAAATAACAATTCTACGATGTAAACTCGATTTGTCTTTTCTGCTTATTTCATTCTAGCCTTGACTTTTATTAAATAGTCTATCAAATTTCAAGTAATGTAACATGTACTTTGCAAGTGTTATGATTGCAAAAATCAACATTAAAATTATTGTGATGGAAGCGCCTGGTGGTGTACCCAATTCATAAGAAGTGACTAAACCACTTAACATGCCGACAAGTGCAATGACCATTTCATTTAATATGACACCGTAGAAGCTTTTGCTTAAACGAAGCGATATAGCTGCAGGTAAAATGATAATGGCTGAGACAAGTAAAGCCCCGACAATCGGCATTATTACTGCTATTGTGACCCCTGTTAACACATTAAACAAAATCGACATCGTTTTAATAGGCAGGCCAGCTTTAAAAGCTGTTTCCTCATCAAATGTAAGAACATACATAGGTTTTCGATATATTAAATATAATAATCCGATAATTATCGTTAATCCTAGTAACATCCATATTTGTTCTTTGTGAATAGTAACAATAGAACCGAATAGAAATTGCGTTACACTTAATGTAATTCCACCAGCACTTATTTCCATCAGGACAAGCGCTACTGCCATTCCGACAGACATTAATATGGCAATCGAAATTTCAGAATATGTGCGATAAATTTGACGCAAAAATGCAAGCAGAGTTGCGATAATGATTACCACGAGAATATTGGTCCATGTCGGATTGATGCCAATTAACAGACCAAGCGCTACCCCTGATAACGAGACATGGGATAAAGTATCTGCCATTAGTGATTGCCTACGCAATACCAAAAACAATCCTAATATTGGAGTGATTAATGAGATTAAAAATGAAGCTTGGAAAGCTCTTTGCATCAATCCATAGAAAAACATCTCCAAGGTGAGTCCTCCTTCCGTATCAACTCAATGTGTTTATTAGCGTAGTGACGAATCTCTTCATGATCGTGTGTAACCATTAAGATACCCTTGTCATGCTCTGTACTATTGGTGCTTCAATAATTTATAAAATTCATTACGTGAACGTACATCCATTCCAATTGTAGGTTCATCTAATATAAACAAATCTGGATCTGTTGAGAACACACGAGCAATTGATATCCGCTGCTTTTATCCACCTGATAATTCCCCTATCTTTTTATGACGCATCTCCCACATTCCCACTGATTCAAGGGAACGACGAACATGCCCTTTATCTTCTTTATCTAACCTTTTAAACCATTTGCCTCTTTGAAAACGCCCTGACTGCACCAGTTCTAGTACAGTGCTCGGGAGATAGATGAGCTTGTTCAGCAATGTCTTTGATCGTGATGTCATCCAGCAGATGAGCTTCCATGTATTCGATTGTCTTTTGTAATGATTCTACCAGTGCCATATGGTTCACTCCTTTAATGGCATGTTACCTTATTAACTTCTCTAAATCCTGTCATTTTGCGCTCGATCCAGACAGTTGCCTTTACGTAATAAATCATACCAACATAAACCAAACGAATTAGTCAATTTTCATAACCTGTTAGCACAGCAAGTAGTCGATATTTTCTATATCTTTTTTTCAACTCATACCTTAACAATACATTGCCAGAATCAGAGGGAATACCCCGACCTCTCCGCTACTCAAATATGGGACTGGCTAAAGGAGCACGATCCGGAAATTGAAGTTGGGGAAAATACGGTAAGAAGCCGCATCCGGCCGCTGCGAAAGATGTACGGGAGCCCAAAGGAGGTGCAACAAAGGCAGTATGAAGCCGTTCCCAATCCCCCCCAATGGAACAAGAATCATGAATCCACTTTTCTAAAACTCATTTTTTGAAAGCATCGCAGTCAACAGATTCTTGATAGTTGATTCATTGCTTCATATTCTTTGTTTGATAACTCTAAAAGAATATCAGAAGCCTGATTTAGGAATAGTAATTCATGAGTCTCTCCAGCCTTATTAATAAGCTTAGATACCTCCTCCCACATAGGTGCGATTTTAGTAAATAGAATATATCCATTTTGTAAAGGAGTATAATCAACTATACTCAAACATTCTTTTAAGAAATCTCTATACATATTTCTAAATAGGGATTCTCCAGTTCCCCCTCGCTCCATTAGTGTGGCTGCTAAAACTAAATCATCCTCAATACTTTCACTTCTCTCAAACCACTTCTTAATCTCTACAATTGTTTTCTTAATACCTTTATAGCCCAAATTTTTGATAGGAGGATTCTTATAATCTAAAGCGTTATTTTTGATTGCTGTTATAATCACATCCTTTAAATTTGGCATATCCTCTTTTTTCTTAATGGTATAAGACAGATTTTTTGAGACATTGGACCTTTTTCGTTTCTTGCCAATGCCAAATTTTCAAGACTTGTTTTTACCATTCCCCCCTGTTGCTTTGTATCAATCAGGTAGGCAAAACTGTCGTCATATCCATACATTGCCACATAATGACCAGCAAATTGTACCTTATTAGTGAAGTAATAACTGTCAAGCTTTAAGTCTACTACAACTCCTTGATCTATGTTTTGTCTAACATGTTCCCAAGCCTCCCTTTTTATGTTCTTACTATTTTATTTAGCTGGACCTTTCATGTTTAATTACGTTTAACAGATAAGAAATGACTTTAAAAAACTTTATTTTTGTATTATTCATTATTTTGTTCGATCAGTTTTTATGGAATTGTAATAAAATAGAGTTTGACATTTAAAGTATTTCTTCTTTTGGTCCTTTATATTAAATATTATAAATGATTCTACCCAACTGTTAATATTCAGTTGTGTGAATCGATTTCATAATTGACGTTTTTGAAAATGGGTTGAGTTACCCTACGATGTTTTTTAATGTTTTTTTAAAAAGGTATTGCGATTTAATCACGCTGTTTTTAACGAATGTTGCTCCATTTCTAGTCTGATCCGGTCTGCGGCTAATTTTGAGGCATTGTAAACAAGCGTCACCAATTGGAAGTGAAGCCTGGCTTTCTTACCGGTCCGATGACGGACATTATTGAGTCCAAAGAATTCCTTTAAGTACGCATTAACCCGTTCAACAGCTGTGCGTTCCTTGTAAAGTTCATTCCACTTTTTCGAACCTCTAGCTGGATGTGTGTACTTGCGGATATCCGTCGATTGCCTGATCTTAAAGGTCATTTGACAAAGGGAATCGAGTCGCAATGGGCAAACTGTACATTCTTTTGGACGTGTGTATTTCAGTGTCTTGTACTTCTGGTCGAAGCTGTCGTAACGATAAGAATGTTCCCGGACGCATGTAGGTGCGAAATGTTCATCGTATCCAACTACTTCCCTTTCATTGCGCTGGTTATATGGGATGACAGCCTGTAGATTCTGATTGATTAATTGCTGATATATGGGCTCATAATCATAACCTGCATCGAAAAGACCGGCGGTAAATAAAGCTGGAAGATCCCGATCAATTTTCTTCAATAATGGGATGGCTGCCTTCCCATCATTGAGATTTCCTGACGTCATTATACCCGTTA
Source organism: Siminovitchia fordii DSM 16014 = CIP 108821 (assembly GCF_000374565.1). Classification (GTDB taxonomy): domain Bacteria; phylum Bacillota; class Bacilli; order Bacillales; family Bacillaceae_C; genus Siminovitchia; species Siminovitchia fordii. The sequence continues at coordinate 858 of NZ_KB894686.1, read as the reverse complement.
GAATGTATTGACTCTTTGTGCTGACGGCTAAATGTCCTTTATAACCAAACCAGAAGGTATTTTTCCCATCACTGTTTTTCTTGATTCCCCATTTTGGTTCGATGGGAGCTTCTTTATACAACGTTTCCACTGATTCGGATAGCTGGTGAACAATCTCTTTCTCATAAATCGGGCGTGCGTTTTCGGCAGCCTGTTTTTCCTTTAACCATTGCTCTCGTTCCACCTTCGGCTTGCGTCCGCGCTTTTTCGGTGTCTGCTTTTCTTTCTTTTTGGAGGCTTGCGCACGATCTCTTGCCTCAAAATGCGTGGCATCGAAGGCGATGTTTTCATCGCTGATATGCCCCTCGTTGATGGCAAGTAGAATCAGTTCATCATGGATATGTGTCATCACATTTGATTCGCTGATGACAGTAATCATCCTTGAATAGGAGGCTTCAGATGGAATTTGGTCCGAGTGAAGAAACCCACAGTCATATCGAAAAACCGGGTCACGTTTTAACCGTTTGATTAGGTCCTTGATTGTCACGATACGCTCCACCACACGAGCGATAAGTGAATAGACCATGGCACCATAATTCAGTTCTCTTGGGGCACCTACTTTTTTTGGTTTATCGAAAAGATTCCAAAAAGGATTCAGATCGATTGTCGAAAAAACAGCCTCAAAGTGGTGGGTAGGTTCCAACTCATATAATTCATGCATGTCAAATAGGCTTGGTTGACGTATAATGGACATAGGGCATCTCTCCAGTCTGTTATGTTTGTGTGGTAACTTACATTATACAGGATTTGGGGAGGTGCCTATTTTTTTACGTCTTGAAAGCCTTGAGCCCCAAGGGCTCGGGATTATGAAATTAACTC
>NZ_KB894685.1:410220-763255 GCF_000374565.1 Siminovitchia fordii DSM 16014 = CIP 108821 | reverse complement strand
CTGATCGGTTTCTCCGGATTGAAATCTTCCATGTCGGAATACTTTTTCACCGTCCGCCGATCTACCCCCATCTGCCGTGCTACTTCTGCATAGCTGCGACCTTTTGTATTCGTTTCGTATCTGATATAATTAACTTCAGCCATTGCTAACATCTCCTATACTACCTCCTGTAAAGATATGCCCAAACAGGAGTGTATGTATTTTTTCGGATGTTGGCAAGTGGCCTTTTTTATGTACATAAATTAGCTGCCGTTTCCTACATTTCTAGTGTGCCATAAACATCTACTTTGTCTTCTGATATTTTTTATCCCGCACATTAAAGCTATAGATCATGGCATTTAATAAAGAAATCATTATGGGAGGTACATTAAATCGCTATCGTGAAAGTTCAAAAAACAGCCTTGTGTAAAAGAATTAGGATAGTCCGAACTATATATTACTTTTTTGCAGTTCAAAGTACTCGTTTTGAAGAATCCCCATATGAATAATGTCAAACCACTTACCATCTCTAAACAGGCTTTCCCTACTGTTCCCTTCTTCCTGAAAACCCATTTTTTTATACAAATGAATAGCCCTATCATTAAATGAAAATACTTTAAGTGAAACTCGATGTAGATTCATTTCGTAAAAAGCATAGTCCATGAGTAATTTCAATCCCTCTGATCCATAACCTTTTCCCCAAAATTCTTTTTCCCCTATATCAATGATACATTCGGCATTTCGGTTTATATAATCAATGTGGATTAATGATATAATACCGATTGGTGTTTCATTTCTTTTTTCCATCATGATATAACACTTGGCTGATTGTGATCCCAAGATAACTTGATCTACAAATTCTCTGGTTGCTTCCACCGGATAGACATCTAATGATGGATTGGTGGAGTGCATAACCTCCATATCATTTCTCCATGTATGATAAAGGTCTGTATCTTCCTTTGTCATTTTTCTTAATCTGACTCTTGACGATTCAAACAACATGTTGTGTCCTCCTTATTTTGAATCTATTGGATTAATTATCTTTTCTAAAGAAAAAAGTAAGACTAATAATTGGTCTTTGACTTTGGTTTGGTCATGTCCTAATTGAAACGTATCCAGCATTAAACCATTTATGAATGAAATGATATACCTGGCAATAAAGCGAGGAGACTGTTGAGGTCTAAATTCCCCTTTACGGATACCTTCATTTAGTACCTTTTCAATTTCTTCAGCGGTCCGAGTGTAGCGTTCGGAAATATAAGGAAAATTATTTTTATTCTTGACATACTTAGATGATAAAAAAAACTCCGCTTTTGCATAGAGCAACGTTTGATCAATCGCTTCGATATGAAACTGCTGTTCTTCAACCCACTCCTTTATTTGTGGCCATAAGGGACCTTCATCAGCCGATATAAAATACTGACCATCTTTCTGATCATCATATTTTAAGACTTCAATAAAAACATGATCGATATTGTCAAAATAACTGTAAAAAGCACCTCTCGAGATTTCCGCTTCATCCATAATATCTTGCATTGATGTGCGTACATAACCTTTTTCGATAAACACCTTCTTGGCTGCTTTTAGTAGTTCTCTCTTTTTCTTTTTTTTATATTCTTCGTTAACTTTCGGTGCCATAGGGTTACCTCCTTCTCAAATGATAGCCAAAGAAAAACTATACATCAGTGTCGGTTTTATGTTGTCATTATACCGACACTAATGTATAGTTTCAACCTTTTTGTATTAAATATTAAGTAAACAGGAGATGATCCACAGTTGGCTTCAGGGAAAGAATGACGGAGGGGAGATACCTGGAATCGTTTTTTAAAAAATTCCGGTAAGACTCCTTGGTTGCTATATTTTTTTCTGAACGATAAGGTAACCACCTTAATGAACAAATTGGTAGGGGACAAGAAGACATCATATTATATTCCCAGATCTATTCTAAAGGGCATATCTTACTGGAGAAAAGTAAGGAATCCATACCAGGACCCTATGGCTTAAGAACCTTTTTGTATTTGTTTAAACGGAATGACTCTACTGTCAATAGAATTAGACAGTTCTTTTGGAAAAATGATGCAGTAACAAGAATGATCAATCTTTATGATCATTCTTAGCAGAAGCATTGACAAAATATGTGTACCCGCATTATAGTAGGTATTAAAATAACTACTAAAGAGGAGCTTTTTATGGAAGACGTTTATACGGAGCTTCAGAAACTGGGTTTTTCTCAGTATGAGTGCAAGGCTTATATCGGCTTATTAAAAAACTCACCAGTTACAGGTTATGAGGTGAGTAAACGTACGGGTGTACCCAGATCCATGATCTATGAGGTTTTAGGAAAATTATTGGATAAAGGCGCCATTTATGTTGTTCCTTCCGATCCTGTAAAGTATTCGCCAATACCCGCTAAGGATTTAATCCATCGCCTTCGCAAATCGTTTGCTGAAACTTTTGAAATATTGGAGCAGCAGCTGCCTTCGATTGAAAGTGAAAGGGAAACGGATGTGATTTGGCACATTCGAAGCCATGAACATGTAATAGAAGAAATGCTGAATGTTATCCGTTCGGCGAAAAATGAGTTATGGTTATCCGTTTGGGAAAAACAAGTTCCACAAATAAAAAATGCGATTGATCAGCGGGTAAAGGATGGAATCCATATATTTTCAATTCTTTTTGGTGCTCCTGATATTCAGTTGGGCACAACATTTCACCATAACTACATGCCTCCTGATGTTGTAAAGGAGCGTATGGGAGGTCAATTGACGGTTGCAGCCCGTGATGGGGAAGAAGTGTTGATTGCCAACTTTACCGAAAAATCTTTTGCATGGGCGGTAAAAACGAAAGATCCGGCCCTTGTACTTGTAGCAACTGAATATATTAGGCATGATATCATGATTGAGGAAATCACAGCAGAATTTGGGTCTGATAAATTAGATGCCCTTTGGAGAACAAATATTCATTTAAGCCATGTGGTAAAAGGAAATCGGTTCAAATAAAATGAACCGTATTTTCTTCCAGTTTTTATAGTGGTTAGTACAATAACATCTAAATAGGAGATGATTAGACAATGACAAAAGAACTTTTCTTGAATGACTCATACCAAACAACGTGCAATGCTAATATTTTATCGATTGAAGGGGATAAAGTAGTTCTCGATCAGACAATCTTTTATCCAACTGGCGGTGGACAAGAGTGTGATACGGGTACATTGATTCAAGAAGGTAAACCATTTGATGTGGTTCAAGTAAAAAGGGAAGGTCGAAAAATTTTCCACTTCGTTAAAAATGCCCAACAATTAAAATTAGGTGCGGCGACAGCTAATATCGATTGGGAAAGGCGCAGGGGACTTATGAGACATCATTCTTTATTACATGTGTTGGGAGCAGTTGTCTATAAAAAGTATGGAGCTTTATGCACAGGAAATAAAATTTACCCTCATAAGGCGAGAATAGACTTTAATCACCTACAAGATTTAAAAGATGATCAGTATGATGACATTGTGAAAGAAACAAATCAAATCATCAAGGAATCCCATCCAATTAACTATCAATTGATTCCAAGGAGTGAAGCTGAAAGTCGGACCGGATTGGTAAAAACTGCTGTAAACTTATTGCCTCCGACTGTTACTGAAATTCGATTAGTACGTATTGAATCCATAGACGAACAGGCGTGTGGCGGTACACATGTTTCAAATACTAAAGAAATTGGTGAAATGAAACTCGTAAAAGTCAGCAGCAAAGGAAAAAACAATAAAAGATTGGAAGTTAAACTGATTTCTTCTGAGGATTATTCAGTTTGAGAGGGACATATGAGAGATGGAAAAACTAGTCACGACAAGTGAAGCCAATCATGCCTTTTTAAAAGGTGTAAAGGATTGTTTACCGACAGTATTAGGTTATTTAAGCATAGGTTTTGCCGCAGGAGTCGTAGAAAAAACAGCCGGATTAAGCTTAATGGAAATAGCGCTTATGTCCTTGCTTCTCTATGCAGGCTCGGCTCAATTTATTGCTGCGGGAATGTGGGTCGCAGGTGCCCCTGTCATGTCTATTATTTTGACGATTTTTATTGTGAATCTGAGATATTTTTTATTAAGTGCTGCCCTTGCACCTTACTTTCGGCACTTCCCACCGAAAAAGAATATCGTTACCGGGTTTTTATTAACGGATGAAACATTTGGTGTCGCAGCCAACCATCTGGCCCAAAAAAAGCATGCAGATTATAATTGGATGCTTGGCCTAAACGTAACGGCTTATCTCAACTGGCTGTTGGCAAATGTAGCTGGAGGCTATCTTGGAACATGGATTGAACGGCCTGAAGCTTTAGGCCTTGATTTTGCTTTACCTGCGATGTTTATAGGTTTGCTTATACTACAGGTTTTAAATCAACCGACAATATCGATTGAGATAACCGTCATATTGAGTGCGGTCATTTTTACAGTGATTGCCAGTATGGTTGTTCCACCTGGAATTGACGTTATTATAGGAACAATCTTTGCTGCTTGTGTCGGGATGGTGATGGAAAAATGGAAGTAAGGTGGGAGGTTTTATTGATCATTTTAGGCGGGGCAATCATGACATTTTTGCCCCGAACTTTCCCATTGGTCGTTTTAAGTAAGATTGAAATTCCGGATTGGGGTATACGCTGGTTAAAATATATACCTGTTGCTATCTTAACTGCATTATTGGCACAAGAGCTCCTTCCTTTAGAGGATAACGAGCACTGGGAAGTTTCACATCTCGCGGCCGCAGCGGTTTGTCTGATTGCGGGGCTCCTTACTAGAAGCTTATTATTGACAGTGGGTGTCGGAATTGCAGTAGTAATGTTGTATAATATGTTGCAGTAAAGTGGGATATTATACTGGATACGTTGGATCTATGGCGGAGAAATCATACTAGCAGTTGGTCTGTGGTTTATCATATTAGCGATATTTATTTCAAATAACTACTTTAGAAACATCTATCAACAATACTTGCATTGGTTTGACCGTAGTCTTGGTGTTCTTCTAATTAATTTTCCCAATAAGTATCGGAATGACGGCACTCTTAAATTAGGTTACATTCACTAATAAAGAGAAGGGGGGAAGCATAGCTATAGAAATAGAAGCCCCTTGCATAGCTGCCCGATGAAGCAGGACAAGACCAGGTACCGCATTAGGTGATTACGAGCAGCCAGATAAAAAGTTCTTTCATAAATGAAAATTGAATTTAAAAAGTAATGCTCAAATTCGTATTAAATCAAAACTAAAAAATATATACCCGAAGATGCAGCGAAAACAGCTGCATCTTTTATCGGTAATGATGATTGAGAGGTTTTTTAGTCAAAATCTTAAATAATAGCGCATTCATTATCGTGACAATGATAGCATTTTGATACGAGTCTTATGAGACATTATGAAATCTCAATTTACAGTAATTTGATTATGTACTAATAGGCTTTACTCCATTGAGATTGAAGATACATTTTCCGTGAGCTATGAAAAAACCTCCCTAATTAAGGAATTCTATGAGAGGTTTTTTTTTATTTGTTGCTCTTCGAAAAATATTTCCGAGTATCTTCACGGATTTGTTTAGGTAAAACACGGTCAAGCTCTTCATTTAACCATGCAAGTGTTTTACTACGCAAGAAATCACGCATTTTTTCTTCTGCAGAGAGCATGACTAAATTGATGGTGCAAGAGGAAGAAGCTGGCCAGCAGTTTTCTCTATACAAATAACCATTATCTTTTATATTTTTACATTGAAAAATAGGTTTAGGACCTTCAACTGCTTCCACTACATCCCAAAAGGAAATATCTTCTGGGGACTTAGATAACCTATATCCTCCCTTTACACCAGGTACAGAACTTACAATACCAGCCTTAGATAATTTACCGAAAACTTTTGAAAGAAATGTCTCAGAAAGTCCTTGGAATTCTGCCAAATCCTTTATTCCAACACTTTCTTTGGAAGGAACATCAATTAAATAAACCAGACAATGTAAAGCATATTCAACTCCAACACTATATTGCATAAAACTCATCTCACCTACCTTTGTTTAAGGATTTCAAATTAAATCTTAGGAGTATTTAAACTCCCGGTCAAATAGAAATAGCTTTTAGTTAAATTTATTGACAAAAATAATTATAACACATATTATGGACTAAATTAATCGTCGATTAAATTGATCTTTAATTAGTGCTTGAAATTCATTTTAAAGGGGAGATAAAAATGAACAAAACACTTATTATTAACGCACACCCAAAAATAGATGATACTTCTTCAGTAAGCTTGCAGGTTTTTAACCACTTTTTAAAAGCTTATAAAGAATTAATTCCTAATAGCCAAGTAATTGAACAGATAAACTTGTACAGCGATGTAGTGCCTATGGTAGATAAAATGGTTTTAAGTGCATGGGAAAAACAACGAAAAGAACAAGAACTAACTAACCAAGAAAAAAGTAACGAAGCGTATGTCCGAAATCTTACAACAATTTAAAAGTGCAAATACGTATGTCATCGTTTTACCTTTGTATAATTTTAATATTCCATCAAAGTTAAAAGATTATATGGACAATATCATGATCGCACGTGAAACCTTTAAATACACTGAAAATGGGTCAGTGGGTCTACTGAAAGACGGACGAAAAATGCTTGTTATACAAGCAAGTGGCGAAATCTGTACCAATAATGATTGGTATACAGAAGTTGATTACTCCTATAAATACCTGAAGTCAATGTTCAATTTCCTTGGTATTGAAGATTATCAAACCATTCGGGCACAAGGAACTGCTTTACTGGAGACAAATGAAGTATTACAAAAGGCATATAAAGAAGCTGAAGAGGCCGCTTCAAGATTAGCATCTGAATTAATACGGTCTTAAACGAATATAAGGGGGAGTTAAATTGGAACAACGAATTGATTATTATAATGTAGCACCAGAAGCACTTAAAATAATGATAGAAATGGAGAAGTATACGAAAACTACAGGTATAGACCGTAAACTTCGTGAACTTATAAAAATTCGGGCTTCTCAAATAAATGGTTGTGCATATTGTATTAACATGCATACCACTGATGCCAGAAAAATGGGAGAAACGGAACAACGTTTATATTGTGTTAGCACTTGGAGAGAGTGTACATTTTACACAGATGCAGAAAAAGTAGCTCTTGAGCTGACAGAGTACGTGACTTTAATCCCGACAAAACGTGTGCCAGATGAGCTTTATCACCGAGTACGTGAACATTATGACGAGAGACAATATGTTGACCTTGTTCTAATAATCAATCAAATTAACAGTTGGAATAGAATTTCTATTGCGATGGGGAGTATAGCAACTGAAAAATAATCACTCTAAACGAATTACATTCTCTAGTGAAAAAAGCCGATTTCTGTTTCAAGAAATCAGCTTTTATTATGTTTAAAGTGGAGCAGTCATACAAAATATCAGGTTGACCAACTATTATGTGCTACAAATCATATTTTTCAATCTGAAGGTGTTCATTATGTTGCTCCTACTTTTATTCCACATATTGTAATGGTAAAATACAAGAAAGTGCAATGGTTTCCTATTGATGGAATACCTGATAACATTACCATTACAACAGATTATGCTCTAAAACAGTTTAGACTTAGGGGGGAGTATGGATACAATTTTATTTGATCTAGATGGGACCCTTCACGATAGTGAGAAATGGTATATTCAGGCATGCTGTGCCTCCTTAGAAACAATTAAGATGGGTCAACTTACCGACGAAGAGAAAAGTTACTTAATTGGAAAGCCACTTACGAGAATCATAGATGAGTGGTTTAAGGGAAAGGAAAAAGAGATACTGGGTTCATTTTTCAGACACTATGAAATGATAAATGACCAGATTCAGGAATATAACGGTGTTTACGAAGTGCTGGCTGAATTAAAAGATAGAGGGGTAACAATGGGAATTGTTTCCTCGAAATATAAAAAGTATGTTATTCAGGAATTACACAAAACAAGGCTTTATCCTTTTTTCAAAGTTATTGTAGGGTTGGAAGATTGTAGTGAGCCCAAACCAAATCCTGAACCGTTGTTAAAAGCAGTTCAGGAATTACAAAAAGCACCAGAGAATTGCATTTATATCGGAGATCAGCCTACAGATGTTTTAGCAGCTAATGCAGCTGGTATCAAGAGTTTTGGCGCTTTGTGGGGAGAAGGGAAGAAGGAAAAGTTAATAAGTGCTTCACCTACCGGTTTATTACAAAAGCCCGAAGAAATATTAGTCATTCATCATGCTATTCCAATATTGAACTGATTTTTAAGAACAAATGGTACCATTTCAAAAAAGGATGGTGCCTATCCCCCATAAGTTTTTTTCCTTGATAAAATGTATTCACGGATGGAGATCATATGTAGATATTTTATCGAGCAGTTCCTTGGGAACTAGAAAAGTGCCCTTGAACGGTATTTTACGCGATCAATTCTCCTTATCCAACTAATGTGAACAGAGGATCAATAATAGTTATATTCAAGAGGCCACATGGCATAAGACCTAGTTCAATCTGAGCTCATGTAAGGTTTCTGTGAACTCTTCCAACGTTCCTGCCCATCAAACCCCCACCAAATATACCGTTTTCATTTTTCTGTCATGCAAAGAATTTTACGATAAATAGCCTGTGGTAAGTTCTTATAGATAGAACTATTTATTAATTTTCTAATGAAGTATGTTTCCTGCATTGAAAAACTGAATCTGCAAAGCACCCATCCCAACATTAGCTTATCTTAAACAAAACGATATTTCGTTTAGCAAGCACTTTATTTAGTAGTTCTATTTCTTCATCAGAAGATGATTTAATTAGCTACTCTTCTGTAACATAAACTTCTTTATAGGTTTTTCCACCGTTGACTAATAAATGATCCCAATTTTTACTGCAAAGTGGATTTCATTTTTCCTACTATCTCTTAGACTTGCCAGGAAGGATAGATTAGCATTTATGTAATAGTTTGCATAGCCCAACTGAAAAAAATCCACCCTTGAGTGAACGTGTGCGATTTCATTCAGGTGCCGAATACCTTTGGACTTTATTATTATCTAATCAATTGACTCTCTTTTTGGGAGAAAGAAACATTCTTATCACGAAAGTCTTTTTTATGCTATTATATGTAAATGCAGAACAAATGGGATAGAAAGCTTTAGACAAATTAGCGAATGGTTTCTTTTTCTTGCTCGGATTGATTTAAGGGTCATCATCGTACAGTTCTGCCGGAAACATTTGTGAAATCAGTTGCTAATTTTGATATTTTCCATATGAGGATATTTTGAACTGCAATTCATAAATTCAGAAATAGTTGATCGCTTTACATTTGTTCTCCTGATTAAATTATGGATCCAATCATTTTACTGTATCATTAATTCTCAAATTGGATAACATCCCCCAATGCTTTTATTATTCTGCTCTTTTTTTAATAAACTTATCGAACATATGAACATTTATCCTATCTTTTATAATATAATTCCATTTCGGAAATTGGAAAAGCAACAGGAGGAAATAATAGAGTTCATATAAAAAAAATTTTAACTTCATGTCCTTCCCTTATTAATACTTGGTTCATGTACAAAGAAAACAGCGATAAAAAATATCTGACGATTTAAATTTTACTTGGGCAAAAGCGGTAATCAAATAATGCAAATGGATTTGGGCATCGTTGATCCGATTGAAATGCAACAAGAATATATTTCAGCTGCAGCGAACGGGAACATTGGTGTACGGATATATTAATGCGATGGAAGGAGACAAATGGAACAAAGAACTTTATCATCAGTTCAAAGAAGATGATTTTTATAAAGATGAAAATGGAACTAAGATTTACTTTGAGCAATGGGATTCTTACATGATGGATATGACCTCATTTCATTATCAGGAAATTTTAATGAAAGAGATAGAGAAGCAGGTTGTTCAAAAAGGTTTGGATGGTGTATTTCTTGATACGGTAGGAAATATTTCCTATTTGCAACTGCATGAGCAGCAAATGCAAAATGAAGCTATTAGGGAATTTATGAAAAAGTAAAGCGCTCCATTACACAGCCCCTTAGATTAATTTTATCATGTGGGAAGTTTTTTCGTATGATGAAGTTTGAGATGATGGCTGGGCGTTAGCTAAAATGGAACGACAAAAGCGAAGAGAGCAATACGGTTTACAGTACTTGCAATAGGTTTTGATGATGAAGTAGAAAGTAGGGAATTAGCCAAAATGTATGGTTTCAAATACTTACATAATGACAAAGGTTCCTAATAATAACGAATGGTGATAATATCGCAATAATTCTTCCCATACGGAAATAAGAGGGAGAAAAGCTTGATATAATAAAAACTTGAGAGTTTTATTTGTTACCTGCGACAGTTATTATAAAACTATCAATGCTTGGTTGAGAATTTTTTTGCCGGAAAGGAAAATATATCCGGAGGAAAAAGCTTTTCAATATTGCTGGCGGATATACAACAGTAACATTTGGAGGAAACATGGATGAAGAAGAATATCGCGCTCAGCATTGCAGGACTGGCAGCAGTTCCTTTTGGTGTTTATTTTGCTTTTACATCTAATAGTGATAATCAAATTGATGCCATTACAAGTAAAGAGGAAGCATCCAGCCTGGAAATAACAGCGCCGATTAAATATATAGCAACGAGCAAAGAAAAAATAACAGCAAAAAAAGATATTGGAGAAATATCCGATGAGACAACCCTCATTATGAGAATGATCGAAATGAGCCTTCAAAAGGTGAATATCGGAGGTAAAAAGAATACGCCTGCCGGGATTGACCCTGATTCGATTCGCCGGATTCAAATGACGAAAGGCAATATATATTATTTAAAACAACATACGGATTCGATTGAGCTCTCCAGGAATACGAGAGGCGAGCCCTATACGTATGAAAATATTTTAAACAGATGGCTCGAAGGGAATTTTGACGATATTACCGAGGAAGTGGAATTCCTTCTGAGCTTAACTTCCAAGCCGTATGGAAAATATGATGGCGGGGAAGTCACTGAAAAAAGCAGAGTGGAAGAACAGCAATATATTCAGCATTTTTTTGGGGAAGAAAATTGAGCAAATAAAAAATGTACCAAGAAGGCGACATATCCTGCTTTCTATGGTACATTTTTTCTTTTACATTTCTTTTATTAATTGAATCTCCTTGAATGCCTGATGCAGATTTGCCTTTACACTGATGTTACTTAAATCTAATCCTAGAGTGACGATGGTCTGTGCAACTTCCGGACGGATTCCTGTAATAATGGTTTTTACCCCTATCAAGGATAAGGCATCAATCACCTTGAAGAGTTGGTCGGCAACCATTGTATCTACAATCAGAACACCTGAAATATCAAGGACGAGATGAGTGAGCTGCAATTTGCCAGCCTGCTTCAATGTTTCTTCCATAAGATGTTGAGCTCTTTCTGTATCCATATTCCCTATAAGCGGCAGGACGCCTACTCCAGGTACGAGAGGGACTACAGGAACAGATAACTCTAAAAAGGAAGTTTTTGCGCTTTCAAGCGAACTTTGGAACGCTTTTACATATGTAAGACTGAAATCATGAACGGCTTTATCTAAAAGTGGATCAATAATGGATATCAGATCGAATATTATCGCTGCCGATAGATTGAGTTTTATTGCTTCTTCTTTCAGTGCTTTCCAAATATAAATCCGGTAATATGAAGTATCTTTCAATGCTTCGTCCAGTTGAATTCCAAGCTTGTAAATATATTGCCCTGTTTCTTCAGCCCACTTACGCATTTCTTCATAGGCAGTTTGCTGTTCCGACGGCCGCATCAAAGCTTCTCCGAATAGTGCAATGAAATTCGCTCTAATTTCAATAATTTGATCATTGATTTGTTGAAATGACTCTTGATCTTCTGTTGACACCCTTGCGTCCGCTAACCTTTTTTCATGGATTTCCTGAGCAATCTCTTTTTTCCTATTTATGATGGTTTTACCCAAATATAGCAATTGGTTATCCATAAAAATCTTCCTGCCTCCCTATATGAAAAATGGGTTCCATGGGCTTAATGGACTAGTTTCATATATTAATTGTAAATGGTATTTCTTTTTCAAGCAAACATCATTGACAATGATTTTAATTTGATATAATATTCAAAATAATCAAATGTTTAAAAGTGCCGGATAGTTTGCTATGAAAAATAAAGGAGGCTGAAGGAATAAAAGTTACTCTCAAAAGGAGGTACATCTTTTGTCAAATGTGGGTCTGCTATATGTCGGTGGAGTATTGTTCATCAATTCTTTAATGCTACTTGGCAGAATCGATGGAAAAAGCGCTTCGGTCTTTAATATTTTTATCGGGATCCTTCAGGTATTCACTCCTATTTATTTAATAGTAAAAGCGGACGGAAATATGCCGGAGATATTGGGTGCAGCAAGTATTTTTTTATTTGGATTCACCTACTTATATGTCGGTCTGACAAATTGGTTTGGCCTTGAAACATCCGGGTTGGGATGGTACTGTCTTTGGGTGGCAATCTTGGCGCTTGGATTTTCTTATGTCAGTTTCAGTTCTGCTGATCTGAAGTTTGGAATCATTTGGTTGTTTTGGTCATATTTATGGTTCTTATTCTATTTGGTTTTGGCAAAAAAAATGGATATAGGGCGCTACGTCGGGAAAGTAACTTTTGTAATGGCTTGGATTACTTGTACGATTCCTGCTTTTTTAGGTTTGGCAGAGCTATGGAATAGTGTAAGTAACACTGTCGCGATGATTGTGGCAGGACTCGCACTCCTTTATTTTATAACAGCATATTTTTCCGAGAGGGCATCACCTGCAGCACAAAAAAATGTACCTTCATAGAAAGGTTGTATCTGGCGAAAGAAATCTAACTTTCGCCTTTTTTCTTTTTCCTTAGTAAATAAGATTTGACAATATACCCCTATGCGTATAAAATAAGCGTCATATTGAAATTCTTAAGGAAGACGATACTCTAGAAGATCATTTTACCGGCATCAACTGTGTAGAACAGGAATACTTTAACCTTTTACGTGTCATATAAAACTCCTGTTCCAGGTACATTCATATTCGGGTTCTCTATTTAAAAAGGCATAATCAGAATTTGGATTCGTCGCCAGCAAAATAGGGGTTTTCATATTCAAAGTATTCAATCCCTGACAATCAGATGGCTTATTAAATAGAAAAAGAGCCCTATATTTAGGAATAACAATTTAGGAGGTAACTCAATGAAGTATGATGACCAAATGAAAAATAGAATTAAACGCATTGAGGGACAGCTAAGAGGGATATTGAGGATGATGGAAGAAAATAAAGATTGTAAAGAGGTGATTATCCAGCTGTCGGCCGCACGGACCGCAATCGATCGGACCATCGGTGTGGTAGTAAGCTCCAACTTGGTGGAATGTGTTCAAAAGGCCAATGAATCAGGGGAAGCCAATACGGAAGAGCTTGTGAAGGAAGCGGTAAATTTATTGGTAAAGAGTCGTTAAAAAAAGAGAGTTGACATTCTCTTTTATTTTTAATAATATTATACCCATAGGGGTACAGGTATAAAATATTTTTAAACTTAACAATACTCGGTAGGGTATAAACGAGGAGGAGCAATGTTGGAGGAAAAGAAAAAAACGACAATCGTATTGTTCAGCGGCGATTACGATAAAGCGATGGCAGCATACATCATCGCTAATGGTGCCGCAGCCTATGACCACGAAGTAACCATTTTTCACACATTTTGGGGTTTGAACGCGCTACGCAAGGAGGAAAACATCCCAGTTCAAAAAGGGTTGATGGAAAAGGTGTTTGGCAAAATGATGCCAAGAGGTGCAGACCGAATGGGAATTTCCAAAATGAACTTTGCGGGACTGGGGCCGAAAATGATTAAAGGCATCATGAAAAAACATAATGCCATTCCATTGCCTCAGTTGATTGAAATGGCTAAGGAACAGGATATCAAATTAGTAGCCTGTACAATGACGATGGATCTGCTTGGACTGCAACAGGAGGAGCTCTTGGATGGAATCGAATATGCAGGTGTAGCGGCATATCTTGCAGATGCAGAAATAGGTCATGTGAATCTGTTTATTTAGGCAGAAGGATTGAAGAAATATGGAAACAAAATCGTCCAAGAGGATGAGAACCTAAGAATGGCAGATACTCTAGAAAAAAGAGTATGCGAATCGGGCGAATGTCTATGCGGGGTGAACGCCTATTTTTAGAAGGAGGAAGGCATAATGAAGGAAATCAGTGCAAAAGAATTGGAACAAAAACTGGCCCAGGGGGAAAAATTAAACATCATAGATGTCCGTGAGGTCGATGAAGTCACAGCAGGAAAAATTCCTGAAGCTATTCACATTCCATTGGGATTGATTGAATTTAAAATGAATGAGCTCGACAAATCAAAAGAATATATCATGGTCTGCCGTTCAGGAGGAAGAAGCGGCCGGGCAACGCAATTTTTGGAAAGTCAAGGATACAAAGTAGTGAACATGTCTGGCGGCATGCTTGATTGGGAAGGAAAAACAGAATAATTAACTGGAGGTTAAAGGATGATCAACATGAATGCTGATGTCATTTTGGACGCAAAAGGGTTGGCATGTCCTATGCCGATCGTCAAGACAAAAAAGGCAATGAATGAGCTGGACGCAGGAAAGGTCCTTGAAGTTCAAGCGACTGATAAAGGCTCAAAAGCCGATGTCAAAGCTTGGGCGGAAAGCACAGGCCATCAATATTTGGGCACTTTAGAAGACGGCGATATATTGAAGCATTTTCTCAGAAAATCCTCCAACGAGGAAACAGAAGTCAAAGAGTATCCCCATGTTGTTAATAACGATGAGTTACAAAAGAAAATCGAATCAAAAGAAGACATTATCGTGCTGGATGTAAGGGAAACTGCCGAATATGCTTTTAACCATATTTTAAATGCCATCTCCATCCCTTTGGGAGAACTAGAAGAGAGGGCAGATAAATTACAGAAGGAAAAGGAAATTTTCGTTGTGTGCCGTACAGGGAACCGGAGCGACATGGCGGCGCAAAAGCTAAAAGAAAAAGGTTTTGAAAAAGTGTTTAATGTAATTCCGGGCATGAGTGAATGGACCGGGGATACAGAAGGTATCAATCATAAAGGAGGTCAGCGATAATGCCAGTTACTGTGTATACAACGACGAGATGTCCATACTGCGTTATGTTAAAGAACTTTTTGAAAGAGAAAGAAATTGCTTTCCATGAGGTGAATGTTGAAAGCAATCCTGAAAAATGAAGCAATTGATAAAAACAACAGGACAAATGGGTGTTCCGCAAACTGAAATCAACGGCCAGTGGATTATCGGCTTTGATCCCAACAGTATTATGGACGCTTTAAAAAAGTAAATTTTTTTAATAAGAAATATACCTAGGGGGGTAAAAAATGGCGGTATCAGTTATGACATCAAAAGAAGTTACGAAAAAAATCGTGAACAACGAAAAGTTGTTTATCCTGGATGTACGGAATGAAAGTGATTTTCAGGACTGGAAAATTGAAGGGAAAAACGTGGAACATTTAAATATTCCATATTTCGAACTGCTTGATGGTGTGGAAGGAATTTTAGACAAAATCCCTGCAGACAAAGAGGTTCTGGTGGTTTGTGCTAAGGAAGGATCGTCAGTGTTGGTGGCTGAAATGCTTGTCGAGCAAGGGGTGGATGTATCATACCTGGAAGGCGGCATGAAGGCTTGGAGTGAACACTTGGAACCTGTGAAAATTGGAGACTTGAAAGACGGTGGAGAGATTTATCAATTTGTCCGGATTGGAAAAGGCTGCTTGTCCTACGTGGTTATTTCGGGCAAAGAAGCTGCAGTGATTGATGCGACTCGGATGACAGATGTTTTTATAGAGTTTGCCAAAAGCAAAAATGCGAACATTACACATGTGCTCGATACTCATCTTCATGCCGACCATATTTCAGGAGGCAGAGAGATCGCTGAGCAGGAAAATGCGGCATACTGGCTTCCTTCAAAGGATGCATCGGAAGTGACTTTTGCCTATGAACCGCTTGAAGGTGGGAAAGTGATTACTATCGGAAATACAGCGATTGACATTCATGCACTCTATTCTCCAGGGCATACAATTGGATCTACATCATTTATTGTAGATGAAAAATATTTGTTATCGGGAGATATCCTGTTTGTAGATTCCATTGGAAGGCCGGACCTTGCCGGATTGGCACATGACTGGGTGGGCGACTTGCAGGAAACATTGTATTCCCGTTATAAAAAGCTATCCAAAGAACTAACTGTTCTGCCGGCGCACTTTATGATGATCGATGAATTGAATGAAGACGGAAGCGTTTCTGAAAAATTGGGAACTCTTTTTGAAAACAATCATGGGCTTAATGTTGAAAACGATGAGGAGTTTAGAAGATTAGTAACTGAAAATCTGCCGCCACAGCCTAACGCTTATCAGGAAATACGCGAAACAAACATGGGAAAAATCAAACCTGACCTGGAAAAACAACGAGAAATGGAAATTGGTCCAAACCGCTGTGCGGTAAGATAAAAAATATTAGGAGGAATAACGAATGGAAGCAGAAAAATTTTTAGATGCAAAAGGATTGGCATGCCCTATGCCGGTTGTAAGAGTAAAAAAAGCGATCAATGAAATGGAGTCCGGACAAATATTGGAGGTACATGCTACCGATAAAGGGTCAACAAATGACTTGACGGCATGGGCTAAATCAGGCGGTCATGAACTATTGAAAACCGAAGAAGAAAATGGCGTTTACAAATTTTGGATTAAAAAAGCCTGATAATAAAAAAGGGAACCGATTGGTTCCCTTTTTCAAAGAAGATTCTATAAATAGTCGGCCGTACTTTCGCATTTCTCAAAAGGAGGTTAAGCGATGGATTTTACATTTATCCTCGTCATTTTTTTAATAGGTTTTATCGGCTCTTATATTTCGGGCATGCTTGGGATTGGCGGCTCCATTATTAAATACCCAATGCTATTATATCTCCCTCCATTGTTCGGGTTAGCGGCATTCAGCGCCCATGAAGTTTCCGGGATCAGTGCCGTTCAGGTGTTATTTGCAACGATGGGCGGAGTATGGGCCTACCGAAAGGGCGGCTATTTAAATAAAACATTGATTGGATATATGGGAATCAGCATTTTGATTGGAAGTTTTATCGGGGGCTATGGCTCGAAGCTAATGACAGAGGGCGGAATTAACTTAATATATGGGATATTGGCATTGATAGCCGCCATCATGATGTTTATTCCCAAAAAAGGGATTGATGATATCCCATTCGACCAAGTGAAATTCAATAAGTGGCTTGCAGCCCTCCTTGCTATCATTGTCGGTTTAGGAGCCGGGATTGTAGGGGCAGCCGGTGCATTTTTGTTAGTGCCCATCATGCTTGTCGTTTTAAAAATTCCAACCCGCATGACAATCGCTTCATCTTTAGCAATTACCTTCATTTCATCCATTGGAGCAACTGTAGGGAAGGTCACTACAGGGCAAGTGGACTACTTTCCTGCGTTCATCATGATTGTTGCAAGCCTGATTGCTTCGCCCCTTGGTGCGATGGCAGGTAAAAAAGTGAACACAAAAATATTGCAATTCATTTTGGCAGTACTGATCGTTGCTACGGCTGTTAAGATTTGGATGGATATCATTTAGATGAAAGGCTCTGTAAAATCTTTCTGTGAATAAAGGCTTATTTTTCGAATTCACTCTTGAATTTTTATGAAGAGTCTAATATAGTTGAGACAAATCGAATAGCAATAACTGGGGGTGCCCAAAGAGCTGGGCTGAGAGCGGAAACGCGATGAAGTTTCTTGACCCTTTGGACCTGATCTGGTTAATGCCAGCGTAGGGAAGTTAATAAGTGCATCAAATTGAATTTATACATTTTTAGGCCGGGTCCAGCCATTTTTGTTGGTTCCCGGCCTTTGTGTATTTTCTGCACGTATTGCTGCCTATCAGATCTCGTCCTTTAACTAAAAGATGAAGGAGAGATTTTTTTATGTCAATGTCGTTGTCAGATGAAAAAAGTATTGCTGTCATGTCCAATTTTCCAAAGAGCAAAAAGGTATATGTGGAAGGAGCCAGACCGGATATAAAGGTTCCCATGAGGGAGATTGAATTAAATTCTACGAAGACGGAAGGAATAGAGGAGTCTAATGCTCCTGTTCGGGTATATGATACAAGCGGGCCATATACGGATCCGGAATATACAGTTGATATTACAAAAGGATTGCCTCCACTTCGAAGTAAATGGATTCGGGAGCGCGGCGATGTGGAGGAATATGAGGGCCGTTTGATCAAGCCCGAAGACAATGGCTTTAAATCAAACGATAATCCAAAAGTGGAGCGGGATGTATTTCCGGGGTTAAAACGAAAACCTATTCGGGCGAAAAAGGGAAAATGTGTTACCCAGCTTCATTATGCCAAACAAGGGATCATTACGTCCGAAATGGAGTTCATTGCAATAAGAGAAAATTTGACACCTGAGTTTGTACGCGATGAAGTGGCAAAAGGTCGTGCCATCATTCCATCGAATATCAATCACCCAGAGGCGGAACCGATGATCATCGGACGGAATTTCCATGTTAAGATAAATGCGAATATTGGGAATTCCGCTGTGAGCTCCTCCATTGCGGAAGAAGTGGAAAAAATGACTTGGGCTACTCGATGGGGTGCCGATACAATCATGGATTTATCAACAGGAAAAAATATACATACGACCCGGGAGTGGATCGTCCGAAACTCACCGGTTCCGATCGGCACCGTTCCTATTTATCAGGCATTGGAAAAGGTGAATGGGATTGCTGAGAACCTTAACTGGGAAATTTACCGAGACACATTGATTGAACAAGCAGAACAGGGTGTCGATTATTTTACGATTCATGCGGGTGTACTACTAAGGTATGTTCCATTAACCGCTGGTCGTGTAACAGGCATTGTTTCTAGAGGCGGCTCAATCATGGCGCAATGGTGCCTCTATCATCATAAAGAGAACTTTTTATACACTCATTTTGAAGATATCTGTGAAATTATGAAAGCATACGATATTGCTTTTTCTTTGGGGGATGGATTGCGCCCGGGGTCAATCGCTGATGCGAATGATGAAGCGCAGTTTGCGGAACTGGAAACGCTCGGAGAGCTTACAAAGATCGCATGGGAGCATGACGTCCAAGTGATGGTTGAAGGTCCCGGACATGTTCCAATGCACCTGATCAAGGAGAATATGGACAGACAGCTTGAAGCATGTCATGAAGCGCCGTTCTATACGCTTGGACCACTTACAACTGATATTGCCCCTGGCTATGACCACATCACTTCCGCGATTGGGGCGGCAATGATTGGATGGTACGGAACAGCGATGTTGTGTTATGTAACTCCAAAAGAACATTTGGGACTGCCAAATAAGGATGATGTACGTGAAGGGGTCATTACTTATAAGATAGCTGCCCATGCTGCAGATTTGGCGAAGGGGCACCCGGGCGCTCAGATTAGGGATGATGCCATTTCAAAAGCTCGTTTTGAATTCCGCTGGGAGGACCAGTTCAATTTATCTCTGGATCCGGAGCGGGCAATGGAGTATCACGATGAAACATTGCCCGCAGATGCGGCAAAAACAGCCCATTTTTGCTCCATGTGCGGTCCGAAATTTTGCAGCATGAGAATCTCTCATGATATCCGCAAATATGCAGCAGAAAATAACCTCAATACACAGGAAGCGATCGAAAGGGGGATGAAAAACAAAGCTGCCGAATTCAGGGAAGCTGGTAGTAGTATTTATCTATAGTTTTCTCGGGGGGTGCATGATGAGCGTACAAAAAATTAAAGAAGAAATCCAACAGTTGGAACTGCGTATCAAATTTTTGAAAATCCGGGCGAAAAAGATCCAGCAATCCTGTCATCATCAATATGATGGGAATCAGTTTTACGAAACCTGCAAAAAGTGCGGAAAAGTGAATGTCTTATATTACTGATGAAGAGTTATCATGGACGATTAAACCTCTTAATCATAGTAGGTTAAAGAAAAGAAAACCACAATCAAACCTGAACTATAATAATGAGGAAGGAAGTAGTTCAAAAATGAACCATACCATAATACACATTAGAACGGAAAACGGCGTTTGCAGATGCACCAAAGCGAAGAGTTGAGATGCCTGGAGATAATCGTCAGCACCCTGGATGTCCGCAAATTTGTGAAGAAATGGGGGGATGAGGTGGCCCACCGGATATAAGCTTTACCGGTTGTTTATGGTGATGGACATTGCGTTCGAAATCATTGCCACTTCCCTCATCCCACAACAGCTGGCACAGCATATAAAGTCAGATAATAGAGGCGCCCTTCGGGAGGAATAGCCGAGAAGGAAATATTGTAACCGGTATTGGTTTCAATTTAAACTAACTAAAAACCTAAAAATCTATTGACAGTTTCGTTCATATCAGTGTTTCCAAACCAGAAGAGTCCTTTAACCTTTCCGAGGAAAGTGAAAACCCGCGAAACATCTCGCGGGTTTTCATGGTTCTTATAAAAGCGACTCTGTTTAAACTTGGGGTCTATAGGAAGTACAGCCATTCGTAACATTTCCTTTTAAAGTTTTAAAAGATAGCAATCGTAACCAACTCAGAATGATTTCAGATAAAAGCCCCTTTAATAAATGGAACTTTTACTCATTTCATTCCTTATTTGAGTAGGATACACCTAAAATAATACCGCAAACTACACAGAAGCCGATTACCCCATAGAGCCATATGGATAACATTGGATTTACCCACATAATTATCTCTCCTTTCGGGAAGTTTTCCTTTTGATAGAGTGTTTACAAATTATCCGTCAGATGCTGGTCTTTTTAAGATAAACGCCATGCCCCACATAACTATAATTCCTATTAGGGTAGCCCAAGCTCCTGATGCCATTAAGCTTCTTTCAAACCCTCCGAAATAAATGATTAAATATGAAAACAATCCTATTACCATTGAAAGCTCAGCGGCACGTGGAGAGGCTTTTTTCCTTGTAAATACTGCATATAAAAGTGGCCCCATCGTGCCCGACGAAACACCTGCAATGCCGATCCACATAAGGTCTGCCATGAACTGTGGCGGATTTAAAACAATGAGGAAAGCAATGATCCCTACAATAATGACAGTCCATCGGCTAATTTTCAGCGCAACCCGATTAGATTTTTCTTCATCTGCTCGAATGATCCCTCTTTTAACTAACACTTTTCTATATATGTCGTTGGCAAATACTGTTGAAATCACGACAAAAATTCCATCGGTTGTTGATAAGGAAGCAGCCAAAATAACTACACCAACAATTGCTGCTAGAATAGCAGGCATTCCCCAAGTAACATATTCAAGTAGAGCCAAGTCTGCTAATTCTATAGAAGGCAGTGCCGCCCGTGCATACAAACCGCCAAAAAGCACAACCAGACAAAGAACCGCTGTCACCATATATGTTATTATCATTTTCCGCAAATCCTTAGGATTTTTAAGCGAGAGCACCTTGTTGAATAGTTGCGGTTGTGATGAAAAAGCGAACTGAATAATAAAAATAGCGGCAATTACGTAAACTCCATAGTAATTTCCCGACTCCGGGTTGATCACTTTTATAAGATTAATATCCTGTGATGCCAAATTTTCTGTAATATTTGTAAACGCTTTTGTAATACTTCCGTTTCCGAATATAACGATACCTGAAACAAAAACAATAACACCTGTTATCGCCATAATAATAGCCTGAACAGCATCTGTATACACGTCAGCGTATGAACCACCAGCAAAAACATATCCCACAACAATGAGCGCGATAAAGACCAATCCTCCAATGTAACTGAATCCCAGCATTTTGGAGAAAATTTGAGCCCCTGCTGTAAATTGTGCTGCAATGTAAAAGATGTTAAAAAGCATGATGATCCCGGTTCCTATTCGTAGGAAATCACTATTATAATAATCACCAAGCCAGTCAGGAAGAGAAAGGGATTTTTGTGATTTATTCAGTTCTCTGACAACTTTTCCTACAGCAATAATACCAAGAGCGCCTCCGCCGAATTGCCCTAAAAACATCCATAGATTACTATAGCCCCACGCATATGAATATCCTGGATAACCCATGAAGGTTGCGGCACTAAAGAAGGTAGCTGCAAAGGAAAGGCCTAAAACATAAGGTCCCAGGTTAGCTCCGCTTATCGCGAAGTCTTCAATGGTTGTAGTTTTTTTGGCAGCAATATAGCTAAGATAAACCATAGCTATTAAAAAGATTATAAGCATAATCCACAAATATACTGAAATCATAAAGTCATCTCCAATCTCTTTAAAAATGTCATATATAATCAAATTGATACTAGAACATATTGTATAAAGACGGGACCCTGTTAGAGATGGAAGGGGCCTTTTCTCTCACTCTGTTTTTTCTATTAAGGTCAATATCAGCAAATATCATAGCTTCCTCTTCACCAGTACTTGATAGGACCACTCCCATGGGGTCAACAATCATACTCCGCCCACAGAATAATTCACTGGATTGATTGGAACCGCATACAAAAATGGTATTTTCAATCGCCCTGGCTTTAATCAATATTTCCCAATGTTCTTCTTTTAAAGTACCGCTGTACCAGGCAGCAGGAGTCAAAAGAATATCTACATCATTGATCGCCAGCAGCCTGCTCAATTCTGGAAAGCGCAATTCATAGCATATAACCAATCCAAATTTACCTAGTTCGGTTTCAATTATTTGAAAAGGAGCTGTTCCCGGAACAAATTGATCAGATTCACGAACTCCCCATGCATCGCAAAGGTGGGTTTTCCTATAGGATGTTAGCAGCTCTCCTGTTTTTGAAATGAAAACAACACTATTGTAAGCGCGCTCATTTTGATCCGGAACAGATTCAAAAATACCGCATACTACATATATACCGTTCTCTCTCGCAGCATGCATGAGAGTGCTTACAAACTGGCCGTCCAGTGGTTCTGCTATGTCGGCCGGTGTTAGACCAGAAGTCTTAGAATATAGATACATATACATTTCAGGGAATAAAATCAGATCTGCACCTGCATTTTTCGCCTTTTTTATATAGTCGAGAGCCCTCTTTAAATTCAATTTTTTATCCGCCGAGGCTGCTATTTGCACACTGGCTATTCTCAATCAATATCACCACCTTTCCATCATTTCTCCGTTAATCATTCCCAAACTTCCCATCCAGCTACATATAATATTCGATCAAAGTGGATGGTCCAGTTAAGAATAACAAAGACAATTTTAATGGTCAATATAAAAAACATTTAAATTTAGATTATTATTGAAATTATCTGTTGTATTTCATATAATTTAACTGGACCAACCAGATAAGAAGGCGGAGAAAGGACAGGGTGTTCATGACAATGCCATCAAATAAAAAAAAGCGGGTGTATCAAACGATTGTCGAACATATTAAATCCGCAATTGAAAGAAAAGAAATGATTCCAGGCGATAAGCTGCCATCTGAACGAACACTTGCCGCGCATTTATCTGTTTCAAGGACATCTGTTAAAGAAGCATACAGTGTTTTGGAATCTGCCGGCTTGGTTGAAATTAAACATGGAAGCGGAGTCATTCTATTAGAAGACAACCTGGATGACGTCATTATGAAAATGAATGTTGTCGTACGTGGGGAATCCTTTGATATAGTGGAATTAATGGAATTCAGACAAGCAATTGAAGGAGAGACGACATATTTGGCTGCTGTCAGATGTAATGAGGAAGATTTAGTTACACTTCACAACGCATATTTGAAATTTGAAAAGGCGGTAACGGCAAAAGAAATTACGGTGAAGGAAATAGGCGCCAAAGAAGATTTGGACTTTCATATGTGCATTGCAAGAATCTCCAGAAATCTACTATTCGTTGAGGTTATGTATATGATTTACGGTCGTCTGTATGAAGCACTTAAAGATGCTTCCATTAAAACTGTTCAGATACCCGGTAGAAATAAAACGGTCCTTTCAGAACATTATCAGATATTTACTGCTATCAAAGATAAAAATCCCGAATTAGCAAGAAAGGCAATGTCAGACCACTTACAAAGTGTCAAACAAATCTATCTTTAAAACACAGCGAATGAAAGTGAGTTATTTTAATAGAATTCGAAGTGAGGGAAAACAAATGACCAATCAGGAAGATAAAAGGGTTGTATTAATCAGTACAGGCGGAACCATCGCAAGTAAGAGAAACCCTGAAACCGGTCTGTTAACCGCAGGAGTGCTGACAGGTGAAGAGTTATCGGAAATGTGCGATTTACCGAGCCATATTCAGGCTGAAGTCATATCAGTATTCCAAATACCGAGCAACCATATGACTTTTGAACACTTGCTTAAGTTAAAAATGAAAATTGAAGAGGTCTTTAAAGAAGATAATGTTGCTGGTGTAGTGGTGACTCATGGAACCGACACACTTGAAGAAACTGCTTACTTTCTGGATTTGACGATATCCGATGAAAGGCCTGTAGTCGTTACTGGTTCGCAAAGAGGTCCGACTGTGATGGGGACTGATGCTTTTGTTAATTTGCGCCAAGCGATCATTTTGGCATCCGATATTCAATCACGAAATATGGGAACGGTTGTTTTATTCAATGAAAGAATTTTTTCAGCCCGTTATGTAAAGAAAAAACATGCTTCAAATGTAGCCGGATTTACTTCCTTTGGATTTGGATATCTTGGGATTGTTGATCAGGAACATGTATTTATATACCAGAAGCCGGTCAAAAGAGAGACTTACAAGCTTAAGGAAGGGCTTCCGGCGGTAGAATTAATCAAATGCGCTCTAGGATCCGATGGGAAATTTGTTCAATATGCTGCAGATGCAGGTGCAAAAGGAATTATTGTTGAGGCCCCGGGGAGAGGCCATGCACCTCCGGCTATCATGGATGGGATAAATTATGCCATTCACAAGGGAATTCCGATTGTACTTACAACAAGTGGAGAGGAAGGGGAAGTGAAAGTTGTTTATGACTTTCCAGGAAGCGCCTACGATATGGAGAAAAAAGGAGTTATTTTAGGGAGGGATTACGACAGTAAGAAAGCAAGAATAAAGCTGGCTGTCCTTTTGTCAGCAGGTGTTAAGAATATAAAAGAGACCTTTACTTATTAAAAAATAAGCTGTTTTCGTGAACGAAAACAGCTTACTTTATTTAAACAGCAGCTGATTTTTTTCTGATAATTTTCCTTTGCCAAGAAGCCGAAACAAATAATGTCACTACAAGGACAACCAACCCCAGTAAAAACGGGTAGATGATGTGAACATCATAAATTAATCCTGCAATGAGCGGTCCAAGCACATTCCCTATGCTCATATAGGCATTGTTCATCCCCATGGCGAATCCTTGTTCATTCCCGGCCAACTTGGAAATAAGAGTGTTCAGCACCGGTCTTAAAATGGAAGTTGCCATGAAAATGATCAGTGTAACAATGAAGAAGAGAACGTAGCTGGAAGCAAACATTGAAAATAAAAACCCTGCCGCTGCAACTGCCAAAAAGATATTCATCACTTTCCCCTCGCCCAAGAGGGATACAAGGCGGTCGACCACAAAAAGCTGCACGATGACGCTGATGATGCCTGAAACAGTAACCATGACCGCTATTTCCTGCGGAGTTGCTTTAAAAGCATTATCGAGATATAGTCCGATAATCGATTCGTAAGCCATCAAGCCGAAGCTCATGACAAGTACGATAATCAGAGGGATAAAATAGGGTTTTCGGACGGACTGCGTCAGTTTTTTTAACATGGAGTCGTCCACGGGCCCACTGGCCGCCATTTCAAGATCTTTACTTTCTTTCAGGACAATAACAGAAAAAATTACAGCTACCACTCCCACAATCGCAGATACGAGAAGCGGCATTTTCAGCCCATAGTCTGCTAAAAAGCCCCCGATACCTGGACCAATGACGATGCCCAATGACATAGCAGCGGAGATATAGCTGTTGCCTTTTGCTCGCTGTTCAAGCGTAGTGATATCAGCTACATAAGCAAAAATGGCTGGAATCAGCAATGCGGCCCCAATTCCGCCAATAACGCGCGAAAGATATAAGATACCGACCGAATTGGAAAAATAAAAGATGAACATGGAAAGTGCCAATCCGCTCAATCCAAAAATGATCATTTTTCTTCTTCCATATTGGTCTGTCCACTTACCGGCAATCGGGGACATAATAAATTGCGCGCCTGCAAAAATGGCGATCATTAAACCGGCAGCTGTTCCGCCTTGGCCAATGGAAATTAAGTAGGCCGGCAGTATAGGGATAATGATCCCGAAGCTCCCTATAGCGATAAACATGTTAATCATCAAAATAAACAATTTTCTTTTTTGATCAGGCTGCACAACAATCCCCTCTTTCTTCCTAATAAAACTTAGCTTCTTAATAAAACAATATATGGGAGGAAAAGTCAATAACATTTTTCATTAATAAAACAGCCGCCGGTTTGTCCGGCGGCTAATGTTATTGCCTATAATACGGAAGCTGCAATCATTCCAAATATGAAAAGCAGAATATTGTAATGAAGGAAGGTCGGTACGCAAGTTTCCCATATATGGTGGTGCCTGCCGTCGGCATTCAGGCCTGCAGTCGGTCCGAGTGTACTATCGGAGGCAGGAGATCCTGCATCACCCAGTGCTCCGGCTGTCCCGATTAATGCAGCTGTGGCAAGCGGGGAAAGGCCGGCTGCGGCGCAAAGGGGAACATAGAGTGCAGCCAAAATCGGAATCGTGCCGAATGATGAGCCGATGCCCATCGTGATGACTAAACCGACGAGAAGCATGAAAAAGGCAAGAAGCATGGGAGAGTTCCCTACGATGCTTGTCGTTTTCTCCACAAGCTCAGTTACGGAACCTGTTTCTTTCAATACAGTCGCATAACCTGAAGCTACGAGCATAACGAATGCGATCATGCCCATCATCCCGATGCCTTCTTGGACGACTTTGTCTCCATCATTAAATTTAACGACTCTTGTGATGAATAAGATGATAATACCCGTCAGTGCCCCCAAGACGAGAGATTCAGAAACTATCTGAACCACTAAAGCGGCAATAATGGCAATTACGGTAAAGGTGTGCCCCATATTCCAAGAAGCAGGGGTCGGTTCATTTATAATGCCTTCAGCCATGTCTATTTCCGTGGGAGAAGATTGGATAGCGGGCTTGGAGACGCGATCTTTTCTGTAAGAAATGAAAATAGCAATCAATAGGCCGACAATCATGCCTGATCCAGGAATGATCATGGACAAACTCACGTCATTCAATGAAATATTCATACCATTGGAAATCATTTCGTCGCGGATGATTCCGTGGAAAATCAATCCGAAACCGGCAGGAATCATTACATATGGAGCCTTCAAACCAAATGTCAACGCGGAAGCGACAGCCCTCCTGTCCAATTTGAGCCGGTCAAATAACCCCAGGAGCGGCGGGATAAGAATAGGAATAAATGCAATGTGGACAGGGACCACATTTTGGGATAAGCAGGCAATACCTGCAATGGCCAGTGCAAGAATCGTTTTTTTACCGGTAAAAACTTTCAGCATTTGATTGACCAGAAGTGTCGTAATGCCTGAAAGTCCGATCATGACTGCAAAGATCCCAAGTAAAATATAGCTGAGTGCTGTGTTTGCTTGACCGCCCATCCCTGAAATCATTAGATTTACAGAGTCAGAGAAACCCATTCCGGATATAAGGCCTGCCGTCAGGGAAGCGATGAGGATTGCAAATAAGACATTCACACGAAGAAGACTTAATGCAACCATGACAATGACACTCACTATTACTGCATTAGTCACCATGACT
The DNA here is from genome assembly GCF_000374565.1 of Siminovitchia fordii DSM 16014 = CIP 108821. Classification (GTDB taxonomy): domain Bacteria; phylum Bacillota; class Bacilli; order Bacillales; family Bacillaceae_C; genus Siminovitchia; species Siminovitchia fordii. The sequence continues at coordinate 735,502 of NZ_KB894685.1, read as the reverse complement.
TAACCTCATTTCTATTTTTTAATACCATACTCTATCATCCATTTGGCTGGAGAAAATGTCAACGGTAAATTGCATGGAAGTATTCTATTCTCTTTTGGTAGATTGTGTGTATAATCCAGACTTTTAACCATTTTTAAACAGTAACAGGAATTTCCCTATTTGCAGCGAAATCAATCTTAATGAAAAAATGAAAGGCGGGGTGTGACGAGTGCTGGAGGTACAGGACTCTCTAAAGAACTCTGTATGGAGCAGGTTTGTTCGGGAAGGTGTTCTGGATGAAAGCAGGATCAATAAAAGAATCTCGGAGTCTTGGTATATTTGTCGTCGGGACGGAGTGAATCCGTACAATGGGAAAGGTGAAAAGATACTTCAACAAAATCAATTTCTTCAGCGGAAAAATGCCAACAGTCAATTGCTGTATGCTGCTCTACCATTCATTAAGAATCTGCAAAAGTTTTTTTCCCAGACAAAATCCCTATTTTTGCTTGTTGATGCTGATGGATATGTCCTTTACATGGACGGAGACCCAATGGCATTGGAAAAGGCAGGTGCCATCAACTTTGTCGAGGGAGTGAAGTGGACGGAAAAAGAAGTTGGAACGAACGCTGTAGGAACAGCGCTCAGGACAAAAGAACCGATTGCCATCGTAGGAGCGGAGCATTTTGCGGTCGCGTCTCATTCATGGGGTTGCGCATCTTCGCCAATCCTCGGAGAAAATGGGTGTATTGATGGGGTACTGAATATTTCATACCCATTGGAATATGGTATTCACGATCAAATACTGCCGACAGTTGTATCCGCTGCTTACGCCATTGAGCAGAAGCTGATCAATATGGCAAAAGATAAAGAAATCGAATTGATGCAATATGCCTCCTTTATCACCTCCAAAGAAGCACTATCACTTGTTTGCAATGAAAAAGGAAAAATCATTTGGTCAAGCCCCCACTTGCAAAGAGAACTTTCGAACGTGAAGACGCTGAATGTAGAGGACGTTTTAAATGAAAATTTCATTGCTTTGGAGAAACTGCCTATCTATTCCCAAAATCAATTTGATTTGATCGGATTTAACATATTATTGAAAAAAACTGAACCAATAGAGAGAACAAAAAAATTACGGATGGACCCGGCCTTTAAATTTGGTGGTGTCTGCGGTGAAAGTGAAAAATTTCGGAAGGTCCTTTTCCAAGCTGAAAGAGCAGCCAAATCCAATATCACTATCCATATCCATGGTGAGACAGGAACAGGAAAAGAGGTCATGGCCCGTTCCATCCATTTGAATAGTGCAAGGAAACAGGGCCCATTTATAGCTGTAAATTGCGGGACCCTTCCAAAGGATTTGATAGCGAGTGAATTGTTCGGATATGCCGGGGGAGCTTTTACCGGTGCAAAACGTGATGGATATAAAGGAAAGTTCCAACAGGCAAATGGGGGAACATTATTTTTGGATGAGGTTGCAGAAATACCACAGGAAATACAGGTAGCCTTGCTGAGAGCTCTTGAGGAAAAGGAGATTGTTCCTGTCGGCGGAACAAAACCGGTCCCTGTTGATGTAAGGATCATTACCGCTACCCATCGCGACTTGTCCGAATTGGTCAGAAAGGGGTACATGAGGGAGGATTTCTTTTATAGGATATTTGTCTATCCAATTTACTTGCCGCCTTTAAGAGATAGGATTGAAGACATCCCTCACTTTATTCAGAAATATTGTCGTTCAAATAATTGGCCTGTGACATTTTCAAGTGATTTACTTGAATGCCTGCAAGAATACAGATGGCCAGGAAACATAAGGGAGCTTCAAAATTTTCTGGATCGCCTGCGGGTTGAATTTGAAACAAGGCCGCCGACGTTAACTGAAATGCAAACGCTCCTTAGTCCTTTCGACAAGCCTGTCAGTCATTCGGAGGTATTGCAGTTAAATGAAGCATTGACATATAGGGAACGGATTGAAAAAGCGAAGATGATGGATGTCCTCCTAGCCACTGAAGGAAATGTCACAAAAGCAGCTGAACAGCTTAATATTTCACGAAGTACGCTTTATCGGAAAATAAAGAAATTCAATTTGTAAATGATGAGAAAATATGAGACGGATTGAGACAGTGTCCGAAATCGTCCCATACTCCATAAAAATCAGATGCCCTTCAGGCTTCTGATTTTTTCTTTATGAGCAAGATTTATCTGCTTTTTAAAGAAATACCTTCTGATTGGCACATAATTTGCACTATTTTCAATATATAAAAATGATAGGAGGAGAGGAAATGACGCTTTCAGCAACAGTCAGTTTGACGGAGCAAAAGGCCAAATGGATGTATGAAAGAATGTGTAAAATTCGTCAGTTTGAAGACAAAGTCCATGAGATTTTTCAAACGGGTGTACTTCCGGGATTTGTACATCTCTACGCAGGACAGGAAGCGGTGGCAGTAGGAGTGTGTGCCCATTTGGATCATAAGGACAGCATCACAAGCACCCATAGGGGACATGGGCACTGCATTGCAAAGGGTTGCGACTTGGATGGAATGATGGCTGAAATTTATGGGAAAGTGACCGGTTTATGCAAAGGGAAGGGGGGTTCCATGCATATTGCGGATGTAGAAAAAGGGATGCTTGGCGCAAACGGGATTGTCGGCGGAGGTTTTCCTTTGGCCGTCGGTGCTGCTTTGACGGCAAAAACGCTGAACACTGATAAGGTGGCGGTCTGCTTTTTCGGCGATGGGGCAAATAACCACGGAACTTTTCATGAAGGAATCAATATGGCTGCCATCTGGAATCTTCCTGTCATATTTGTTGCGGAAAACAACGGCTACGCCGAAGCGACACCTTTTCATTATGCCTCCAGCTGTACCAACATAGCCGATAGGGCCGCTGCCTATAACATTCCAGGAGAGAAAGTGGATGGCAAAGATGTAATGGCTGTTTATGCTGCGGCTGAACGTGCTGTCAAACGTGCCAGGAATGGGGAAGGGCCCACATTGTTAGAGTGTGTCACCTACCGAAATTATGGACATTTCGAGGGAGATGCCCAAACTTATAAAACAGCAGAAGATAAAGAAAAGCATCTGAATGAAAGGGATGCGATTGAAATTTTCAGGGAATATGTTTTGACCAACCGGCTCATCAGCAAAGATGATTTGGATCATATTGACCATAAAGTGAAAGAAGCGATGGAACAAGCAGTCAAATTCTCTGAAGAGAGTCCTTTCCCGTCAAAAGAAGATCTTCTAAAAGATGTTTATGTTTCTTACTAAAGTGATGGAGGTGGAGAAAAATGACAAGAAAAATATCATATTCAGAAGCTATTAATGAAGCAATGAAATTGGCGATGAGACGGGATGAAAGAATTATTTTGATGGGAGAAGATGTAGCTGGAGGGGCAGAGATCGATCATTTGCAGGATGAAGATGCGTGGGGCGGCGTCATGGGTGTTACGAAGGGACTTGTGACTGAATTCGGAAGAGACCGGGTTCTGGATACACCGATTGCCGAGGCGGGATATATTGGCGCCTCAGTAACGGCGGCGGCTACCGGACTTCGCCCGATCGCTGAGCTGATGTTCAATGACTTTATTGGAAGCTGTCTGGATGAAGTGATGAATCAAGGGGCTAAATTGCGATATATGTTTGGTGGAAAAGCGAAGGTTCCGCTGACAATCCGGACAATGCATGGAGCAGGGTTTCGAGCGGCTGCCCAGCATTCGCAAAGCCTTTACGCCCTTTTTACCCATATACCGGGATTAAAAGTAGTGGTCCCTTCAACTCCGAGAGATGCCAAGGGTCTCCTGTTGGCATCCGTTTTCGATGATGATCCTGTCATCTTTTTTGAAGACAAAACGCTCTATAATATGAAGGGTGAAGTGGAAGAAGAATTTTTCACTATTCCGCTTGGTAAGGCGGATATTAAGAGGGAGGGGAGTGATCTAACGATTGTTGCTATTGGAAAGCAGGTTCAAACGGCATTGGAGTCAGCGGAAAAGCTTGCTGTAAGAGGAATCGAAACTGAAGTTGTTGATCCTCGAAGCTTGTCGCCACTCGATGAAGAAACGATTTTAAACTCTGTAGCCAAAACAAACCGCCTGATCATCATTGATGAAGCAAACCCCAGATGTAGCGCTGCAACAGACATATCTGCGCTTGTAGCAGACAAAGGGTTTGATTTTTTGGACGCTCCAATCAAAATGATCACGGCTCCTCATAGCCCTGTACCATTCTCACCAGTACTGGAAGATTTGTATTTGCCGTCAGTTGATAAGGTTTTACAAGCAGTGAGCGAAATGATTGGTGATGAAACAGTCGCGGTGCAATGACTGAAATGGTGCGTGTTGCACGTTGCGCGCAACACGCTTCTTTCCATAAAATGCGAGGAGGGCGGAATATGGCCGTACAAATTATTATGCCTAAGCTTGGAATGGGAATGAAGGAAGGAACCGTGGTCGAATGGCTTAAAAAGAAAGGTGATAAGGTTGAGAAGGGGGAACCGGTCGCAGTTATCAGTTCGGATAAAATAGAAAAAGACATCGAAGCCCCCGATAGCGGCGTCCTTTTGGAAGTTGCCGCAGAAGAGGATGAAACGGTTGCAGTGGGAGAAGCGATTGGATATATTGGTGAGTCCGGAGAAAATGTCAGTTCCCCTTCAAAAAATAATTCAATGCCAGCTGTTTCTACCATGGAAACGGCTGTTACAGCGGAAAAAAAACTTGAACACCCGCCAATAAACATGCAGATAAAAGTAAGGGTTTCTCCGGCTGCAAGAAAGCTTGCAAAAGCGGAAGGGATCGATGTGAATACAATTAGCGGAACTGGGCCCCAGGGAAGAGTGACAAGAGAAGATGTTGAAAAAGCGATTATAAACAAAAAAACGGAAAAAAATGAGCCAGCCATGAAGGAACAACAATCTGATTCTGTTGATGTTAGACAGGTCACTGGAATGAGAAAGGTCATTGCCGAAAGAATGTTTTCCAGCATTCAACAAAGTGCTCAACTGACAATCCATATGCGTGCAAATGTAACGGAAATGCTCGAACTACGCAATAAGATCAATATGGGACAGGAAAAAACCAACCTGACAGTGACCGATTTTATTGCCAGGGCTTCTGTACTAGCACTACAAAAACATAAAAATATGAATGGGACATTTGTGAACAACCAAATAAATCTCTATGAATCGGTTCATTTGGGCATAGCTGTGGCATTGGAGGCCGGATTGGTGGTCCCTGTCATCCCTCAGTCGGAACAGTATTCCATGGAGGAGCTTTCCAACCGGATTAAACAGCTAAGCAAAAAGGCGAGAGAAGGATCTCTTGACGCTTCCGAAATGAAGGGTTCTACTTTTACAATCACTAGTCTTGGGGCATCAGGAGTAGAGTTTTTCACCCCCATTTTAAATCCGCCGGAAGTGGGGATTCTAGGTGTTGGCCTTATTACGGATACCCCTGTGTTCGTCGGGGAGGAGCTGAAACGGCAGTCATTGCTCCCATTGAGTTTGACCTTCGATCATCGGGCAATCGACGGAGTCCCGGCAAGTGCATTTTTGACAACAATTACAAGACTTCTGGAACATCCTTTTCAAATGCTGATTAAATGAATTGCATTTTTAAACCGGAGTAATATGAACAATTTGTGACAACTGTTGCCGAATTGTGTCGACTTTTGTATAATATGATTTGCATGCAACGAAATGTATGCTTGAGCAGTTGTATTGCTGATGGGTCAAACCCGAAGACTGCTCCATACATAACCTTTTACTAACGCAGTGTTTCGTTCCAATGAAGGACGAAGCACTGCGTTTCCATTTTTCTATTGTTTAAGTGCCAGTACATAGTCTCGGGCTTCTCCACCGTTTATGTGAGTGAACATGGAGGCGAGCGAACCAACAAGTTCCCGGGCATTATGTAATTGGATCTTTGGTGTAAGGTAAACGATCTGTAGGGCGCTTGTCGTGTTTGATGTAATGGCTGTTCTTGATGAATCAACAAATGGGCTGCCGAATGGCCCTTCGTCGTCTGATGTGACAAGCAAGTTCTCCGCGTTATTTTTCCGCCCGTTCAGTCCCTCATATTGTTCTCCTGCTCTTCCTTTTCGAAGCACGACATTCCCTTTTATTTGATCTTTGTCATAAATGCCCAAAGGGATTTTATATTCAAGTGAAAAGAAGTTGTTAAGGTCCGTGGCCGAATTCAATGGAGGAAGAAAGTTTTGCTTTTTTACTCTTCTATAAAGGGCTTCCGCGGAATGCCTATAGCGGTTTGGATCTTTCCCAAGCTTTTTGAAGATTGCTCTCCACTCTTTGATTTCCTCATAGTCGGTTACGTTTTTATCCTCAAGTTCAAAATAGGCAGACTCCTGAAAAAGCTGCAGTCTTCCTTTTAACATTTGCGGTGAGTCCCCAACTGTAATATTGTCATAGTAAATGACTCCGATTTTCATGTCCGGAATGTCTTCATAGAGAGAGGGGGCTATGTTCACTTCCAATGTTTTCACCTCCAAATTCTGTTTTAAATAGTTTATCATATAGTTGCGGATATGACAGTTAAGCCAAATTGGTTTTTAAATAAGATCTTTTGAAGGAGGGGGGAAGGACTGTGGACTACAAAAAGTTAAAGCATGAAATTATCGCTTACAGCAGAGAAATCGGAATTGATAAAATTGGATTTACGAGTGCAGATCCTTTTGTTGAAATGAAAAACCTCTTGATCAGGCAGGAGGAGCTTGGCTATCAATCAGGTTTTGAACACAAAAATATTGAGGAACGAACGCATCCGGAGCTCATTTTTGACGAACCCCGAGCCATTATTGCTATTGCCCTTGCCTACCCTTCAAAAATGAATGATGCTCCAAGAGGCGAACCTGGAAATCGAAGGGGCATTTTCTGCAAGGCATCATGGGGAGTGGATTACCATGTATTGGTTCGTGAAAAGCTTGAACAGCTGGCAGCCTTCATTGACAGTAAGATCCGTGATGCCAGGTTCAAGCTGATGGTCGATACAGGAGAATTGGTTGACAGGGCTGTAGCGGAAAGGGCGGGGATCGGCTGGAGTGGAAAAAACTGCTCGATTATCACCCCGGAATTCGGGTCGTATGTATATCTAGGTGAAATGATTACAAACCTTCCTTTTGAGCCGGACGAGCCAATGCAGGATCAATGCGGGGAATGCACAAAATGTCTGGATGCATGCCCGACAGGGGCGCTTGTACAGCCTGGACAGCTGGATGCTCAAAGCTGTATAGCATTTCTTACGCAGACGAAAGGTCTCCTTCCGGATGAATTCCGTGATAAAGTCGGAAACCGTTTATATGGATGTGATACTTGCCAAGTCGTTTGCCCCAAAAATAAAGGGGTTGACTTCCATCTGCATCCTGAGATGGAACCCGATCCTGACATTGCAAAACCCTTGCTTAAGCCGCTGCTTGATATTTCAAATCGGGAATTCAAAGAAAAATATGGGGAAGTATCGGGATCCTGGCGCGGTAAAAAACCTATTCAGCGCAATGCTATTATAGCTTTGGCCCACTTTAAAGAGGCATCAGCTGTCAACGATTTAATCAAAATACTAAATGAAGATGTAAGGCCGGAAATCAGGGGGACAGCTGCCTGGACACTTGGAAAAATCGGGGGCGAGAAGGCAAGAGAAGCACTGATGCTTGCCCAGGCCGGTGAAGAAAATCCGCTTGTATTGGGTGAGATAGATAAAGGCCTTCAGTTTTTTGAGAAATAAAGTATAAGTTTTTGAATGATGATTATTGAGTCTGTGGTGTGATTTGTCTTAGTGTGACGGACAAGACGTCCTTGTATGGGTGAAACGGCAGAGGACTCTTACAATTTTCTAAAGCGGACAACGTGTTTGTCCGCTTTTTTTGTAGAAAAATGTTTGAAAGTATGTCAAGGGGGAACGAGTAGTACTGTAAGAGGAAAAATTCTTTGAAGGAGGAATCACATAATGGCTAATAAAGACAACGATCGCAAAATGACAGTAGAAGAAGCAGGACGTAAAGGCGGAGAAACCACTTCAAGGAATCATGATAAGGACTTCTATGAAGAAATCGGGCGCAAAGGTGGAGAAGCCACAGCAGAAAGCCACGACAGAGATTTCTATGAGGAAATCGGGCGCAAAGGCGGCGAAGCCACGGCAGAAAATCACGACAGAGATTTCTACGAGGAAATCGGGCGTAAGGGCGGCGAAGCCACAGCAGAAAATCACGATAAGGACTTCTACGAAAAAATCGGCCGTAAAGGTGGAGAAGCAACTTCCAAAAATCATGATAGGGATTTCTACGAAGAAATCGGCGAAAAAGGCGGAAACGCTCGGGCCAAACAGCGGGATGATAACTAAATCTTATTTTAAACTGACCCATAATTCTGGAAAAGAAGAAGGCGTTAAAAGCGCCTTCTTCTTTTTGTACGTTATAGAAGACGGTATTTGTATTATGTAGTGTTTTGCTTAGCGATTTTTGTTTTATAAAAATAAATACCTTTCTGCACGCATATATATCGGCGAGGAGGGATGAAGTGAGAGAGCGGCTGCAGAAGATGCTGGAAAGAAAAGTAAGTGAGTTTGTGGGGGAGAAGAAAACAAGGGATGAAAATATTATCCGGAAAAAGGAAGCTATGTCCAAACGAAACGCGGATATTGTAAGGACTTATGCAGTCGGAAAAATTTCAAAGGCTGAAACAAAAGATGGATTTCGTCATCTTTATTATAATGTACACCTGAAACATCTTATAAAACAGGGCGATTTCTTTTATGTGGAAGAAGAACTACAAAGGAGAAAAGCGTCTTTTGCCAAAAATGAACTATATGAAGATATGGAAATCCCAGTTGATTTTACGTTAAAAAAACGAGAAAAATATACACTCGAAGCAGATAGAAATCCGGTGGGTGAGCGGTACTCATATGACCGTCTGAAGGTGGTTCAATATGCTGAGAGATGGTGGAATGATTATAATCCTGCCTACCAGAAATTTGAAGTTGATTGTACGAATTATGTATCTCAATGCATCCATGCCGGGGGAGCTCCTATGAGGGGATATCCTAACCGGAGCAAGGGATGGTGGTATCGAAATAAAAATTGGAGTTTCAGCTGGTCGGTCGCACATGCGTTGAAAAACTACCTGCAAAACTCAACCGCAGGGCTTCGTGCAAGGGAAGTTCAGGAACCTCAGGAACTTCAGTTGGGAGATGTCATCTGCTATGACTTTCAGGGTGACGGGCGTTTTGACCATAATACTGTAGTGACAGGGAAAGATGCATATGGCATGCCTCTTGTAAACGCACATACGTATAACAGCCGCATGCGGTACTGGGCATACGAAGATTCCTCAGCCTACACACCAAATATTCAATATAAAATGTTCCATATTATCGATGATGGTTCATAGATATGGATAAACCAGTTCCTTTTCATTCATCAAGGTGTTATAATATCACGGTATTTTGATGAATGAGGTGACACTCCTTGGCCATACATGTAGTACTATATCAACCTGAAATACCTGCTAACACGGGTAATATTGCAAGAACCTGCGCAGCAACGGATACCTTTCTGCATCTTATCCGTCCTCTCGGATTTTCTACTGATGATAAGATGTTGAAAAGAGCAGGGCTTGATTATTGGAAGTATGTAAATATCGTTTACCATGATTCTTTAGACGACTTTTTCGCTTCAAGCGAGGGTGGCGAGTATTTCTTTTTGACGAAATTCGGTAAGAAACCGCACACATCTTTCTCATACGATAATCCGGACACAGATTATTATTTTATATTCGGCAGGGAAACAACCGGGCTTCCGAAGGAACTGCTGGAAGAAAATATTGACAGGTGTCTTAGGATTCCGATGACCGAAAATGTAAGGGCACTGAATTTATCTAATACAGCGGCCATCCTTGTTTACGAGGCGTTGCGTCAGCAAGGGTATCCCGGATTGCAATAAAAATCGAAAGAGTTTTCTCTCGGTCAGGCAAAAGAAATGTGAATCGTTTAGGATCATATCAAGCTTTTCACTTCGGACTAAATGGTCGGGTTTCTTGGCTATGTTTTCCGTTCAGCTTTTCTTTCGGTCACTAATATCCCTCGTTTAGCTAAACTGGAAAACTCCTTCAATGAAAAAGAAAAAAGGCTGTCACAGAAAATCAGTTTTTACTGGCTTTCTTGACAGTCCTTTTTTCATTCATAAAAATGGTGACTACTTTTTAAATACTCCTGGCTTATCTTCACGGCCGGATGTGAAAATTGCAGATAAGAATGCAATGGACACTCCCAACAATAAAATTGTTCTCATTATTATGTAAGCCTCCTTTTTAATCATAGTCGTCCCTGAAGCTTATTATATCCGATTTTCGTCATAATGTGAATGGAGCACTCATATTGTAAATATGGCGATCCCCTGAAAAAAATATACTCCATAGCAATGTCTCTTAATCGAGACATGTTCAGCCGTAAGGATGCATATGGTTAATTAAACATTCCTCATCAAGCAAACAGGGAGGTCCTTATGGATATTCTAAAAAAGATTGAACAATACAGGTCTCAAGAGGAGAAGTTGAGGTGGGAAGGCACCTTTGCCGATTATTTGAAATTAGTCAAAGAAAAGCCATGGGTAGCACAGTCGGCACACTCCCGTATATACAATATGATCAGGGATGCGGGTGTTGAAGAAGAAAACGGTCATAAAATATATCGCTTTTTCAGTCATGAAATGTTTGGGTTGGAGGAAGCACTGGAAAAGCTTGTTGAAGAATATTTCCATCCAGCGGCAAAGCGCCTTGATGTAAGAAAAAGGATCCTATTACTGATGGGTCCTGTCAGTGGCGGGAAATCCACACTTGTCACGATGTTAAAGAGAGGACTTGAAGCTTATTCAAGGACGGACCGGGGGGCGGTATTTGCCATTAAGGGCTGTCCAATGCACGAAGATCCCCTTCATTTAATACCTCAGCATTTACGGGAAGATTTTTATCAGGAATATGGGATAAAAGTGGAAGGAAATCTTTCTCCTTTAAATACGATGAGGCTTGAAGAGGATTATGGCGGGAGGATTGAAGACGTGCTTGTGGAACGGATATTCCTTTCAGAAGATAAACGGGTAGGAATCGGAACATTCAGTCCATCCGATCCGAAATCACAGGATATAGCTGACCTGACCGGAAGCATTGATTTTTCAACCATTGCTGAATATGGATCGGAATCGGATCCTCGGGCATATCGGTTTGACGGTGAATTGAACAAGGCCAATCGAGGTCTGATGGAGTTTCAGGAAATGCTGAAGTGCGACGAGAAATTCCTCTGGCATTTGCTGTCGCTGACACAGGAAGGAAACTTCAAAGCCGGCAGGTTTGCCCTTATTTCGGCAGACGAATTGATTGTAGCGCATACGAACGAAACTGAGTATCGTTCTTTCATTTCCAATAAGAAAAATGAAGCCCTTCACTCACGGATCATCGTCATGCCTGTTCCGTATAACTTGAAGGTTTCTCAAGAAGAACGGATCTATGAAAAAATGATCCGCGACAGTGACGTGGCAGATGTCCATATTGCACCGCATACTTTGAAAGTTGCAGCAATGTTTACTGTCCTGACAAGATTGAAAGAACCGAAACGCGGGGATATCGATCTTTTGAAAAAGATGCGGCTCTACGACGGTGAAAATGTGGAAGGTTATAATTCATCCGATCTCAATGAATTGAAAAAGGAATATCAGGATGAAGGAATGAGTGGAATAGATCCAAGATATGTAATTAACCGGATTTCCTCCACGATCATCCGTAAAAAAGTGCCGTCCATCAATGCATTGGATGTGCTGCGTTCCTTAAAAGAAGGACTTGACCAGCACCCGTCCATTACACAAGAGCTGCGTGAAAAATATTTGAACTTCATTTCCGTTGCCCGGAAAGAATACGATGAAATGGCGAAAAAGGAAGTCCAGAAGGCGTTTGTATATTCATACGAAGAGTCTGCTAAAACATTGATGGACAATTACCTTGATAATGTAGAGGCATTCTGCAATAAATCGAAGCTGCGCGATCCTCTGACAGGGGAAGAAATCAATCCGGATGAAAAATTGATGCGGTCCATTGAGGAACAGATCGGCATTTCCGAAAATGCGAAGAAGACGTTCCGAGAAGAAATCTTAATACGTATTTCAGCGCTTGCACGTAAAGGGAAGCGGTTTGATTACAGATCACATGCACGACTGCGAGAAGCCATCCAGAAGAAGTTATTTGCAGACTTGAAGGATGTTGTCAAAATCACGACTTCGGCAAAAACACCGGATGAGCAGCAATTGAAAAAGATAAATGAGGTTGTAGCCCGCCTCATTGATGAGCACGGTTATAACTCGACATCAGCGAATGAATTGCTCCGCTATGTCGGAAGCTTGTTGAACAGATAATATGTGGCCCCTTCCAAAGGAGTGAACAACATGTTCCCGACGGAGGAAGGGGTTTTTTCTTATTGGACCCGTTGTCCCATTCTCGCAAACTTCTGTAAATAAATCTGTTATTCTGCATAAGATAGAGTAATAAACGGTGAGAGTACAGCTGTTGCAAAGTTGAAGGAAGTTATAGTTTTTAGGGCCAGATAATTGTCCAGCTTCGACGGACAGGAAATACTAGTGCAAGCGAAGCAACAGGGTGCTGCGCTTTTATTATCACCGTAGTTTAAAAAATGCAAGGGGGGCGTCGTAAACATGTCAAACTCACAGTCTCATCAGTTTGCTGTCTCTCAAGAAGATTGGTCCCTCCATCGAAAAGGTTATGACGATCAACAACGACACCAGGAGAAGGTACAGGAGGCCATTCGAAACAATCTTCCGGACTTGATCACTGAAGAAAGTATCATTATGTCAGATGGCCGTGATGTTGTTAAAATTCCGATCAGATCTTTAGATGAATATAAAATCAGATATAATTATGATAAAAATAAACATGTCGGCCAAGGCGATGGGGACAGCCAAGTGGGAGATGTAGTAGCCAGGGACGGTTCCCAGCAGCCGGGTCCGGGTAAAGGGCAGGGCGCAGGCGACCAGCCGGGCGAAGACTTTTATGAAGCGGAAGTTTCAATGTTGGATTTGGAAGAAGCACTGTTCAAAGAATTGGAACTGCCGAATCTGAAAAGAAAAGAACAGGATGCCAACCAGATAACGCATATTGAATACAATGATGTTCGAAAAACAGGATTGATGGGCAACATTGACAAGAAAAGGACGATGATGAGTGCCTTTAAACGGAATGCCATGAAGGGTGATCCTAATTTTTATCCTATTTTTCCGGAGGACTTGAAGTTTCGGACATGGAATGAAGTCCAAAAGCCTGAATCGAATGCGGTTGTCATCGCGATGATGGATACAAGCGGTTCAATGGGTGTCTGGGAAAAGTATATGGCACGAAGTTTCTTCTTCTGGATGACCCGGTTTTTACGGACAAAATATGAGAAAGTTGTCATCGAATTCATAGCTCATCATACGGAAGCGAAAGTCGTATCGGAAGAGGATTTTTTTTCAAAAGGAGAAAGCGGCGGAACAATCTGTTCTTCGGTTTATAGGAAAGCGTTGGAAGTCATCGGGGACAAATATGATCCCTCCCGTTACAATATTTATCCGTTTCATTTTTCTGATGGGGATAATCTCACTTCAGACAACGCCAGATGCATCAAACTTGTAGGCGAGCTGATGGAAAAATCGAACATGTTCGGATATGGTGAGGTCAATCAATACCAGAGAAATTCCACTTTGATGTCAGCTTATAAAAATATTAAAGATGAGAAGTTCCACTATTATATTTTAAAGCAGAAGGCCGATGTATATCATGCCATGAAGAGCTTTTTTAAAAAGGAAGCTGAAGCAAAGATGGCATGATCTACCGGCAAAAAATGCAGGAGGAGAGCTCTATGCAAGAGCGAAACCTCCTGCCATTTTTATATTATCCGACCTCACAAGTTTGCTAAAAAGAACTCCTTCTGCTCAAAAGTTTTTCAAATGGATTTTATTCCTCCTGAAGCTTCAAGAAAGTAATTTTGCATTAACATTTCAGAAAGCTGGTTGGATAAGAAATGGATTTTTCATAATTTTCATATAAATAGAATGGGAGGTATCCTTTTCTTTGAAATAATTTTCTGATTTTATAGTTGACAGCATAACAAATTAAAAGTATTCTTTAGATAAATATAACGGAAATTACTCAATTGGACAATTTTTCGTTATATTGAAAAATCTGGATGAAAGCGCCTACAAAAAACGTTGCTTTTGAAAGGAGTGCGTTTGATGGATGTGGCAGCAGGGGTATCTTACGAAGAAAAGCTGGATCGTTTTTTGAAGAGAATAAATGATGGAGAAAAAATTGAGGCGAATGACTGGATGCCGGATGATTACCGGCTGACATTGATTAAGTTGATTTCCATGCATGGTATCAGTGAAATCATGGGAGCCCTACCGGAAAAGGAATGGGTGCCGAAGGCCCCATCACTTCGCAGAAAGCTGGGGATCATGGCGAAAGTGCAGGATGAAATGGGACACGGCCAGCTTCTTTTGCGTGTAGTCGAGGATTTATTGGCGCCGCTTGGCAAAGGGAGGGAAGATATTATGAATGATCTTCTGAATGGAGATTTGAAGTTTCATAATGTTTTCCATATGGAAGCTCCAACATGGGCAGATGCCGGATTGATTGGCTGGCTGGTTGATGGAGCAGCTATCATCACGCAGACAAATATGCTCGGTGCCTCTTATGGTCCTTATGCGCGAGCTCTCCAAAGAATTTGCGCGGAAGAGGTATTTCATGCCCAGCATGGCGAATCCATCATTTTGGCACTAGCGGAAGGCTCGCAGGAACAAAAGGACATGATCCAAGATGCAATCAACAGGTGGTGGCCGTCGCTACTTATGTTTTTCGGCCCCGCTTCAGCTGCAACAACCGGCTCGACTAAACAAGATATAACAATCAAATATAAAATCAGGACTAAAACCAATGAACAGCTGCGACAGGATTTTCTTTCGAAATATATTCCGAGGGTCCTATCGCTCGGCCTTACAATCCCGGATGAAACTTTGAGGTTTGACGAGGACAAACAGCAGTGGATCTATAAGCAGCCCGATTGGAGTGAGTTCAAGAAGATCATTTCTAATAAAGGGCCCAAATCCGAAAGCAGGCTCCAGTTAAGAAGGACGGCCTTCAAGGAACATGAATGGGTCAGAAGGGCTCTTGGCTAAAAAAGCTATTTAATATCGGGAAGGAGGAAGGAAGGTAGCGAATGGGCAATGAAAAAACGGATGGATTTCATCAAATATATGAGGTGTTCAGCAAGAGAAGTCACAAAGGGGATTTTCAGCATCAATTCAGCTTGCTGGCCCCAAACAAGGAAATGGCATTTGTCATGGCCCAAGAGAATTTCATGCGCAGGGAACCGGTTGTTGATATTTGGGTAGTGAAACGGGATGATATTCGAATGATGCAGCCCGAAGAACGGCAAATGGTCAATCGGCTTGATAACAAAGATTACCGTTTGACAAAAGGTTACGGATACCTGCGCAAGAAATGGCGTCAATATGAGCAGAAAATGTTGGACGAAAAGGAGATCCTGTCCTGGGGGGATGACGGCAAGACACCGAAAACGACGCGTTAAGTTCTCCACGTCATACGTCTTCATTTTTTTAGCAATATTTGTATTCATCATTTTATAGAGAAAAGGAGATTGAAAGATGTTTAAAATGATCGCGTTATTCAAGAAACCTGAAAACACAGAGGAATTTGACAAATATTACTTTGAGACACATATCCCGCTGACAGAAAAAATCCCGGGGCTTCGGAAAGTGGAAATCACAAAATTCACAGGGTCTCCAATGGGCGAAAGTCCCTACTATTTGATGTGCGAAATGTACTATGACAGCTTTGAAGCCTTCAAAGAAGCTTCAAAAACGGAGGAGTCCAAAGCTTCAGGAAAAGATGTCATGAAATTTGCGGGCGATGTTGTCACATTTATGTTTGGTGAGAAAGTAAATGAGTGATTACCGGTTTATTCAGACGGAGGTCGATGGCCGAGTCGGTATTGTTTGGCTGAACAGGCCGGATGTTTTGAATGCATTAAACCGGACCATGGTACATGAAATTCTCGAAGTCTTTGAAGAATATGACCGCAATGATGACATTCGTGTAATATTTCTCGGCGGAAAGGGAAGAGCTTTTGCGGCAGGAGCAGATATTGATGAAATGTCCGAAGATGATTCTATATCCATGGAGCTGTTGAACCAGTTTGCCGACTGGGATCGATTAAGCCTTGTAAAAAAACCGGTAATTGGGGCAGTACACGGTTTTTGTCTTGGTGGTGGATTTGAGCTGGCGCTTGTTTGTGATCTATTGTTTGCAGCAGAAGATACTAAATTCGCTTTTCCGGAAATCAATCTTGCTGTTATGCCTGGAGCCGGTGGAACCCAAAGGTTGACCAAGTTGATCGGAAAGACAAAAGCACTTGAATGGATTTGGGGCGGAGACATGCACCCTGCGGAAGAAGCCCATGAATTAGGGATTGTCAACAAGTTATATCCGAAAGAAAACCTGATAGAAGAAGCTCTCGCATATGCAAAGGAGTTGGCTGAAAAGCCCCCGCTTGCAGTCCGCCTGATTAAAGAGGCTGTCAACAAAGCGGTGGATTATCCGCTGCAGGAGGGAATGTTTTTTGAGAGAAAGAATTTTTACCTGTTATTTTCTTCGGAAGATCAAAAAGAGGGCATGAAAGCATTTATTGAAAAAAGAAAGCCAGATTTCAAGGGACGTTAAAGGAGGGGTTACATGTCTGATACAATATTATATGAAGTAAAAAATTCCACTGCTTGGATCACTTTAAATCGTCCCGATAAGCTGAATGCCTTTAATAAGGCAATGCATTCCGACTTACTGAAAGCGCTTCAAGACGCGGAGAATGACAAAACCGTCAGGGCGATTGTGTTAACGGGAGCAGGCAGGGCATTCTCTGCAGGACAGGATTTGTCTGAGGTGGACAATTCGATAGATTACAGTGAACTGTTGAGAAACCGGTATAATCCAATTATTCATAAAATGGCTAATATCGGGAAGCCAATCATCGCCGCAGTAAACGGTACGGCTGCCGGGGCGGGATTCAGCCTGGCATTGGCGGCTGATTTCCGACTTGTATCTGAAAAAGCAAGTTTTTTAAATGCGTTCATCCATATTGGACTTGTGCCTGACTCCGGCAATACCTACTATTTGCCGAGAATAGTAGGTCATTCAAAAGCTCTTGAACTCATGGTTCTTGGGGAAAAGGTGGTTGCCGAGGAAGCATTGAGACTTGGACTTGCGACAAAAGTCATATCCCCGGAGAATTGGAAAAGTGAGGTATCAATGTTTGCCGGCAGACTTGCATCCATGCCGACAAAAGCCATTGCTCTGATCAAAGAGGGTCTATTGAAATCATGGGATTCTACCTTGGGGGAGGTTCTTGAGGGAGAAGCTCATGCACAAGGGCTTGCTGGTACTACCAGTGACCATATGGAAGGGGTCCAAGCCTTTTTGGAAAAGAGGAAGCCTCTGTTTAATGGAGATTGATAGGCAATTCTTCCGGGCAACCTTCTAAACTTATTGACTAACAAGTCCAACCATTGTACCATTACGTTAATTATTGTCCTTTAAAACTAGGCAATAAAATAGTAAGAATAGGGGGAAAATAAATGAAATTAAGGTGGAAAAGAAGTGCAATGGCTTTATTCAGCGGTGCAGTGTTAATGCTCGCGGCCTGCGGAAATAATACTGCTGCACCGGAAAAAGAGGAGAAGTCGGATGAGACAGCAAAGCAGGAAGAATCCAAGACTTACAAAATCGGAGTGACTCAAATAGTAGAGCATCCATCATTGAATGCGGCGTTTGATGGTTTTGAAGCGGCACTTAAGGATGCGGGGATCAATGCTGAATATGATAAGCAAATTGCACAAGGTGACAACAGTGCAAACACGTCTATTGCGAATAATCTCGTAAGTGGCGGAGTGGATCTTATTTTCGCCAACTCTACACCGAGTGCCCAGGCAGCGGCCAGCGCAACTAGCGACATTCCGATTGTGTTCACTTCCGTTACTGATGCAGTAGGAGCGGAATTGGTAGATTCAAATGAAAAACCGGGTGGAAATGTAACCGGTACAGTTGATACGCATCCGGATGCTATTCCAAGCACATTGAAATTTTTGAAGGATGAACTGAATGCCAAAAAAGTTGGCATGGTCTTCAATTCTGGTGAGCAAAACTCGCGTGCACAAGTAGACTCCATTAAAAAGCTGATTGAAGATGAGGGATTGGGCCTGGAAATTGTAGAAGCTTCTGTGGCAACATCCGCTGATGTAAAACAAGCCGCTGAATCTCTAGTCGGCAAGGTGGATTCGATGTATACAATTACAGATAACACTGTGGTTTCCGCGCTCGAATCTGTAGTATCTGTCGCAAATGACAATAAGCTTCCGATGATGGTTGGCGAATTTGACTCTGTTGGAAGAGGCGGACTTGGCGCATATGGATTTGAATATTATGATATTGGTTATGAAGCTGGTGAAATGGCTGTAAAAATTCTAAAAGGTGAAGGCGAACCTGC
The DNA here is from genome assembly GCF_000374565.1 of Siminovitchia fordii DSM 16014 = CIP 108821. Lineage (GTDB taxonomy): Bacteria > Bacillota > Bacilli > Bacillales > Bacillaceae_C > Siminovitchia > Siminovitchia fordii. The sequence goes on along the minus strand of NZ_KB894685.1, from coordinate 716,937 downwards.
GGAAATGCCGGTCCAATATCCTCAAAATCTGAAATTTGTCATTAATAAGGATACTGCTGAAGCTATAAAATTAGACATTAAAGATGATTGGAACGCGGAAGACGTTAAAGATCTTGAAAAATAAGGAGATGATTCTACATGTTTGCAGCTTTGTTTGGCTCCGTTGAGCAAGGAATCATCTATGCGATTATGGCCCTTGGCGTGTACCTTTCTTTCCGGGTTCTTGATTTTCCGGATCTTACCGTCGATGGAAGTTTTGTAACAGGTGCTGCGGTTGCCGCCACGATGATATTCTTCGGATATCATCCGGCGGCAGCTACGGCTGTTGCACTGGTCGTTGGATTTCTTGCTGGCTGTATTACAGGATTATTGCATACGAAGGGTAAAATCAACCCCCTTTTATCCGGTATATTAATGATGATTGCCCTATATTCTATAAATTTACGGATAATGGGAATGACTTCCGATAGTTCTGTCGGGAGACCGAATATCCCGCTGTTGAATGCTGAAACAATATTCTCGAAATTCCAAGCGTTCTGGGGGAATCTTGGGATTGATGCGGCATTGAACAATATGTTGGGAGCAATCGGCATACAGCATCTTCCATCCACATGGGGTACGCTGATTCTTATGGCAGTTTTGACTTTGGTCATTAAATTTGCAGCCGATTGGTTCTTGCAGACAGAAGTGGGTCTTGCCATCAGGGCAACCGGCGACAATAAACGGATGATTAGAAGTTTTTCAGCAAATACTGATAATCTAGTAATCATAGGACTAGGAATTTCAAACGCAATGGTAGCTTTATCAGGAGCATTGATTGCCCAATATGCGAAATTCTCGGATATCGGTATGGGGATCGGGATGATCATCATCGGTCTTGCATCCGTCATTATTGGTGAAGCTATTTTTGGTACAAAGACGATTGTGAGGACAACACTTGCTGTAGTAGCCGGTGCAATCATTTACCGAATTGTCCTTGGATTAGCCTTGAGAATAAAATTACTTGATACTGGAGACATGAAACTAATTACGGCCGTCATTGTCATTGCTGCGCTAGTCATGCCTCAATTCATTGAAAAAAGAAGAGAAAACAGAAGAAAAGTCAAGTGGCATGCCGAAAGAATGGCGGCTTTGGAAGCGTCCAAAAACAAGGAGGTAGAAACCGTTGCTGAAGCTCGAACAGATTAGCAAAATCTTCAATGAAGGCACACCTGATGAGAAAATAGCCCTGGATCGAGTAAGCTATTCTTTAAAAGAAGGCGACTTCGTCACAGTGATCGGCAGTAACGGTGCTGGAAAATCCACTTTGATGAATATGATATCAGGTGTTCTTACCCCGGATGTCGGGACAGTTGAAATAGATTCTAAAAATGTGACAAAGCTCCCTGAATATAGACGTTCCCATTTTATAGGGAGAGTGTTTCAGGATCCGATGGCAGGAACTGCGCCTACCATGACGATTGAAGAAAACTTGGCAATGGCTTATTCCAGGAATAAGAAGCGCACCTTGAAAAAAGGAGTGGACAGGAAAAGAAAGGATTTTTTCCGAACTTCTTTGGAAACCCTTCATTTGAACTTGGAAAACCGCTTAAATGCCAAAGTGGGATTGCTGTCCGGAGGAGAAAGGCAGGCATTGTCATTATTGATGGCCACTTTTACCCAACCTTCCATTTTACTGCTTGATGAGCATACAGCTGCACTTGACCCGGCAAGAGCTGAATTAATTACGAACCTGACCAAAGAGCTTGTGGAAAAAGATAACTTGACAACACTGATGGTTACACATAATATGCAGCAGGCACTTGATCTTGGAAACAGGCTCATCATGATGGACAAAGGCCAAATCATCCTTGAAGTGGACGAAGACAAAAAGAAGGAATTGACTATTGAGAAACTGCTTGCTGAGTTCCAAAGAATTCGCGGCGAACAGTTTGCAAGTGATAAAGCACTATTATCTAGCTGATAGTTTATTTCATTGTATATTTTTGAAAGGCCGTACTGAAAAGTCCTGCGGACTATCATTCCCTTGTAAACCTTAATGTGAAAGAATACATCTATGCAAAAAAAATAATAGTATTTCACGGGAGTTTTGAGTAAACGGAACTCCTTTTTTTAAAAATAACAGCCTTCGGGAGAAGCCTAAGAGTTTTTTTGCAAAATCAAGAACTTGAAAAGGAGGGTCCCTGAACTGGATACAGGGCTAAAAGTATTCATTGTCATCCAGAATACGTTAATTGGTCATTTTACATTACCGCATGTGAAGATTCATTGGAAGATGTTCTGGCAATCCAGAAGGAAAGACGTCAAATATAAGGTGGTAGATGCGGTCTTTGGCGGAAGTAATCAATAAATATCGGGGATTTGAATAAAAAAGTTAATCCCCGGAACTACTCCGTCCTATCGGCCAACTTGTTTAATCACCACTGCATTTCTTGACAGCCGCAGAATTGGATAACAACATCTAACTAGGAAAATAGAGCCATTGCTTTATCGGGCCATCCAAGCAATATGGAATTAGAGGAAATTCATCCTCCTCAACGACACAAAGTAACACCCAAGGCATTAAGGTTGTTTAGCATTGTGTAAGCGTTTACAATGGAGAGGAACGTATGCGCCTCAAGTTCTGTGTAGGGTCGGCTTCAATGCAGTTTTAGGTGAGCGCCGGTTGACCGACCGAGCCGAAGAGGCTAATGAAGGATAGGTCTAGGAATACATCTGCCAAGGTTGGATGACGTAGAAGTTTTTATGCCATGGCAAACCAGTGATGTACTGAATGATGAAAGGGAAGACTGTTGTGGATCTTCCAAAAATTGACAGATAACGACATTACAGCGTGCCTTAAGAAAAGGAATGGTCTTTGCTCTTTCATTTGCAACTTTCAGTACCGGCAAATGGATACAGCTAACGCATGATGGTATGGAGACGACTACCAGCTTGTTATGACAACTCTATGACTCGCTGCTGCGGATCCGACTAACCCTTCTATTCTGAAAAGAAACAGTTATTACAAGAAACATCCCGACGAAATGGCAGAAGGCATGACAATCCTTGTGATCATCTACCCAAAGGAGGAGTAGCATGGGCGGGAAATTTGCTATGGTCGTTTATGTAGACGGAGATGGAAATCTGGTGAACGAGGAACTGAAAAATGAATGGACAGAGGATCTAGTAAAAAATTTTTATCGACAGATGGTTCTGATGAGGACATTTGACAGGAAAGCAATCAATATGCAGCGCCAGGGGAGGCTTGGAACTTATGCTCCTTTTGAAGGGCAGGAAGCAGCACAGGTCGGAAGTGCGTATGCGCTCAGGCAGGATGATTGGATATTTCCGACCTATAGGGACCATGCTGCTACGATGACATTCGGAATGCCCATGGATACGGTGCTGCTATACTGGAACGGAAGATCGGAAGGATGCATTCCGCCTGAAGATAAAAGAATCTTTCCGCCGGCTGTCCCTCTTGCCACTCAACTTCCGCATGCAGCAGGAGCCGCTATGGCAGAACAATACAAAGGTACAGACAATGCGGTAATTGTTTACTTTGGTGACGGTTCCACATCTGAAGGAGATTTCCATGAAGGGATGAATTTTGCAAGCATCTTTAAAGCTCCGGTCGTCTTTTTTAACCAAAACAATAAATTTGCTATTTCAGTCCCGATTGAACGTCAGATGAATTCCAGGACAATTGCTCAAAAAGCTGTTGCTTATGATATACCAGGTGTGAGGATTGATGGTAACGATGTGTTTGCTGCTTATTTTGCGACGAAGAAGGCTTTGGAAAGGGCGCGAGCAGGAGAAGGCCCGACACTTATTGAAGCCGTTACATGGAGATATGGTGCCCATACTACGGCAGATGACCCGACCAAATATCGGGATCAATCATTGAGCGAGAAAAAACGGGAAGCTGGGGATCCGATTTTACGGTTGGAAAGATTTATGAAAATTGAAGGCATATGGGAAGAGGCTTGGAGTGAATCTGTTTGGGAAGAGGCATCTCAGACAGTTGAAGAGGCAGTCAAGATGATGGAGGCCTATCCGGAAGCAGATCCACATGATTTGTTTGATCATGTATTTGAAGAAAAAACGTGGACGATCCAGGAGCAGAAAGACCAATATTTGGATTATTTGCGAGGTGTCCAATCATGAGCATTTCAGCACCTGCTTATCAAAAAATGACCTTGGTCCAGGCGGTGACTGACGGATTAAGAACGATGATGAAGGAACAGGAAGAAATCATCTTGATGGGAGAAGATATTGGTATCAATGGTGGAGTGTTCCGGGCAACCGATGGTTTGATCCAAGAATTCGGGGAACACCGAGTCATAGATACGCCCATAAGTGAAGCCGGAATTGCTGGAACAGCCATTGGAATGGCAGTCAACGGGCTGATTCCGGTGATAGAGATGCAATTTCTCGGATTCATTTACCCAGCTTTTGAACAGATCATGACACATGCCACGAGAGTCAGAATGAGGACGAAAGGGCATTTTCATGTTCCACTTGTCATACGTGCACCCTATGGAGCAGGTATTCGGGCACCGGAAATCCATTCTGATAGTGTCGAAGCATTATTCACTCATATGCCGGGAATTAAAGTCGTCTGTCCAGCCAATCCATATGATGCAAAAGGATTGCTCATTGCCAGCATAGAAGATCCCGACCCCGTTCTTTTTCTTGAGTCAATGAGAACATATCGCGCATTCCGGGAAGATGTGCCTAAAGAGAAGTATAAAGTGGAAATTGGTAAAGCAAAAAAACTAATGTCCGGGGATGATGTTACTGTGATCGCCTGGGGAGCAATGGTTCCAATTGCAGCCCAGGCAGCAGAAAAAATGAAAGGAAAAGGGGTCCACTGTGATGTGTTGGATTTGCGGACACTGTACCCGCTTGACCGTGACATGATTGCAGAATCGGTTCAAAAAACCGGAAGAGCGGTTATTGTTCATGAAGCCCATGCAACAAGCGGATTGGGAACGGAAATCATAGCACTAATCAATGATACCTCTTTTCTCTATTTAAAATCGCCGGTTGAAAGGATCACTGGCTTCGATGTTCCGGTCCCGTTCTATTCATTGGAACAGCATTATTTGCCGACAACGGACCGTGTTGCGAAAGCAATCGAAAAGACAGTCAATTTTTAAATAAGAACTGGGTGAAAAAGTCTAATCACTGAGGATTAGACTTTTTGTATGCAGTTTTTCTAAACAAAGCAGTCATTGTCTCCAAAGACCAGAAAAGAAATTTCCCCGAAATCGAATACTGGCCCCCTAACGCCAAGCCTCTTAAACTGGCCACCAAGGCCTGTAAAAATGAGCACAATGAAAAAACGATCATCAACCTGGTGATGATCGTTTTAATATACTTGATTTCTTTTACTAGTGTGGCATGAATGCCAATTGATAGAAAAACAAGACTGCAAAAATGTATAAAAGCGGATGTACCTCACGCCATTTCCCCTTGACGATTTTCATTAATGGGTAAGAAATGAATCCAAGAGCAATGCCTGTAGCAATGCTTGATGTCAACGGCATGCTCAATATGATTAAAAATGCAGGGAAGCCTTCATCTATCTCTTTCCAATTAATTTCAGAGACGGCACCTATCATCAAACTGCCGACAATGATGAGGGCAGGAGCTGTAATGGCGGACAGTCCTGAAACCGCACTGACAAGCGGACCGAAAAATGCAGCGATGATAAATAGGACTGCAACGGTGACTGTTGTTAGTCCAGTCCGGCCACCAGCAGCCACACCAGATGAAGATTCGATATAAGCGCTTGTGGGGCTTGTCCCGAACATGGCACCCACTGTTGTTGCCACTGAGTCAGCCAGAAGAGCCTGTCGAGCCCGCGGAAATGAGTTGCCTTTCATCAGTCCCGCCTGCTGAGCAACACCGATCATCGTTCCGGTTGTATCAAAAATTGTGACCAGAAGGAATGAAAAGACGACGGCAAAAAGAAAATGCTGGAAAACATCCCCGAACGCTGTAATTGGATTTGTGACAAGAAGACCTTCCGGCAGAGACGGCTTCTGTACAAACCCATGGTCGAATGACAAGTGGCCCGTAAAAAAGGCGACAAGTGCCGTTATAATCATTCCAATAAATAAAGCTCCATGGACATTAAGCGCCATCAAAACAAGTGTAACTGCAAGCCCGAGCAGGGCAAGTAAAACACCTGGGGAGTGAAGATCACCCAAAGCTACAAGATTAGACGGATGAGCTACAATGATCCCTGTCAACCTCATTCCGATAAATGCGATGAACAACCCGATACCCGCTGTAATTCCGTGTTTCAAATTGGCTGGTATCGCTTCAATCAATATTTTGCGAAAAGGTGTCAAGGATAAAAGGATAAAAATGACACCAGCGACAAATACGGCTGCAAACGCAATTGTATAGGATATATTATGAGACCCGACAACAGAGTAGGCGAAATACGCATTCAATCCCATCCCCGGCCCAATAGCAATCGGGTAATTGGCAGCAAGTGCCATCCACAATGTCCCGACAACCGTTGCAATGATGGTTGCCGTAAAAACCTGTTCAAAAGAGACGCCCGCATCCCTTAAAATCATCGGGTTGACAACCACAACATAAACCATTGTCAAAAAAGTTGTGATACCTGCCAGAATTTCTGTTTTAACATCTGTTTGATTTTCTTTTAGTTTGAACATGTCGGTACCTCCGGTTAAGGGTTAACTGTCAAGGGCAATCCTGGAAACAGGATTGCCCGGCATTTATACAAAAATATTTAAAAGGTAATATATAAGTGCTGACAGCAAAATTGTAATCGGCAGTGTGATAAACCACGTAACTATCATAGTCTTGGCTGTATCCCATTTAACCCCTCTTACCCGGTGGGATGTACCGACTCCGAGAATGGACGACGAAATGACATGGGTGGTACTAACCGGTAAATGAATGTATGTAGCTCCAAATATGATTAATGCTGAGCTAAGGTCGGCGGCAACGCCATTCACCGGCCGTATCTTCATGATTTTACCTCCAACGGTTTTTATGATTTTCCAACCGCCAACAGAGGTACCCAATCCCATTGCTGTTGCACAGGATAACTGTACCCATGCCGGGATGTCAGTCGTTGTATGAAGGTTATTGGCAATAAGGGCCATTGTTATGATCCCCATCGCTTTTTGGGCATCATTCATTCCATGGGTATATGCCTGCAATGAAGCAGTGAATACTTGAAAATAACGGAAACGTTTATTGGTTTTTGCCAGATTTAAATTTTTGAAACTGGTTTTAAAAATGGAATAAATGATAAAGCCTACTACGAATGCAATAATAGGCGAAAAAATCAGTGCCTCGATAATTTTGATAAAACCTTTAAAGTTAATTGATGCAACACCTGCGGATGCAATCGCTGCACCGGCAATGGAACCAATCAGAGCATGCGAAGAACTGCTTGGAATTCCAAAATACCAGGTAATCAAGTTCCAGGCAATGGCCGAAATCAAAGCAGCCATGATAACGATTGACCCATTCTGCAAAGTAAAAGGGTCCACTATATCTTTTGTGATAGTCTGGGCAACCCCAGTAAATGTCATTGCCCCCAGAAAGTTCATTGTAGCCGCTAGAATAATGGCAACCCGCGGTCTTAGTGCTTTAGTTGAAACAGCTGTGGCAATTGCGTTGGCTGTATCATGAAACCCATTGATAAAGTCAAAAGCAAGAGCGAGAATAACGATCAATATGGTGATCAATAATAATGAATCCATTAACGAAGACTCCCTTAAGCGTTTTTCATTACAATGCTTTCAAGTGTATTGGCAACACTTTGGCAATCGTCAGCGATTTGTTCCATGTGCTCGTACACTTCTTTATATTTGATTAACTGAATAGGGTCTTGTTCTGTTGCAAAAAGATTTTTCATGGACTCGCGCAAGACATCGTCGCATTTGGATTCGTAGTCTTTTATTTTGATGGCGTGCGGACGGATTTCCGGAAGCTTTTTACTGAATATTAAACCGATGGAAATCTCAATTTCAATTGCACATTTGCGAATAGTTTCCACAAAATCGACCATATATTCATCAGCTTTTACGATGTGGTACATTTCAAATAGCCCGGCTGTATGCTCCATGCCGTCAAGTACATCATCCATGATCATGGAAAGATCCCAAAGATCTTCACGTTCTATCGGGGTTATGAAGGAATTGTTCAATTCTGTGATCATTTCATGAACAAGTGAATCTCCGATGTTTTCGTATTCCTTCATTTTTTCCGCGAAAATTTTTGTATCATCTGCATTGCCAAGTTTATAATCGGCAAAATAATCAGCACTTACTTTCAAGTTTCCCGCAATTTTCTCCAATAATGTGGCAAACTTGTCTTTTTTCCTGTTAAAGACCATTTTTAAATTCCCACCCTTTTCCAAGGTTATTATACCAAACGATTTTATTTTAGCTCATATTGAAGAAAGTTAAAAGTTTCTGTCGAATAAATATTGTGAACAAATTATTCGTCTTCATGCCCGATAACGGATACAATGAGAGAAAATAGAGGAGGGACTGTGTATGATCAAAAATTTGCAGGATGTAAAAAAATTGCATAACGGGACGGAAATGCCGTACATAGGACTCGGGGTTTATCTGATGAAAGAGGAAGATGAAGCTGCGGCTGCGATAAAATATGCAATTGAGCACGGTTACAGGTCCATTGATACAGCTCATATTTATGGAAATGAACAGACTGTCGGAAAAGCGATCAAGGAGTCCGGAGTTCCGAGGGAGGAACTTTTTATTACAACAAAAGTTTGGAATACTGACCAGGGGTATGATTCGACACTAACAGCATTTGAACAAAGCATGGAAAAATTGGATATGGAATATCTAGACCTTTATCTTATCCATTGGGCTGTAAAAGACAAGTACAAGGATACTTGGCGTGCACTTGAAAGGCTTTATGATGAAAAAGTGGTAAAGGCCATCGGAGTATGCAACTTCCAAATCCACCATCTGGAAGACCTGGCGGCCAACAGCAATGAAAAGCCCGTTGTCAATCAGGTGGAACTGCATCCACGCTTAACACAGGAACCATTGCGTGAGTATTGCGAGCAGCATGACATAGCTGTTGAAGCATGGTCACCGATTGCGCGAGGCCGTCTTCTGGAAGAGCCGACATTGAAACATCTTGCGGACAAACATGGAAAAACTACGGCTCAAATCATATTGCGCTGGCATTTACAAAACGGCCACATCATTATTCCGAAATCAGTACGCGAAGAAAGAATCCGAGAAAATGCTGATTTATTTGAATTTGAATTAACAATGAGTGAAATGAATGAAATTAACGCATTGAACATGAATGAGAGATTCGGTCCTGATCCGGATAACTTTGGTTTTAAATAAGAGTGGGGGCAAAGAGGCCTCCTTTTTTTATTTGAAAAAAACTCCATTTAATTTCCTACCATTCCCATGAATAGAGAAATTCAACGTATGTTATCCTTAAAAGACCATTATGAATACTAAAGGCAGGGTCAGGTAATGAGAGTGGTTTTTGCGGCAAGCTTGGAACAGAAAAAGATGATCAGCGATTTGATTGACCATCTTTATCATTCCGTATTTCCTTTATACTTTGAAGAAGGGGAAATAAAGGATTTCATTCGCTGGGAGGTTTTGAAAACTCCTGAGGAAGAGGAAGAATGGCTGGAAACGGCAAGTGATGCATTTCATATCATAGCTTCACTCCAGGTACTGATTTCTTTACTTGAGTTGGATTCCCTTCCTGTTAATCATCCCGAGTATCAAAGAATTTTCACTCAAAACAAATGGATTTTGGAACGTTATCATATTTCTTTTCCCTTTACATATTGTCAATTTTCTTCACTTCATAGACATGATATGGCATTTGGGATGTTTTCCAGGGCCGCCAATGAATATTTGATATAAGGAAATATAGGTGGCAGTTTTGCAGCTTATTTTTAATCACAAATCATGTAAACATCCGTGGGTATTCTTTGGAGCTTTTGCTATGTGATCCCAGAAGCATGCTGCACAAGCACATTCATCCTGCGGCATGCTTCAAACGAGTCATGTGCTTATGGCTTTTAATCCGGACATACCACATATCTAATCTGTACTATTTGACAAAAGGATCGGCTAAAAAGCCGATCCTATTTCACGTTCTCCTTTAACCAAGCTTCTATTTCCTCCTGAGAATGTTCACCTACGAGCCTTGCATCTTCTTCTCCATCCTTGAAATGCATCAGGGTAGGGGTGTATTTGACCCTGTACTGATTCCATCCATCCTCGAACTCAAGAAGATTGAATTTGTAAACATTTACGTCCGTCTTTTCCGCAGCAGGAATTAATCTCGGAGTTGTATTCATACAGTGCGAGCATTCAGGGCTGAAGAAATAAACTGTTACATCTTCCTTGTCTTTCAGCTTTTTTTTCAACTCGTCAGGCAGAATGATGTTCTGATATAAAGGATCGTCCAGCAAGGCTACGGTTGAGGACTTGAGGTCCTCCTTCTGATAAACATTCCCTTCAGATTTTTTCGCCTGTTGCCATTTGGTCAATCCTCCGATGGCAGCAAATAAAGCAATGATGACAATTAAAAAAATTATTAACTTTTTCATTTATGGTCCACTCCCTTGTTCATTCTCAACAACAGCAAACTGATAGTGAAAATCAGGATAAAAGCAATAAGGGCAAGAAAAGGAATTGTGATAAAGCCAAACCAGTTTATGTATTGTCCTGTGCATGGAACACGGCCGCACGCCGGAGCTCCGGAAGTGAAAAAAGGTACCTTCTGGATTAAATAGTGATAAAGGGAAAGGCAAAGTCCAACTCCGGAAAAGACAGCCGAATATAAGGCGATGCCGTAATGTTTTTTAACCGAAGCAATCCCAAGGAGGATGGTTAAAGGGTACATTAAAATCCTTTGGTACCAACAAAGCTCACAAGGTTCAAATTGCTTTATTTCGGAAAAATATAAACTCCCCAGTGTCGCAATAACGGAGACCGCCCATGCCAAAAAAAGCATATTTTCCTGATTTTTTTCTGATTTTGACTTCATTTGCATCAACTGCCTTTAGTTTTTTTCAATAAGAATTTATCTTGATTATAGTATTAATCTCTTATGAATGTAAAAAATATGAGCAGCTTGTAACAGGATTGTTAAACTTTAGATAAATAAATGGCTGCCGGATTTCCGACAGCCATTAATATTTATATGGGGATTAGGGGGGATTGCTCAAAAATGTCCCTATTGTCTGTAGTTGTCGCAGCATGCTCCAAAAAGCGGAGCAGCGAGAATAGCTGGCGTTCAATAAGTGAATAATCTCTGGAAAAATAATATGCGTGCAAAAAGCGTTCAATTCTCTTTGACAGCATATCGTCTTTTGTTCTGACCATCAGGACGATTAAATTATCCCATTCAGATCTGTGTGTATAATATAGCGCACGGTCATAATCCAGCAAATGAACTCCCTCCTTTTTAGGAGTTACTTTTATTATTGACTGAATTGATCCATGCCTTTGGTGTAAATGTTGACATTGGGATAGCTGTGACATGTCAATTGATGATACGTATATAAACTGGCTGCTGAGGGAAAATAAAAAGATTTTACTCCTTCATGATTGCCCTTTTTTATTCATACATTGTGGATAAAGGAGGGGAATTCCCAATGAGTGCGGATGCGAAAGCATTGGAATATGCCATAAATGAAATTACAGAAATTGCCAGCGGGTTCGGCCTTGATTTTTATCCTATGCGTTATGAAATTTGCCCTGCAGATATCATTTATACATTTGGAGCTTACGGAATGCCGACTCGTTTTTCCCACTGGAGCTTTGGAAAACAATTTTTTAAAATGAAGCTGCATTATGACTTCGGGTTAAGCAAGATATATGAACTTGTTATCAATTCAGATCCTTGTTATGCTTTCCTTCTTGATTCGAACTCACTTATTCAAAATAAGTTGATTGTAGCCCATGTACTTGCCCACTGCGATTTCTTCAAAAATAATGTACGCTTTAGAAATACGAAACGGGATATGGTTGAAAGTATGGCTGCAACAGCGGAGAGAATCAGGCAATACGAAATTGAATACGGAAGGCGGGAAGTCGAGGAGTTCTTGGACGCCGTCCTTTCGATAGAAGAACATATTGACCCTTCATTGCTCCGACCCTCACTTGATTGGAAAGAGGATGAGGAAGAATGGGAGGAAGAGGAAGGAAAATCAGTATCGGAATTTGACGATCTCTGGGATCTGGATGAACAGCAGCCAAAGAAAGAAAGGAAAAAGCGTAAGAAAAAGTTTCCGCCACAGCCTGAAAAAGACCTGCTGCTTTTTATCGAACAGTACAGCAGGGAGCTTTCCGATTGGCAGCGGGATATTATGACAATGGTACGGGAGGAAATGCTTTACTTTTGGCCGCAGCTTGAAACGAAAATCATGAATGAGGGCTGGGCCTCCTATTGGCATCAAAGAATTATCAGGGAAATGGATTTATCCAGCGATGAAGCGATTGAATTCGCCAAACTGAATGCTGGAGTCATTCAACCGTCAAAAACAAGCATTAACCCTTATTACTTGGGTTTGAAAATATTCGAAGATATCGAAGAACGCTGGGATAATCCGGATGAGGAGTTGAAAAAGCAGGGAGTCGAACCGGGCTCAGGGAGAGAGAAAATGTTCGAAGTAAGAGAGCTTGATTCAGACATCTCTTTTCTACGAAATTATTTAACAAAAGACCTTGTTACAAGGGAAGACATGTATCTGTTTCAGAAACAGGGCCGGGATTATAAAATTGTCGATAAGGACTGGAAAGAAGTAAGGGACCAGCTTGTCAATATGAGGGTCAACGGCGGCTTTCCATATTTGACCGTCAATGATGGGGATTATATGAAAAATGGGGAATTATACATTAAGCATTCCTATGAAGGGGTTGAATTGGATTTAAAATATTTGGAGAAAGTGCTGCCGTACATTTACCAGCTTTGGGGGAGGTCAATTCATTTAGAGAGTGTTGTGGAGAACCGCCCAATGATTTTCAGCTATGATGGGAAGAACATTCAAAGGAAATTTTTATAAAGTGATAAACTTACGTTGGAACAACTTCGAATAAGGTCAACCCGAACATAAGGTTGTAAAAGCACACCATTACAGGTGTGTTTTTTGTGTTTAAGAAGTGATAATTGAGGAATTATTACGGTATAAGGAATTCCCGCCAGACTATTAGGAGGAGGGACTTATATCATGTTTTTAGACAGTTATGTAAATCAAAAGGTTCAAATCAAGTTTAAAAACTTACCTGAATCCCTATCAGGGGCTGTAACAGGAATTTATCATCCGGACAAGTGGTGTATAGCAAAATTGATTTATACGGAATCAATGGGAATCTGGGTTGAAAATCCCTGTTATGAAAGGACGAAAATAAAGGAAGATGACGGGAGTGATATTCCTGCCTCTGAACAGTTTACAGAGAGCTGCCCTACACATATATTAATCAAATGGGATTATATTGACTCTGTCATCGTTTTCCCTGCTGATGAAATGCTTGGAGCCGGGAAAGAAGCCAAATTGATCGGTTTTCATTCATAAAAATAGGCTGGGTGCATGATTTTTCAAGCACCTGGCCTATTTTTTCTCTATGTGCCTGCATGGAGTTTTTCATGATGAATAAACGCCAACTGCTGCGTTTCCTTAACATCCCCAAACCCAACATTGGCAACGGCTGGAATGGGAAAGGTGGAACCGGAAGCAGAATCTTACGATCTGATTGCTTCAGTTACCACAGGTACTAATCCTATTAGCTTACACTTTTTCCATCCCCAATTCGTACCTCTCCATCAAAAATGAAGTACTGTAACTGACGCTGTTTGCCGTTATTTGCACATTACGCACCAAAGTTGTCTAGCTAAGGTGAACAAACAGAATATCAATACTAGGACACATTTTCAGTCACTTTTGCCGCAGGATCAGCACTGGCTTTTTTAGATTCATTACGTACATTTGAGACAAATTATCGAAGAAATTAAGGGAAAAAACTTGATTTATTGGTATAGTAAATGAAAGACATGAAACTGTTGGAGCTTATAAGCGAATACATCCGGCAAGTACATAGAAATTAGGTCAGATACGCGGGTTTCGATAAAATGGTGGAGGAAGCTAGAAACGGTGTAGATACACTATTTAATTGACTGCCAGCCGCTCTTTGGAATAGGTCAGCTTAGTGCTTCTTGAGGAACAAACGCATCACTTGATTGCCGATTCTATTAAATCAGGATAAGGCGATGATACAATTGAATCAATCAATTGATCGATAAAGACATGATCTGAACTCAATTCTGTAAGGGAGGGAGGACTTTAAGGTGCCCAACAGAAAAATGGATATACCAATAGAAGGCATGACGTGTGCTGCCTGTTCGAACCGGATTGAAAAGGTATTGAACAAGATGCCGGGAGTTGAAGCGAATGTCAATCTTGCTTTAGAACGGGCATCTGTTACGATTACCAATGAGCAAATTTCATCTCGAGACATTACGAAAAAAATAGAAGATCTTGGTTACGGTGTAAAAGCCGAACAAATTGATTTAGATATATACGGAATGACGTGTTCGGCCTGTTCCGTAAGAATTGAAAAGGTCCTTAATAAAATGGAAGGTATCCAATCGGCAACAGTCAATCTTGCGGCTGAGATGGCAGCCGTGGAGCTTGAGCAGGGAGTGTCCGCTTCGGATGTCATAGGAAAAATCCAAGCACTCGGATACGATGCCAAAGTGAAGACGACAAAGTCGGATAAAGATGATATCAAGTCGAAGGAATATAAAAAACAAAAAAAGAAATTTATCCTTTCTGCTTTCTTTTCCTTGCCATTGCTTTATACAATGCTGGGACATTTGCCTGACAAATTGGCTTTTCCGGTTCCTGCTATTTTAATGAATTCCTGGCTTCAGTTTCTTTTGGCAGCACCGGTCCAATTTTATTTCGGAGGACAATTTTACAAGGGTGCTTATAAATCATTAAAAAATAAGAGTGCGAATATGGATGTTCTTGTAGCGCTCGGTACATCAGCTGCTTTCTTTTACAGTATTCTGGAAGGAATCCGTTCATGGATCCATCCTGGATACGAACCGCATCTGTACTTCGAAACAAGTGCGGTATTGATTACGCTGATTCTCCTAGGCAAACTTTTTGAAACTCGGGCAAAAGGCAAAACAACTGAAGCCTTGTCCCAGTTAGTAAGTCTGCAGGCAAAAAATGCAAGTGTTCTGAGTGAAGAAAAAGAACAGCAAATACCGGTAGAAGAGGTGAAAGCAGGAGACATTATCGTTGTCCGGCCAGGTGAAAAAATTCCTGTAGACGGCGAATTGATCTTTGGTGAAACGGCAATAGATGAATCGATGATTACCGGCGAGTCAATACCGGTAGAAAAACGGCCTGGTCAACAGGTTATCGGCGCAACGATCAATAAGCATGGAATGATCCGGGTAAGAGCAACGAAAGTAGGGAAAGATACGGCCCTCGCCGGGATTATTAAAATCGTTGAGGCGGCACAGGGAAGCAAGGCTCCTATCCAGAGGATCGCAGACAAAATTTCCGGGATATTTGTGCCGATTGTTGTAGGTATAGCCATTATTACCTTTTTAATATGGTTCTTAATTGCCGATCCCGGAAATGTTGCTAAAGCACTGGAATCAGCGATCACTGTTCTTGTCATCGCCTGTCCGTGTGCCCTTGGGCTGGCTACCCCAACTTCCATCATGGTAGGCTCAGGGAAGGGCGCGGAAACTGGCATCTTGTTTAAAGGTGGGGAGTACCTGGAAATGGCCCATAAAGTGAATGCAGTCATTTTGGATAAGACGGGAACAATTACAGTGGGGAAACCTTCCGTTACGGATATTGACCTGGATGGTGAAGAGGCTCTTTCTTATCTTGTTTCGGTTGAGAATGCTTCTGAGCACCCGTTGGCAGATGCGGTTGTCAGATATGGACAAGAGCGTGGCGTCGAAATGAAGCAGGTGACCGATTTTCAGGCAATTTCAGGGCACGGGGTCAAAGCCGTAATTGATGGTCACCATATATTGATCGGAACGAGAAAGCTGATGAGCGCCAATCTTGTTTTATACCAAGAAAAAGTCATAAAGACTGAAGAACTTGAAAGCCAAGGAAAAACAGTCATGTTTATTGCCGTGGATGGAAGGTTGTCAGGAATAGTGGCGGTTGCGGATACCGTTAAAAACCATGCGAAAGAGGCTGTCACCCGTTTGAAGGAAGAAGGCATTGAAGTCCTTATGCTGACAGGAGATAATGAAAGAACTGCAAAGGCGATTGCTCATCAAGTTGGAATTGATCAGGTGTTTGCTGAAGTGTTGCCTGAGAATAAAGCTGAAAAAGTAAAAGAGTTGAAAGCCGCGGGTAAAGTGGTAGCGATGGTGGGAGATGGAATCAATGATGCGCCAGCCCTTGCACTCTCTGATGTAGGGATTGCCATTGGAACTGGGACAGACGTCGCCATTGAAGCTGCCGATGTGACCATCCTCGGAGGAGATTTGCAGCTCATTCCGAAGGCTTTTCGACTGAGCCATGCAGTTATGAGAAATATCCATCAAAACTTTTTCTGGGCGCTTGCTTATAATGCAGCTGGAATTCCGATTGCGGCCGCTGGGCTACTGGCTCCTTGGGTTGCTGGTGCTGCCATGGCCTTCAGCTCGGTATCGGTTGTCACTAATTCATTGCGATTAAAAAGAGTTAAATTATAGATCGATTAGGAGGAGATTAATATGCAAGAAACAGTTTTAAAAGTGGAGGGTATGACTTGCGGACATTGTAAACAATCTGTCGAAAAAGCATTAACAGCCCTTACAGGTATTAAAAAAGCAGAGGCGGACCTGGCTCAGGGAAACGTAAAGGTTTTGTTTGATCCATCCAAAACGGATACGCGGAAAATGAAAGAAGCCGTAGAAGATCAAGGATATGATGTGGGCGAATAGTATGTTAGAATAACCTCCTTTTCAGGGGGTTATTTTATTAGATTAAAAGATCAAATACCTTTGAAAAGTATGAGTTCACAGCTAAGGGATGGCCGGGTATCATGAACTTGAGCCAATTGTGATAGAAAGCGGTCCACTCATTTTTTCGGTCAATTGATGAACTGAGGCTTTGCTTGTTTTTGTAGAGATCCTGTTTTAAAGTTTAAAATTCAACTGGAACATGACGACTGGCGACTGCAATTTTACCAGAAAGTATTTGCGACTCATCAATATTTTTATCCTTCGAGTGAAATCAAATTTGAAGCTCAAATAAGAGGGGAAACATGCCATCCGGATTTTTCATATAATCGAAGTCTGTCTTTCAATGGGTACTTGATGACCTTTGGGTCTCTAATTCTTTTTAAGAAAAAACAACGATATCAGATGGGAAACCTATGCCGTCACAGCAAGAGGGTACATCGGTTTTTTAGCAATTATCTTTTTAATTGGAAATTATTTTATCAATTTACGATGAATCCGGGACAGCGGTCATTAATGGCAGTAAAAGGTACCCGTATTGACGGTAAATGCCGAATAACGGTCACTAATGTCAGTAAAAGGTACCCGTATTTAGGAAAAACCCCGGATAACGGTCACTAATAGCAGTAAAAGGTACCCGTATTTAGGGAAAATCCCGAATAACGGTCACTAATAGCAGTTAAAGGTACCCATATATAGGAAAAACCCCGGATAACGGTCACTAATAGCATTTAAAGGTACCCGTATTTAGGAAATTCCCGGATAAACGGTCACTAATGTCAGTTAAAGGTACCCGTATTTAGGGAAAATCTCGAAGATCGGTCACTAATGTCCGTAAAAGGTACCCGTATTTACGATAAATGCCGAAAATCGGTCACTAATAGCAGTAAAAGGTACCCGTATTTAGGAATTTCCCGGATAAACGGTCACTAATGTCAGTAAAAGGTACCCGTATTTAGGAAATTCCCGGATAAACGGTCACTAATAGCAGTAAAAGGTACCCGTATTTAGGAAAAACCCCGGATAACGGTCACTAATAGCAGTTAAAGGTACCCGTATTTAAGGTAAATCCGGCATATCGGTCACTAATGTCATTTAAAGGTTCCTGTATTTAAGGTAAATCCGGCATATCGGTCACTAATGGCAGTAAAGGTTCCCGAAATTACGGTAAATCCCGCAGATCGGTCATTAATCGCAGTTAAAGGTTCTCATATTTACGGTAACCAACTTGCCTGTCGAAGAATGGAATCTGGCAAAAGCTTATTTCTTAAGTTAGAATTCAACTATGGGCAGCAGTTGAGCCCCTATTTCCGACCAATCCACAAAACTCAAGGAGTGTGATCAACGTGAAAGTTCTCGTGGTAGGTGCAAATGGCCAAATCGGCCGTCATATTGTGGAATTGTTGAAAGGCAAGAACGATTTTACTGGGATTGCGATGGTTAGAAACGAAGAACAGGCAGCTGCCTTTAGGGAGAAAGGGGTAGAAGCGGTATTGGCAGACCTGGAAGGTAGTGTCGATGAATTGACAGAAGCTATGGAAGGCTGCGATGCCGTCATTTTTACAGCCGGTTCGGGAGGTCATACAGGGGCAGACAAAACGTTGCTTATCGACCTGGATGGAGCAGTCAAAACTATTGAAGCAGCGGAATTGGCAAAGGTTAACCGTTTTATTATGGTCAGTGCCTTACAGGCAAACAACCGTGAAAACTGGAATGAAAAAATCAAACACTACTATGCAGCCAAACATTATGCTGACAAAGCTCTATTGCAGAGCAGTTTGAACTATACGATCGTGCGGCCCGGCGGTCTCGTGAACGAGGCCGGAACTGGTAATATAAACGCTGGTGAAATAATTGAACGAGGTGTAATTCCACGTGCAGATGTTGCCAGGACGGTTGTTGAATGTTTAAAAGAAGAACATACTTACAATAAATCGTTCGATCTAGTTTCAGGCGGCACACCTATTCAAGAAGCATTACAAAGAATCTAAACAGAATTGGTGGGATGCGTGTGAATATTATTGACCTTCATTGTGATGTTTTATGGAAACTGTGGGAAAGCAAAGGGAAGATCAGTTTTAGTGATTCCCCGGAACTTGATGCAAACAAGGAACGTCTGAATAAAGGAAATGTGAAGGTACAGTGCTTCGCTGTTTTCATTCCTCCAGAACTTAAGACAACTGAACAATTTCAGGCCGCGCTTGAACAGGTTAATTATTTCTATACGGAAATCCTTGAAGCAAACCACGATATGATACAGATCAAAAGCTGGAAGGATGTTCTGAAGTTAAAACCAGACCAAACAGGGGCTGTGCTTACGCTCGAAGGTATTGACTGTATTGGTAATGACATTCAAAAGTTGAGTATATTAAAACACATGGGCGTCCTTTCTGTCGGACTTACTTGGAATTATGGAAACCTGGCTGCAGATGGAGCACAAGAATTTCGCGGTGCAGGCCTTACAGAATATGGGAAAAAAGTGGTACTCTATAATAATGACAACAGTCTTCTGACTGATGTATCACATTTAAGTGAAAGGGCCTTTTGGGATGTGATTGATCTAGCGCATTTTCCGATTGCAAGCCATTCAAATGCAAAGTCAATATGTGATCATCCAAGAAATTTGACAGATAAGCAGGCTAAAGCCCTTTTCGAGAAAAATGGAATGATTCATGTTGTCTTTTATCCAGAATTCACCGATGAGAAAGACGTTGTGACAGTTTCGGATCTTATCAGACATATTGATCATTTCAGTTCGCTCGGAGGAGTTAGCCATATTGGATTCGGCTCTGATTTTGACGGGATTGATAAACATATTTCCGGGTTGGAAAATGCATCAAAATATCCCAATCTGATCAACGAGCTTTTAAAGTATTATTCCGAGGAACAGGTAAGAGGATTCGCTGGTCAAAACTTTTTGGAAACGTTGTCAAATTGGGAAATTTAATCAGCAATAAAGTACTTGAAACATTTGAACCTGGATTATTATGAAAAAACCTTAAAAAAAAATATGAATATAGTTTTAAAAAAACCGCGTTGGGCAATACAAGTGCTATAGCGGTTTTTTTATTTTCCGCTTGCTATTCTAATGGAAAGATAAGGAGGCTGTTTAAATGTCGGAAAAAGATAATGGTTTAACTCGCCGTGACTTTTTGAAAACTTCCGGAATTGCGACAGGAACCTTGATTGGTGGCGGCCTGCTGGGCGGATTGATCGGATATAACGCTAATAAGGATAATGATACTGCCACAAAGGATCAGGGAACTGGCAAAGACAAGTCCAGTCCAAAAGGATTGCAATTCTTCAAAAATTATAATGACTTTGAAGTTTTATCACAGGCAACCGAACGCATTTTTCCAAAGGATGATCTGGGCCCTGGTGCTATCGAGCTTGGTGTCCCCTATTTCATCGATAATCAACTTGCCGGAAGTTACGGCCTGAATGCAAGGGAGTATATGCAGGGGCCATTTGATATTGGGAAAATCACACAGGGTTATCAAACACCGATGAACCGTCAGGAGGCCTTTTTACTTGGAGTAAGAACATTGGAAAAAGAAGCGCAGAATCGTTTTAAAAAAGGGTTTGCCAATCTGGAAGGCGATCAGATGGATAAAATTTTGACAGACTTCCAAAAAGGCAAAGTGAAAATGGATGGGATCACTTCCGACTTCTTTTTTACACTGCTTAGATCAGCAACGCTGGAAGGTGCATATGCAGATCCAATATATGGCGGTAATAATAATATGGATGGCTGGAAAATGAAAAACTTCCCGGGCCATCAGGCAGCATATATAAACATTGTAGACAGCAAGGAATTTCAGAAATTAAAACCGCAGTCTCTGGCTAGTATGGATCATTAAAGGAGTTGAGAACATGGCAAAAACTTTAGATAAGGTAGATGTTGTAACCGTTGGGGTAGGTTGGACTGGCGGTATTGTAGCAGCCGAGTGTGCAAAGGAAGGGTTGAAAGTGGTAGGACTGGAACGAGGAGAAAGAAGGGGAACCCAGGACTATCAGCGAATCCATGATGAATATAGGTATGCTATCCGTTATGATTTGATGCAAGACTTGTCCAAAGAGACAATCACGTTCAGAAATACACGTAAGGAAAAAGCACTCCCCATGAGACAGATGGGCTCATTTCTATTGGGTGAGGGTCTCGGAGGTTCGGGGACCCACTGGAACGGGTGGACGTTCAGGTTTTTGCCATATGATTTCGAAATTAGAAGTATGACGGAAAAGAAATATGGCAAAGAAAAAATTCCCGATGGCTTCTTGCTGCGAGATTGGGGTATTACATACGATGAAATGGAGCCTTACTTCGATAAATTTGAAAAAACGGCGGGGATTTCTGGAGAGACGAACCCGCTTGGAGGGAAAAGGGCCAATGATTATCCGACTCCACCGATGAAAAAGACTCCTATATTGCAAATGTTTGAAAAGGCCGCAAAAGATAGGGGATATCATCCATATATGATGCCTTCGGCAAATTTATCCGAAACCTATGAAAATCCTGATGGGCAGAAAATTTTTGCCTGCCAATATTGTGGATTTTGTGAAAGGTTTGGCTGTGAATACGGTGCTAAGTCTTCTCCGGAAATAACAGTTATTCCTACTGCAGAAAAGACCGGAAAATTTGAAGTACGGACAAACGCCAATGTCGTCGAGATTTTGAAAAAAGGCGACAAGGTCACTGGTGTGAGATATGTGGACACAGTCACAAGGAAAGAATATATTCAGCCTGCAGATGTAGTAGTGTTGACAAGCTACGTGCTGAACAATGCAAAACTGCTTATGGTTTCCGATATTGGAGAGCAGTATGATCCGGATACAGGAAGAGGGACATTGGGCAGAAATTATTGCTACCAAATGAACGCCGGTGCAACAGGATTCTTTGATGATCAGATGAATACATTCATGGGTGCTGGAGCACTTGGTATGTATATGGATGATTTCAATGGAGATAATTTCGATCATAAAAAAGAAGATTTTCTTCATGGTGCCGGACTATGGATTACTCAGTCAGGGTCGAGGCCGATTGCAAGCAATCCAGTCCCGCCGGATGTCCCGCTGTGGGGCGAGGAGTTCAAGAAAGCTTCCATTCATTATTACACACGGACACTGTTTGTGGGAGGTCAGGGAGCATCACTCCCATATAAGGAAAATTATTTGTCGCTCGATCCAACATATAAAGATGCATACGGATTGCCGCTGCTGCAGATGACCTATAACTTTACCGATCAGGATCGTGCACTGCATAAATTTGCGACGGAAAGATCTGCGGAAATTATGAAAGATATGGGAGCAAAAGAGGTAGTCCCTGATAACGTGTTGACAGACTATGATATTGTCCCTTACCAGACAACTCATAATACTGGCGGAACTACAATGGGGGACGATCCCGGAACAAGTGTTGTCAACAACTATTTGCAGCATTGGGATGCGGATAATTTATTCGTTGTCGGAGCCGGAAACTTTCCTCACAACAGTGGCTATAACCCGACCGGCACTGTTGGTGCATTGGCCTACAGATGTGCGGAAGGAATCATTAAATACAGTAAGAATGGCGGAAGCTTAGTCTAATCAAAAAGGAGGCTGGCAAAGATGGGGATTTCACAAATAGGTATACCAGGCCTGATTATTATTCTGGTCATCGTATTGATTATTTTTGGACCGAAAAAGCTTCCGGAAATCGGAGGGGCCATGGGAAAGACACTATCCGAATTCAAAAAGTCCACTAGGGAAATCATGGATGACGGCGAAACCACAAAACAGCAGGATAAAAAAGAGATTTGAACTAGAGGGTGTTTTTGATGGGACAAGTTACCAAACAAAACAGAAAGATTCTCAGTCCCTTGGACAAAAAGCCTGAAGACCGAAGGATGGACCGCCCCTATAACAGAGTGGAAAAGCAAGGGTCAGAAACAAACGGGGAAGCTTTGGTTGAACATTTGGCAGATCTTCGCAAGCAGTTGATCAAAAGTTTGATCGTATTTGCCCTATTCCTGGTTCTCGTTTTTACAACGATGAATTACTGGTTTCCTTATGTGACGAAGGGGAATGATCTCGTTGTATTTGGACCTTTCCAAATCGTCAAGTTCTACACTTCCATTTGTGTGACGCTTGCGCTTGGGTTGTCGTTGCCATTCCTCGTCCATTTTATGTGGCAATTTGTTAAGCCCGGTTTGAACTCTAATGAGATTCGTTTTCTGGGATTTTACTCACCGGCGATGTTTCTGTTGTTTATTGTGGGTGTCGCGTTCGGCTATTTTGTTGTAAATCCTTTAAGTTACCATTTTTTGATGAACTTTGGTGCAATGAACTTCAATGTGATTGTGTCAGCGCAGGAATATGTTCATTTCCTGATCATGACGACGATTCCGCTCGGCTTGTTATTTGAACTGCCCATCGTCGCTATGTTCTTGGCAAATATCGGAGTACTGAGCTCAGAAACGATGAAAAAGGCGAGAAAGTGGTCTTACTTGGTCATAGCGGTCTTATCCGCTCTAATTACCCCGCCTGACTTTATAAGCCAGTTGATGGTGTTGATTCCAATGGTACTGCTGTATGAAGCAAGCATCTATATTGTAAAAAGGATGCAAGCAAGGCAGATGGCGGCTCAACAGGCTGAAGCCGTTACTACTGAATGAGTCCAAAACTCGTCCAATAGTTATTTATGAAAAGAGCTCCAGGAAGACCGTCAGCCTTCCTGGAGCTATCTTTCATTTACCAAAGATCACGATATATTCCTCGCCGCGCTTCTCCATTTTGAATCCGCGCCATCCTTTTTGCAGCAAGTCTTGCTGCCCTTTGATATCACCCATTGGAAGTTCTTTTGTTTGGCTCCAATCGTAAGAATGGTCAAATCCGAGCCTTTTGTAAAAAACATAACGCAGACGTCCTTCATATTTTTCTTTTAGTGCAGTGATCAACATGCCTTGACCCAGCTTATCCTTCAAACTTGGTATATTGAATGGCATGACGGTTGCACAGACATATTTGAAAGATTGATCCTGTTGTTTAAGTTCCTGCATGATCAGTTTTGCGAGTTGCTGCTGTAGCCGGTTTCCACGGTAACCCGGATGTACATTCGATATTTCCTGATAGATGACATCTTGAAGCTCAACATCCCGCAAACCTATATCGAGCCCTAAATGTTCTTCTTCATCAACAGGGGGAATCAATAGAGCCCGAAAAGCAATTAATTTTTGATCCGCAAAGGCACCGATGAGAATTCCATTGCCATCGGTTATATATCGAAACTCTTCATAAGACAGCGGCTGCAATATATCTTTATTTTCCAGTGTTTGAACAACAATATCCTGAAGGGAGAGGGCCTCGGTAATATCTTCCGCTGCCATCCTTCGTACTCTGTAGGGATGGTTGTTTTTTAAAACCCCTTCAAAGAAATAGGTCATGACATCACCTCTTAACGGACAATATCTTTGTACTGTGTCAATTCCTCCAATGTTTCCTGGTCGACTTCCACACCAAGCCCGGGCTCTTCATTAAGCTGGATGAAAGGTACGTCATATCTGAGGTTTCCGATGTCCCGCGAAAACTTCAATGGACCGGTCAGTTCGACGCTCGTAATGTTTTTCTTGGAAAAAGCGACATGGAAACCGGCGGCTGACCCGATGGATGATTCTACCATTGATCCGACCTGGCATTCAATGCCCGCCATTTCGGCTTGGTACGCAAGCTTCACTGCCGGAAGAATGCCTCCGCATTTCATCAGCTTTATATTTACTTTATCAGCTGCCCGCTTTTGGATAATTTCCAGCAGTTCACGGGGACCCTTCATCCCTTCATCGATCATGACTGGAATATCGGTCTTTGATTTGATTTCAACCATGCTGTCGATATCATCGGCCATCACAGGCTGTTCAACCCAATCGATATTCAAGTCTTTTAATGAACGCATGGCAACAAGGGAGGCCGCGCTGTTTTTCCAACCCTGATTGACATCGACACGGATAGCAATATCTTTTCCTACTCTTTCTCTAACGGCTTGAATCCTTTCGACATCCATCTGTACTGCAGTACCAACTTTCATTTTAAAAGAGTTATAGCCCTTCTCTATCATGGTTGCTGCTTCTTCAGCCATTTCTTGCGGTTCTTTGATACTCAGTACATGGGTAATCGGGAACTTTTCGTGATAGCGTCCGCCGATCAGCTGATAGATTGGCTGTCCGAGCTTTTTGCCGGCAGCATCAAAACAGGCTATATCCAGTGCGGCTTTCGCAGCGGGCACACCGTAGACAGTCCGGTTCATCAGATCGTGTATCTTTTCAAATTCCATTGGATTTTCACCGATCAACAGGGGGGCGAGTGTATGTTTTAAAAGGTAGAACGTGCTTTCAAAGGACTCGCCGGTCACGTATTCGTCCGGCAAAGCTTCCCCGTAGCCTGTAATGCCTTCATCTGTATCTATTTTTACGATAATGGTGGGCATATGGTGGTATGTACCATAGCTAACAATAAAAGGGCTGTACAATGGCAAATGGACAGCATGAATGTGTATAGCTTCAATTTTCAAGTCGGATCAATCCTTTCACTTTACAAATATCGAATTTTTGATAGAATGGTCGCTAAATAGTCGTTAAATAAGGAGCAAACAGAATGGCTACAAAAATTGCGGTAATAGGACCAGCTGATTTCATGCATAATATAACTCTTTTGGCCGAACAAATCAAGAATGTAGAAATTGTGCCGTATATATATTCTCAGCCGGAAGAGTCAGATTCCATAACAAGGAACTTAAAACCATGTGATGTCGTATTTTACTCAGGCGGGTTACCGTACTATTTTTCAGCGGGAGCCAGGAAGCGGTTGACGATCCCTTCCCTTTATATGGAACAGGACGAAATGATGATTGCAGTTTCTCTGCTTTCCGTTGTCCATAATAAAAAAATCCCCCTGGAACATCTGTCTGTTGATGTATTAGATGCCTGTTTTTTCTCGAATGTCCTGAAAAACATTGGCGCTCCAGAGGCAAAACATCATGTTATTGATTTTGTCAGCATGCTGCCAGCAGATTTTGATATACGTAAAATTGTCCAATTCCATCAGGACCTTTACGAGTCTGGACAAACCAAAATGGCTCTTACCAGCATTTATTCCGTGTATGACAAGTTGGTTGAACTCGGCGTTCCTGCACAACGGATGATTGATCCTTCCAAGGCGCTGATACGGGGACTTCTTGAGGCAAAAGCGGAAGCCGAAATGATGAAAAAGCATGCTGCAACGATTGCCGTTTGCCATATGTCATTAAAATATTCCGATCCAAAGGTGGAGAGTTTAGCTAAATCAATCCAAGCCTCCGTGCAGCGAAGAGGTGATTCCGCTGTTTCGCTTTTCTGTACCCGCGGAGATATTGAAAACATCATCAATACACACGGATTCCGGCTATTCCTGCAAAGTTGGGAAGGGCATGCCGCAATTGGATTCGGTTATGGAGAGACAGTCTCAGATGCTGAGGAGCATGCAATAATTGCACAGCGGTTTGCAGATCATGAAAAAACAAGCTGCGCCTATATTTTGACAGAAATGAAAGAGTTGTACGGCCCTTATCCTGACGATGTAAAGTTTCAAAGCTTGGTAAATGTCCATCCGGAGCTTGTCAAGTTGGCCAAAGCGATAAAAATCAGCCCTGCAAATTTATCAAAAATCATTCAGTTTTCCCAAAACCGGCAAACCCATCATTTTACCGCGGCGGATTTATCCGCATACATGCAAGTGACGCGGAGGTCCGCTGAGCGTATGATCAAAAAATTGGTCGATCACGGATCGATAAAAGTTGTCGGTGAGGAAATGACCTATACACAAGGGCGTCCCCGTTCTTTGTATGAACTTGACATTCCAGTTTATAACTATGGAAAAGAAAGTCCGTGATGGACTTTCTTTTTCGTTGCTTCATAAAAAGTCACTAATAGGGGCTAAAAGTGCCCGCAAATAGAGTTTGTCGAGAGAACCGGTCACTAATAGAAGATAAAAGTGCCCGAAACAAGCGCTTTTCACAAGAACCGGCCACCAATAGAAGATAAAAGTGCCCGTAAACAGAGCTTTCCGCAAGAACCGGTCACTAATAGAGGCTAAAAGTGCCCGCAACTAGCGTTTGTCGAGAGAATCGGTCACTAATAGGGGCTAAAAGTGCCCGCAAATAGAGTTTGTCGAGAGAGCCGGTCACTAATAGAGGCTAAAAGTGCCCGCAAATAGAGTTTGTCGAGAGAACCGGTCACTAATAGAGGCTAAAAGTGCCCGTAAACAGAGCTTTCCGTAAGAACCATCTATGTATCATTTTCTGAGTATCATGTCTTTGTCCAGCTATAGTGCCTTTTGTACCGGGGAACAAGCGGCAGTTCTTTTTTTCACGTATTCATTGCCGCTTTTTCTTCCTTTTCTAAAGCGAGTGCCTCTGTATCCGAAATTTTTTCAATCGTAAACCCGGTGAAAGCGTAAATGATTGAAATGATTGGAACAATGAAATTCAGAACGGCATAAGGCGCATATTGGAAAGCGCTTACACCAAGTGCACCGAATATGAATAGGGCACAAGAATTCCAAGGAACGAAAACGGATGTCAATGTACCGCCGTCTTCAAGTGCACGGGATAAGTTTTTAGTATGCAGCCTTTTATCCCTGTACAATTTTGCATACATACGAGATGGAACAACGACTGAAATGTATTGGTCTGCACATGTCACATTCATGGTGAAGCAGGATAATATCGTTGCCGTAATGATGCTTTTTGTTGTTTTAGCAACCTTCAGAATTTGATTCAAGATCGATTGGAGCATGCCAGTATTTTCAAGGATACCCCCAAAAGCCATGGCAACCAGTACCAAGGACACAGTGAACATCATTGACTCAAGGCCGCCTCTGTTGAACAATTCATCTACCAGTTCATTCCCCGATTCGATCACATATCCTCCATACAATGCTGAGAAGGCGTTGCCTGTACTGTCCCCCTGGACAAAGACCTGACATAGGAATCCAAGAAAAATACCGACAATGATTGCCGGAATGGCAGGCACCTTTCTGGCCACCATGATGATAACAATCAATGGGACGATAAGTAAAAATGGCGAAATAACAAAGTTATCCTGCAAGGAGCGGAGTGTTTCCTGAATACCGCTTGAATTCACTCCTGTTTTTGCGGTGTTTCGGCCAAGGAAAAAGTAGACGATTAAAGCGATCATCAATCCAGGGACTGTGGTGTAGAACATATGCTTAATGTGTTCAACGATATCGGTTTTCGTTAATCCGGATGCCATGATAGTCGTGTCTGAAAGCGGTGACATTTTATCGCCAAAATAGGAACCGGATATGATCGCACCTGCTACCATTGGGGGAGGAAGACCCATGCTCATACCAATCCCCATGCCCGCGACACCGACAGTTCCCATCGTTGACCAGGAACTCCCGATTGACAGGGAGACGATAATGCAAATAAGTGTGATGGAAACAAGGAACCATGATGGAGAAATCAGCTTAAGGCCATAGTAAACCATTGTTGCAACAACTCCGCCGCCGATCCACGCCCCAATAACCACACCTACAAGCATGATGATTGCAACGCCGGGTAACACAAGCCTGATCCCGTTATAGACTGATTCCTCAATCTCTTTCCAGTTAAATCCATAAAAATATGCAACAATCCCTGCTGCAATTGCAGCTATTAAAATGGGAATATGCGGATCTTGTCCAAACGCAATGACGGCGAAACCGATGGAGATAATCATGACTATTAAAGGAATAATAGCAGCCCAGAAAGGTATTTCCCTCTCATTCTTTCCCTTCATTTTCTCCAATACAATTTCCCTCCTTTTGATTTTAGAATGGTTGTCGCATAATAGACGCCTATTTAAAGAAATCTTACATAGAACAATATAAATAGTCAAACATTTTTTGAAAATAATTTTTTGCGGACTAATTGACCTTCAATCTGTTGATTTTAAGTAAGGAATAAAAGTGGAATTCACACGAAGAGTATCTTTGATCGCTTTTGTTAACAGAGGGTGCAACCGGCCTGAAACGTACTAAACGACAAGCGATCTGACAAAAGATCTTGTATGGAATAAGCGGCTGAAATAATTTTTCTGGCAAAAGCTAAAAGGATTTTGGTTCAGGATGAGGAGAAATTGAAAAAATGTAATAAGGGGCCACTTATTAATGCCTGTTTAGTAACAACATTGAAAGGATAGTTTATATTATTCGAAAATTCATTAATGAAAGATTAATAGGAAAATACCTTTTATTTTTGTTTATTCTGTTATATAATAATTTCAGTAAAAATACACTGGTGTATAACACGATGTTGTTCTGCTAAGTAAAGAGGAGGAGAGAGGAATGGAGAACTACTTAGATGTGAATGGGCTGAAAGTGGCGTCCATCTTACATGAATTTATTGAAAAGGAGGCATTGCCTGATACCGGGGTGGATAGTGAAAGCTTTTGGCAAGGATTTAGCGGTATCATTAAAGATCTTGTACCTAAAAACAAACAATTATTACAAACAAGGCAAAGAATGCAGAAACAAATTAATCAGTGGCATCAAGAAAACAAAGGACCCATTGATTTAAAAAAATACAAATCATTTCTTAAAGAAATCGGTTATCTCGAACAGCCGGTCGGAGACATTACAATCACAACAAAAGATGTCGATGAAGAAATTACTGCCCAGGCAGGCCCGCAGCTTGTCGTTCCTGTAAATAATGCAAGATATGCCATAAATGCCGCCAATGCAAGGTGGGGCAGCTTATATGACGCACTTTATGGGACAGATGTGATCGATGAAACGGGCGGAGCAGAGCTGAAAGGTGGGTATAATCCGATAAGGGGTCAGAAAGTAATTGATTACGGAAGAAGTTTTTTAGATCAGATTGCACCACTTCATGAAGGGTCCCATCATGATTCTGTCAGATACACCATATCCGATGGCCAATTGACGGTAGAGCTGCGCAATGGCAAAAACGTGAAACTCCAGGATCAGCAGAAGTTGGTCGGTTTTCAAGGGAAAGAGGATAACCCGAGTGCCATTTTACTTAAAAACAATGGCCTTCATGTTGAAATACAAATTGATTCGAAAGATCCGATCGGCCGGACTGATTCTGCTGGCATAAAAGACCTGCTCATAGAATCGGCTCTTTCTACCATTATGGATTGTGAAGATTCGGTTGCAGCAGTAGATGCGGAGGACAAAGTACTTGTTTATAGAAATTGGCTCGGATTGATGAAGGGATCCATCAGCTCCGTGTTTGAAAAAAACGGAAAAACAATTATCCGTGTAATGAATGAAGACCGGAGATATCTAACGACTGATGGAACTGAATTCTCCCTTAGGGGCCGATCACTCCAGCTTGTTCGGAATGTAGGGCATCTGATGACGACACCAGCCATTTTGGATCAATCCGGGGAAGAAGTCCCTGAAGGGATTGTTGATGCAGTTATCACAAGTTTAATCGCCAAACATGATCTTCTTGGAAATACAACGCGGAAAAACTCTGAAAAAGGATCTGTTTATATTGTTAAGCCCAAAATGCACGGTTCTGAAGAAGTGGCATTTGCCAATGAACTATTTGACCGTGTCGAAGACATGATCGGTCTAGAACGAAATACGCTGAAAATGGGAGTAATGGATGAAGAACGCCGGACTTCATTGAATTTGAAAGCTTGTATCAAAGAAGCCAAAGACCGTATTGTCTTTATTAATACAGGTTTCCTTGACCGTACAGGAGATGAAATCCACACGTCCATGGAAGCGGGACCGATGATTAGAAAAAACGACATGAAGGCGTCCAGATGGCTCAAGGCATACGAACAGTCGAATGTTTACTCAGGGCTTGAGACAGGGCTCCCAGGCCGTGCAC
The DNA here is from genome assembly GCF_000374565.1 of Siminovitchia fordii DSM 16014 = CIP 108821. Lineage (GTDB taxonomy): Bacteria > Bacillota > Bacilli > Bacillales > Bacillaceae_C > Siminovitchia > Siminovitchia fordii. The sequence goes on along the minus strand of NZ_KB894685.1, from coordinate 686,084 downwards.
AGATTGGGAAGGGAATGTGGGCCATGCCTGATCAGATGAAGGCAATGGTTGAGCAAAAAATCGGTCATGTAGAAGCCGGTGCAAATACAGCGTGGGTTCCTTCACCGACTGCTGCAACGTTACACGCCTTACATTATCACAAGAAAAATGTGTGGGAAATCCAGCACAGACTGTCCAAATCAATCAAAGATGCACAGGATGAAATATTGGATATTCCTCTTGCGGCCAATCCTAATTTTACAAATGAAGAGATCCAGGAGGAACTAGACAACAATGCCCAAGGGATACTGGGGTATGTTGTCAGGTGGATAGAGCAAGGAGTGGGTTGCTCAAAAGTTCCGGATATCCATGACGTTGGTTTAATGGAAGACCGTGCAACACTGAGAATTTCCAGCCAGCATATGGCTAACTGGCTTCATCATGGAATTTGCACAAAGGAGCAAGTGCTCGAAACGATGAAGCGCATGGCAGCAGTTGTCGATAAACAGAACGCCGGGGATCCGCTTTACAAACCGATGTCGGATAATTTCGAGGAGTCTGTCGCTTTCCAAGCTGCATGCGATCTTGTATTTCATGGAAGAGAACAGCCGAATGGATATACAGAACCGATCCTTCATCGCCGCCGCTTGGAATTCAAACAGAAAGTATCAATAAAACAGGTATAAAATGGTGGCTTCAAGGCCGGTTCTACGGCCTTGAAGATATTTAAAGACTTTGTAGAAAGAATAAATAAAAAATTTAAAAATATTGTATTATAACAATTGACTAAATTGTTTATCTGTTATATATTAGTGACAATCCAATAATAAAGTAAAAGAAGGTGGGGAACATGCAAACGAAACAAACAGCGGAAAAAGACTTGATCGAAGCGTGGATTTTGGAAGAGTTGATAAAGGGCAAAACTGTTGAAGAAATGAATGGTACAACTTTTGTCTATGGAAAGGAATTGCTCACTTTAAAAAGAAATGCTGAAGGTTCGTTTGATGTTGAGCCGTTGCCAGCGAAAGAAGTGGTCGTTATCCGAGAGGAGATGGACATGGAGAACATATGTAATAAATGCGGAATGGAGCATCAAACATTTAAAGAAGTAATTCAATGCTGTGAGGATGTTGAATAATTTTTTTGATCTACCTGTTATATAACATAGAAAAACGATAAAACAGGTGTGTTACAGGGGATGATAGATTGCTTGAATCAATCTATTCATAAAATATAAAAACATAGAATGGGAGAGATTTGCCATGACAAGAGAAGCACAGATCCGCCAAGTTGAAGAAAGCTGGAAAACTGACCGCTGGAAAGGGATAGAGAGGCCATATTCTGCTGAAGATGTAGTGAAGCTGCGCGGATCGGTCGTCATTGAACAAACATTGGCGCGGATGGGAGCGGAAAGGCTTTGGAAATTGATCAATACGGAAGATTATATAAATGCGTTGGGTGCTTTGACAGGAAACCAGGCAATGCAGCAGGTAAAAGCAGGCCTTAAGGCAATTTATCTGAGTGGTTGGCAGGTTGCAGCAGATGCGAATCTTGCGGGACAGATGTATCCGGATCAAAGCTTATATCCAGCCAACAGTGTTCCGCAGGTCGTCAAGCGAATCAATCAAACACTTCAGCGTGCGGATCAAATCCAGCAGGCAGAGGGAGAAGGAGATACTTATTGGTTTGCTCCGATTGTTGCAGATATGGAGGCTGGATTTGGTGGTCCTCTCAATGTATTCGAACTGACAAAATCCATGATTGAGGCTGGAACAGGCGGAGTCCACCTTGAGGACCAATTGGCTTCAGAGAAAAAATGCGGACATTTGGGCGGTAAAGTTCTTCAGCCGACACAAACGGCTGTGCGACACTTGATTGCGGCGAGGCTGGCTGCAGACGTCATGGATGTGCCTACTGTTATTATTGCAAGGACGGATGCGAATGCAGCTAACCTGATTACAAGCGATGTTGATCCATATGACCGCCAGTTCCTGACGGGTGAAAGAAGTCCGGAAGGGTTTTACTACACAAATCCGGGGCTTGACCAAGCAATTGCAAGAGGGCTTGCCTATGCGCCATACGCAGATCTCATCTGGTGTGAAACGGCTGAACCGGATATTGAGGAAGCCCGGCGCTTTGCCGAGGCAATTCACGAAAAATTCCCTGGTAAATTGCTTGCCTATAACTGCTCACCCTCCTTTAATTGGAAAAGCAAGCTAAGCGATGAAGAGATTGCTAGCTTCCAACAAGAGTTAGGAAAAATGGGATACAAATTCCAATTCGTTACACTTGCGGGCTTCCATTCACTCAATCACAGCATGTTCGAGTTGGCCAGAGGCTATAATGAAACCGGCATGGCTGCCTATTCCAAGCTGCAGCAGGCAGAGTTCGCTTCCGAACCGGAAGGGTACACAGCTACACGACATCAGCGTGAAGTGGGTACTGGTTACTTTGATGAAGTGTCAATGGTCATTTCCGGAGGAACTTCTTCCACAACGGCATTGGCCGGATCAACCGAGGAAGCACAGTTTCAGCAATCTTGACAATAACAGGATGGCCCCCTTGAAAGTGGTACTCTCAAGGGGGCTTTTTGAGGTAAAGATGCGTGTAGCCGTGACTTTTTAGGAATGAACATCAAGCTAAGTGCTGATGCTGATATTAAAACGATTCTAATAATAACTTGAAGCATTTTATCAATCCTTGACAGTTTTTTTAAGGATGGAATAGTTAGAAATTTTTCGGAGGTGTAAGAATGGGGTTTAAACTCAGATGAGATTTTTAATATCTTATATTCTTACCTTATTTTTTTTCTTTTTGTTAAATGTACTAGCCATTTTTATAGGTTCTCAGGTCAATGATTACAGTTTTAATGAGTACTTTAATTTTTTTTAGTTATTTATATTCCGATTATTGTATTACTGGCTTTTGTAGGGGTGGTTATTGGAGAACTTGTTTTGAAAATATCTTTTTTAAATACAACTAAACGGCGATTGTTCTCGCTTTTAATTCTTGGGTTAGTATATGGTATATTGGTTAGTGCTTTGCTTTATTTAACCCAGGGCCGTTCTTTAACTACAAGTGATATGAGCAACATCTTGGCTTTTATTATTCTCAGCGTCGTTGGTTCATTAACTTTCTTCGTTTCAAACGTAATTACAGAAAATCTATTTAGAAAAAAGTTGTTTAATAAATAAAGTTGCAGTTTGGTGGACTTTTTGCATACTTTTTGCGTACTTATACAGTTAAAATAAGTGGTATATTGTTCATATAGGGTTCAATAGGCCCCCTCTCTAAATCCTATGCAGAATTTTTTTTCAAGGACTTCCTCTACGGGAGTCCTTTTCTTTGTTGGGAGGTGTACCGAATTATATCTGTTTAAAGCAAGAAAGATTCAGATAATGAGGATTGAGCTACTTATCAAATGGATAGTTTGTTTGATTTATCGATCATCCGGTCAATCAGACATGTAGAGATAATCTTTGTAAAGTTGTATGGTTTTACGGCATTTGGAAGAAAACAGATTACAGTGAGCTGCATCTACATTCAATTTCTCCTTTTTGGGCGTTGTTGACCAAAGCCGTCAACAACGCTCATTTTTTATTAGAATCAATCACATTGATAAAATGCAAAGCTTGACATTGTCACAATAAAATAGAGATAATAGGAATACATTCGAATACATTTTCCTTCGGGGCAGGGTGAAAATCCCGACCGGCGGTGATGAGACAAATGTCTCTTAGTCCGTGACCCGGCTCAGTAATGAGTCGGTGGATTTGGTGAAACTCCAAAGCCGACAGTGAAAGTCTGGATGGGAGAAGGAAAAAGGCGTCAATTTTCATGCTTTCTTAGGGAAAGGCATGTTTATTTTGAGCTTTGCTAAAATTTTTGGAAAAGCTGCATGACGTTTATTTAAATTTGCTGTTTTTGCGCCCCGAAACATGGTTTCGGGGCTTTTTCCGTCATTAAGTTGTTTTTTTATGAAAGGAGGAAATATGGGAGATCACAAATTTTATATGGATTTGGCAATACAGTTAGCGGAATCCGTTATCGGGCAGACGAGTCCGAATCCTGCGGTCGGCTGTGTAGTTGTTAAAAACGGTCAGATTCTCGGCATGGGCGCACATCTGAAAGCTGGCGAGCCGCACGCTGAAGTCAATGCCTTGAAGCAGGCTGGCGAAAAGGCGGAGGGAGCCGATCTTTATGTGACTCTTGAGCCATGTTCACATACAGGAAGGACGCCGCCATGTGCTGATTTGATTATTGAGAAAAAAATCAGTCGCGTTTTTATAGCTGGTCTTGATCCGAACCCCATTGTTACCGGAAATGGAGTGGCAAAGCTTCGGGATGCCGGCATTTCAGTAGAATATGGACTGTGTGAGAAACAAGCTGAAGAGCTGAACAAATTTTATTTTCATTTTATGAAGACAAGGAAACCATTCATCACATTAAAAACCGCTGTAACTTTTGACGGAAAGACAGCGGCATCCAGCGGAGACAGCAAATGGATCACTTCTAGTGATGCAAGGTATGATGTCCATCGATACAGGCATCGCCATGATGCAATATTGGTTGGCATCACGACTGTGATTCAGGACAATCCCCATCTTACAACCCGATTGCCCCAGGGTGGAAAAAATCCCATTCGAATTGTTTTAGACACTTATTTGAAAATTCCTATAGAATCCAATCTTTTAAATGACAATGCAGCCCCAACAATCATTGTTTGTGGGAAGCATGCAAATGAAAAAAAGCGTATTTCCATTGAAGAGAAAGGTGTCAAAGTAAAAAAGATGCCTACAGAAGAAATTGAAATCGAATCGCTGCTGAATTGGCTTGGAACGGAAAAAATACTTTCTGTTTTTGTCGAAGGCGGCAGCACCGTCCACTCATCATTCATTGATTCCGGACTTTTTCAGGAAATAGTTATGTACATGGCTCCGAAATTACTGAATGACAGGGAAGGAATGCCTGCATTTGCCGGCCTCCCGAAACGATTGATTACTGACAGTATCCACTTGGCATTTAAATCAGTCGAGAGGATCGGTCAGGATATAAAGCTAATTGCTGAACCAACGGAAAGGGGAGAGTAAATGTTTACGGGGATTGTAGAAGAAACAGGTACTGTTATGCGAATTGACCGAAAGGCGGAATCCTTCACTATACATCTCCAGGCGAAAAAGATCCTGGAAGACGTCCAGCTGGGCGACAGTATTGCGGTAAACGGTGTTTGCCTCACTGTAACAGAATTGACCCGTACCTCCTTTCAAGCTGATGTAATGCCCGAAACATTCAGAGCCACATCACTTGGCATTCTTTCACCGGGTTCAAAGGTGAACTTGGAAAGGGCCATGTCTGCCAACGGCAGATTCGGAGGGCATTTTGTCAGTGGCCATGTGGATGGGACTGGTATCCTATTAAGTAAAAAAAGACTCGAAAATGCACTTTACATGAGCATCCGAATACCTGAGCAATTCAAAGTATTTGTCATGGAAAAAGGATCGATTGCAATAGACGGAACATCACTGACAATTTTTGAAACAGAAGATGATATTATCACGATTTCTCTTGTTCCTCATACCCAACAACAAACAATACTTGCGGGAAAAAGCATCGGCGATCTTGTAAACGTTGAATTTGATATGCTTGCAAAATATATCTATCACATGATGGATAGGCGTAAGGAAACAAAAGCAGAAATCACAATGGATAAGCTGATAGAAAATGGCTTCGTCGATTAAGAAGGGAGGCGTGACACCATGTTCGATCCAATTGAAAAGGCACTCGAAGATTTAAAAAATGGGAAGGTCATTATCGTAATAGATGATGAAGACAGGGAAAATGAAGGGGACTTTGTTGCGCTTGCAGAAAAGGCGACTCCTGAAGTGATTAATTTCATGGCGAGAGAAGGAAGAGGCCTCATTTGCATGCCGATAACAGAACAAAAAGCGAAGAATTTGGAGTTGCCCAAGATGGCCGATCGGAACACCGATCCTTTGGGGACAGCGTTTACCGTAAGTGTTGATTTTATTGATTCCCAGACTGGCATCAGCGCGTTTGAGAGATCGGAAACTATTTTGAAAATGCTGGAAGACGGCGCAAAGCCGGAAGATTTTAAAAGGCCTGGTCACATTTTTCCTCTCATTGCAAAAGAAGGAGGAGTTTTAAAAAGGCCTGGTCATACAGAAGCAGCTGTTGATCTTGCAGAACTTTGCGGGGCAAAGCCTGCCGGAGTCATTTGCGAAATTATGAAAGAAGACGGTACAATGGCCCGGACTCCGGATTTAAGGCAAATGGCGGATAAATTAGGGTTGTCAATGATTACAATCAAAGACTTGATTTTATACAGGAGCACAAATGAGGCACTTGTCAAAAGAGAAGCGGAAGCTTCTTTACCGACTGAATTCGGGGATTTCAGGGTGATCGCCTACTCTAATCAGCTGGATGATAAAGAACATCTGGCCATTGTCAAGGGCAATATTGAACCGGATACGCCTGTAATTGTACGGATGCATTCCGAATGCTTGACAGGGGACGTGTTCGGCTCATGCAGATGTGATTGTGGGCCACAGCTGCAGGCTGCTTTGAGGCGGATTGAAGAAGAGGGGACTGGAATCATTCTTTATTTGCGCCAAGAAGGCCGAGGTATCGGGCTCATCAATAAGTTAAAAGCATATAAGCTTCAGGAAGAAGGATTGGACACAGTGGAAGCCAATGAAAAACTCGGATTTCCTGCTGATTTGCGCGATTTTAATATCGGTGCTCAAATGTTAAGGGAACTTGGAGTTAAAAAGGTGAGGCTGTTGACAAACAATCCAAGTAAAGTTTCCAGTCTTTCAGATTTCGGATTTGAAGTGACTGAGAGGCTGCCGATTCAGCTTCCTTTTAAAAGTGAAAACGAAAAATACTTGAAAACCAAAGCGGAAAAGCTTGGACATTTGCTGACATTTTAATCATTGGGAGGAGAAAAAATATGGGTAAGACTTTTGAAGGTAATTTAGTAGGCACAGGGTTGAAAATCGGAATTGTAGTTGGGAGATTCAATGAATTCATTACCGGAAAACTGCTTTCTGGAGCGATGGATGCATTAAAACGCCATGGCGTATCCGAGGATGATGTTGAGGTTGCTTGGGTCCCAGGTGCATTTGAAATACCTTTGACGGCAAAGAAGATGGCAGAAACGAATAAATATAATGCCATTATCACTTTAGGAACAGTTATACGTGGAGCGACTCCGCACTTTGATTATGTTTGCAGTGAAGCAGCCAAAGGGGCGGCAAACGTGGCTCTTCAATCGGGAATACCTGTCATATTCGGCATTTTGACAACAGACACGATTGAGCAGGCAATTGAGCGGGCTGGAACAAAAGCTGGGAACAAGGGCTGGGATTCAGCAGTAGGAGCCATAGAAATGGCCAATTTATACAAATCAATGGATGTTTAATGAAAGCCCAACGACAATCAGAGCGAGGGAAGTCCTTCAGGATATGATAAGCACGACCAGTCTTTTTAGATGTGTGATTCCCGCCATCATGAAAAGTTGCCCATAATGGATATCAAAGAAGGTAAAGAAAAAGAATGTGTTCCTATTTCCCTATTTCTTGACTAAACTTCGTTCCTTTTTATGGGCTACAGCATATTTTCCAAATAAAGGCAGTCCAGAAAGTCACTTTGCATTTGACTTTCGGACTGCCGTTTTTTTATTACTCTTTATCCTCCAAAGCTGCTTTCAATGCGTCAGCCAAACTGTTTCCAAAGCCGTCATCATTGGAGTATTTTTTCAGAAGCTGGCGCTCTTCCCGTTTGGTGACTGTCTTTTTCCGATTTTCGGCTTTTTCCACAAGGTTGCATGGCCGGCATTGGAAATACATTCCCGACTTCCCCTTATGGATTTCCATTTTCTTATGGCATTGCGGACAGCGGCGGTTGGACAGTTTCGGATCTTTCCTTTTACGGAAGTTACACTCCCTGTTTGAGCAAACAAGGATACGTCCGTCTTTTCCTTTTATTTCCTTCATCAGAGAGCTGCATTCCGGACATTTCGTACCGGTAATATTGTGGGCTTTGTACGACTTGTCGCTTTGTTTGACTTCAGTCACAAGTCGTTTCGTCTGCTTTCTGATATTTTGTAAAAACTGCTCAGAATCACCTTTTTGACGAGCGATTGCCTCAAGCTCAGCTTCCCATTTGGCAGTGAGTTCAGGAGATTTCAGCTCATTGTTTACAAGCTCGATCAACTGCTTCCCTTTTGGAGTAGGGAATAGGCGATTGTTTGAGCGATCGATGACCTGTGAACTGAGAAGCTTTTCGATAATATCGGCACGTGTAGCAGGAGTTCCAAGTCCATATTTCTCCATCCTTGCCAACAGGTCGGACTCTGTAAACCTCGGCGGTGCTTCCGTCAGATGTTCCTGCAGACGGCTGTTAGCGATTGTCAAAGTTTGCCCCTGCTTTAAATGTTGAAGGGACTTCAGATGCTTTTCACCATCCTGCTGTTTTGTTAAAACCTTGAACCCTTCGTCAATCACAGTTGTTTCTTTAGACAGGAACGTTTCTCCATTCACTTCAAAGGTCACACGGACAATCTCATACTTATATGCCGGGTAAAAAAGTGCCAGAAAGCGTTTGGCGATCAAATCAAACAGCTTTCTTTCATCCTGGGATAAGTCTCCTAATCTTATCGGCTGCTCTGTTGGTATAATGGCGTGATGATCCGTGACTTTTTGGTTGTTAAAAACACGAGGCGCGAGCACCTTTGCCTTTTGCTTCAAAATAGGCTGTATATCATCCTTGTATGCTGGGCGAAGGGCTTCGAGCCGGTCTGCCATCGTAGAAGCCAGGTCAGTTGTCAAATACCTTGAGTCCGTTCTTGGATACGTAACGATTTTATGGTTTTCGTATAGACCTTGCAAAACGTTCGAAGTTTTTTTGGCCGAAAACCCGAACCGGCGGTTTGCATCTCTCTGCAATTCGGTCAAATCATAGGGGAGAGGCTGCTGCTCCGATTTCTCTTTACGGTCGACTGTGTTAACTACCGCTTTTTGGTTCGTTACTTTGGCCAGAATGGCATTTGCCTTCTGTTTTGAAAAGATTCTTTTTTCTCCTTGGTGTTCCCACACGGCTTCAAGGCTCCCAGATTGTACATGAACTGTCCAATATTCTTTCGGAACAAAGGACTGTATTTCTTTTTCTTGGTTTATAATCATTCCGAGTGTCGGGGTCTGTACACGTCCCGCTGAAAGGGGATCATCGAATTTTGTTGTCAATGCTCTTGTCACATTCAATCCGATAAGCCAGTCGGCTTCAGCTCTGCAAACGGCAGATTCAAATAAAGCATCATATTGTTTCGCCGGTTTTAATTGCCGGAACCCTTCCTTGATTGCACGATCAGTATATGAAGAGATCCAGAGGCGTTTCACCGGCTTCTTCCACCGGATCTTTTTAATGATCCAGCGGGCAACCAGTTCACCTTCACGTCCTGCATCAGTCGCGATGATTAAATCTTTAATGTCTTTTCTTTTGGCAAGCTGTTCTATTCCTTTATATTGTGGAAAAGTTTGCTTGATCACTTTTAAATCCATTTTTTGGGGGATGATAGGCAAGTCTTCCAATTTCCACGTCTTATACTTTTGATCATAGTCTTCGGGCATTTTTAGTTCTATCAAATGTCCCAAAGCCCATGTAATAATGTATTTCGGGCCTTCGATATAGTGCTTCTTTTTATCCGTGCAGGCGAGAACCCGTGCCAGATCCCTGGCAACACTGGGTTTTTCAGCCAGTACTAATGATTTCAATTGCTTGACTCCCTTCATACTGCTTCTACTGTATATCATAACATAGCGGAATGTGTAAAAAACCAAAAAATGATTGGTCGTATGTGGCGCAAGCCCAAACATATACTGCCAAACTGAATAATTTATGGTGTGGGGAATCTTCCTTATACACAAACGGGAGGTGAACGCTAATGTTTTGGGGCGGATGTGGCTTCGGTTGTGGCGGCTACGGAGGCTACGGCTACGGTGGTGGCTACGGCGGAGGCTTTGCGTTGATAGTAGTATTATTTATTCTGTTAATCATTGTTGGCGCAGCCTGGTGGTAATCGATTAGAAAAGAGCGGAATTTTCCGCTCTTTTTTTCAATATAATTTTTCCAGGAATAGTGGGCAGGGTAAATGTATTATTTTGATGATCCTTTTTGATCCGGTGCTGGAAGGATAATTGTAAAAGTCGTCCATTCCTCATTGGATCTGCATAATAACTGCCCCCGGTGCTTTTCTATGATTTGCCTAGACACATAAAGTCCCAAACCAGTCCCGGTTTTCTTGGTTGTTACAAAGGGTTCGAAGATATCCTTGATCAAAGAATCAGGAATTTTTGGTCCGGTATTGGAAGCTTCAAGATAAATCGAGTCTCCTTTCCGGTAACCTTTTATATGTATTTCAGATTCTGTGTCAGTGGAAACCATAACTTCAATCGCATTAAAAATGATATTAATAATTACCTGTCGCACTTCTTCCTGGATTCCCTTTACAAACAGTCCATCTTCCATTTCCTGTTGAAGCGACACCTTCAATTCAAGCAGACGGGGATAAACGAATGAAGCTACTTGTTCAACAAGCTCATTCAAAGAAAAAATGACTTTTTCCTGATTTACTTCCTGTTTTTTGGAAAGCATTAAAAATTGCGTGATCCTGAATTTTAGCTGATCCAGTTCCGAAGATATGATATCCATGTATGGCAGATCAGGATACTCTGCACGCAGGAGCTGAACAAATCCTTGAACTGTAGTCAAAGGGTTTCTAAATTCATGGACAAAGCTGGATGTCATTTGACCAAGCAGAGTAAGACGATCTTCATGACTCGAATGAATATGCCGGGTTTCCTGTTCATTCAATTGTTGTTTCAGCCTATCATAATGCATAATAGAATGATATAAAAAATGATCAAAAATATAAGATAATTGCTTGAAAATTTTACTTAAAGTTTGCGGTTCTGCTTGAAAATTATACATTTCTTCGCATAGGATGTTTTTTGCCATATTCAGATTATAAACTAAAAGTTCAATTTCTGAGTTTTCCCTTATTTTCATTTGTGCCAATTGATGGGCACTGGCCTGTAAATAAGTTTGCAAATCCACGTTAGGTAATGAAAGTGCTTTTAAAGCAACCTCGTATATGAATTCCCCTTTGCTTTCCAGCTTTTCTCTGTGAAATTGCGTTAAATCAGGGGGGAGCATCGCTTTTTCTTTCCATTTTTTGAGGAAATTTGGTCCTTTTTGTTGAAGAAAAGATATAACCTCGTCCGTAAGATGGTCCATACCCGCACTCACCTCTTTTCCATTATAGCAGTTGAAGCGCAAAAAGACTCTTTAAAAATTAATTTTATACATTTTATTTAGAAGCTTTATAGATAGGTATATGACGCATTTTATAGGATATGACTAAATGGAACAAATTACATCAAATTTTTAAGTCAGTTTATCATACAAAAAATATATAACACGGACTATATAGTTTTTAAAAAAGATTTGTATTTCACGGTAACGGGTTATTTTTCTGAAAAGTTGATAAAATGTACCTATATACTTTTTAAAAATTCCTATATATAATAAATATAATTTAGTAGATATCTACCCATTGTATTTGGTGTAAAATGACGATTTTTCCATCATTAAAATTTTTGGCAAGTGAAATCTTGCAGACAGGAGTGGGTAGTATGAAAAATGTAGAAGAAAAAAGCAGATCAAAGAATCCAGTGATAAACAAATGCATGAAGCATTTGGAAGTTATTGGAGCAGATGATAAAACAAGGCAAATAGTGTATATGTACATGAAAACTTTGGAAGATGAGTTGACCAAGATGAAAGCAAAAGAGCTGGACCACCAATCCTTTTAATTTGAGCCCAAACAATCGGATAAACCGGTTGTTTTTTTGTTGTTAAAAATGGTTAATTATGGACCAAACTACGACAACGTATGATATTTTTAGCCAAGACTTCCTCCTCCTTCCTACGATAAGTCAACATCGGCACGCTTGCGGCATCGCCGTGTTGTCCAGCTGCGAGTGCCATCGGCTCGAGGTCATAAGCCAAACGCTGTTGAAGGCAACCTACGCCTTCTTCTGCGTTCATCTTATGCTTGTCGCCGATAAGCAGGCACTCTCCGCTTTTCTTTTTCCTTTATTTCGTCAGGATTCGTCCAGTCTGTACGTCGCTAAACGTCGCCTTCCACTTTTCTTGTAGCTTTTCGACGAAAAAAACATTATATTATAATTGGTTTCCAAATGAGTATGGTGCCAGCGCAATTGAAAGCGAGGAAAAGGTATGGACCTGTTATATAAAATAAAGGATAGTATTTGGAGGTTTTGGAAAAAAGCCCATCTGAATCAGATATTATTGCTGATCATCTCGTTAATCATTTTGATCGGCCTTTCATATTTTGCCTACTTGGCAAGTGCTGCGAATGTCGAATCTCTGAAACAAGGTTTGGCGCAGGCAACTGTGATTTATGATAAGGATGGAGATGAAGCAAGCAAGATTTCCGCCAACAGGATGGAAGGTGTTCCAATCACTGAAGTTCCTGAGAATATGAAGAATGCAATAGTAGCAATTGAAGATCACCGTTTCTATAAACATAGAGGCTTCGATCTTTACGGAATTTCCCGAGCTTTTTTTAAAAATCTGTTCGCTGGAAGAATCACGGCCGGAGGTAGTACACTGACGCAGCAGTTGACCAAAAATGCCCTCTTATCTCCAGAGCGGACATATAAACGGAAACTTGAGGAAGTATTTCTGGCAATTGAAATAGAGAAGAAGTTCACTAAAGATGAAATTCTTGAAATGTATTTAAACCAGGTTTACTTCGGAAGCGGTGGTTGGGGAGTTCAAAACGCATCCAAAAAATTTTTTGGCAAGGATGTAGGTGAAATCACACTAAGTGAGGCAGCAATGCTGGCAGGAATTGTGAATCGGCCGACCGCCCTCGATCCATATAAGAATTATGATGCGTCAATCGAACGCCGGAATCTCGTCTTAAAACAAATGCTGAATTATGACATGATAAGCAAACCCGAATATGAAGAAGCCGTCAATGAAAGAATTGTGCTTGAAGACAAGGGCGCGGATCCGCTGAAAGGAAAATATCCTTATTATGTGGATGCCGTATTAAACGAGGCTATTAACCATTATGGGTTGACCCAGGAAGAAATATTGACTCGTGGGTATAAAATATATACTGAGATGGATCAAAATGTTCAGGCAGGTTTGGAGAAAGTATATCAAAATAACTCCCTTTTTCCTGTAAGTTCAGATGGAACACTTGCTCAAAGCGGTGCGATCATGCTTGATCCAAAGACAGGAGGAATACGAGGGCTTATAGGCGGAAGGGGAGAGCATACATTCCGCGCATATAACAGGGCGACACAGCTGAAGGCACAGCCTGGCTCGGCCATCAAGCCCCTTGTCGTTTACAACCCGGCACTTGAAGAGGGCTACACGGCCCAATCAACTTTAAAAGACGAAGAAGGAATGACATTTTCAGGCTATACACCAAAGAACTTCAACGGACAATATGCAGGTGAAGTGCCATTATATACTGCTGTTGAGCAATCATTGAATGTTCCAGCAGTATGGCTTTTAAATGAAATTGGTTTGGATAAGGGTATCGCATCTGCAAAGAAATTCGGACTGCCGATCCAAAAGAAAGACGAAAATCTCAGCCTGGCTTTGGGCGGAACGACCACAGGGTATTCGCCTCAGCAAATGGCCGAAGCCTATTCTGTTTTTGCAAATGATGGTAAAAGGGCAAAAAGCCATATCATCACAAAAATTGTCGGTCCCACTGGGAATGTAGAAGGTGAATTCAAACCGAAAACCACTCGGGTTACTAGCCGTAAAACAGCAGAAAAGATGACATCCATTCTACTTAATGTGGTAGAGACTGGGACGGGGCGGAACGCAAAAGTTGAAGGCTACGATATCGCCGGAAAAACCGGCTCAACCCAGCTTCCCTTTCCTGAAATAACGGAAGGGACAAAAGATCAATGGTTTGTCGGGTACACCCCGAATCTCGTTGGAGCTGTTTGGCTTGGGTATGACTTGACCGATAGAAACCATTATTTAAGTGGGTCAAGCAGTGATACCGTTGTACCTATTTTCCGTTCGATGATGGAACAGACACTTCCGCATGTTAAAAAAGATGAATTTGAAACGACATCCATCAATGAAGAGCTCGAAGAAGAACGTAAAAAAGAAGAGAATTCTCTTAAAGGACAACTTAAAAATTTTGATGATAAGATGATTGATGAAGCCAAAAAATGGAAAGATAAATTAGAAAACGGTAAAGGCAATTTGAAAAAATTTGAGGAAAAGTTAAAGGAAACGTATAGGCGATTTCAAAATGAGTAGCTATAGGAAATTTTTTTATGAATTATGACACGTTAGATGAAATTTTTGTCGATATATGAGAGAATACGTATGGTTAAAACTTAGAGGAGGCATGTAAGAATGGAATTCCGGATTGAACGGGATACAATTGGTGAAATTAAGGTGCCTGCAGATAAATACTGGGGCGCACAAACTCAGCGGAGTAAGCAGAATTTTAAAATCGGAAATGAAAAAATGCCTTTGGAAGTCATTAAGGCTTTTGCGCAATTGAAAAAAGCTGCCGCAATTACAAATAATGGACTTGGCAAATTATCTGATGCCAAGAAAGAAGCGATTGTTCAAGCGTGCGATGAAGTGCTGGATGGCAAATTTGATGAACACTTTCCACTTGTCGTTTGGCAGACAGGAAGCGGCACACAGTCCAACATGAATGTGAATGAAGTTATTGCCCGAAGGGCCAATGAATTATTAAAAGAGAACTCTGGTGAGAAAGTTCATCCGAACGACGATATCAATATGTCACAGAGCTCCAACGATACATTTCCGACAGCAATGCATATTGCAGCATATCACGCAATTTACCATGAATTGATTCCTGCATTGGGTCAGTTGAATCAAACTCTTCTTGAAAAAGAAAAAGCCAATATGAATATTATCAAAATTGGCCGTACACACTTGCAGGATGCCACTCCGCTCACGCTTGGCCAGGAAATCAGTGGCTGGAGGGCAATGGTAGAAAAAAGTGAGAGAATGATTAAACAAGGTGCTGAGCATCTCCTTAATCTGGCTATTGGTGGAACGGCTGTAGGCACGGGCATCAATGCTGAACCGGAATTTGGAGATAAAGTGGCTGAACAATTGAGCAGACAAACTGGTTACTCTTTTAATTCATCGGATAATAAGTTCCACGCACTTACAAGTCATGACGAAATTGTTTTCGTTCACGGAGCACTCAAGGGACTTGCTGCTGATTTGACAAAAATTGCAAATGATGTACGTTGGCTTGCAAGTGGTCCACGTAGTGGAATTGGAGAAATTACAATTCCTGCCAATGAGCCGGGAAGCTCCATCATGCCGGGAAAAGTGAACCCAACACAGAGCGAGGCGCTTACTATGGTTGGTGTCCAAGTATTCGGTAACGATGCGGCCATTGGTTTTGCAGCAAGCCAAGGAAACTTTGAACTAAACGTCTATAAACCTGTTATTATCTATAATTTCCTTCAGTCGGTGCATCTGCTTGCTGATGCAATGATCTCATTCAATGAAAAATGTATGAAAGGTCTAGAAGCGAACGTTGAAGTAATCGAGGAAAATGTCAATCGTTCCCTTATGCTGGTTACAGCTTTGAACCCTCATATCGGATATGAAAAGGCAGCCGAGATCGCAAAACTTGCTTTCAAAGAGGGAACAACACTGAAAGAAGCGGCAATCAAAACAGGTTATTTGACGGAAGAGCAATATGACGAGTGGATAGATCCGAAGAAAATGGTCCACTTATAAAGAAAAGCGAAATTCTCCGTTTAATGTCACTGAGCAATAAATAAATTGAAAGGCCCCCGAAAATCCGGGGGCCTTTTGCCATGTTTATATTTAGTTATTGTTGGGAGAATCCGCCAAGCTGTTGTTGTGCCATTGAAACCAGGCGTTTGGTAATTTCTCCACCGACAGATCCGTTTGCACGGGATGTGGTGTCTGCACCAAGATTCACGCCAAACTCCTGTGCAATTTCAAGCTTCATTTGGTCGATTGCCTGCTCGGCACCAGCTACTAAAATTTGGTTTGAATTGTTGTTAGCCATTTTGTCATCTCCTTATTGTAGTAATAAGATTGGCTGGGTTAGTCGGATTTGCACCGACTCACATGCATGTGACCATCTTTAGGTGTAACCCACTGTTTGTATCATTTATGTTTTTAGTATGTTATTTAAAGATGAAAATATACAGGATGAGAAGAGGGAGTTTTTACCTTATTTTACAGCTGAGTGTCATACATGTATTCTCTGATTTCACAAAAGATAAGAGTAAGAGGAGGATTGCGTATGGATTACTGCAGGTTATGCAACGGAATATCGGTTGAGAATTGGGCTTGTTACATATGCATGGGAACCTTGAAGGATCAAGGGAAAATATATGATTTTTATGATGATTATTCACCTTATATGGAGATTGATTTGAATAAATTGGTCGATGGGGATCCGAAGAGTACGCGAAAGCCGGAGTGTGTCCACTTGTTTGTCTGTAAAGTGTGTGGGACGCAGCAGGAATTGAAAATTTTTTATGGACCTTAATATAAAAAAGGGGCCCGCTACCGAGTCCCTTTTCCTTTACATATTTCCTTGTGGCGGGTCTTCAGGAAAAAAATCAGTGGATTGCTCTATGTTTGTTGAATCTTCTCTTTTAAAAACAGAGCCTCCTGACAAGCCCTCATTTTCCATTCTGTCTACATCCATGAAATATCTGTCCCGGCCTTCATGATCCGAATCGGGCAGAAATTGATCTTTCAGCTTTTTTTTCTCCAAAGTTTTCAGCCCTCCTTAAGGATAGTTTGGGCTGCCGATACGTTTGGCCATGCATATAAAAAGTTGGTAAAAATTAACGTTTCAGATCGTAAACATGAAAAATCATTAAATCGTGAACCTGCTTTTCCAAGATATTCTCTATTTCTCTGTCCGGTTTTCCGGATGTCCATTCAATTTTTCCATCCTGTTGATAGATACCGTTCATCCTTATCCCGGAAAAGTAAAACGAAAATGTCCAACCGGGAATTCGTTCATCTCTGTATAATGGTTGGTATTGGAAGTGCTGCAACAAATGGATCACCTCGTTCTTTAAAAAAGTAAAGGGTTCGTTTTTCTATTAGTACAAGATGTGGAATGTCCGGCTCCGGCGAAAGTCCAACTGGAGGTGAAGACGACAGGACGTCGCAGCCTGCCCCCGCTGATAGTGTACAGACGTACCGCTTGCAATTTGTCTTAAGGACGTAAGCGCAAGAGCAGAGGAACTGCCACATTCGAAGTTCCACTTGGCTTACCTGAGGCTGCTTTCGTTTTGTGTATTACTTAGCAACATTCTATCAACCCTTTGGATAATTTGCTAAGTTTATCCCTCCCAAAGTAACTGAGGAGAATGTATTGTTTTTTCTGTCAAATGAATGGCGAAAGCAAGGGCGAGCTTGTTAGTCAGTGTATCGGACTCTTTGAGGCCGGGATGGGAAAATATATGACGGCCAGGTTTTGAGTTGGCCTCGAACATCCAAACCTTCCCATTACGGTCTATTCCAAGATCAAATCCGATTTCCGCAACAATTCCGCCTATATTGTCTTCAATGGCAGCAGCCAGATCCAATGCGGCCTTATGAAGTTTATTACGGTACGTTTCCCTTTCTTCCTCTTCCGTAAAAGCTTCTTCAAGGGAACGTACAATCCCTCCAAACCTGGTATGTGTGGTAGGGCTTCCTTCTCCGGCAATCTTAGCGGCTATCGCACTGACATTCCAATGTCCACTTTCATCTTTGTTTACATGGACTCGAAAGTCCATCGGCTTTTTATCGATTCGCTGCAGGCGGATGCCCTGCTGGATAATCAATTTCTCAGATTCTTTCCTTTTATACAGATGATTGATCAGGCTTTCAATGGAGTCATATTTATATAGTCGGTTTTTATTATCGAAAAAACGGCAATAGTAATCATTTTTTTCCGAATCGTAAAGAACCTGCCGAATTTTATCTCCGTTGCTGCCGTCCGCTTGCTTCAAATATACGTGTCCATAGGTCGCAACCATTGGTTCAATATCTGAAAATGACCTGAAAGGATGCGTTTCGGGTAAATAATTTTCGGCACGAGGATCATTGTATAATCTCTCATGAAGCTCCAACTTATTAAAAAAACCTGGATTATACCAAGGGATCAAATAGTCGTTCTCCATTTTCTCTTTCACTTTTTTGAAAGAGGGTTGGCTTTCGCTCGAGCGGTTTGGGAGCCGGTCATATACGACATTTGGAAGGGGGACAATCCTTTTCTTCCAGCTATGCTCGTGATAGAAAAAACCAAGGATCACACCTTTTTCCCAATCTATATGTTTTTCACCGAATAAAAAAGGGACTGCCCCAACGGATGTCTGCACGGACATTTGCTTAGCGAAATTTTTGGTCCTTTCTCCAACTGGCAATAATTGAAAAGGTGTAAAACCTGATGTGAAAATGCCCACAAGGGGGCCGAGATATAACGTCTCATCGTCATCAAAGAGACAAAGCGATGAAACGAATTCAGGGATTCCCAGAATTTTAGCCAAGCTTGAACTGATGGATATGACATTTCTTCCATTTGGATGTCGGCAACATTCAGCTTCTGCAGCATTGGACCCGAACGAGATGATTTGATGCTCCCCTTTAGGCTGAAATTCCCTAGGATAATACAACTTGATGTCATCACTGTCGAAA
The DNA here is from genome assembly GCF_000374565.1 of Siminovitchia fordii DSM 16014 = CIP 108821. Taxonomy (GTDB): domain Bacteria; phylum Bacillota; class Bacilli; order Bacillales; family Bacillaceae_C; genus Siminovitchia; species Siminovitchia fordii. The sequence continues at coordinate 667,289 of NZ_KB894685.1, read as the reverse complement.
AACTCGCATTTATACCGAACACTCATAATAAAGGCCTCCTTCGAAAGGTGTCCATATTTGCCCTAGTGCACCCTTATTATTTATAATCAGTTCAGACCGTGCATGGTAAATAGGCCAAACAAAAGAACTGGGCGCATTCCCCATATCGTATGAAAGAGCAGTTGTCCATGTTCTAAAACGGTTGTAAGGAAAAAATTCACCCTATTTTTCTATGTTTTTCCTGCTCTGACAGATGCCACTAGCGTTACAGAACGTGGTGCATGAGGTGGCCCCAGCGCCTATTCTCAAGGGAGAGAGGCTGCCTGGCCATTTTTACTGTGTTATACTTCGTCGCAAAATCTTCTCATGGGTTGAAAAGTCAGCCACTTGCTGATAAATGAGACTCGGATTCAGCTTGTCGAGCTATTTTTGGCGCTTACGTTTTTCTAAAAGGAGTGGAATACATACATGTCTAGCTGGTTTACAATCATACCTTTCATGGTTATTATCGGAGCTGCAATAGGAGGATTCACCAACTTTTTGGCAATTCGTATGCTGTTTAGACCACACCGTACGCTCTATATTGGCAAATGGCGTGTGCCGTTTACACCAGGACTCATTCCGAAGAGACAGGGAGAATTGGCCGCTCAAATCGGGAAACTGGTTGTAGGCTATTTGGTGACACCTGAAAGCATTTATAAAAAACTGACTGATGATACATTCAAGAGAGAGACAGAGGAATGGATCAATGCCAAATTGAACAGCTGGCTGGAAAAAGGTCTGACACCAGAAGAAATACTGAACCAGTTAGGAATTGACCGTCCTGCGGAGAAAATGGATTCAGTTATTCAAAAAACGATTGAAAAAAAATATGAATCCCTTAAAAGTAAGTATTTGAACAAGTCGGTTGGTGATATTCTTCCTGGACAGCTTACAGAGTCGATTTATAATAAAATTCCCGGTATGGCCGACCACATCATTCAAAAAGGTGCAGATTATTTTTCCAGTGAGGAAGGGAAAGAAAAAATCAGGGTCATGATTGAGAATTTTTTAAAGAACAGGGGAAAGCTTTGGAATTTAGTCCAAATGTTTATTGGCGAAGATCAGCTGGCGGATAAAGTGCAGCCCGAAATTATGAAATTCCTTCATAATGAAGGTACTAGAGATCTTCTTATATCCGTGTTGGATGAAGAGGCGCGTAAGCTCGAACAAAGAACGCTAGGGGAATTTTACTCCGATGCTAATGAGGAAAAGATCCTGCAGTTTTTAAAGAAGGGGGCTTCGGATCTTTTTTCATTGGAAGGGTATTTGCAAAAACCTGTTAAAGATTTGATTGAACCCTATAGAATCAAACTGTTAGATAAGGCTGTCCCCCGCCTGCTTGCAGGAGCAGGCGAATATCTGACCAAACAATCGGGTGAAATCCTTGAACGCTTTCAAGTGGAGGATATTGTTCGTAAAGAAATTGAGTCCCTTTCGCTTGAACGTTTGGAAGAATTAGTCATATCCGTTGCTAAAAAAGAGCTTGTGATGATCACTTACTTGGGCGCGCTGTTAGGGGGCTTGATCGGAATTATCCAAGGAATCATTGTAATGGTCACTTCATAGTATGTTACACTTGGGTAAGGAGGGATTTAAATGAACACAAACCTGCATGATTATGCGTACGACCTTGAAAAAGCGATGCGAAACAGTGGCGAATTCAAGCATTTGAAAGAGATGTATAGAGCTGTTACCGATGACAGTGAAGCAAGCAGAATGTTTGACGAGTTCCGCAATATCCAGATGCAGCTGCAGCAAAAGCAGATGGAGGGCCGTGACATATCCGAAGAAGAGGTTATGAGGGCTCAGGAGATAGCCAACAGAGTCCAGCAAAATGAGAAAGTGACAAAACTCATGGAAGCTGAACAACAAATGAGCATGACTATTACCGAACTGAATAAAATTATCATGAAACCGTTGGATGAATTATACAGCTCTATGTCTTAAGAAAGGCTCCTCTTTGAGGAGCTTTATTTATTTGGGGAGGAATATTATCGGTATGCATGAAAATGGTGCGTGCCTCCTGGACGCGATGAGAAAAACAATTGTAACGAAGAGCGGCCGGATACCTCCTGAAGCAGCAGGCAATTTCCCAAAATATTGTAGTCAAACGCGATTCCCCTTTTAGATGAAGGGGAAACATTGAAAAGCTCGTCAGAGCAAATGTCCTCTTTTTTCAGTTCTATAAAAAAGGCGTGTCTCGTATAAATAAAAATAGGCAGAGATTGCGCAAAGGGGGAGCATCATGACCTATAAAATGCTTGTTTTGAACATTGATGGAACGTTACTGCAAGACAACGGCCGCATTCATAAGCAAACCCGGGAAGCGATAGAGTTCGCTCTTCAAAAAGGGATTCACATAATCTTGGCAACAACCAGGAATTTTCCTGCAGCAAAACGAACAGCAAAATCATTGAAGCTGAAAGATTACATCATTGCCCATCAAGGAGCTTTTATTGCAAAAGATATTAACAAACCTGTCTATGTTCAAAGAGTCCATGAGCGAGTGGCAAGTGAAATTACAGCGTTTTTGGAATCCTTTCCATGCCAAATCAGGCTTGTCAATGAAAAATTTTTAATCAGTAATAAAGTCAAACTCCCAACCAATATGATGACAAGGGTTGTTTTCCAATCTGCCAACCGCTTTGTGTACCAGGAACGGTATGTTGACTCAATCAGTGAGAAGCTGCTCGATCAGCCGGTTTCTCCGCCTAACTTCGAAGTGGTATTTTTTGATGAAAAAGAGATGGCCGATTCCATGATGGCGATTAAAGAAATGTATGATGAGGTCGTCTGTATTCCGATTGAACCTTTGAAAATGGTCATTGTACCGGCAGGGGTCTCCAAGTTGGAAGGGGTAAAGTTCGTATGTAGCCAATATGGCATTAAAAAGCATGAAGTTGTTTCAATTGGCGCGGGCTTGGATGACCTCCCACTCATGCAATGGTCCGGACTAGGTGTTGCCATGGGAAATGCGCCCAAAGAAGTACATGATGCCGCAGATTGGATCACAAGGACAAATAATGAGAACGGCGTGGCGTATATGGTTAAAGAGCATTTCAGGAAACAGTATCGCCTCGGGTTCTTGAATAACCTAAAAAGGACGGATCTGATTGAGGAAGGGCCTGAAAAACACTTTATGATGAATATAGAAAAAAATAATTTTAAATAAATGAAGGGAAGACTGCTTTTATTCAAGCAGTCTTCCCTTCATTACATCAACGATGGAAAAGGATTAGTTTCCCTAAAGGCGATGTGCAGCGGTGTGTTCTGTTGAGCAAGTCTTTCTCGGATAAAATTGATGTTCCCTTTTCTTTCGCTTCCCTATCATCCACAGCCTCAAAGCCTTCATCCAAAAGTTTTTCCCCTGTTGGTTGGAAAGCCGTAAGTTTATAAATTCCCATTTTTCAGCCTCCTTTGTATCTATTGTTACATATTCTTCATTAGTCGAAAAGAGGAATGAAAAGAGATATGGAAGCTATTTCTATTTTCATGTATAATGATAGGAACGTACATTCGCTCGAGGTGATGATTTTGGACGAAATTCGCTTTATCCATACGGCAGACCTACATTTGGACAGTCCTTTTCTTGGTTTGAATCAATTGCCTGAAAAGCTGTTCCGGCGCTTGCAGGAAAGTACATTTACCGCATTTGAACGAGTTGTGGATGCGGCCATTAAAAAGGATGTCGATTTTGTTTTGGTCGCAGGCGACTTGTTTGATGGAGAGGACCGCAGCATCAAGGCGCAGGCACGTCTGAGAAGACAACTGCAGCGTCTTGGGGAAAAAGGCATATTTGTTTTTATTACGCATGGCAATCACGATCACCTGGCAGGTGACTGGGTCAGGCTGGATATGCCGGAAAATGTACATATATTCAATGAAAATATCGAACCGTATTTTTTTTCAGCTAGAAATGGTATGACGGTTCACATATACGGTTTCAGTTATCCTGAGCGGCATGTATTGACAAGAAAAATAGCGGAGTTTGAAAAGGTACCGGGGGCGGATTTGCACATTGCGATGCTTCACGGAAGCGAAGAGGGCCAATCAGGTGCCCATCAGCCATATGCACCGTTTACCATCCGTGAGCTTCTTTATAAAGATATGGACTATTGGGCCCTTGGCCATATTCACAAGCGCAGGATATTGCATGTGGACCCTTATATTGTATACCCGGGTAATACACAGGGACGGCACAGGAAGGAAGAAGGAGAAAAAGGATGCTATTTTGTCAAAATGAGTAAGGAAGGCCAAACGGAGCTGGAATTTATTGAGACAGCTGATGTATGTTGGGAAACGGTTCGAATCGATTTTAGGAAAGAAGCAGGAATGACAGATCTTTATACTTCATGTACGGCAGCATTGGAATCTTTTGGGAATAGGAAGCAAAGCATCCTCTGCCAAATAATCCTATCCAATTCACGGCATCTTTCCAAAAAAGTATTAAAGACAATTGACAATGGAGAGTTCATTGAAATGCTGCAGGAGGAGTCTTTCCTTGGAAGTGAGTTTGTCTGGCCGTATCAAATAAAATTTGAAGAGACTTTTGTGAACGAGCATAGCTTCATTTCTGATGATGCTTTTTTGAATGTACTTGAAGAGGCGGCCAAAGAACTGGAGAACTCAGATTCCTTTGATCAAGCGATATCTGATTTATATGAGCATACTTATGCAAGCAGATATCTCGATGTATTGGACAAGCGGCAAAGAGAGGAATTGCTGCATTCCGCAAAGAAACAGGTGCTTGGCCGATTGTCTGAAAAAGACTGAAAGTGGGGGAGAACTCTTGAAACTAAAACAATTGCATATATACGGCTATGGCAGGCTCAATGATTTCAAGGTGGATGATCTCTCAGACTTGCAGTTGTTCTATGGAGAAAACGAAGCGGGAAAATCTACAATCATGTCTTTCATCCACAGCATCCTTTTTGGCTTTCCCACCTCTCAGCAATCCGAATTGAGGTACGAACCTAAAACCCACTCTTCATACGGCGGTAAGCTCGTTTTTGATACGGAAAAGTTTGGGGAGGTGGTCATTGAGCGGGTAAAAGGTAAGGCGGCAGGTGACGTCATGGTTCTGCTCAAAGATGGACCTGTAGAAGCGGAGGAATTTCTCTCCAAGCTGCTGAACGGGACGGATAAAAAAATGTACCGGAGTATATTTTCCTTTGATCTTCAAGATCTACAGGAGATTCAGCGCCTTAAAGAGGAGGAAATCGGAAAATATTTGATTGCCGCCGGCTCCATCGGAACAGATGGCATTCTACAGGTTGAGCAGCAATTACATAAGGAACTCCAAGAGCTTTTTAAACCTGGAGGCCGAAAGCCGTTGCTTAATGATTTCTTAAGGAACCTCCGCTTGCAGGAGCAGAAGGTTAAAAAGGCAAAGTATGAAAACTCATTATACGAATCATTTCAGTCTGAAATGAGGGAGATCATCGGCAGAGTGGAAAAAGCGAAAAAGTTCCTCAAACATAAAAAAGCGGCGCTTGATGGTGTAAATGAGCTGCTTAATAAATGGCCGCTCATATTGGAAAAAGACCAAATCAAGAAGCGCCTTGTTGAACTGGAGTCTGTTGAATTTCCTGCCGATGGATTAATAAGGCTTGAAAAATACAATGACAGGTTACTGGAGCTGTCCATTGCGTTAAAGACTGTTCAGCACCGTATTCAGTCCACCGAAGAGGAAATGAAGGAGAATACCCTTTTAAAGGGATTTGATCCGCAGAAAGCGGAAAAGTTTGTTCATGATTGGCCGGAATTGCAACAAAGCATTAGAGAATTGTCCAGTCTGGAATATACCATTGCCGAAGACCGAAAAAAGTATGATTCCTTCCTGACCGAGCTTCATTATCCAGCCGAAAAAGCCGGGGAAATAGAAAGCTTGAATTTGGGAATGGACATGAAAGCCAGGGTAAAAGAAACCCTTCAGCAGTATATCAGGTATGAAGGCCGGCTTAAGGATCTGGCAGATCGGCTTGAAGAAGATAGAAAATCGGTAATTGGACTGGAAAACAAATGTGAAGAAATAGAAAAGCAATTGGTGAATGAAGGTACATTTAAAGAGTGGAAAAGCCATTATGACGGACATGCGTCAGCATCAGGCCTTGAAGACGAAAAAAAGCACCTTGAAAGGGAAATTGAGAACCTTGAAAAAAGAAAGAAGCATGAAGAAAGTAAACTGCACAAAAAGAGAAGGCAGGCTCAGATCATTTCACTCTCCTTTCTTTTTATCTTTACGGGTGTACTGATTTGGAGCTTTACAAATAAACAATGGCCGCTGACTTTGGCCCCCATATTGGCAATCGGATGTGCCGCTTATTTACAGGTCAGAAAAGTGGAAGGAAACAGCATTGACTTTATAAAGGAAAGCCTTGATGAAAAGCGTGACCGATTGAGAAAATTGAAAGAACAACTGAAAACGGCAGTCGGTGATGTCCATATCGCATTTCAGTATAAAGAGCAGGTTCAGCTCCGTGAAAAATGGAAGCAGCATTATTCACGGCTAGAGGAACAAAAGCAGATACTGGAAGAGAGCGAGAATCTGTTTCGAAAAATGAGTAAAAATGTTGATGCCGAGGAAAGGAAGCTTAATGGAATTAAAGCCGAGCTCGGCCTGGCTGAAGATATTTCCCACATGAAAATCGAGGATGCATTTTCTATGCTTAAAAATCTTCAGCAGACCCGTAGCCAGTTAAGCGTTGCAATGGCACAAAAAAGGAAGCTCCAAAAAAAACTGGAAGAATGGTCCGATAACCTCTTTCAATTTCTGAGTAACATTGACGCGGCCGTTCATGAGCCTTCCAAGGCTGTATTTTTTTTGCAGGAGACGTTGAAAAAAGAACGGGAGAAGAAGTTTGTCCTTAAAGAGCTCCGGAAAAAATTGTCTGAACTGAATGTGGATATTATTCAGATTAAAAACGAAAAGTCTGTAATCCAATCGAGTCTGAAAGAGCTTTTTGAAGCTGCCAATGTGGAACACGAAGAGGATTATCGAATAAAAGCCAAGCTTTTCGAAGAAAAAACTTTACTGAAGGAACGTTTAAGTTTACTGGAAGTGCAGTTGGGAGAAGAAGAAACCGTTCACTTCAAAAGCGAGGAAGAAATAAAGAATGAATTCAAGCATTTGAACGAAGTCATCGAAAAGCAGTCTCAACTCTTGGAAGAGGACAGGAATAGATTGGCATCTTTGAGACAGAAAATTTCCTTTCTTGAAGAAGGAGGCACCTATACCGAACAATTGCATCTCTTCCGGCAAATGCGTTCATCTTTCAATGATGAAGCCCGGGACTGGGTTGAGTTGGCAGTTGCTGAATGCTTGCTCGAAAAGGTAATGCAAAAATACAAAGAAGGCCGTTTTCCACAGGTTATCCGTAAAGCTGCCGACTATTTTTCATTTCTGACTGATTATGAATATAAACAGATTCATGTCAAGGCGGATGGTGATCTGGCAGTTGAAAGAAAAGACAGGATTTTGTTTGCTCCTGAAGAATTGAGCAAAGGGACTGGGGAGCAACTATATATCGCCATTCGACTTGGGCTTGTTCATGTTTTGAAGAAAGAATACCCTTTTCCTGTTATTATTGATGACGGATTCGTTAATTTTGACGAAAAGAGGACAAACCGGATGCTTGAGTTGATACAAACAATTAGCCCTGATACACAGGTTTTACTCTTTACATGCCATCCGCATATTGCACGGCAGTTTTCTGAAGACCGGGTCATCCAGCTTCAGCAGAGGCTGCCTCAGACAAATCTAAGCGGATAACGGGGATTATGTTATAATTTTTTTAGGAGAACAAAGGGAGGCAGGCGTTTGGATGTTAAAAGAATTGATGGAACACGAAGTAGGGGAGCAGGTGGACTTATTTCTCCTTGTAAAAAGTGCTTTCAGGGGAGTGGCAAGCAACGGAAAACCATTTCTGACTCTTATTTTACAAGATCGTTCTGGAGATATTGAAGCGAAGCTTTGGGATGCTTCTGATAGTGAAGTGAAAGCTTATCAGCAGGGGACGATTGTCCGTGTTGCCGGAGAAGTCCACAATTATAGGGGAAGAATGCAGTTGAAGATAAAAAAAATCAGGCGTTCTAATCCTCAGGACAACATTAGTGTCGGAGATTTGCTGGAAAAAGCTCCTATATCCAAAGATGAGATTTCTAGTAAAGTGACACAATATATATTTGAAATGAAGAACCCGAATATTCAACGGATTACAAGGCATTTGCTTCGCAAATATCATGAGCCGTTCCTTGAATATCCTGCAGCAACAAAAAATCACCATGAGTTTGTATCGGGTCTTGGCTATCACGTAGTATCGATGTTGGATTTAGCTAAATCTGTGGCTGAACTGTACCCTTCCCTTGACCGTGATTTGCTGTTTGCCGGCATCATTCTTCATGACCTAGGCAAAGTTATTGAATTGTCGGGTCCTGTAGCAGCCGCTTATACGATTGAAGGAAACTTACTTGGTCATATAACGATCATTGTCAATGAGATTGGAAAAGCTGCCGAAGAGTTGGGAATCGAGGGAGAAGAAGTGGTCGTCCTGCAGCATCTAGTTTTAAGCCATCATGGAAAACTGGAGTGGGGGAGCCCGAAGCAGCCAATGATCAAAGAAGCTGAAATCCTGTTCTTGATCGACAATATGGATGCAAAAATGAATATGCTGGATCGTGCATTGAAACACGTTAAACCGGGTGAGTTTTCCGAAAAGATCTTTCCGCTTGATAACCGCTCATTTTATAAACCAACATTCCATTCTTAATGCCTCTGTCTTCAGAGGCATTTTTTTGGCGTTCTCTCATATTATTACAATATATGGACTAGCCAATGAAAGGAGAAAAGAAAATGGCCTTGCCGATTTGGTTGTATTTCGTCATTGCAGGAGTATTCGTCAGTGCGTTCATGGCTATCAAAACTGCACGTGAAGACCGTGAGTTTGAAAAGGAATGGATTGAAAAGGAGGGAGAAGTCTATATTGAGAGGATGGAGGAAGAAAAGGAGAGGAGAAAGCAGATAAGGGAAACCGGAAGTTAAGACAAACCGTCTAAGGCGTTGAAGTAGCACTGGCAAACAAGGTGATTTTCCAAGGAGCCGCGGCTTTATAGCCAAAATGGCTGATACCCATCATTTCGTTAGCATCTATACGATAAAAAAACCGGGCAGATTCGCCCGGTTTTTCGTTTCTTATTCTTTATCCTTTCCTTCATCGGCAGGAGCATCTCCATCTTCTTTCTGCTCATTTAAAATCGGATCAAAAGTGTCTTTTAGGTCTTTATCCTCCACTTTAATATCCGCTTTTTCAAGTTCTTTCTTTAAAGATTCCTGCATCATATCAGGGTCCAGCTTGGACACTTTCAATTCATACTCATACTCGTCTTTAACTTTATCAAAAGGTTTTTTATCTTTCTTCTCTTTGATTTCCGTTACCTGGATGACATGCCAACCGAACTGGGTTTCAACAGGATCACTGATTTCATCTTTTTTCAATTTGAAAGCAGCTTTTTTGAATGTTTCGTCCATTTGAGGATCGTCGATAGAAATTGTTCCAAGATCTCCGCCTTGTTCATTCGCAGCTGTATCAACAGAGTATTTTTTGGCAAGCTTTGCAAAATCCTCACCTTTATCAAGTTTGTCCTTCACTTCTTTTGCTGTTTTTTCATCATCAACAAGAATGTGACGGGCCGTTATATCCTTTTGTTTGTTCTCATAATACTCTTTCACTTCTTTTTCAGAAACTTTTATATCTTTTGCTGCAGCTTTTTCTTGAAGAAGGTTGACTTTTAGGGACTCGCGAAAATCATCTTCGTCTTTGAACCCGCTTTGCATAAGGGCCATTTGGAATTGGGGTCCGAGCTGTTCCTTAAGCTCGTCCATTTTTTTGTCAACTTCTTTATCAGACACTTTGTATTCTTTGGATAGTACTTTCTCGAAAACAATTTGTTGAAGGGCTTGCTCTCCGTGTTTATCTTTCATTGCATCATATAATTCATCTTTTGTGACATTTCCGGCTTTTGTTTTGGCAACTGTATCGCCGCTTTGTCCGCCGCAACCTGCAAGACCGACAATCCCTGCAGCTAAGGAAAGGGAAAATATCCATTTTTTCATGTAAGCCAACTCCCTGTTTTTTATATCTACGTTTATTGAAATTCCACAAATCATACTATATCACAGATAGGTGAAGAAAAAAACAATTTCCCGAAAATCTAAGAAATTGGGCGTTTGATTCAGACAAAGTGCCCGCCTGCTTCATATGCTATAGCGAAACAGAAAAGGAGGTCATCAATATGGGAGGCTTTGGCTATGGCGGAGGCTTTGCGCTCATCGTAGTACTGTTTATCTTGTTGATCATTGTTGGGGCAGCTTTCGTCTGGTAAAAAACTTTTGAAAACTGGGCGTATATCTTAAGCATAAAAAAAATGAATGAATAGTATAAAGGGTGACAGAAGTGTTAGGAGGTGCGTATAAGTGAGCGGAGGCGCTGGATACGGAGCAGGGTTTGCGTTGATCGTAGTTTTGTTCATCTTGCTAATCATCGTCGGAGCATCCTGGTTTTACTAAAATAGAATTATCAGCTATTAAAATGCAGGAAAAAGGACGGTATCCGCGCAGATGCCGTCCTTGTTTTTATGACTGTGTGTACAGGCAGTCCTGGTACCGTATAAATGATTTTAGGGGACCACTAAACACCTAGCCTTAGCTATTCTTATGTGTACAATATTTCAATATAAGATGAGAATAGCAGAATCGTAATCAATATATTGATGGTGCGAAATATTTTTGGGTGCCGCTCCTCAGGTATTTCCCGTTGAACACAGAGGGAATATGTCAAGTTATTAAAAATATATAAAATGAAAATGGCAAAAATGATAAACAACGCCGGCAATCCAAATCTCCCCCCAACTATCTCATAAACATACGATAGCAAATTTCACAAAAAAAAGACAGCATAAAAAACGATGCTTCCATAAGTTTTCAGGAATTTTTCATGGAAGCATCTTTACTGTGGATCGTTATCCACCAATATTTCGTAGCCTTCGTCGTTCTCTTCTACCAGAGCATTTTTGGGAGAAAGGAACAATGTTTTGAAATATAAAAGGTCAAACGCCGATATCCCGTTATGGTATGCAAGCAGAATCGTAATGTAATGCCCGAATTGCGGATATAAAAAAAGTAAAATAAGAAGCAAGACATTCAGCGCCATAAAAGGCAATATGAGCGCTAAACCGAATCTGGCCTTTGGAATCGGATGCTCTACTTTCAAATCTATGACTGGCAAAATACGAAAATACCGTTCGATTTCCCATTTCATGTGTTTATAATAAGATATGATCGGTACAATATGAAAAAATTTATGAACTGGATATAGTATAATGAAGCTACATAAAAATACCAGAAAAAATTCATCATTGAATTCCCGGGCCTCAATTGCCTGCATTGTTACATAGGATATGATAAAAACGGATACTGAAATCATGGCGGAAATAAAAAAACGCCGGAAAAAATGATGTTTGCGGTCCACGTTGTACGCTTTCCAACAATGCATGTCAACAGCCCTCCCAACTTCGCTTATGTTTTCATTCACTCATAATGTACGATGGATAGAAGGGAATTGCAATATGATTTTTGCTTTTTTTTTCATTCCCTTGTTACAATTTTATGGTGACTTTGATGACAAAAGCATGGAGGTGAACGAATGGACGAATTAAAAGAGCGGATCGAACGGCTTGAATATCACCAAAAATTGCTGTTGGACATGATCCAGCCGATAAATAAGGATTTTGATCTGTTGATTATTAAGAGAAGGCTGGCAGAAAGAGAAGTGAAGGAATTTTACCAGCTTTGTGAAGAATTGTCCGCAGAGATGGAAAAACAGAAAGCGGAAAAATTTGTGTTTCATTTTCCGCTTTTTAAACAATTTACTTCTAGATTAAATGGAAAACTGCAGCCTGAAGAAACGATTCGGGCATGTTTAAAACAAAATATTTATCCTGAACTGATGAAAATATTATGGCTGAATATCAAATGACTTCCCTTATACAGCACTGTTGATTTCAGCCTTTTCCAACCTTCTGCCTTCTTCCAAAAAATCGGATTCAAGGTTATTGAAAGATTTTTCGAAAATCTCCATAAAATCATCACCATATATTTGCCTCACAATCGCCATCATCTCCATTGCTTCAGGGAGCTTTCCATATAAATCCTTTAGAGGCGAAGCTCCTGTAAAAACAGAGTCTGCATCGGGATCATAACAATCGATCAATTCAAGTAGAAGATCTTCTCCACGGGCTGTAAGCTTCACATACGTATTCCGTTTATCATTTTCTTTTTTCGAAAATTGAAGATATCCACGCTCTGCAAGCTTTTTAGAAAAATTAAAAGCAGTGGAAACGTGCATGACACCAAATTTTGCAATATCCGAGATGGAAGCTCCTTTTAAATGATAGGCGATCCATAAAATATGATGTTCATTGATATTCAAATTATACGGCTTAATCCAGTTTTGCCAATCTTTTTCAATGGCTTTCCATAATGCTTTGCTCAATTGGGCCATGCGCTGGCTAAATATCATTGCTTCTTTGACGGAAACGTGTTTACTTCCCATTTTTTATTCCCTCACTTTAAAGGTGTTTCTATTATTATGCAAAAAAAATAATAAAAATGCAATCTGAAAAAAATTTAAAAAATTTAGAATGAACTATGAACAAAGAGATAAGGCAAGAGAGGTGGTGCCGATCTCTTGCCCTCGGAGACGATTAGGAAGGTCGTATCGTTTCTTTTCCTTCTTGGAGCTTGTTTTCCAGTTCGGCAATCGTCTTTTGGATATTTTTTATTTCACTCTGCATGGCTTCCTTCGTAGGTTCGATTTCATGCTGCCATTCTTCCACAGCTGTTTTCACATCAGTTGCAAGTTCTTTGATGATCTCTTTACCATCTTGGGAAAGCTTTGTTACGGATTCTTTCAGTTCTGTTGCATTTGTTTTAAACTCATTGGCAATTTTGACCCATTCATCTTTCGATTCTCTCATTTGCTTTCGCAGCTCTTTACCGGATAGAGGAGCGTAAAGAAGGGCTGCGGCTGCACCGATGGCTCCTCCAACGAATATTCCGCAAGTTAACATTTTTTTGTTCATTTTCCTCACCCTGTTCTTATTTTGATAAAAAATTGATATCTCCTGCTTATCACTTTACCCGAACTTGTTCATGTGCACACTATTTTTGCATAAGATATAAGTAAATGTTGTTGTTTAACAACGGAGTAAATTTGAAAGAGCTTTGAGGTGACGATTTGAATGTCATCATGATTGTTTTCCTCATCTTCGGTACACTGATGCTCACTGGAATGCTCTATAATGTCATTTTATACCAACGGCCTGGCATTTATCCTCCAAAAAAAGTATTGAAGGCCCGTGCAGCTTCCCTAGGAGGCATTGGCGGGATACTTTTCACCATCGGTCTTTTAGTAGCGCTATTTTCCAAGTAAAATAAGAACCCTCACCAAAGGCGGGGTTCTTATTGATTTTTATGAAGCTTGCTGCATCAGTTTCGTCCTTTGCAAAATCGTCTTTACAATCGGGAAAAGAATAAACATCGCGATTGCATTCATGATAGTAGCAGGGATGACTACTGTTGCGAATAATGCTGCAAACGGTGCGGGCAACCCACCGACAATAAGCAAAGCCGATGAAAGGAAAACTGTGCCTGAAACAATGGTACCGATAGCAGTTAGGATTGAGACCCCGATCAGATTGGACATGTTTTTTGAAATTAACAGATAAAGCCCGAAGAAAACAAAAGCTGTAATCGGCTTGTCGATTAAGTTTGGAATAAGGCCTCCGGGGAAAGTTGAAGTGAGACCTGCAAGCACCCCAGTGACCAGCCCGAGCAGCAGTACGTTTTTCTTATCCGGGAAAAGTGCAATTCCCAAAAACATCATAGCCAGCATCGTATCAGGTTTCATCCCCATATAAATGCCGGGCATGATAAAGTGAAGTGCAGCACCGATTGCCACAAATAACGATAAAATAACAAGCGTTCTTGTATTCATTTGTAAACTCTCCTCTTCTCAACTAAACTCATCATTTCAATCCTGACATGCTCTGTTGCTGCCAGCGAAAGATTAACAGTATTGTAGCATACTATTTTCTGAAAATGAAGCCTTTTTTAGTTGTGAAAGGAGATAGAACGTAATGAGTGTTTTATTGCAACTGGCTGTTTATAGCCGCAGCCATCATTTGCAAATCATCAGGTGAGTATTCGGATTGATGGCTGACAAAACGTTTTGAAAAACCGTCTTTCTCATCGTATCTCGGAATCAGGTGCATATGATAATGGAAAACCTCCTGGCCGGCAAATGAGCCATTGTTATTCAGGAGATTCATGCCTTTGGCGCCAAATTCTTTCTTGATGGCTTCCGCAATTCTGGGAACAACGGAAAATAGCTTTCCGGCTGTTGTTTCGTCCATTTCAAATATATCTTTCTTATGTACTTTCGGAATAACAAGTGTATGTCCCTTTGTAATTTGGCTGATATCCAGAAAAGCCAGGATATCTTCGTTTTCAAATACTTTTGCTGACGGAAGCTCGCCGCTTACAATTTTACAAAAAATACAGTTGCTCATTCCACTCCACCTCATTAATGTATATGATAACCCATTTTATCATAGGGGAGGAGACAACAAAAGTGCAGACGCTATGGTGTATAGATTTGTAAGTGCCTGTTTATCAGGTAAAACTAGACAAGTGCTGAAGAAATGTATTTTACCTCCAACAGGAGTAGTTTAATATTTGAGTTAATGACATTTCAATAAGCTTGAAAAGCGACTTCTTTTGCTCTGTTGCACTTGGACATCCTATAAATCGGGCTGAACGCAAAATGTGCAGAGCTGTTAAGCTCTGCACATTGAAGGATTGCGGTTCATTTTGGAAAGTGTTCTTCATCTAACCCATCGGTTCGATTAAAGAAGCGATCGATCAATCTTTATCATGCCCAACGCAATCATCCCCTTATGAAGGTACAGATTACCGTTCATGAAAATTGATATGACTTTCCGCGTCTACTGCAGATTAGTGTCTACGACAACCACCCCAGCTTCGCTTAATCCCGCTCCCTTCAAATATATATTGTGCATTTTGGAATGCTCTATAAGAGGTAAAATTCACCAGCTGTTAGTGCTTGCAAGATATATTTTTGTTACAATGAAATAAGTTAAATGAGAGGACGAATGATGATGTCTTTATTAGAAATTAAAAATCTGACTGGTGGCTACACGAAAAGGCCGGTTTTGAAAGATATATCCTTTTCTATGGAAAAAGGCCAGCTGATTGGCCTAATTGGTTTGAATGGAGCCGGAAAGAGCACAACAATTAAACATATTATCGGTTTGATGGAACCGCGTTCAGGGATCGTCACGATAAATGGGTCGCGGTTGGAAGACGACCTCGTCAAATATCGGAAGCAATTTTCCTTCGTTCCCGAAACCCCGGTGTTATACGATGAATTGACACTTGAGGAACATCTGCAATTGACAGCAATGGCGTATGGGCTGCCGCAGGATACGTATGAAGCGAGAGTTGAACCCCTGCTCAAGGAGTTCCGTCTTGACAACAAGCTAAAATGGTTCCCTGCCCATTTTTCTAAAGGCATGAAACAAAAAGTGATGATCATGTCCGCATTTCTCATCGAACCGTCACTTTATATCATCGATGAACCGTTTGTAGGATTGGACCCGCTCGGGATTCAGTCGCTGCTTGAGTTAATGGAAAAGATGAAAGGAAAAGGGGCAGGCATCCTCATGTCCACACATATCCTGTCGACAGCTGAACAATTTTGTGACGGGTTTGTCATTTTACATGACGGCAGGGTACGGGCTAAAGGGACGCTGGAACAATTGCAGGAACAATTTGAAATGCGTGGTGCAACCTTAAATGACATCTATATACAATTGACAAAGGAAGAGCCCAATGAAACAAATAAATGATCTATGGCCTGAAAGGTTCCAGGAATTTATAAAAGAAATGCGCCGCTACTTCAAATATATGTTTAATGACCATATGAAATTTGTGTTGATTTTCGGGGGCGGTGCAGCCATATATTATTATTCTCAATGGGTGAAGAATCTTTCCCCGGATTTCCCGTCCAGTTTGGTCATGTCGCTTGTTCTGGCTTTCTTTCTAACCATCAGCCCAATTATAACACTGTTAAAGGAAGCCGATATGGTCTACCTATTGCCATTGGAGAAAGAGCTGGAAGGATATTTCAGGAAAGGAATGAGGCTCAGCTTTATCATCCAGGCGTATATTCTTCTCCTCGTGCTTGGAGCACTGATGCCCTTGCACTTTAAATCAACGGGTGCAGGTTTTGTTTCTTTCCTATATTTATTCGCTGTGTTGCTATTGCTGAAATATTGGAACTTAAAACTGTATTGGGATACGATGAAAACGATTGAGCAGGGGACTCTAACTGCGGATCCAATCATCCGTTTCATCCTGAATGCAGCGGCCCTTTACCTTATCGTTGCAAATGCTTCATGGCTGTTCATATTGGCTGTTCTTTTAATCATTGCGGCATTTACCCTATATATGAGAGCTTCTGTAAAAAACAAAATGCTGAAATGGGAGTTATTGATTGAAAAAGAACAGAGAAGGATGCAGCTGTTCTATAGGATGGCAAACATGTTCACTGATGTCCCCCATTTAAAAAGTAAAGTATGGAGAAGAGCTTGGATGGATCCAATATTTCGTTTCATCCCCTTTGAGGAAAAAAACATTTTCCGCTATTTATTTTCAAGGACAATTGTGAGGACAAGCGAATATTCGGGGTTGATTGTGCGTCTAACCTTAATTGCGTCCGTTATTGTATTTTTTATCGAAAACTTATACATGGCGGTCGGCGTTGCTCTTCTCTTTTTATATTTGACGGGCTTTCAGCTGCTCCCCATCTTTAGGCGTCATGATACGAAGGTTTGGGTGCATCTGTATCCTGTACCGCCCATCTATAAAAAGTTGAATTTTTTTCGTTTACTAATACAGGTACTGGTAAGTCAGGGAGTGTTATTCGGGTTGGCCGCCGCATTGGGCGGAAACCTTGTCAACGCGGCATTGATTTTATTAGCAAGCCTTTTGTTTGCTTTTATTTTCGGCAAGCAATATGCCCCTGGAAGAATAAAGAAAATGGAACAATTTTAAAAGCACCTGATCATAGTCACAGGTGCTTTTTAAATGAAAAAATTAGTCAGATTTTTCTGCTCGAATGTGTATGACTTGCATCAGAAAATATCGGCATGGGTCAAGTCAGATAACTGAGATGGTTGTGGAACATCCTTCACTCCACATACTCTTAAGCCTTACAAAATTGCAACAGATTCATCTTGCGGAAGGTCCTGTTTTTGATATTCAACAGCTGCCAACGTCAAAGTTTTGGCTGCCACATGCATCGATTTCTCGTTGATGTCAAATTTCGGATGATGATGCGGATACGGAGTTTCGGCATCATCCGGCTGAGCACCGGTAAAAAAGAAAGTGCCTTTTACATATTGTAAATAATAAGCGAAATCTTCTCCGCCCATTTGTTGTTCCAATTCTTCCACGTTGGTGACGCCCGGAACCTCAGCTGCCAGACCTGCCAAAAATTTTGTCTCATTTTTATGATTGACTACTGCAGGATAACCGCGGTGATAGTTGAAATCATATCCGCAGTCTCCATTGGCGAGACATGTGCCTTTTACAACCGCTTCAATTTCTTGCTCGATCAAATCACGGACATCTTCACTGAAAGTCCTGACAGTTCCTTGGAGTTTTGCTGTATCGGCAATGACATTAAAGGCATTTTCTGCAATAAACGAACTAACGGTAACAACTGCTGGTTCGACAGGGTTTACCCTCCGGCTAACTATCTGCTGCAAGTTCATGACAAGCTGGGAACCGATTGCAACTGCATCCTTTGTCTTATGAGGCATTGCCCCATGGCCTCCGCGCCCTTTAATGACAATTTCAAACCGATCCGCAGCCGCCATAAATGGGCCTGTCCGATAACTGATAGTTCCATGCGGGATCTCCGCCCACAAATGAGTCCCAAAAATGGCATCAACACCATCGAGGCAGCCATCCTTGATCATGGAGATGGCTCCGCCCGGCGCAAGCTCCTCGGCATGCTGATGAATCAATACATATTCACCTGAAAGCTCTTCCCTGATTTCATGGAGTACCTTACCAATGATCAATAATGTTGCAGTATGGCCGTCATGGCCACATGCATGCATGACACCCGGTACTTTTGAGCTGAACGGGAGGCCAGTTTCTTCCTGAATCGGAAGAGCGTCAAAGTCAGCGCGCAAAGCAACCGTTTTACCCGGCTTTCCGCCTTTGATCCTTGCAACAACACCGTTGCCCCCAACACCAGTTTTCACATCAACCCCAAGTCTTTTATAAAAATCGGCAATATAACCCGCGGTCTTTATTTCCTTGAATGATAATTCGGGATATTGATGCAAATGGCGCCTAATTTGTACCATTTCATCGTAATATTCTTCCAATTTATTAAATAGAGCCTGCTTCATTGAAGATCACCGCCTATTTTTTGTTTAAAGTAATTATAGCATAGGGGGCTTCCTGTTATCTTTATTATTGGATGTAACAAGGTCAATTGATTGCACATGCAGAATTTCGAAAACCCGGATCCTATTTTCTTATCTGAGCATTCAAATTTCCGTCAGATCGCTAACGAATAACGCTATTGATCAAACAATTTCTAATGATGCCCAATCTATCATCAAAAATAAGGAAATGCGGTCGATAATCGCATTTCCCGATAACCTTGCTATATAAAAAATAAAGCAGCAATCGTTGTGGCGAGTAATCCGACGATGACGGGGATGAGGTTCCGCCTTGCCAGTTCAAAAGGATCGACATTACAGATGGCTGCCGCCGGTATGAGTGCCCACGGAACGAGGGTTCCACCGCCTACCCAGATCGTTGTGATCTGTCCCAACGCTGTTAAGGATGCCGTACCCGAACCGATGGCTTTGCCAAATAATGCTGCAATGGAGCCCGTTAGCGGGAGCCCGGAAAAACCCGATCCATCCAATCCTGTAATGACTCCAACGGCTGTGATTGTAAAAGCTCCTAATGATTTGGTGACCGGGACGACAGCGGCAAGGGCTGTTCCAAGGTCGTTGATAATCCCCTCCGAACCTTCAGGTAATGGGCTGCCGATTATCGTTTCGAATCCCCCTCCGCCCAGATAGAAAAAAGCGGCAATTGGAATGACCGGACCGAATACCCGAAATCCGAATTGCAGACCTTCTATGAGAAATTTCGTTGTTTTTTCCAATGCCTGCTGTTTATGCGCAGCAATAGATGTAAATATTAGTATTAGTATGGATGTACCGCCAATCAAGGCTGTAGCTTCTCCACCTTGCAGCTTTAAAGTGAACATCATGACAATATTAGCTGCAAATAAAAGAGGAATGATAACTGCGAAGACTCGTTTAACAGGAAGGGATAATTCACTTTTTTCGTTTTCCTTCACGACTTCTTCAGATTCAAATCCTTTTGCGGAGTCAAGCTTACCTTTCTTCAGATCTCTTTTTAAGAGGATAAATGCGGTGACTGTTGTTACAATTCCCATAATGATCATAAGAGGGATGCTTGCTGTAATGACATCCGAAGCACCGATTCCGGCGGCATCGCCGGACAGTTTGGGGGCGGCTTGAATGATGAAGTCTCCTGATAAAGCTATACCGTGTCCGAAGAGATTCATGGCAATCGCTGCTCCAAGGGCCGGCAGGCCGACGCGGAGGGCTACTGGAAGCAGTACAGCTCCCATTAAGGCAACAGCAGGCGAAGGCCAGAAAAACCAGGAAATAATCATCATGACGATTCCGATCGTCCAAAAGGCGAGCGTCGGCGTTTTAATGATCCTTGCAAAAGGAGATATCATCAAGTCGTTAATTCCAGTCGCCATCAATACTTTACTCATGGATGAAATAATTGAAATGACGAGGATGATTGACAAAAGCTCGGAAATGGCGTACATGAAGCTTGAAAAAATCCCGCTGATGGATGCGGCTAATGATCCTGTGGAAGTAAACGCGAGCAGAAAAACACCTGTTATGCAAACAATTGTGATGTCGCGTCTTAAAATCATCAACAAGATTGCAAGACCAATGAACAGAAGGTAAATCCAGTGCAAGGCCGTCAATTCTATTTCCATATTCATTCCTCCCGCCAGCTTCAAATATCAGTAGGGACAAAAGCCCAAATTCCCATACTGCATCATATGAAAACCGGGGAAGGGTGTGTCATCAATATAAGGCTTAATCTGCATCCTCTTCTTTTTTATCTTCCAACACAAAGACAGATACATAGGAAGGTCCGGAAAATACACTTGTGCTTTCAGCGGATTGTAATGCCTTTGAATGGGATTCAACAAATGACGAGGACTGCTTCCAATCTTTGTAAGCTTCTTCATCCCTCCACATCGTCATGACGATATACGTATCATTAGAGAGGGGACGAAGTAATCGAAAAGCGGTGAACCCAGGAAATGATTCGACCTTTTTCATCCTTTCGGTAAACTTGAATTCAAAAACCGGACGGCCTTCTTCGCGTACAGGGACATGATTACAAGCAATGAACCCTTTCTTCTCAAGTTGTCCTGAAGAATGGATAACCTCATATTTTCTGGGTGATTGAAAAACCGTTGCTCCTTTTGTTTCATGCCATAATAAGGCTGTTTCTGCATTTTGCATTAAAAGCATACATTCGTCCGGATGCTGTTCCTCAAGTTTTTTCAAGAAATAATATGTTCCTGTTGTAATGTATGTGTACAATCTAGTCACCCCTTTTATACTTAATACTCATTACATGATTCTACCCAAAACCGTGGCGGGCAAAACAAGCACAGAAGCTGTGAAAAAAGCACAAATTTATGACAACCCCGCATCCCGCCTATACTTTGGAATGGAAAAGTACTATAGTAGGCATGAGTCAATCACATGTTCTATTATGAGTGTGGAATAACAATATATATTTTTTATATACGAAACCTGAAAGGTGGCTTCCTTGTTCATGGGTAAAATTACAAATGATACATTTTTACGGGCTGCAAAAGGAGAGAAGACGGACCATGTACCTGTCTGGTATATGCGCCAGGCTGGACGGTCGCAACCCGAATATCGAAAACTGAAAGAAAAGTACTCTTTGTTCGAAATCACTCATCAGCCGGAACTTTGTGCATATGTCACAAGGCTCCCGGTGGAGAATTATAATGTGGACGCAGCGATTTTATACAAAGATATCATGACCCCGCTTCCTGCGCTAGGCGTCAATGTGGAGATCGTGGGTGGAGTCGGACCTGTTATTGATAATCCCGTCCGTACGGTGAGTGACGTGGACAAACTCGGTGAACTGCATCCCGAAAAGGATATTGATTATGTTCTGGAGACAATCAAGATTTTAACTGAAGAGCAATTGACAGTCCCATTGATCGGTTTTGGAGGAGCGCCATTTACATTGGCGTCATACATGGTTGAGGGTGGCCCCTCCAAAAATTACCATAAAACAAAAGCATTCATGTATTCTGAGCCGAAGGCCTGGGCCCTCCTGATGGACAAGCTTGCCGATATGACGGTTGCTTATTTAAAAGCCCAAATCAATGCTGGTGCAAGTGCAGTTCAGTTGTTCGATTCATGGGTGGGTGCACTGAGCCGTGCAGATTATTGTGCGTATATCAAGCCTGTTATGGAAAAGATATTCACTGAATTGAAAAATGAGAATGTCCCACTTATCATGCATGGAGTGGGAGCAAGCCATCTAGCGCTTGAATGGAATGATTTGCCGCTTGACGTAGTCGGACTTGATTGGAGATTGCCGATTGCAGATGCCCGAAAAATGGGCATCACAAAAGCGGTACAGGGAAACCTGGATCCGGCTGTACTCATTTCTTCATGGGATGTCATTGAAAGGAAAGCGAAGGAAATCATTGACGAGGGAATCCAAAAGCCTGGCTATATTTTCAATTTGGGCCACGGGGTTTTCCCAGATGTCAATCCGGATACACTCAAGAAACTGACTGCGTTTGTACATGAATACAGTGCAGAGAAATTAAAGCAGTAATTTTTTCAAAAGGAGCGCGAACAGATGCCGAAAAAGAAAATGGGATTGCTCGTTATGGCATACGGGACTCCATATCATGAAAATGATATTGAACGGTACTATACTCACATAAGGCACGGAAGACGGCCTTCCCCTGAAGCATTGGAAGATTTAAGGAACAGATACGAAGCGATCGGGGGAATTTCACCGCTTGCAAAAATCACCGAAGATCAGGCATACGGACTTGCAAACCGGTTGAATGAAATCCAGGACAGTGTAGAATTCAAGGCTTACATCGGATTAAAGCATATCGAGCCTTTCATTGAAGATGCTGTACAGAGAATGCATGAAGACGGTATTGAACAGGCTGTATCAATCGTGTTGGCTCCGCACTTTTCCACCTTCAGTGTCAAGTCCTATAACGGACGGGCACAAGAGAAGGCTGCCGAATTGGGCGGTCCTGATATTACATCGATTGAAAGCTGGTACAAGGAACCGAAGTTCATAGATTATTGGGTCAAGAAGGTAAAGGAAGTCTACGATAAAATGCCGTTAGATGAGCGCGAAGCAGCTTGTCTGATTGTATCTGCACACAGCCTGCCGGAGAAAATCCTCCAATTTAACGACCCGTATCCTCAGCAATTGCAGGAGACAGCAGACTTGATTGCACAAGGTGCAGGGATTAAAGACTATGAGGTCGGGTGGCAAAGTGAAGGGAATACACCCGAACCGTGGCTCGGGCCTGATGTGCAGGATTTAACTCGCGATTTGTATCATCAAAAGGGTTACAAAGCTTTTGTGTATATCCCGGTTGGATTCGTTTCAACCCATTTGGAAGTGCTCTATGATAACGACCATGAGTGCAAAGTAGTGACAGACGAAGTGGGTTCTTCGTATTATCGTCCGGAAATGCCGGATGCGCAGCCCGAATTTATTGACGCACTGGCTTCAGTCGTTTTAAAGAGACTCGGAAAACATTAATTAGAAGAAGGCGATTTCGGTTTGGCGGAAGACAAGAAAAAAGTTGCTGTTATCGGTGGAGGAATAACCGGTATGACAGCGGCGTATTATTTGCAAAAAACGATTCATGAAAAGCAGCTGCCGTATGAAGTTCTGCTTGTTGAAGCAAGCCACAAGCTTGGAGGCAAATTCCAAACAGTGTATAAAGACGGGTTTACCATCGAACGCGGTCCTGACTCATTTCTCGAAAGGAAAAAGAGCGCGGCGGAACTTGCCATAGATGTCGGTTTGAAAGATGAACTGGTGAACAATACAGCGGGTCGCTCTTTTGTGCTTGCCAATGAGAAACTCCATCCGATGCCCAAAGGGGCCGTCATGGGTATTCCAACGAAAATCAGGCCTTTCATTACAACTGATTTGTTCTCTGTCCAAGGTAAAATGAGGGCGGCTGCAGATTTTGTCATGCCGCGATCCAACGTTTCAGGCGATCAATCGTTGGGAGGTTTTTTCCGCAGACGGCTTGGGGACGAAGTGGTGGAGAATTTGGTCGAACCACTGCTTTCAGGTATTTATGCGGGTGATATTGACCGGCTCAGCCTAATGTCTACATTTCCCCAATTTTATCAGGTAGAACAGAAATACAGAAGTCTGATCATGGGGATGAAAAAGACAACCCCCTCTGTGCCAAAAAAAGACATAAGTGCAAAGAACCAAGGGATTTTTCTGACATTGAAAGGCGGTCTGCAATCACTCATCGATGCAATTGAAGAAAAACTCGCCCCCTCTTCCATCATTAAAGGGACACGCGTCGTCTCGATTTGGAAAAACGATGGGGAGGGATATGAGCTTCAATTGAATAACGGAGAGCTGCTGGAAGCGGATAGTATCATCTTGGCCTTGCCACATTTTGCTCTGGCCGATTTGTTCCCTGACAATCCTCTTATTTACGGATTAAAAGAAATGCCTGCTACGTCCGTAGCAACCGTTGCGATGGCATTTGACGCAGGGGATGTTGATGATCGGTTGGATGGAACTGGTTTCGTAGTATCAAGAAATAGTGATTATACGATTACAGCCTGTACATGGACACATAAAAAATGGCCGCATACCACGCCAGAAGGAAAAGTGTTACTGCGCTGCTACGTTGGTCGGGCCGGTGAGGAAACAGTGGTGGATTTATCAGATGAAGAAATAGAAAGAATTGTTTTGGCAGACCTGAAGCGGTCAATGGATTTAACGGCAAAGCCTGATTTTACAATTGTTACACGCTGGAAACAGGCTATGCCTCAATATACCGTCGGTCATAAAGAACGTATTGGTAAAATCAAGTCAAACCTTCGGGATACTATGCCTGGCGTGTTCATTGCTGGCAGTTCCTATGAAGGACTGGGAATTCCCGATTGTATTGACCAGGGAAAAGCCGCGGTGAATGATGTTTTACAATATATTGGTTAAAGTTGGGGAACGGTCGTAAGGCCGTTCCTCTTTCTGTATAAATATGTATGTTGTGTCAGGTTTGTAGTCAGGCACTATCGGCGCGTCATGCGTAAGGTGTCCGAAGAATTGCCTCATTGCAATTGTGTTTGCATTGCAGGTAGGCGGGCGTTTGGCGTTTAATCATACAAGCTTTTAACAAATGAGGCTTCGGATATTTAGCAGAATGGATGAAACGGAGCATGTCGAAGAGATTAAAAGAATAGTGAGGAATTTTTCAGCGAAATTCCCGAGCTGATATGACAAGATTACCTTATAGAAAATAAATGAGGTTAGGGGATTCATAGGGCTTGCAAGGGATAAAAATTGAGGACGTGTTATGATGAAATGTTCAAGGAACTCAGTATTTCATAAATAACGGGGACTCGATCAGCACGAACTGATTATAGAAATTGGAAAGTCATAAAAGCAGTGAACCCGGTCACATAATGCTTACAAAATTAAAAGATGTCCATCAAGAGTACTTAGTAAGAACCAGCTTTTGTCGTCTATACTGCTGATAAGGCATAGTAAAAAGCGAAAGAATGGTCCACATTGGGCCTTCCTCTCGCTTTGCTTTTATAAGGCTGCTTTAATATCTTTGATGATCTGCTTGAATGGAACCTCTTTATCTCCAGGATATTCCCCGATCAGTTCACCATCTTTGTTAAAAAGGTAAAAACTGACTCCGTGGATGACCTGATCATCATCCCGCGGTTTTTTCACGACCGTTTTAAAATTCTTTGGTGCATAATCTTCGATTTCTTCCTGCGAATATCCTGTAAGGAAGTGCCATCTTGAAAAATCGGCTCCGAAGGATTCTCCATAATTTTTTAATACCTCAGGAGTATCGACCTCCGGATCGACACTGAATGAAACAAAATGGACATTGTCAAGTCCTTTTTCCTTCACTTTTTTCTGCAGCTCGCTCATATTCATTGTCATCGGTGGACAAACCGTGGTGCAATTCGTAAATACAAAATCGGAAACCCAGACTTTTCCTTTTAAATCCTTGAGCCCAAAAGACTTTCCATCCTGATCAGTATAATTGAAGTCTTCAATGGGCTTGCCGCTCTTTTGCGAAGAACAGGCACTTAACATGAGAATAAAAGATATGAAAATAACGGAAAAAATTTTCTTCAAAAAAAAACCTCCCGAATAACGCACATTTGAATCCATTATACTTAATATATGCTCTACAGTGTCAGTAATCGGTCAATGTTCAGAAATAATTCATTTAAAAGTAAAACTGGTGAAATTTTTTGCCGTGGGATAAAAATGAAAGCAGCACTTTGTTGAGAGTAACGGGGGATAATGGTAATATCAATCCGAGAAAAGAAATTTTTCATACGGTATTTTAGAAAGGCGTGAGGAGTCATATACCCTCTAATAAAGAAATTTTTATTTAAGTTGGATCCAGAAGAAGTGCACCATCGTACGGTTTCCGCATTGAAAATGGCTGAAAAATCGGGTGGAAGAGGTTTGCTCCGTTCCATGTATCATGTAAGTGATGAAAGCTTGGCTACAGACGTCTGTGGAATAAAATTTCCAAATCCGGTCGGACTCGCCGCTGGATTTGATAAGAATGCCGAAGTTTATCATGGATTGGCTGCTATGGGGTTCGGATTCGTTGAAGTGGGAACAATCACACCGCTGGCACAGTCGGGAAATGAAAGGCCCCGGCTTTTCCGTCTCGCTGAAGACAGCGCAGTGATCAACCGCATGGGATTTAATAATGAAGGAGCAGATGCTGCCAAAAAGAACTTGCTTCATTATGAAACGGCAGGGGTGCCGATAGGTGTCAACATTGGAAAAAACAAAGTTACCCCGAATGAAGAGGCGGCAAGCGACTATGAAAATTGTTTAGATGTCCTTTATCCGTACGGACATTATTTTGTTATCAATGTAAGTTCGCCTAATACTCCCAATTTGCGTGATTTGCAGGAATTAGAGAGCCTCAAACAGCTGATAGCTTCCATCCAGGAGAAAAAGAATTCACTGGAGGCAAACGGAGCTTCGAAAAAGCCGATTTTTTTAAAAGTGGCTCCTGATATGACTGATGAACATATGCGCGATGTTGTACATACCGCAGTAGATGAAGGACTTTCCGGGATCATCGCAACCAATACGACGCTGTCACGTGAAGGTCTTGCTTCCAATGAGTATATTAGTGAAGCCGGTGGTCTCAGTGGCCTTCCGCTGAAAGAAAGATCAACAAAGTGGATTAAAGAAATATACGAAGAAGTTGGTGCTCAGGTACCTATCATCGGTGTCGGAGGCATTTTCAACGGTGATGATGCTTATGAGAAAATACTTGCCGGTGCAAGCCTGATCCAAGTGTACACAGGAATGATATATGAAGGTCCGGGTATCGTCAAAGCCATTAATTCAAGATTGCTTGAATTAATGAAGAGGGATGGGTTTTCAAATATTGGAGAGGCTGTCGGGGCAGGCCGTTAGAAAGAAAGGAGTTGTCACTTTTGGTGGCAGCTCCATTTTTGTATTATAACAGATTAAATAAAAAAACACCCCCCGATTGCGGGGGAATTATATCAACTCATTTAAGCACTTATCACATTTTGTTCCATAGCACTCGTGTTGTTCAGATACGGTTTCTCCGCATTCAGTACATTTCTTTGGAGGTAAATTTTTAAAGAATTCAACAATATTATCAATCATTTTATTTTCCACTCCCTCAACTTTGTTATACAACGGTGCTTTGTTGTTTATATTGTATTATAACAGATCTTTTGCTGTCAACAGGAATTTTCAATACGATGCTAAAAAATTAAAAATCTAGTATAGTTATTCTTATCAGCAAACAGCAGGGAGTGAAAGAAATATGGAGTTGACAATCATCGGCCACTGGGGAGGGTTTCCAAAAGCGGGAGAAGCAAGTTCAGGGTATTTGCTGACCCATAACGATTTTCATTTGCTTATAGATTGTGGCAGCGCTGTTCTATCCAAGCTTCAAAACATTATAAGCGCTGAGAAGCTGGACGGAATCATTCTCTCCCATTACCACCCGGATCATACGGCGGACATCGGGGTAATCCAACACGCACTCTATGTTGGAAAATTCACCAATAATTATGACAGGACTCTCCCAATCTATGGCCATGGGCTCGACCGGGAGGGATTTAACCAGCTTACTTATAAAGATGTAACGGCCGGGATATTCTATAAACCTGAAGAAATATTGTATGTTGGCCCATTCCGTATTTCCTTTCTGCAAACACATCATACAGTTCCCTGCTTCGCTATGAAAATTGAAGCAGATGGAAAGGCGTTAGTATATACAGGGGACACTTCGTACTTCAAAGAAATGGCGGTTTTTTCCGAGCAAGCCGATGTGCTGCTTTGTGAATCGAATTTTTATAAAGGGATGGACGGCAAGTCTGCGGGACACATGACGAGCGAGGAGGCGGGAAAAACCGCCCATCAGGCGGGTGTGGACAAGCTCATCCTTACACACCTGCCGCATTTTGGAGATCTGGGAAGCCTTAAAGCCGAAGCTGCCGAGCAGTTCACAGGGGACATTCTCATTGCAAAAGAAGGGTTGAAAATAACAATCTAAAATAAGGGGGAAGAAATATGCTATTCATTGACAATCAAGGTATTACGGATCCGCGGATTAATCTGGCGATCGAAGAATTTGCTCTCAAAAACCTTGAAATCAGCAAAGATGGGTATTTACTGTTTTATATTAATGAACCTTCGATCATTATAGGAAAAAACCAGAATACGATTGAAGAAATTAATACGGACTATGTTGAAAAAAACGGCATCCATGTGGTCAGGAGGTTGTCAGGGGGAGGAGCTGTTTATCATGATTTGGGGAATCTGAACTACAGCTTTATCACAAAGGATGAAGGTAACAGTTTCATGAACTTCCAGAAGTTTACAAAGCCCGTCACCCAGGCATTGGAAAGACTTGGAGTAAAAGCGGAATTAAAAGGAAGAAATGATATTCTCGTCGACGGTCGAAAAATTTCCGGAAATGCCCAGTTTGCTACACGCGGTCGTATGTTCAGTCACGGGACATTGCTGTTCGATTCCGAAATAGAAAATGTCGTTTCGGCATTAAAGGTACGAAAGGATAAGATAGAATCAAAGGGAATCAAATCCATCAGGAGCCGTGTCGCGAACATCTCTGAGTTTCTAGAGGGAAAAATGACAACCGAACAGTTTAAGAAGCTGCTGCTCCTATATATTTTTGACGGAAAGGATCCGATCCCGGAGTATAAATTGACGGAAGAGGATTGGAAAAAAATCAATGAAATTTCCCAAAAACGTTATAAGAATTGGGACTGGAATTACGGGAAATCACCAAAATTTAACGTACAGCATTCCCACCGTTTTCCAGTCGGGCAAATAGAGTTCCGCCTGGATGTGAACAAAGGACAGATCACAGGGTGTAAAATTTTCGGAGACTTTTTCGGAATTGGTGACGTAAGTGATATTGAGGGCCGGCTGACAGGAATAAAGTACGAGAGATCGGAAATCGCGAGAGCACTTGAAAATGTTGATATCCAGCATTATTTCGGCAATGTTACAAAGGATGAAGTGATTGAACTGATCTATTAAACAGACGTCACAGCCGGAAAATCTCTACCATCTATCAAGTAGACAGCAGAAATGATAAATACGCAGCTAAGCGGTTTTACCCTTGTATTCGATAGGGGTAAGGCCGTTTAATCTTTGCTGTAGACGTACATGATTGGAGGATGAATGTATTCATCTATTGCTTTGAAAACATCTCGAAACTCTCATACTTTTTTAAATAATATTTCTCGAACGTCAGTGTTTCCCAAAAAGAAACTTATAGGACCATGATCCATACATTATCCTCTTTGTATCATTTGTATGTTCCCGTCTTCAGCAATTCAGCCGTTTCTTCATAATCTTCTATGGCAGCCAACGTTATTTCCTTAGAACTTTTCAATGGTTTGGAATTCTTTTAGGCGATCAACCCAATCCAAATATTCTCCACTCTGATTAGCTGTCAGTAATTCCATTTTAAGTATCTTCATATAGACATAAAAAATAGTACCTATAAGTTTCCGGGTTTTATTTTTTTAATTGCTTATTTAAAGGGAAGCCAATCAAACTTAGGGTTGTGACTTTTTTGAACTTTTATTATAATTGAAAATAGTAATTCATCATCGTGGGATTTTTAACGCCAAAAGTGAATGACCATTCATTCAATAGGAGGACCGTTATGAATTTACCTGATAGTTTACTAGAGAGTGCAATGAAAAACCGCGAAAAGACTGCTTATTATTTCTTGGATGTGCCGACTACATATGAAGAGTTGAATATGTCCGTCAACAAGTTTGCAAGTGGGCTTGCTCGGACAGGAATCGGAAAAGGAGACCATGTTGCCTTACTGCTGGGAAATTCACCGCATTTTATTATAAGCCTATATGGGATCATGCGCATTGGAGCGACTGCTATTCCTATAAATCCGACATATACACCGTCTGAAATCGCCTACATATTAAAAAATGGGGATGTTAAAGCGGTTATAGGGTTGGATCAGATGATTCCCTACTTAGAAAAAATAAAAACATCAGCACCGAAAATCAAGCATTTTATCATTTGTGAAACCGGATCAGAATTGAACACAGAAATGGAAGCGTTTTCTGAAGTTCTGCATTCCGGAGATGCAGATTTTACATCAGGACCTATAAATAGCGAGGATACGGCAGTCATATTATACACATCCGGTACAACTGGAAGGCCAAAAGGCGCAATGTTGACACATGAAAATCTGTATTCAAACGCACGTGATATCCGTGACTATTTGAAAATGAATAGTAAAGATACGGTTATTACAACGTTGCCGATGTTCCATGTATTTAGTCTGACCGTTGCCTTGAATGCACCTCTTATAAGCGGATCCACCATGATTATCGTGCCTAAATTTAGTCCGAAGGAAGTCTTCCGTGTAGCGCAAAAATATGATGCAACCATTTTTGCAGGTGTGCCGACGATGTATAATTTCCTGTACCAATATCCGGAAAGCAATCCTGCTGCTTTTTGTTCCATGCGGCTCTGCATCTCGGGAGGGGCCTCCATGCCGGTCGCTTTGCTGAATAATTTTGAAGAGAAGTTTAATGTTGTTATTTCTGAAGGATACGGGCTATCGGAAGCGTCGCCAGTTACATGTTTCAACCCTTTGGACAGACCCAGGAAGCCCGGATCAATCGGCACTTCGATTCTCAACGTGGAAAATAGGGTAGTCGATGGACTCGGAAATGAGCTTCCCTCAGGCGAGGTCGGTGAATTGGTGGTACGTGGACCGAATGTTATGAAAGGATATTACAATATGCCCGAAGAAACATCAGAGGCTATCCGTGACGGATGGCTGTATACTGGAGATTTAGCTAAAATGGATGAGGAAGGTTATTTTTATATAGTTGACCGCAAGAAAGATCTTGTTATTGTCGGAGGTTATAACGTCTATCCGAGAGAGGTAGAGGAAGTCTTATATGGACATCCCGATATTATGGAAGCAGCGGTAATCGGCGCCCCTGATGCGGACCAAGGGGAGGTTGTGAAGGCATTTATTGTGCCAAGGGATGAAAAAGTGGATAAGGAGGAGCTTCATCAATTTCTTTCGGAAAGACTGGCTCCGTATAAATTGCCCAAATCCATCGAGTTTCTTCAAGAACTTCCGAAAAATTCTACGGGCAAAATTATGAAAAGAGAGCTGAAGAGTCGGGTTCTTCAATGATCACGGATGTCTTTTTCCGTGATTTTTTTGATAGAAGGGTTTTTTCATAGAGATAAAGAAATATATTAAGGTGAGTTTAATGAAGAAAGGGGATCGAGCATGAACTATATTCAGTTGGAAGTTGAAGATTTTATTGCGACTGTAACGATTAATCGTCCCGATTCTTTAAATGCTTTTAATTACGAAACGCTGTGTGAATTGGGAGAAACTGCAGAATTGTTAAAAACAGACAGAAATGTTCGGTTGGTGATTTTTAAGGGGGCCGGCGAAAAAGCATTTAGCGTCGGTGCGGATTTGAAAGAAAGAAAGACGCTGACCGAGCAGGAGGTTCGCCGCAATGTCAATAAAATCGGGGATGTGTTTCATGCGATTGAGAAATTGCCGCAGCCGACCATTGCTGCCATGAACGGACATGCTTTTGGCGGAGGGATGGAGCTTGCCCTTGCGTGCGATTTCAGAATCGCAGTGAAAGAAGCGATCATGGGGTTGACGGAAACGAGTCTTGCCATTATCCCAGGGGCAGGGGGAACCCAGAGGCTGCCACGCCTGATTGGGGAGGCCAAGGCAATGGAACTGATCTTGACAGCCCGAAGAATGAAAGCCGAAGAGGCATATACATATGGAGTTGTTACCAGTATTGCTAAGCAGGAAGAACTGATGGATAAAGTAATGGAACTTGCCAACGCCATTCTGGCCAATGGGCCAATTGCGGTAGAGCAGGCAAAGTTTGCCATCAAAACAGGAATGAATACAGACCTACAAACAGGACTGGAGATTGAAAGAAAAGCCTATGAGCTGACAATTCCCACAGAGGACCGTCTTGAGGCACTTCGGGCATTCAGTGAAAAAAGAAAGCCTATTTATCAGGGGAAATAAGAAAAGCGAAAGCGCCTGTCCATTGACGTACTGACTGGAAATCGGAAATGCATAGGTCAGCGGGGCAAAAGGGGATTTCTTCATGAGATAAAAGTCTAGGCGTTGTAGCAGGATAGTTAGAAACTTGCGAAGTCACGGCAATAACGTTAAAACGGTAACGGGAGTGGGTTATGAAAAAATATCATTGTTGTGCAACATGCATTTATTTTGTTGCTGAAAGAAAGGATGGGAAAATGAGTTATTATTGTAAAAGGCTGGGCTATGAAACAAAGACCCATTATCAATTCAATTGCTGGATTCCCAAAGAAAATGTCCGTAAGCTGATGAAAAAAGATGGAGGTAAAGATGTTTAATTTAGAAACTTCCATATGCGATTTATTAAAGTTAAAATATCCGATTATCCAGGCAGGGATGGCCGGTACTGCCACGGCCAAGCTTGCAGCCGCGGTTTCATCGGCAGGGGCTCTTGGCACTCTGGGAGCAGCCTATATGACACCA
Organism: Siminovitchia fordii DSM 16014 = CIP 108821; assembly: GCF_000374565.1. Lineage (GTDB taxonomy): Bacteria > Bacillota > Bacilli > Bacillales > Bacillaceae_C > Siminovitchia > Siminovitchia fordii. Next base: position 634,623 of record NZ_KB894685.1, on the reverse strand, counting down.
GAGGAAATAAGACAAAATATCAGGGCCATTAAAGAATACACGGCCAATCCCTTTGCAGCCAATTTATTTTGTGTCGATATGGAAGATAATTGGGAAGGAGTTGAACAGGCTCAAAAAGTGTTAAACCGCTTTAGAGCAGAGCTCGGAATAGAATCGGAGGCAAGTTATTCAACACCGGATATGTTTGATGACCAGTTCCAGGTTTTGCTAGATGAAAAGGTTCCTGTAATCAGCACTGCATTTGGCATTCTACCGGAAGATAAAATGTCATTGGCCAAGGAAAAAGGTGTAAAGGTCATTACAATGGCAACGACTGTCAATGAAGCCATCCAGTCGGAGCAGGCGGGTGCAGATCTTATCGTGGCACAAGGAAGCGACGCTGGTGGACACAGGGGTACATTCGATTTAAGCAGCTCTCCTTACGGTGCAAATATAGGAACTTTTTCACTGGTTCCGCAAATCGTCGATCATGTTAACGTCCCGGTCATCGCAGCAGGCGGCATCATGGACGGTAGAGGGCTTGTGGCGGCACTGGCATTAGGCGCTTCAGGGGTTCAGCTTGGAACGGTTTTTCTCCCTTCGAGAGAATCAGCCGCCCATCCTGAATATAAGAATCAGCTGCTTGAAAGTACAGAAGAAAGTACTGTGATTACAAAAAGTTTTTCGGGTAGACCGGCTAGAGGCATCCAAAACAGATTCATTAGAGAATTCGAATCTTCAGCAAAGCCGGTGGCGTTTCCCACCCAAAATACCCTTACTTCTGATATAAGGAAAGCGGCGGCCAAACAGAATGATCCAGAATATATGTCTCTATGGGCGGGTCAGGGCACAAGACTATTTCGGACACGGAAGGAAGAACAGGCTTCAGATATCGTAACGGCTATCATGAGGGAAGCCACAGAAATATTGGCATAACGTATTATTCCTGCTGTCTTCCGTATTTCCCTTCTCTTGATGAAAAAAAAGTTCCTGTTTATAATGATTAGATTAGATGTATGTTGGGGGGAAGGAGATTTGGAAGTTTCAGCAGAGAAAGCCAAAACCTCACAATTCCGCCTCGGTCTCCAGGACGGCGTGAGCATAGCCATCGGATACGCTCCGATTGCTCTTACCTATGGTCTTTTGGCAAAAACAGCAGGCTTGTCGCTTTTTGAAACAATTTTGATGAGCCTCATCGTGTTTGCTGGAGCTTCTCAATATATGGCACTCAGTATGTTTGCCCTTGGTACAGGGGCAGTTGAAGTCATTATGACCACTTTTATTGTGAACATCCGGCATTTTCTCATGTCTGCTTCATTGAATGAAAAAGTGGAGAAGGAAGTACCTTGGAAAAAATCTCTCTATGCATTTGGAATAACAGATGAGACTTTTTCCGTAGCAGCAACAAAAGCGGGAACTGTTTCGACCGGTTATTTATTTGGAATCATCGGCTTGGCATACAGCAGCTGGGTTGTTTTTTCAGGCATCGGCTTCGGAATCGGGGCAAGCCTTCCCCAGGTGCTTCAGGAAAGTATGTCCATCGCACTTTATGCCATGTTTATCGGCCTGCTTGTTCCGTCTATGAAAAAGAGTGTAAAGGTCATTTTTCTTGCCCTTCTTGCCGCTGTTTTTAACAGTGTTTTTGTTTTTTGGAATGTGATGGGAAAAGGGTGGGCTATCGTTGCAGCTACGCTCCTGTCCTCGGTTTTGGTTGAAGCGGTTGAAACCGTTAAGAAGAGGGGAGAGGGCCAACAGAATGAATAGTTCGTTGATCATTTTGACAATTATCGGAATGGCAGTTGTTACATATATTCCGAGAATGCTCCCTTTCGTAATGTTCAGGGGGAGGGAACTTCCGCCTTTTATACAGGGGGTATTGCAAAATGTCCCGTTTGCTACGCTTGGGGCATTGATCTTTCCCGCCGTCCTATTTGTTAATGAAGGAAATCTCCTTTATGGAGTTGCGGGAGCCGCTGCTGCTTTTATTCTTGCGTTTCTCGGGGCTAACGTTGTCGTTGTTGTGATTGGGGCCATTGCAGTTTTGAGCATTTATTCGCTGTTTATTTAACAGCCGGCGGGGGCTTTTTAAGCACCCCGCTTATTTTTTTCTATTGGGGAGACAATATGAGGTATAAGCTCAGTTCTGCCAGCTATTTATTCTACATATAATAATGAATGGACAAGGGGGGAGAACATTGGTTAGAAAATGGGCATTGCGGGCAGTGATTGCTTATTTCTTGTTTGGTGCGGCCATGTATGTGTATCTGTTTTTTCTGGCGGACACTGCCATTCCGCATATGTATAAAGGGACGAGCGCAGATCCGGTAACTTTTTTAAACAGCAGGGAGCTCATGCTCAGTGAGGAATATTCAAAGATCCGGAATTTGATGTTTTTCCTGGCAAAACCCTATCAGTGGCTGTTTTATTACTTGATTCTCCTGTTTGGCATATCTGCCATGTTTGAGCGATGGGCCTCGAAGACGGTGAAATGGTTTCCGCTTCAAGCCATCATTTATTTGTTTTGGCTGTCTCTTGCCACATTTGTGGTAACCTTTCCATTTGCCTACTCATCCTATCTATTTTCTAAAACATATAATATTTCTACACAGCTCTTTTCTTCCTGGATGAAGGACCAGTTTATCGACTTTTGGGTCGGCTATGCAACGACGTGTGTTGTAGTCCTTGTCATTTATACAGCGATGAAAAAATTCAAAAAGAAGTGGTGGTTGGCCGTCTGGGTGTTGTCCATCCCGTTTTCAATTATTATGATGTTTATCCAGCCGGTAGTGATTGACCCGCTTTACAATGACTTTTATCCGTTAAAAGATAAACAGCTCGAAACGAAAATCCTCTCGCTTGCGAATGAGGCGGATATTCCCGCTGAACACGTATATGAGGTGGATATGTCCAAAAAAACCAATGCATTGAATGCTTATGTGACAGGTGTAGGTTCCAATTCAAGGATCGTCCTCTGGGATACAACCTTGGAAAGGCTTGATGATGAAGAAGTTCTATTCATCATGGCCCATGAGATGGGACATTATGTGGAAAAGCATATTTATAAAGGTATTGCTGGATATGTTCTGCTGTCATTTGTCGGTTTGTGGTTGACAGCAAAGCTGATGGAACTATGGGTCAGGAAAAGGGGGAAAATTTGGAAAGTGGAAAGCATGACGAGTATCAGTTCGCTTCCAGCTTTTCTGCTGATAACATCCCTTCTGATCTTTGCCGTGAGCCCGTTGACAAACTGGGTTTCGCGCTATCAGGAAATGCGCGCAGATAGGTATGCATTGGAAATGACGGAAGATCGTGACGCAGCAGTGCGGACATTTCAAGATTTGACGAGAGCCGGATTAAGCCAGGTTAATCCTCCATACCTTGTTAAAATATTCCGGTACGGCCATCCCACAATGCTTGAGCGGATTAAAATGGCAAACGAATTTAAAAATCAGAAGGATGAGAAGTAAATGGTTTAAAAGGACGGCAGCAAGTATATGAACGCTGAGGTACAGAGTAGCATCATGAGATTAGAAAGCAATCCAATTATCATGAAAAATGCAAAAAAATCCCCCTTTATCAAGGGGGATGAATTTATTTACCCATGTGGCTTATGAGCTCTTTTGAAAGCTTCATAAAAGCTTTTTCGTCTCTTTGATCCAGCGCAAGATCAATCTCCGCACGCAGTAGTTCCACTCTTCGCTTTTGCAACAGATCATTTAAAAAAATCTCTGTGTACCATTCCAACGCTTTAGCTTCTTTTTGATTCTGTGTCATCGTGTACTCTTTCAACAGTTCCTGATAAGTTTTCTTCCTCTCCATCGATGATCACCTCGGAACCTTTTTTTAATTATACACGGATTTAGGCAAAAGCACAAGATAGGAATTTAAATTTTCAGATGTTTTTTTATATATAAAATACTGGTGATTCTTTTGACCTAGATTTTGTTTTGATTTTTTAGAATTTTTAATGACTTTTTTGGGAATCCATGTTATTATTATAGGTAAATTGTATGAATTTTGTAGAAAGGGGTAGAACGATGATGAAAAAAGACAAAGTTTTAACAAGTTATGAAATTAATCCTTATACGATGATGATTCGTCCGGCGGGTGATGCATACTCGGAAGTGATTGAAGAAGGCGCCCGCTATTTAGTCTCTTCCAGGCCCTTTGATATTGTAAAAAAAAGCTGTGAATATTTCGGAAGTTCGTATAGCGGAAGGAGGGAGGGAACGAAACAGTTAATCGGTATCACTCATAAAGCGCCCATCATTGTAGACCCCTTTACTTCCATCTATCTATTTCCAACCGCATCACCGTCAAGCCCTCAATGCACGTGGATATCCCATGATTATATTGCTTCATATGAGAAAAATGGCCCGTATGCAACAGATGTCATGTTCCAAAATAGTGAAAGATTTGAATTGCCAATTTCCTTCTATTCCTTGGAAAATCAAGTCTCGCGTACAGCTATGCTCCGGATCAAGTTTACACAAAATATGAGAAGGATGGAGAATTTAAACAAAAACCATTTACTACATAAGCGAGTATCTGAACCCAATGGGGCTTATTAAATCAATGATTAGAAGAAAGGCTATCACGCCTTCTTCTCTTTTTTTTGCCGTGAGCGGGCGTTTAAATAAAGGTACATTAATTCCTCGACCCTGTTTCGGAGGCGGGGGTTGAAATAATTTTGATGTTCTTCGTACCCTTTATACAAGAACAAGTACATCGTAAAAATTTCGTCTGATTTCATCCGTTCCACCCGAATGTTATGTTTGTGCAAATACCGCTTCACTTCCGCCAATTCTTTCTGCACTTCACGTATGGTGTTTTCAATCAAATCTTGATAGGGTTTTTTCAGTTTGAACTGGCTTTTTTCTACAACGGATAAATCACGTTGTAAAACTGTCAGCAGCATGGGCAAATAGATCGCTTGCTCAATGATATCCCGTTCATTCTCTGGAATTCTTGTCATTGGACAGCCCCCCCCTTAAAAGGAACGTATGTTCTATTTTATCTTACTAAGGGTTGAAAAGAATAGCAAGCTGAAATTTTTTCCTGCGAAAATCGAGGCTCTTTTGAGACAGTGAATAGAACAAGCTGTCGTGGCTATGCTATAATTTATTGGAAATCAAGTTGCTGGGCCTATTTACCCGCCGGGAATAGAGGAATGTTCATGGATTTTTTTTCATTTGAAGACTGGATGACGATGGAAAAAGTAATCGAATTGATTGAAAAATACCGTTCATTTGGACCGCTTCCAGGCATTTTGCTTCCTTTTTTGGAGGCTTTTCTGCCTTTTTTGCCGCTTTTCTTGTTTGTCATGGCAAATGCCAATGCCTTTGGTCTAGGTTGGGGCTTTCTTTTTTCCTGGATCGGGGCTTCAGGAGGAGCCTACGTTGTATTCCTGCTTATTAGAAGGTTTGGTAAAGCAAGGATCTTTGGACCGCTTCGCCGAAACGCCAAGGTACAGAGTCTAACTGCATGGGTTGAAAGACGGGGGTTCGGTCCGCTATTTCTTTTACTCTGTTTCCCATTTACACCTTCAGCGGTCGTCAACATTGTTGCGGGGCTCTCGGGAATTGGAATTTATCAATACATGCTTTCCGTATTGTCCGGAAAAGCAGTGATGATTTTCATCATGAGTTTCATCGGCTATGATGTCATCTCGTTGATCAGGCAGCCGGTTAGGACCGGAATTGCATTAGGGGTCATTGTAGTTTTGTGGTACATCGGGAAACGGATTGAAGCGAAGTTAAAGGAGAAGCAATATGGACGTGACTAAACTACATAGAAGGGAAAGCTGCTGTAAGGTATAGCGGCTTTTTTTATTGGTTTAGGAAATGGTGGATTGCCTAATCTGTGGATAATTCAGATGTCAGAATGATGGCTTTCCAGTACCGGGACGTGGCCCAGAGTCTATCGAATGGAAGACTTTTACCTAATGCCGGTAGGTGGTTGTTTAGGGAATGTATGTTCGTTATTGCTTTCGTGTATGGTATAATAAGGTTGCTCGTACCAAAAAATGAGATGATGTTTACATAAAAGAGGGGTTGAAAGCATGTCACTGCGCTTTGTCATTGGCCGTACAGGAACGGGAAAAACAACTCTATTTCAAGATGAAATCAGAAAAAAGCTGACGCAACAGCCTGATGGCCCTCCTATCCTGTATATTGTTCCGGAGCAAATGACTTTTTTATCCGAATATCAACTGGTCCAGTCGAAGGGCCTTGAAGGAATGATACGCGCCCAAGTTTACAGCTTTACCCGACTTGCATGGCGCATTTTTCAGGAGACTGGGGGAGCAAGCCGAAACCATGTGACCAGCACAGGGTTGAATATGCTTATAAAGAAAATAATTGAAGAACATAAAAACGAGTTGAAGCTTTTCAGGCAGGCGTCTGATAAAACAGGATTCATTCAGCAGGTCGAACAGATATTTACCGAGTTCAAGCATTACTGTGTCCAGCCTGATGACCTTGCCCAAAAGAGGGAAGAAGTGGGCTTTTTTCAATCCCAAAAAGCTCTTGCCGATAAGATGCATGACCTTGAATTAATCTATAGGCATTATGAGCATGCCCTATCGGGAAAATACTTGGATTCAAACGATTACTTGCGCCTGCTGGCGGAGTCGATTGATAAATCCCGTTACTTGCTAAATGCCGAAGTGTATATAGATGGATTTCATAGTTTCACTCCCCAGGAGTATGCGGTTATCGAACGCCTTTTGACCACCTGCAGCCGAGTATCTGTTTCTCTTATCCTCGACCGTCCTTTCAGAAGAGAAACGCCTGACGAGCTTCATTTATTCAGGATGACGGGGGAAACATATGAAAATTTATATGAGTTGGGATCCCAGGTAGGAATAGAAGTAGAAGATGATGTGATCCTTAGGGAAACTTTTAAATTTAAAAATGACAGTCTGAGACTCCTGGAATCCCAGTTTGAGAGAAGGCCGGTGGGACAGCATGCAGGTATTCCTGCAGTGAGGCTGATGCAATCCGTCAACAGGCGTGCAGAAATCGAGGGGATTGCCAGGGAGATACGGCGCCTCGTCATGGAGGAGGGATACCGCTACAAGGATATTGCGGTGTTGATGCGTAACGGGAGCCAGTACCAGGGTGAAATGGAAACAGTCTTTTATGATTACGATATTCCTTACTTCATTGATCAAAAGCGCTCCATGCTTAACCATCCGCTTGTTGAACTGATTCGATCCGTACTAGACGTCATTAGCAGCAATTGGAGATATGAGCATGTATTCCGCGCCATCAAAACCGATCTGCTTTTTCCGCCGGAAGGTGATTTGAGCAAGCTTCGGGAGCAGATGGACAGGCTTGAAAATTATGTCTTGGCCTATGGGATCAAAGGAAATGACTGGACGAAAAAAGACAGATGGGCCTATCACCGTTTCAGGGGATTGGAACAGGAGGGCATGGTACAGACGGATGAAGAAAAGAAAATCGAAAAAGAACTTTCCGTATCAAGGGATATTGTTGCCCTGCCCATCCTCAGACTTGCAAGACGTTTAAAAAAGGGAAAAACAGGACGTGAGTTGTGCGAAGCTCTCTATTTCTTTTTGGAAGAACTTGAAGTTCCGCGAAAATTGGAACTGCTCAGTGAAGAGACTGAGGAAAAAGGACAACTTATTGCATCAAGGGAACATGACCAGGCTTGGAATGATGTTGTGGAACTGCTGGACCAGTTCGTGGAAATACTCGGGGATACAAAAATGACACTGGAAGATTTTATCCCAGTTATCAATGCTGGTTTGGAAGAAATGAACTTTTCCCTTATCCCGCCTGCTATTGATCAGGTGTTTGTGGCAAACCTTGAGCAGTCTCGCCTTTCACACGTTAAAGTCTCGTTCATCGCCGGATTGAATGACGGAGTCCTTCCCGCCAAATTTAGCGAGGGGGGAGTTTTTTCGGATGAAGACAGGGCTTCGTTAATGGATGCCGGAATGAATATGGGTCCTGACAACAGAAGAAAGCTTCTTAATGAAGAGTTTGTCGCATACAGGGCATTCACTTCGGCAGAGGAGCAATTACTGATTTCTTGGCCTCTGGCGGATGACGAGGGAAAAGCTCTCCAGCCATCCCCGTATATTGATAGAATAAAAGGAATGTTTCCTGAAGTAGCGGTATCTACTGCCGTGAATGATCCGGCTGAGTTAAGCGGCGACGATCAATTCGAATATATTTCCCACCCTGATTCGGCAGCGGCCTATTTGACGGGACAGTTGAACTTGAAAAAGAGAAATTATCCCGTTCCGGAATTTTGGTGGGACGTATATAACTTTTACATGTCCGATCCGCTCTGGAAAAGAAAAGCAGAAAGGATTCTGTCAAGCCTTTTCTTTAAGAATGGGACGAAAAAACTCTCCGAAAATACAAGTAAGGGTTTGTATGGGGACAGCATTACTGCAAGTGTATCCAGAATGGAGCTTTTCAATAGCTGCCCTTTCTCCCATTTCGCTTCACATGGCTTAAAGCTCCGAGACCGAGAGATTTTTAGGCTTGAAGCGCCGCACATCGGAGATTTATTCCATGCAGCGTTGAAGTGGATCGCTGATCAGATAAATAAAGACAATATGAGGTGGGCGGACCTGACGAGACAACAGTGTGAACAGCTGGCAAGAGAAGCGGTTGCCTTTTTGGCACCCAAACTTCAAAATCAGATTCTGTTAAGCTCCAACCGCTATTACTATATTAAAAGAAAGCTTGAACAGGTGATTGGGAGAGCATCTTACGTAATGAGCGGACATGCGAAGGAAAGCGGCTTTTCACCTGTCGGATTGGAGCTTGCTTTTGGGCCGAAACAGCAGCTTCCTCCTCTGTCTTTCACATTGAAAAATGGAACGAAGATGGAACTGCAGGGCCGGATTGATCGTGTGGATAAAGCGGAAAATGAAAACGGGATTTATTTGCGGGTTATTGATTATAAGTCCAGTGCAAGAGAGCTTGATCTGAGTGAGATCTATTACGGGCTCTCATTGCAGATGCTTACTTATTTGGATATTATCATCACTTACTCAAATGAATTGATTGGAAAAGAAGCATTGCCGGCTGGCGTATTTTATTTCCACCTGCATAATCCAATGATTCAAACCGAAAAGATCATGACATTACCTGAAATAGAAGAAGAGATTTTTAGGAAATTCAAGATGAAAGGACTTGTTCTCGAAGATCCGGATCTTGTTCGTCTGATGGATCTTTCATTGGAGTCGGGCGAATCTAATATCATTTCGGCTGGAATAAAAAAAGACGGTACGCTGAGTGCAAGATCAAAATCCACCACCAAGGAAGAGCTGGGATTGTTGAGGAGTCATGTACGCTCACTCTATCAAAGGTCGGGAAATGAGATCATATCGGGGAAAGTAGACATAGAACCATATCGGATGAAAGATAAAACGCCATGTCGATTTTGTCTTTACAAACCTGTGTGCCAGTTTGACCCGGCTTTGCCGGAAAATGAATTCAGGTTGATTGGACAGGAGAAGCGGGAAACTGTCATCACACGTATCCGGGAAGAAGGTGAAGAACTTGAAAACTGACATTCCAATGAAACCTGAACATGCGAAATGGACGAACGATCAGTGGAAAGCCATTTTTGCAAAAGACCAGGATGTATTGGTGGCAGCGGCAGCAGGCTCCGGAAAAACCGCTGTGCTTGTCGAGCGGATTATCCAAAGAATAATTGCAGAGACAGATCCGTTGGATGTTGATCAAATGCTTGTTGTCACTTTTACGAATGCTGCAGCAGCTGAGATGAGGGCCAGGATTGGGGAAGCGCTGACGAAGGCAATCAGCGAGAGGCCGGATTCCGCACACTTGAGGAAACAGCTTGGCCTTTTGAACAGGGCATCTATTTCAACACTTCATTCCTTTTGCCTTGAGGCAGTGAGAAAGCATTATTATATGGTCGATATTGACCCTCATTTCCGGGTGGCCGATGATAATGAAATGGGCCTGCTTCGGGATGAGGTATTGGATGATATATTTGAGGTAGAATACGGAAAAGAGCAGAACGACCCATTTTTCAAATTGGTTGATACTTTTACCGGCGACCGAAGCGATGGGGAACTTCAGGAGCTCGTTCTTAAATTATATGATTTCTCCCGGTCACACCCGCATCCGAATCTTTGGCTGGACTCTCTTGTTGATATGTATGATGTTACGGAATATTCCAGGATTGAGGATCTTCCATTTGCACAGATCCTGTTGTCAGATATAGAGATGCAGCTTACCGGAGTAAGACAAATGCTTGAAGAGGCTTATGAAATGACCCAAATGCCGGGAGGACCCGCTCCGAGGGCGGAAAACTATTTGGATGATTTGGAAGTAGTAAGCCGGATGCAAAAAGCGGTAAAAGAAAGTTGGCCAAGTCTATACGGCGAGATGAACAACTGGAAGTTTACCAGGGCAAAAAGCTGCCGTGGAGACCAATATGACCAAGAACTTTTGGATGGTGCTGATGCACTTCGCAAGAAAGCAAAGGGTATCTTGGAAAAGATGGCCAAGGACATATTTTCCAGAGAGGCAGAAAGCTTTTTGCGTGACATGCGGCAAATGCATCCGATATATCAGACTTTGGTCAATCTTGTAAAGTCATTTGCACATGGTTTCACTCTTGCGAAAAAAGAAAGAGGCATCGTTGATTTTGCTGATCTTGAGCATTTTGCCCTTCATATATTGGCTGATGAGGGATGTTCGGAAAGTAAAATCCAGCCATCAGAAATTGCTCTTGGATACCGGAATCAGTTCAAAGAAGTACTTGTAGATGAATATCAGGATGTAAATATGGTTCAGGAAACCATTCTTCAGCTTATTTCGGCTGATGGGGAATATGACGGGAATTTATTTATGGTCGGGGATGTGAAACAATCGATCTACCGATTTCGTCTTGCTGAGCCGAATCTGTTTTTATCGAAATATAGTAAATTTACACCCGATGGAGTAAATAATGGTCTCCGGATTGACTTGTCCAAGAACTTCAGGAGCCGGGCAGAAGTATTGGATGGCACGAACTTTCTATTCAAGCAGATCATGGGAATAAATGTCGGAGAAATTGATTACAACAAAGCTGCCGAGCTCGTACTCGGTGCTGGTTATCCTACCGATGACATCTATCCAATAGAGGTTGCACTTATCGATCAAACGGAGGAGTCAGATTCAAATTCTCATCTGCAAGAAGGCGAATATGATGAAGAGGAAATCGAACAGTCCCGTCTGGAAGCCAGGTTCTTGGCAAAAAAAATCAGGGAAATCATCGATGATGAAAAGCCTGTTTACGATCCGAAAACTGGGATGCACCGTCCTGCTCAATATAAAGATATCGTCATCCTGTTAAGATCACTTACCTGGGCTCAGGATATCATGGAGGAATTCAAGCATGAAGGGATCCCTATATATGCTAACCTCTCATCCGGCTATTTTGAAGCGACAGAGGTAACTGTGATGATGTCGCTCTTAAAAGTCGTCGATAATCCGGACCAGGATATACCGCTGGCGGCTGTCCTGCGATCCCCGATTGTCGGCCTTGACGAAGAAGGCTTGGCTCAAATTAGGGTGAATTCCAGAAAGGGGAGTTTTTACGAAGCTGCTAAAAAATTCATTAAAACTCAGGGTGACTCGTCTCATGAAAGGATAAGGGAAAGGCTTATTCCGTTCTTTGAAAAATTGCAGGACTGGCGGAGTATAGCGAGAAGCGGGGCTCTGTCCAGCTTGATTTGGCAGCTGTACCGGGATACGGGTTTTTATGAGTTTGCAGGCGGTCTTCCGGGAGGAAAGCAGAGACAAGCCAATCTGAGGGCGCTTTATGACCGGGCATCTCAATATGAGGAAACGTCCTTTAGGGGGCTGTTCCGCTTTCTCCGATTCATTGAAAGGATGCAGGACCGGGGGAAAGATTTAGGAGCTGCCCGTGCGCTTGGAGAACAGGAGGATGTTGTTCGGCTGATGACCATCCATTCAAGCAAAGGACTGGAATTTCCGGTTGTATTTGTTGCAGGTTTAGGGCGGAAATTCAATATGCAGGACATCAACAGCCCTTTCTTATTTGATAAGGACTTCGGATTTGCCAGCAAATATATTGATTCAGAAAAAAGGATCTCTTACCCGTCCCTGCCGCAATTGGCATTAAAAAGAAAAAAAAGGATGGAACTGGCCGCGGAAGAGATGAGAGTTTTGTATGTGGCCCTAACGCGTGCAAAGGAAAAGCTTTACCTTGTTGGAATCGTTAAAAATATTGAAAAAGAGATTAAAAAATGGTCCAAAGGCAGTTTAGGGGGGGAATGGCTTTTAAAAGATTTTGAGCGGGCATCTGCCACGACCTATATCGATTGGATCGGACCCGCCATTATCCGACATAGGGACTGCAATTTGACCGGAATTCCGGCCATTTCTGGAGATGTCAGTGAACACCCTTCGCAGTGGAAAGTGAATATTTTGCCGGGATCCTCATTGCAGCTTACAGAAGAGGAGAAGGAGAATGAATCTGATGGATGGCTTGAAACGGTAAAGAATGGTATACCAAGCAGTTTCCACTCTCCGCTGAAGGAGAAGGTATTTTCCAGACTTAGTTGGAGTTATCCCCATCTGATTGCAGCAAAAAGGATGTCCAAACAAACGGTCTCGGAATTGAAGCGGATGGCGGAAATGAAAGATGAGGCAAGTGCTGCAACTTTAATGGGAGGATCTCGCCATAAGAGTACCCCAGTTTTCAACAAGCCGAAATTTCTTGAAAAGCAATCCATTTCGCCAGCTGAACGTGGAACTATCATGCACGCAGTCATGCAGCATATTCCCCTTGATGAGGTACCGTCACTCATGTCCGTCGAGCATTTGCTCGATGATTTGATTCAAAAGGAAATTCTAACACTTGAACAGGCAGATGCTGTTTCTGGGGAGCAGATTGTACAATTTTTTCAAAGTGATCTAGGCAGACGGATTCTACAGGCACCCAAAACTGAACGGGAAGTCCAATTTACAATGGGCTTAAAGGCAGAAGAAGTTTATTCCGATTGGGATGGTGGAGATGAAAGTGTCATCGTCCAGGGAATGATTGACTGTATTGCGGTGGAAGAGGATGGTGTCATTTTGCTCGATTACAAAACGGATGCCATCAGCGACCGTTATCCGGGAGGCTTCGATAAAGCAAAAAAAGTTCTTGAAAATAGATACCAGCTTCAAATTCATTTATATGGACAAGCTATTGAAGAAATCTGGAAGAAAAAAGTGAAGGAAAAATATTTATACTTCTTTGATGGCGGCCATATTTTAAAATTATAACGAAAGAGTGCCAAGTAGGGAAATCACCCCCTTGGCACTTTTTTCGTATTACTGGAATTGTAATAGCTTACTTTTCATTACATGCTGCATCCTGCCAGTCGGAGCTCGATGCCCTAGTACAAGCGAAGCGACAGGATGGCAATTCTGAGTCTGCTAAAGCCCAGGAGGTGGCGCATAAAGGTAATCGAGTTATTGTATTCCAGTTTGTACGTCGCTAGATCGGACGCTCTACTATTCTTAGTTATTTCCAATAGTCGGTTGGTCAACAAGATTCGTATCAAGTGTATTCGTTCCACTTACTCCATTATTGGTTACGATAAAGCCGCCAGAATTACTAGAACCGGCGCCTTCAAATGTCTTTCCGGTATTTTTCGGAGAAATGACAGCTGTATCTCCAAAGTGAACAACCCCACCCCCGACATTGAATATTTGGACGGGTCCAACGATTGCAGGCATTTGTCATCACCCTATATAATTATTTTGATTTGTACGAATCCAGAGGATCTGGAGCTTTGAAACATCCAGGTAAGCTCAAAGCCGTTTCGTTTTCTTTAGCATTTGTCTCATCGGTTCGAGGTCACAAGTCAAATTGCTGTGGTGCTGAAAAGTTGTCTCCTCGCAATTTGCCTTGTGCTTGTCGCCTAAGTCTGTGCGCCTTCATTATTATTATTATTATTATTATTATTATTACCCGGAGAAATTTGGCGGATATGAAGGACTCTTGCTTCTGAATGGATGTTACTTGTAGTACCTATTTGAACGATGGCGGAAGAAGAAATAGTGATTAGGTGAATATTTCCAACCTTGATATCTGGATGTTCATTATATTTTCTAATGATCGGTACCGGCCTGGGGAGTGGAGGAATTGGTATTGGTTTTTTGAAAGTATTATAATTCTTGAAATGAGCTTCGTTCCCAAAAAATAATTCTTTATTTCTTTGTACGGCCAGAGCATCCGTATAAGCCCTTAAATGAACCGTATCGCCGATTTCAACGACGGAGCCGAATATCATATTTTTAATATCCATCGTCTTTACGACAGAACCTCTTAACGGCATAATGGCATCTCCTTATTTATCGGGAAAGAGGAACGAAAGGCCCGATGATTAAAGATTCCGGCGGTGTGTCAAATACAGATGCTAACTGAATTGTATCAGCATCTCCTACCAGCAGAATGGATGAAGCACTTACCCCGATCACCCGGATCTGCCCCACACATAATTCACGGTTCACCACATTAAGTTCCATGGGGGTTCGCCCCTCCCTGTTGATTTGGAATTTGTGAAATAAAACCATGTACAGCTTTGTTAATATCCGCCAATAATGTCTTATATACTTTGCTGTACAGCTCTTCTTCATTTGCATTATAGTTAGGCTGCGTGCTGAAGAAGCCCAGATAATGATCGGCTCTACCGGGGATTTGTTTGCGGATATCTTCTTTAATCATGTTGATATACGGCTCATCAAGAGTTCTGCCAACCTGAGTTTCTGTATCTTTTATCAAGGTGTCCAATTCATGATCAATATAGTGATTTAGCTTTTCCAGTGTTTCATCATAGAGGTTGGGATGGCGTACAAAAGTCTGGGTTTCCGTCGAGCCTGGAGGTACTGAAAAATCTTCAACGGAATTAAGGTCAGCAGGGTTAATGCCAATATTTAAGGTCCCTTCCAATGTTTCCACTTTTAGCTGGTCAAACTTATATTCCAGCCTTTCAACAGTTACATTTGGCTTTTCTTTCACTTGCTTCAGTTCATTTGACAGGGATTGGATTGACTGCCTCAAAAAGGTAATTTCCTTCTGCTGCCTTTCTATAAAAAGATACAATTGCTGAATTGTGTAATTTGCCTGCATTTTGTACAACCACACCCTTTCACTGTAAAAAAGGTATAAACAAACTTTTCCTATTTGACAGTCTATGCATCATGTCTGACTTCAGCCTTTAACAACTAGCAGTCTTTGTCATAAATAACCAACGGCTTCGGCGAATAGGAAGTCTTGTTTCAAGCCTGGCGCTGTCACAGGATGTCACGACGTTAGGCTATTGATCATTCTTAATTGGCATCTATAATGGAATTAGGCTGACTTCCTGCTGTGCCAGTTGAGTTTCGCCTGTTGCAGCTGGAGCGGGAGCTGTATAACCACCTGTATTATATAAATGAGAAGAAGGTGTAATGACTCCAGAAGTACCGATTTGAAGTACTGAGGAGTTCGTGATCCCGCCGATTTTGATCATTTGTATGTGAATGGTCTGCTGAACATTTACAATCATTGCTTCCTCCTGTGTCCTTCATTTATAGATTGAATAAAATACCCTGATCCAGTCCATCGGCATCATAACTGTTAGTGGCAGAATGGTGATTGCGAACCCTGATTCCTTCGCCCGTATTGAATGATCCTGCACCCGCAAACGTTTTAGCATAGGAAATCGGATGGATTTGAAAGACATCTCCAATATTGAATGTTGCTCCTGTATTTAAATTGATAATCTGAACGGCACCAACAAATCCAGGCAATACCGTTCACATCCTTCCATATTGCGTATTTATCTATGTATCGTATTTTATGAAAAAGAATCGGATTGGTGATATTTCTTCCAATTTGTGCAGGAGCGACTCCTTTGAAAAATTCATCACAACAAGTATTATTGATTGTAGTTTTTTAGACAAACTTATACGATGGTGGTATAAGAGATATGAAGGGTTATGAAGCTGTACTCATAGGGAGGGGGCTTATAATAACCTAAAAGGAGTGATGATGATAGGTAAACATTTGGAACCGGTAAATGTAATGGATAGAATCCAGACCCTTGATGTTCTGAGGGGACTTTCCCTGCTCGGCATATTACTAGTGAATATGATGGGCTTTCATTCACCGTACGGTTACTATAACCCATATGAATGGTGGAAGTATGGGGATCTGACAGTTTATGCGTGGCTGGATGTACTTGTGCAGGGGAGCTTTTATCCAATCTTTGCAATGATGTTTGGCTATGGATTGGTGATTATGCAGAGACGTTCAGCGATTAGGGAAACATCCTTTGGAAAAATCAGTATGAGAAGGCTTTCTGTGCTTCTTATCTTTGGTATCATACACGCTTTTTTTATTTGGCATGGCGATATTCTGATAACGTATGCCTTAATGGGTATGGTTCTTCTCTTGTTTTTGCGGCTGTCCGGTCCGTGGCTGATGGGATTGGGCTGGGCTTTATATTTGCTGCCCCAACTGTTCTTTTCGGGCATGCTTGTCATAGCCTCATTGTTTGATACTGCTTCCCTAGCGGATTATATCGATCTTGTTGGTCTTCAGCAGGCTGAAATCACTTACTCAAGCGGAAGCTTCATGGATATTACACTCCAAAGGATTGAAGATTGGAAAGCTGGCAACTTATCGGGCGGTCTCATCATTTATTTGTTTTTAATATTGCCAATGATGATGATTGGAGCAGGAGCCGGGAAAATGCAATGGCTGGAAAAAGCGGGCAGCCAATGGAAGAAGTGGCTTGTCATTTTACTAATTGCCCTTCCCGTAGGACTTGCTGTAAAAATGCTGCCTTTTTTTGCAGGATTATCGATTAGTTATCAATACATACAAGATGCGATTGGCGGCCCTATTCTTGGCATGGCTTATATAGCAGGTATCGTTTTGATCATGAGAAACGCCAAAGCGGCAAAACTGTTGCATCCGCTTAGTTCGGCGGGCCGAATGTCCATTACGATCTATATCATGCAGTCCGTAATTGGAACATTGATTTTTTACCATTATGGGTTGGGACTTTACGGAGAAATTTCGTTGGCGACAGGAACTTGGCTTGCGTTTGCCATTTATATCATTCAAGTAATATTTGCCGAGATTTGGCTGGCTAAATTCAATCAGGGCCCAATTGAGAAATTTTGGCGGTTTTTAACTTATGGAAAAATTAAAAAAAGGGGTACAAATAATGAAATTAATGAGCTTTAATTTAGAAGGTGCAGAAAAATACGGGGTGGTGGACGACAGCGGCAAAAAGGTTTGGGATGTACTTGCGCTTGCGGAGGCAGCGGATAAAGGAGTCCCAGCTACTATCCTTGCAGGAATTGAGAGTGGCGATCAATTTTATGAGATTGTCCAAGGCCTTGTCAAGTGGGGTTCGCAAAATGGGAAAGAGGACTGTTTGCATTCCTTTGAAAATATCAAATGGTTGGCACCGATTCCAAGGCCGGGTAAAAATATCATGTGCGTCGGCAAAAATTACCGTGATCATGCGATTGAAATGGGAAGTGAAGCGGATATTCCTGAACATATCATGGTGTTTACAAAATCGCCTACAACAGTTATTGGGCATGAAGAGTTTGTAGATGCACATACCGATGTAACCAATGAACTTGATTATGAAGGTGAACTGGCATTGGTCATCGGAAAGAAAGGGAAAAATATACCTGAAAATGAAGCACTAGACTATATTTTTGGTTATACAATCCTTAACGACGTAACAGCACGGGATCTTCAAAAAAGGCATAAACAGTTTTTTATTGGTAAAAGCCTTGATACCACTTGTCCCATGGGACCTTGGATAGTTCATCGTTCAGAAATAGATAATCCGAATGGACTTGCCATACAGACAAAAGTGAACGGTGAAATCAGGCAGGACTCCAATACGAAGAATTTCATCTTCCCGACCGAAGAAATCATTTCTACTTTATCACGCGGAATGACACTTGAGCCTGGAGATATCATTGCCACAGGCACTCCGGCTGGGGTAGGGAAAGGTTTTACACCTCCGCGTATGCTAAAAAGCGGAGATCAGATCGAGATAAAAATAGAAGGGATCGGCAAATTGCACAATACTGTGAACTAGCATGTTTCCAATTTGTCATCCAACCCTTGTATGATAAGATTGGTAGAGAATCTATGGAAACAGTAATCACGTATTTCAGGAGGGAGTTTACATGTTTGATTCGACTCATGCCCATATCACAACATGGGCAGTTGCTCTCATTTTATTTGTCGTAGTTTTAGTGCTGCAAAAAAGCGGCAAACAAAAGGGTGCTAAAATCACTCAAATGATATTGCGGGTCTTTTATTTATTGATCATCGCAACAGGAGTGCTTCTTTTTTCAAAACACCAAGGCTATAATCCTGCACTTTACGGAATTAAGTTCTTAGGCGGTATCATCGTCATTGGCATGATGGAAATGATTCTTGTCAGGACAGCGAAGGAAAAGAATACAGGTGTTTTTTGGGCTGTGTTTATCGCTGCTCTGGCTGTCACATTCTTCCTGGGACTTAAGCTACCGCTCGGTTGGAATATGCTGTTATAGGAATTGGGAAAAAACCGTTGATTTTCAGCGGTTTTTTTTTATTTCTTAAACAAGCCTATAAATTCAAGTGACAGGCTGTATAGGAAGGATTAGAATAAAAGCATACTGGAAAATCAATCCAATCAGTTGTTTTTGATATATAACTTAAGCTTGACCTTAATTTGAAATTGACGTAGGCTTTTGTCCCTCTGAAACATACGGGGATAAAGCATCCGTTAAAAGTTCGGGATGGGAAAGCATGTGAGGACATTTGGGAAAAGGTGCAGGGGAAATGGCCGTATGAGTGTAACGGCAAAACACTTTTGAGGCAGAAAAGGATGATTGACGATTGGAACAGCCCATCTGGACAAAAAAGTATTTTCAAGCAATCAAAGACCATCACGAAGACTTAATCTTTGCCATTGACATAAACGGTCGCATTACAATGATGAACTCGGCCTGCTCGAAGGTTTTAGGCAAAAGTGAAGATGAAGCTGCAGGTACATCCTTCCTTTCGTTCTTTTTGGACTCTCAACAAGAGGCAGTGCGGTCGGCTATCGAAAGAATGAGAGAAGGAACAGTAAAAAAAATCAAAATGGAAGCGGAAATCATAACCGAATCTGGTGAAACAAGAGGTTATCGCCTTCAGGTGATACCTGTAGATCTTAATGAAAGCTGCCGTGAAATCCTATTTATTGGGCGAATTTTGACCGAAGAAAAAATAAAGAAGTATCCACTCTACGATGAAAAGACGAGGCTGCCCAACAGGAAAAGTATTGAGAATGAATTGTTTAATAGAATCAAGCGAGTAAGTGATTCGCATGAGAGTCTTGCGATTTTAATTATTCAAATAAGGAGACTCCAAATGATCAGTGATGCGCTTGGGCATTCGGCAGGAGACTGGGCGATAATCCAAATGGCCAAGCGGATTGAAGCGAGTCTGCCCGATCAGTCATTTATCGGCAGATTTTCAAGAAATAAATTTGCTATATTGATGGATGGATCCGAAGATTATACCGAGCTTGAAAAATTGGGAAATCACATTATCATGGCAATTGAAAAGCCTTTGCGCTTTGGAAAACAGGAGTTTAATTTTTCGGCAGCAATCGGAATCAGCAGCTATCCACGTGATGGAGCAGATACAAAAGACCTGTTGAATAATGCCGGAATTGCATTGGGTTATGCAAGAGCCGGAACACATGACAACATTGCCTTCCACGGAAATGAAATGAATCTTGAGATGGAAAAACGTGCTGATCTGGAAAGGAGCCTCCGAAACGGGATTGAAAATAATGAGTTTTTCCTTGTCTACCAGCCAATCATTCAATCCGCAACAGGAGAAATAAGAGCATGTGAGGCTTTGCTTCGCTGGGAGCATCCGAAGTGGGGGCTTATTCCACCGTTGGAATTCATCCCGATCGCAGAAGAGACCGGAATGATCCATTCCCTTGGAAAGTGGATATTAAAGACAGCATGCAAGCAAGTGAAGAAATGGCAGGAAGCTGGATATAAACATATGAGTGCTTCTGTCAATGTTTCGGCATACCAGTTGGACAGTGCACAATTTATTAAAAATGTGAAAGAGGCCCTTGAACAATCCGGTTTAAAAGCGGAATGTTTATACCTGGAACTGACTGAAAGCATTATGATCGATCAATCCAGCAAGACGATTGAAATGATGTGTGAATTAGAGAGAATGGGAGTTAAGTTTTCTATTGACGACTTTGGCACCGGGTACTCCTCGTTAGGCTACCTTAAGCAACTTCCCATTCATACGTTGAAAATTGACCGTTCTTTCATTCAAAATTTGAGTCATCACTCACCTGATTTCCCAATCGTTCATGCCATTTTGACAATGGGTCACGGACTGGGCCTTCGGGTGGTTGCTGAAGGAATCGAAACGAATCACCAGCTGGCGATGCTGACCAGTTTGGGTTGTGACTTCGTTCAGGGCCATTTTATTGAAAAACCGCTTGAAGCCAGGCGTTTCACTTGTTGGCTTGAAAAAAAAGATAACGCTTCGAATGCATAAAATTGACGGGGAGCAGGTGGAAAGGCTAATCTTAAAGGCGTAGATGTTATAGGGAGGTAACGGATTTGAGCAAAAAGAGTCTGGTTTTCCTGCTTGTTCCGTTTCTTCTTTTTTCCGCCGCCTTTTCAGCAAGTGCCGACAAAAAAGAAGAACGTTTGTGGGAAGATGAAATCGTTTATTCACTTATGGTGGATCGATTTAATAATGGGGACAACACCAATGATGAAGGAGTGGACTATTCCGATCCTGTAAATTCATTCCAGGGCGGTGACTTCCGGGGAATCATCCAGCAGCTGGATTATTTAAAGGATATGGGTTTTACAACCATCATGCTGTCACCTGTTTTTAAAAATGAAGAAAATGGCTTTCATGGGGAATGGGTCAATGACTTCTATGAGACAGATCCTCATTTTGGGACGATTGACGAGTTGAAAGAGCTTGTTAATGAAGCTCACAAAAGAGATATGAAAGTCATGTTTGAGTTTGTGACAACTCATGTTGGACCAAAGCATCCCTGGACTAAAGATCCATCCAAGAGGGATTGGTTCAAAAAAGAGGGCCTGGATTCTACTAATAAATGGTTGAACGGTTTACCGCAGCTTGACCAAGATAACGAGGAAGTCAAAGCATATCTTATTGATGCTGCCAAATGGTGGATCGAACAAACAAATATTGACGGCTACAGCCTGTCAGGTCTCGATCTGGCGCCTCTTGGATTTTGGGAAGAATTCTCTGCTGCTGTAAAAGAGAAAAATGAAAACTTTTATTTGGCTGGTACAGCAGGCGAGGGAACGATGGATGATCTGGCAAAGTATCAAAAAGCAGGAATTGATGGTGTCACTGATTCAATAATGACCGAACCTTTGAGGAATTCCTATTCGACTATAGATGTGTCTTCAAAATCATTGATGGATATGTGGGAAAAGAATAAAGGAACATATCCTGATCCTCAAGCATTGGGAGCTCTTTTCGATGATCGAAATTCAACCAGGTACACAAAAGATATGGTGGACAACAAGGAATACCCTGGTGCCCGTTGGAAACTTGCACTTTTCTACTTATACACCCAACCTGAAGTGCCGATCGTTTTCTATGGTACCGAAATTGCTGTAAACGGAGATTTGCCGCCCGACAATGTCCCGGTGATGAATTTTCGGGCCGATGATGAATTAATGGAGTTTATCGGCAGGATAGGGATGATCAGGCAGGAACAGAGAGCGCTTAGCCGCGGGGATATGGAGATCCTGTATGAGAAAGATGGAATGCTCGTCTTTAAAAGAGAGTATGAAGGCGATATGCTTGTAGCTGCAATTAACAATACAACAAAGGACCGGACTGTGGTGATTCCGGCTGATAAATTGGAAGATGATAAAGAACTTAGGGGATTGTTTGCCTCTGACTTGGTAAAAAGTAAGAACGGTGAATATAAAATAGTCGTGGACAGGGAAATGATGGAAGTGTATAAACTTGCTGATAAGGCAGGGTATAATATTCCGTTTATTCTTTCGATTTTTGCCGTATTTATTCTCTTTGGCTTCTTTATGTATTTTGCTTGGAGAAGAGGAAAAAAGCGGAACCCTTATGAAACGAGCTAACTGATGTAGATGCTGCCGTAAGTCTTTAACGGCAGCTTTTTCTATACTGTGGAAAATTTAGTTATCAGAATAGATACGAAGAGTAGATGTACTGGATGTCATTATGCAGGGGGGATGGACAGCGTTAATGGAACTTGCCGAATTGCTATCAAATCAAGCGCTGCTGAAGGGAAACTCCTCCTTCAGCAGTGCTGCTCAGCTTTATGACGATAAACAGGAGGTTCTTAACCGTTCAGCACTTCTCCGCCGTTAACGTGGAGCATTTGGCCGGAGACGTAGCTGGAGTCATTTGATGCGAGATAGACATAGGCCGGCGCCAGTTCATGCGGCTGTCCCGGTCTTTTCATCGGTTGTGTAGAACCGAACGTCCCGACATGCTCCGCTGAAAAGGTCGATGGTATCAAAGGTGTCCAAATAGGACCTGGAGCTACCCCATTTACACGTATTCCTTTATCAGCTAATGACTCTGAAAGGGAGCGGGTGAATGATACGATGGCCCCTTTTGTTGCAGAATAATCAATTAAACCCGGGCTGCCCTTATATGCTGTGATAGAAGCGGTATTGATAATACTGCTTCCTTGTTTCAGATGGGGAAGGACGGCTTTTGTCAAGTAGAACATCGAGAACACATTTGTTCTGAACGTCTTTTGCAGCTGCTCGTCCGTTATTTCAAGCAGACTTTTTTTGGGATGCTGTTCACCCGCATTGTTTACAAGTATATCTATTTTTCCAAATTCATCGATGACCTGCTGAACAATTTGCTGGCAATGAGCTTCATTTCCAACATCGCCGCGGATAAGCAGGCATTTTCTGCCTTCTTCCTCAACGAGTTTTTTTGTTGTTTCAGCATCTTGGTCTTCATTCAAATAGCTGATGGCTACATCTGCCCCTTCCTTGGCAAAATAGATGGCCACAGCTTTTCCTATACCACTGTCCCCTCCGGTGATAATCGCCGCTTTTCCATCGAGTTTACCGCTCCCTTGGTAGCTCGGATCAACAGATTTAGGAACAGGATCCATTTCCGATTCTATTCCTGGCTGATGATTTTGGACCTGCTTAGGCATTGTTTGCTTTTTATTTTCGCTCATTCTAGCCCTCCTTTTTCATTTGCCATAAAAAAAGCGAATGGATATATGTATCATATACCCATTCGCATTTGAAATATTCAATTCAATTATCTGTAGTTGATGAATTGGACATCGATTGGAAGGTCTGCAGACCTGATGGCACTGATAATTTGCTGCAGATCATCACGATTTTTTCCAGTGACTCGTATTTGATCATCCTGGATTTGGCTTTTAACTTTTAAACGGCTGTCTTTAATGATCGTATTGATCTTCTTGGCATTATCCTTATCGATTCCTTGTACAAGTTTTCCACGTTGGCGGACGGTACCTCCCAAGGCGCTCTCGATTTTCCCGTATTGAATATTTTTTACAGGGACCTCACGCTTGATTAGCTTCCCGAACAAAACATCCTTCACCTGAGACAATTTAAATTCATCATCCGAAATGAGTACAAGCTCATCATTTTCCAGTGTGATATTGCTTTTGCTCCCTTTGAAGTCAAAACGGTTCTTAATCTCTTTCATTGCGATATTAATCGCGTTCGATACTTCGGAAAGGTCAACCTTGGATACGATGTCAAATGAATTTTCCTTTGCCATAATCTACCTCCGGACAGCTTTTCTTTCATTATAGGTGAATGGGAGAGGAAGGACAATAATAAAAGCGTCAACGCCCGTTTAACGAATGACCAAAATGGAACATTCGCTAATGAAAGAATGGATGAGGAAAGGGAAAGTAATTCCTTATTGGCACAAAGCTTTATTGAAGAAGACACTTCATCACTGGAAATGTTTAGTTTATTTCGCTTTTATGTGTAACACAACCTGACAACATAGCCATATTGACTTGTGATTCAACTCCTCAGAAAAAATCCACATAGTAAAATTGCAGATTTTTGCAGAGTGATCAATAAGAAAAAAGCAGCTTATTGCCGATTGGCAAAAGCTGCACTGCCTTTTAAAGATGATCTGTTTTTTTGGAATATTGATGTTTTCCTGCTTTGCGTTCCTCTTCGTGCCGGATATTTTTTATTTCTTGTCTGGCTTGGTTATCCCTTGCCTTTTTGTTGTTATCTGATGTATTGTATCGCATAAGAGAATCTTCCTTTACTATGTTTACAATTAGTATTTGCAAAACAGGGAGCCACTAGTCTGGCTTTTTAAGAAAAAAGACTGCGAGTGTTCCAGGGCCTGCATGTGAAGCGACTGTCGCACCAATCAATCGTATATAAAAATCCTTCGTCCCAAAACGCTCTTCGATTAATTTTTTCATTTCCAATGCTGTTTCTTCATCATCGCCATGGCTGATTCCGATCAGTTGGTTTTCGAGGTCGACACCCCGTTCCTCCATTAGGCCGAGCATTCTCTTTAAAAGCTTCTTTTTACCGCGGATTTTTTCAAGTGGGACCAGTTTTCCATCATCCACATGGAGAAGGGGCTTAATGTTTAAAAGTCCACCGAAAAATGCAGATGACTTCGATAAGCGTCCGCCTGCAGCAAGGAACTCCAGGTCCTCGATTGTAAACAAATGTTCCATTCGATTGCAATTGGATTGGGCAAATTTGATGATATCTTCCTTTGGTTCATTATTTTTAATCCGTTCTGCAACAGCCATCACGGTTAAACCATACCCTAAAGAAACGGCTTTGGAATCGATAATCGTCAAATCCAGATCGGGAAATTCTTCTTTGACTTGTTCTTTAACCATCTCAGCTGTTTGATATGTTCCGGAAAGGCCAGAAGACATGGATATGTATAACCCGCTTTCCCCTGATTTTGCAAGGGAGGTAAACAGCTCATGGAGCTGTTGAGGAGAAGCCTGGGATGTTTTGGGCATTTTCCCTGCCCTGATTTCTTGATATACCTGTTCAGGCTGGATATTCTTCAAGTCTTTGTATTCCTTGTCGTCTATATGCACCTGAAGTGTGATCAATTCCACATTGTTTTCCTCATAGAATGACAGTGGCAGGTCACAAGCACTGTCGGCAAAAAGTTTCAATGTCATAAAAATACACCTTCCGTGAAAAAATAATTTTGACAAACTGTGTTCTTTTATATATTGTCTAGCTTCAGGCGTTGTCGCTCAAGGTCAAGTAAAGATTGTTGTTCGTTTTCGAACTGTCTCATCCAATTGGTCTTGTGCTTGTTGCCCAAAGCTGCGCGTCTTTCACATTTCTTATAGTTTATCTGCTTTCATCAGAAACCTCAATGTTAAAACGTAGAATAAGGGTGAAAAAATGAGTCATCAATCATTATGGGAAGTTATAAAAAAACTGGTTGTCATCATAGCGGGCGCGATTCTCGTTGCCGTTGCGATGAATTATTTTCTCATTCCGGCTAATGTTTATGCCAGCGGCTTTACTGGTGCCGCACAGCTTTTATCCAAAATTTTAAATCAGTTTACTCCATTGAGCGTATCAACGGGTATTTTATTATTGTTGTTCAATATCCCTGTTGCCATCCTGGGCTGGTTCAAAGTCGGAAAGTCTTTTACGATTTATAGCTTTATATCAGTTGTTGTCACTTCTTTTTTCCTTGAAATCATTCCGGTGAAAGCCCAGACAGCGGATATCATGCTATATGCCGTATTTGGAGGGGTAATCACTGCAATCGGAATCGGGATTACACTGAAAATAGGGGCATCGACTGGAGGGTTGGATATCATATCGATGATTCTCTCCCGGATGAGTGACAAATCTGTGGGGACCTACTTTTTTATGTTAAACGCCATCATCATACTGACAGCGGGGGCTGTTTATGGATGGGACAAGGCATTATACACTTTGCTGTCGGTCTATGCCTCGACAAGAGTAATTGATGCTATCCATACACGCCATCAGAAATTGACGGCTATGATTGTCACGAAAAAAGCTCCCGAGTTAAAAGAAGCCATTTATAAGAGGATGTTCAGAGGCATTACGATGGTGCCTGCAAAAGGTGCCTTTTCCAACCAGGAAAAAGACATGATGATTATTGTGATAACCCGTTATGAATTATATGAGCTCGAACATGTCATTAAGGAAGTGGATCCTGAAGCATTTACAAACATCGTTGAGACAGCGGCGGTTTTTGGTTTTTTCCGAAAAGATTAAGGGGTCAGCCCCCCTTTAGTACATTAACGTACTGGGGGTCAGACCTCTTAAGTGATGCGGTCCAGCTTTTCCTGGAGTTGTCGCAGCTGTTGTTGCTGTGCCAAGGTTGAATTGGCATACGCAGAAGACAATGCATTTTTGGCAGCTTCAACCGCATCAGGTGAACTGTTGCTCAAAGCCAGCTCAACAAAATGTCTAGCCTCTTGAAAAAGTCTATTTTTTCCCACCTTATATTCCTCCGAGCGATGATTCTTTCATAAACTCGATTTTTTCTTTTTCTGCTTGATCTAATGTGGAGCGATAAGGAAAACGTTGTGCATGTTGCTCAACAGAGTTCTTTCCCTGATACGTAAAACGTTTGGATTTACTGTTTTTAGTCATGACAACACACCGCCTTTAAAATGGGTAGGAAGGAACGCATAACACGTTCAAATTTATTTTGGACGAAAGAATCAAAAAAACATCGTGCAATTAATGTCAGCTAAAGTTCATCTTTGGTAAGAATGAATGAGGAATGTTACAATATAACATTAATTGGGATTCCAACATGTCAAACCGAAGGAGAGAGTCGATTGATAGAAATCCATCATGAACACATAAGGAATATACCGGTTTTACATGTGATAAAAGAAGGACAAAAAGAGGCAAAGCTTCCAATTGTCTTTTTTCTTCACGGTTTTACATCCGCGAAGGAACATAATCTTCATTTCGGCTACCTGCTTGCAGAAAGAGGGTTCAGGGTCATCCTTCCTGATGCAAAACTCCATGGTGAACGAAATGACGGCAGAAATCCGGAAAAGCTGATCTTTGAATTTTGGAACATTGTTCTTCAGTCAATCCGTGAGCTGAATGAAATGAAAGAAGAATTATCAGAAAGAGGATTGATTAACAGCCAAATTGGAGTTGTAGGAACCTCAATGGGAGGCATCACGATGTTCGGCGGACTTTCCCAATATAATTGGATCAAGGCGGGTGTTTCTTTGATGGGCAGCCCGACGTATGAATACTTGGCCCGCGAACAAATCAATTCATTGGAAAAAGCAGAAATGAACATTCCTTTTTCCAGTAGTGAATTGGAAGCTATATACGCCCAATTGCGGAAATATGATTTAACCCTTCAGTCCGAGCGGATTGTGGGAAGGCCGCTTCTTATTTGGCATGGCAAAAAGGATCAAGTGGTTCCATTCGGACCAACATTTGAATTTTATCAAAAAATCAAAAATGAATATGAGAACACTCCTGAACGACTTTCTTTCCTTGTAGATGAAAATGCCGGGCATAAAGTGACCCGTTTCGCATTTTTAAAAACAGTTGATTGGTTCAGCAGGTTCTTACTATAAAAAAATCATTTCTGTTTGATTTTTGAGCGGATTTGGTATGATAAGGGTAGAACCATTTGAAAGGAGCGGGGAACATGGACGAAACACTGAAAGAGAATATTTACGGTGCCTTGGAACAGGTCATCGACCCTGAACTGGGCATTGATATCGTGAACCTTGGACTCGTATATGATGTTGATCTAGACGAAAATGGCACAGCAAAAATAACGATGACCCTGACATCAATGGGCTGTCCGCTTGCGCCGGTAATTGTAGACCAAGTGACAGCTGCATTGGCGGATATACCGGAAGTCAAACAAACGGAGGTCGATATTGTTTGGAGCCCTCCGTGGACAAAAGACAAAATGTCGCGTTATGCAAAAATTGCGCTTGGTGTTACGTGAGAAATGTGTAAGCGCCTGTTTAGCGACGTACAACCGGAGCACTCCGCAATGAGATAAAGGAAACACGGCCGCCTCGGACCGCCACAACCTGTGGCTTTGGCAGGCTCAGGGCGCGACAACCTGTCTGTCGCTGCTTGCACTAGCACGTCCTGTCCGTCGGAACCGATGTTGACTTATCGTAGTGCACTGAATCAACTTCCTCGAATAAACATCCTCGTAGAAAAAGCGAAGCTTTTTCGAGGAAAGGAGTGTGAAGTTTGCTAGTCTCTGGGCACTGCAGCTGGACAAGGAAAAGAAACCATCTTCCGTTTTGCCATTCTGCTGAATGGGAATTGTATGACGAAGCTCCTTTTTGGCAGCTTCGTTTTTATTTTTTTCGAGTATACACAGGCTTTCCCGCCTTTTTAAAAAAGGAGGAATAAAATGGATTTGAGCAAGATGACATTGACCATGCAAGAGGCTTTTGCAGAAGCCCAGCAAATCGCCAGAGAACTTAATCATCCAGAGCTGGACATTCCGCACCTTTGGAAGGCACTGATCGACAGAAACGACAGTCTGATTTCGATGATTTATGAGCGCCTCGGGTTGACCAAAGATCAATTTCAGCTTGAGCTGGATAAAATTTTGGATCAAAAACCTCAGGTCACTGGTCAGGGTGTTCAAGGCGGCCAGTATTTGAGCAGTTCTTTATCGGCCCTCATCAGTAAGGCTGAGGAGGAAATGAAAGCCTTTGAAGATCTATACTTATCCGCAGAGCACTTTTGCCTTGCTTTGATGGATATGCCCAATCATGAAATATCACGTTTTCTTTCACGTTATGGAATAACAAAAGAAAGCATTTTGGATAAAGTGAATGAGATCAGAGGGGGACAGAGAGTGGAATCGCAAAATCCGGAAGCAACCTATGAAGTTTTAAAGAAATACGGACGAGATTTGGTGGCGGAAGTGAAGTCTGGCAAACTTGATCCAGTCATCGGGCGTGACCAGGAAATCAGAAATGTTATCAGGATCTTGTCACGCAAAACGAAAAACAACCCTGTCCTTATCGGGGAGCCAGGCGTCGGGAAAACCGCCATTGTTGAAGGTCTAGCCCAGAGAATCGTAAGAAAAGATGTACCTGAGGGCTTGAGGGATAAAACAATATACGCGCTTGATATGGGATCTCTGATTGCGGGAGCCAAATTCAGAGGAGAATTCGAAGAGCGTCTTAAAGCCGTTCTGCAGGAAGTTAAAAAAAGCGAAGGCAGGATTTTGTTGTTCATTGATGAAATCCATACGATTGTTGGTGCAGGAAAATCGGAAGGCTCCATGGACGCAGGAAACATGCTGAAGCCGATGCTGGCAAGAGGGGAACTTCATTGCATCGGGGCGACAACTTTGGATGAATACCGCCTGTATATAGAGAAAGATGCAGCATTGGAGAGACGCTTTCAAAAGGTTCTTGTACCAGAACCCACTGTTGAAGACTCAATTTCCATTTTGCGCGGGTTGAAGGAAAGATTTGAAATCCATCATGGCGTCAATATTCACGACAGGGCTCTGGTGGCGGCGGCTACTTTGTCAGACCGATATATAACGGATCGTTTTTTACCAGATAAGGCGATTGATGTGATTGATGAAGCCTGTGCCAATATACGTGTGGAGATTGATTCCATGCCTAGTGAACTTGATGAAATTACGAGAAGAGTCATGCAGCTTGAAATTGAAGAAGCTGCTTTGAGGAAGGAAGAAGATGAAGCGAGCAAAGAACGGCTCGAGCTGCTTCAGAAAGACTTGGCCGACCTGAAAGAAAAGGCCAATGAAATGAAAGCGAAGTGGGAAAAAGAAAAAAGTGAAATTTCCAGCATTCAAGAAAAACGTGAACAGTTGGAGAGACTTCGCAGAGAACTGGAAGAAGCGGAAAATGAGTACGATTTGAACCGAGCTGCCGAGCTTCGCCACGGTCAAATCCCGTCTTTGGAAAAAGAACTGAAGCAAATGGAAGGTCAAGAACGAAATGAGTCGCGCCTTGTCAAAGAGGAAGTGACAGAAGACGAAGTGGCAGAAATCATTTCCAGATGGACAGGTATCCCAATCACAAAGCTTGTCGAAGGTGAGAGGGAAAAGTTGCTGAGGCTTGAAAACATATTGCATGAACGTGTCATAGGGCAGGATGAAGCGGTGGAGTTAGTGAGCAATTCAGTCTTGCGAGCAAGGGCCGGAATCAAAGATCCAAACCGGCCAATTGGTTCCTTCATATTCCTTGGTCCCACCGGCGTTGGAAAAACTGAGCTTGCCAAAGCGTTGGCGGAAACATTATTTGACAGCGAGGAACAGATGATCCGTATAGACATGTCGGAATATATGGAAAAACATGCGGTATCGCGCCTGGTTGGAGCGCCGCCGGGATATGTAGGATATGAGGAGGGCGGGCAGTTGACAGAGGCTGTCAGAAGGAAGCCTTATTCTGTCGTTCTGCTTGATGAGATAGAAAAAGCTCACCCTGAAGTGTTCAATATTTTGCTGCAGGTCCTTGATGACGGCCGTATCACGGA
The DNA here is from genome assembly GCF_000374565.1 of Siminovitchia fordii DSM 16014 = CIP 108821. Lineage (GTDB taxonomy): Bacteria > Bacillota > Bacilli > Bacillales > Bacillaceae_C > Siminovitchia > Siminovitchia fordii. The sequence goes on along the minus strand of NZ_KB894685.1, from coordinate 604,033 downwards.
CTCGCAGGGAAGAAGAATTGATTTTAAAAATACTGTCATCATCATGACTTCCAATATCGGATCGGCATTCCTGTTGGAACGGGAGCAAAATGAAGACCAAGTAGATGAAGAGACTAAGGAACTTGTTCTCGGACAGCTAAGATCTTCTTTCCGGCCGGAATTCCTAAACAGGGTGGATGACATCATCCTATTCAAACCGCTGAGCATGAGTAATATCAAAGGAATTGTTTCCAAACTTGTGGTGGAACTTCAGGAGAGGCTGAGGGACCAGCATATTCAACTGGAGATGACGGAAGCCGCGAAAGAATTCACTGCCCGTGAGGCATATGATCCGATTTATGGAGCACGTCCGCTGAAAAGGTATTTGCAAAGCAAAATCGAGACACGTCTCGCAAAGGAGATCATTTCAGGGAATGTCCATCCTTTCGATAAGGTTGTTATTGATTTGCAGGAAGATGAGTTGAACATCAGAGTAGATAAACCATCATTATGAACAATCTCTTTGCGCCAGGCTTCTATATATTATGTTTCCGTGTCATTTTCGGCAGAATGGCATAAAAAAATAACTCGCCTTTTGCAGGCGAGTTATTGTTCTTCTGTAGGCTGTGCTGGTATCAAGGCAGAAATGATGAAGATCAAAATAACTGCGACGACCCCCAAAGTTGTGGCAGTTCCAAAATCATAGCTTGATCCGACCATTGAACCTGCTACATACATTAGCATGTTTACAAGCAAAAGTGTCCAGAAAATTGTCAGCAGATATCTCACCTGTATTCCCCCCATTTCAGAACTTCTCTATGTAATTACATAATCAGTTTTATTATCCACCAAGTTAGTATACCATAAACAAATTCTACGGTACAATAATCCATTACAAAAGAGTGAAAAGAGGTCAGTCCTTGTCAACTTTGCATACGATAATTTTAGAAATAGGAAAGGGGATGCCAAGATGAAAACAGCTGTGTTATTTGGAGCCTGTCAGCCTTTCGGCTTTGAGTTATGTTCCCAGCTACTTGAAAAAGGCTATGATGTATGTGCGATAGATCACTCTGAATGGATAACGGATGAGCAGGAAGAAAACTGGCTTCTGATCGGTAGAAATGCAAATTTAAGATATATGGAGCTGGAGAATAGTGAGGATTCCATTCAACAAATATTAAATGGTGAACATTGCCTTTATATTATACCGACGGTAGATTATCTAAAACGAAGCAATATAAACGCAAGGAACCAGCTGATCTTTCAGCTGGAAAGATTTTCGGAACGAACAAAAACTAAAGAGTCACTGTTTGTGATTCACCCGCCTGTCACAGAGAGAAAGCAGACTTCATTTGCTAGAAAGCTGAATGGACTTTTTGAAGCTTTAAAGAAAATCCATAATGTAATGGAGTACTGTCCTTCAGATGCTTATGCATCTGGATTTCATGAAAACATTCTGTCCGATGCCGCCAAAGAGGTGGTCACTCTTATGGAAAAACAAAAATTGTTAGAAAACAACAATTGAAATAGTCGTGACACGATAATCAACAAATGTTATAATTAGCACCAAGTCTTAATATAAGATAACAAAAATTAGATCTTCATATGGAACGGAAAGAAGGGACATTTTCTATGAATGCTGGAATAATTGGAGTCGGAAAGTACATACCCGAACGGGTGTTGACCAATAAAGAGCTTGAAAACATGATGGACACTTCCGATGAATGGATTCGGACACGCACCGGCATTGAAGAAAGAAGAATTGCATCGGATGATGTGAACACTTCTGACATGGCTTATGAAGCTGCAAAAAAGGCCCTCGAAAATGCGGAGGTTGGTCCGGAAGAGATTGATATGATCTTGGTCGCGACGGTGACGCCTGACCATTCCTTCCCTTCTGTTGCCTGTATGCTTCAGCCGAGACTTGGCTGTGTAAATGCTTCAGCTATGGATGTAAGCGCCGCGTGTGCTGGATTCATGTATGCGGTGGCAACTGCGAAGCAATTCATTGAGACTAAATCTTGCAAAAACATCTTGGTTGTCGGTGTAGAGAAACTTTCCAAAATCACTGACTGGAATGACAGAAATACTGCAGTTCTCTTTGGAGATGGTGCAGGGGCAGTAGTGATGGGACCAGTTTCTGAAGGCAGGGGCGTACTAGCTTTTGACTTAGGTGCTGACGGTACAGGAGGCCAGTATCTATATCAGGAAAAATATATTATGATGAATGGCAGGGAAGTTTTCAAGTTTGCAGTAAGACAAATGGGGGAGTCATCTGTTAAAGTATTGGAGAAAGCAGGTCTTACGAAAAATGATGTGGATCTATTAATTCCCCACCAGGCAAATATCAGGATTATGGAAGCCGCAAGACAAAGGCTGGAATTGCCTGAAGAAAAAATGTCCAAAAAGATCCACGAATATGGAAATACATCTTCCGCATCTATACCCATGGTCATAGCTGATGAAGTGGAAGCTGGCAAAATTAAAGATGATGATTTGATCGTGTTGGTCGGCTTCGGCGGTGGGCTCACATGGGGAGCCATTGCCATGAGATGGGGCCGTTAAAAAAATATCTTCTTAAGAGGGGCAGAAAAGGAGATGAGCAAAATGAAAAGAAGAGTTGTAGTTACAGGGTTGGGAACCGTATCTCCTGTAGGAAATGATGTGGAAACTTCATGGAATAATATTTTGGCTGGAAAGACAGGAGTCGGTCCTCTTACTAGATTGGATCCTGATAATTATTCAGCAAAAGTGGCAGCTGAAGTTAAGGATTTTGAGATTGAAAATTTTATTGAAAGAAAAGATGCTCGGAAAATGGACCGGTTTACCCATTATGCACTTGCATCGGCTATGATGGCTGTAAAGGATGCCGGATTGGATATCAATGATAACAATGCTGAGCGGATCGGTGTATGGATCGGTTCCGGTATTGGAGGGATGGAAACCCTCGAGAATCAGTTTGACATTTTCAAAAAGAGGGGTTACCGCCGTGTAAGTCCGTTCTTCGTTCCAATGATGATTCCTGACATGGCTACTGGACAAGTCTCTATTTATCTCGGAGCCAAAGGAGTCAACTCTTGTACCGTAACAGCATGTGCGACAGGTACAAACTCCATTGGCGATGCCTTTAAAGTCATACAACGTGGAGATGCAGACGCAATGATTGCCGGAGGAGCAGAGGCTCCGATCACGCAAATGTCCGTTGCAGGGTTCTGTGCCAATACCGCTCTTTCTACAAATCCTGATCCTAATACGGCAAGCAGGCCGTTTGATTTGAACAGGGACGGTTTCGTAATAGGAGAAGGCGCAGGCGTAATCGTACTTGAGGAACTTGAACATGCAATCAACCGAGGAGCAAAAATATATGCGGAGATTGTGGGATACGGTTCTACTGGCGATGCATACCATATTACAGCTCCGGCACCGGGGGGCGAAGGCGGTGTAAGGGCAATGAACATCGCCATTAAAGACGCTGGCCTTGCTCCTGAAGAGATTGACTATATCAATGCCCACGGTACAAGCACACCATACAATGATAAATATGAGACGATGGCTGTTAAAGAAGTGTTTGGAGATCATGCATACAATCTTGCAATCAGTTCGACAAAGTCAATGACTGGCCACCTTCTTGGTGCTGCTGGAGGGGTTGAGGCGATTTTCTCAGTACTCGCCATTAAAGACAGTATCCTTCCGCCTACAATCAATTATGAAACGCCTGATCCTGATTGCGATCTTGATTATGTGGTTAATGAGTCCAGGAAGAAAGAGATCAACGCGGTGATCAGCAACTCGCTCGGATTTGGCGGACATAACGCTACGATTGTGTTCAAAAAGTATCATGCGTAAGAAAAGCAAAGGGAACTCAGGCTAAAGCTCCATGCTTCACCCACCGAAATGCTAGGCTTAAAGCAGTTCCAACAATAAATTGTTAAGATACAGCTCCAAAATGTGGGAGCTGTATTTTTTACGCACTTTTTTTGATTTCATCCGTAGGATATGAAGGGAGGGATGCCAAATGGGGGTAATCCAGACAGATGCTTGGATGGATGAACACTTTTTCAACCCGCTGGAATTATGTAATCTTGCTTCTCCTGACGTTGAAAACCATGCACAATACTATCAATATTTGAGAAGGTTTGGTATGTATCAGCCATCAAGGAGAACATATGAAATGTTTACCCGATTAAAAGAACAGGAGGCATGGCAGCATGTAGAGAAATACTATAAAAAATATAAAAAGTTATGGAAAGGCCCCGATGTTGACATTTATATTTTTCCGATTGAACCAACGCGCCAATTTATGTTGGAGATGAAAGGGCGTTCAGGCTTAACGTTTCCGGATAAAATCTTTTTGTTCCTTTCTCCTGTTGATGATGTGAAAATTTGGGAATCTCTGCTTGTACATGAATATCACCATGCTGCACGGATGAACCGATACAACAAAGATCCTGAAGATTATAATCTGCTTGACTCTCTCATTTTTGAGGGGCTCGCAGAGCATGCAGTTCAAAAGTATTGCGGCAAGGAGTATACAGCTGACTGGATGAGATTATATGAACGGGATCATCTTCAACATTACTGGAATCGGGTATATAAAGAGCGGTTACAGTTGAGTAAAAAACACCCTTTTCATGATGATCTGCTATTTGGGAGAAAGGGCATTCCCAGAATGATGGGATATGCATTGGGAGCGGACATCATAATGGGATATGAAGGGAAGCACCCTTTAACTGTACAAGAGTCTTTTAACATTCCTTCAGAAAAAATTCTTTTGGATAAAAATACTTATTACGGTGAGACAGAGCAGGCTTCCGAATGAATGGAGGCCGTTTTCTTTTTCTGTAATGAAAGGGTCTTTTTTGAATATATATGATGGTAGACAAGCCTGTCACTAACGATGTTCCGGGGGACTGCAATGCTGTTCAGAGGCATAATTTACTTGATAGGATTTAGTTTATCTGTTGCTGGTGGAATCAATATTATCGCATATATGAACCTCTTGCCGATGGGATACAGCTATTCATATTATTTTTTGTATATTGGCAGGCGTCCTGAATGTTATTTATTTATTGTCGGCCTTATCTTAATCTGGTATTCCATATACGGGTCCAATCCAGAGGAATGATCGCTTTTCCCGATGATGGATTAACAGGAATAAATTAACTGCAGCCTGCCCATACTGAAAAACAAATAGTTATGAAGTGAGGGGTTAAGGATGCTTTATCTTCATGATGTATGGGTCAACTGGTTTGAAGGGGAAGAGAATGGATATAACGTATGCCATTTTCATGAATGGAGAAGAGGGGAAGATGTCATCGAGCTTCTCGATCAAGTACCATTATTGTATATCGAGCACCTCTTATTCGACATGATTGAAAACGATATGACCGACATACCTCAAGAGTTATTGAACGATATTTACCAAAAAGCTTATTTGAGAAAAAATCATGAGCGAATAGCGCTGGATTCTTGTTTTGTCGTTACAGATGGACAAGGTATTCTTGCGGTGGATACGATGGGATATTCGATCCCGCTCAGAAAAAGCAGGCTGATTCCCCGCCAGGAACAGCTTGTGTTTGAAATGATTGAAGAAAATGAACCGACAAAGTATAAGTGTAAACAGGAAAGCAGGACGAAAGAATTTCATATATTATCACCCGATCCTGTCTTAATGAGAGGCTTGACACGCAGAGAGCGCCATTTAAAACAGCTTCTATTTATGGCACTTGACCAGTTGTACAATTCCAAAAATACTGCAGAAGTCAGATACTGGTATACCGAATGGTGCCCGCATCTCTATACAGAGATTCAAACGATGGACTTTGAGAGTGTCTGGAAGAATCTATATGAAGAGACGAAAGAGGGTTGGACGGAAAAACATCAATCCCTTTGTGAAAATATGGTGAAAGGACAGCCGTTCTTTGAGAAACTTTGGGAAATGGAATATGATTCAAAAGTTAATTAATCCAAGTCTCGGAAATGAAAAAATTCCCCTTGTCAATCAAAGGGGAATTTTTTCATTTTATTTTTAAAAGTAAAAAATAGCGAGCTTTAGGGTCAACCTAAATTGAGATGGTGGCTATGGAACCGCCTTTTACCCATATCGCATTTCTTATCTGCCAAGGCCCATGGCATTCTCCATTTTTTTCAGCATTCGATTTGCCTGCTGTTTTGCCTTTTCGGCTCCTTCATCAAGGATGTCATCAAGTTCTTTTGACTCAACGAGTTCATGATATCTTTCTTGAATAGGGGATAAGGCCTCGACAACAACATCGGCTAATTCTACCTTGAAGTCTCCATAACCTTTTCCGGCATATTGCTTTTCAAGCTCCTCGATCGTTTTTCCACATAGAATGGAATAGATCGAAAGAAGATTGGATACACCCGGTTTATTTTCCCTGTCAAATTTTATAATGCCTTCAGAATCCGTAACGGCACTTTTAATTTTTTTCTCAATCTGTTTTGGCGTATCGAGCAACGTAATGAAAGCTTTCTGATTGGAATCGGATTTGCTCATTTTCTTTGTCGGTTCCTGCAATGACATGATTCTTGCTCCGACCTTAGGGATGCGCACGTCAGGGATTGTAAAAATCTCCCCATACTTCCGATTGAATCTTTCAGCAAGATCACGTGTAAGTTCCAAGTGCTGTTTCTGATCCTCTCCTACAGGTACAAGATCAGCCTCATACAGAAGGATATCTGCAGCCATTAATGGCGGGTATGTCAACAGGCCTGCTGAGACTGCCTCTTTTCCTGTTGATTTATCCTTGAATTGCGTCATTCTTTCCAACTCGCCAATATAAGAAAGGCACTGCAACATCCAGCTTGCCTGAGCATGGGCGGGTACTTCAGATTGGATAAATAAAGTGGCTTTCTTATGATCAAGACCGGCAGCGACATACAGTGCAGCCAATCCTCTTATGTTTTTGCGAAGCTCCATCGGATCCTGAGGGACCGTAATAGCATGTTGGTCAACCACACAAAAATAGCAGTTATAATTGTGTTGAAGTTCAATAAATTGACTGATTGCCCCGACGTAGTTGCCTAGGGTAATGACACCGCTAGGCTGAATTCCTGAAAAAATCGTTTTCATATGTAATCCTCCTATTATTCTAAAAGCGCAAATGCCCTCCATGTTCGTTTTTGAGGGAAGTCTGAAGGGAAGGGCGCTGAAAAAGATATCAAAATTTATGTTGATAGTTAATCATCCGGCACCGAAAGCATAGTCGAATGACATCCACTTATACCATCATGGTATCCGTATTCCTTCATCTTTTCTATATCAATTGTATGTATTCATCCTGCTGTTTTTTAATTTTTCCATTCCGAGAAATATCAATTTCATGGAGAAGCAGGGCTTAAACTATCCTAATAATTATAACGGTTGGTTTATTTACAATCAAGCTGATGGACGGATTCATCCGACTTTAGAGCTAGAAGTGCAGTACAAAACAATCATTTCATTCTCAAGAAATTATTGCTAAAATAGTAATGAATTAACGGAAATATAGTTTCGCCACATAAAAAGGAGTGTAGAACATCTTGAGTTTTAGAAAGCTGATGGCTACAGCCGGAGTAATCGGTATGTTGACGCTTACAAGCCAACCGGTGATGGCGCAGGGAGCCAAACAAATTCACTCCTCCAATGCGATGAGGGAAAATGCGATAGCGATGAAGCCACTTCCTCTGGAATCCCCCCGGTTTGTATACGATTCCGGTTTAACATTTGAATATCCGGATGCTGTTCGTGGAATTTATGTAACAGGACACTCGGCAGGGGGAAGCCGTTTGGAGGAATTAATGAAACTGGTAGAGTCAACGGATTTAAACGCGATGGTCATAGATATCAAGGATGACTGGGGCAATGTTACCTTTGAAGGTGACAAAGATTCACCATTTGCGAAGATCGGAAAAAGCTACATAAAAAATCCTAGAGCCATGCTTGAAAAAATGGAAGGGAAACAGATTTATCCGATTGCTAGAATCGTAGTTTTCAAAGACTCTATTCTTCCGAAAGAAAAGCCCGAACTCTCTTTCCAAGATGGGGATAAGGTCTGGGTTAACGGCCGGGGAGAAGCATTTGTCAATCCGTTTTTAAAAGAAGTCTGGGATTATAATGTCAATATTGCCATCGAAGCAGCTAAGCTTGGGTTTAAGGAAATCCAGTTTGACTATGTAAGATTTCCGGAAGGATTTGAAAACCGGGATGAACAGCTCAAATATGGAATGGGCGAATACAAAGACATGAAAGAGGATAATGTACAAAAACGCGTTCATGCGGTTACTGATTTTGTTGCATACGCCCGCCAAAAATTAAAGCCTTATGGTGTCAAAGTTTCAGTGGATATTTTTGGTTACACCGCTACCTTGCCTGAAGCGCCGGGAATCGGGCAGAACTTCAGCAAAATATCCGAAAATGTAGATGTCATTTCATCCATGATTTACCCAAGCCACTGGACATCCTATTTTGGTATAGCCAAACCGGATTTGGAACCCTATAAACTTATCCGTGAATATGCGAAAGTCGAAAATCAAAAGCTTTCGGAATTGAAAAATCCTCCAATCTCACGGCCATGGCTGCAAGATTTCACAGCGTCATACTTAGGGAGCGGGAACTACCGCGTATATGGAAAAGCAGAAGTGGAGGCTCAAATCAAAGCCCTGTACGATTCTGGAATTGAAGAGTACCTGCTATGGAATGCGGGGAACACATACTCTCCAGGTGTAGATTACACTCCGGAAAACGAATAAAAGCAATGAAAGCAGGAATGGAAAAATAGAAACAGGTTAAATTAAATGAAGGAAAATCAAAAGAGGGAGTTTCAATCCCTCTTTTGAAGGGTAACAATATGTTAAGGAGGTACTATAACAGAATAAAAGAAGGGAGGAATACAGTATATAAAAATTCCAAAAAAATCTATTCATTAAGGAATAAATAGTGTATAATACATAATATAAAGTGTTTCATAATACCGATTTTAATCTGGCTGGTTTTATTAAAACTGATCAAAATCAACCCTTAATATATTTCAAAATAAAATGGGAGTGTGCTTAAAATATGGTTACATTATACACTTCACCAAGCTGTACATCATGCAGAAAAGCTAGAACGTGGTTAGAAGAGCAGAACATTCCATATACAGAACGCAATATCTTCTCCGAGCCATTGAGCCTTGAAGAAATCAAAGAAATATTACGGATGACTGAGGACGGCACGGACGAAATTATTTCAACACGTTCCAAAGTATTCCAAAAGCTCAATATCGATTTAGACTCTTTGCCGCTCCAACAGTTGTTTGATATCATCCAAAAGAATCCAGGGTTGCTGCGCAGACCGATCATACTTGATGAGAAACGTCTTCAAGTAGGATACAACGAAGACGAGATCAGGCGTTTTCTACCGCGTAAAGTGAGGACGTATCAGCTTCGTGAAGCACAGAAGATGGTCAATTAAACACTTAAAGTTTAACCATAAAAACCTTCATACTTTATTCAGAAGTATGGAGGTTTTTTAATAAGGTGTATTCACCCTTTTAAATATAGAGAAGATGCATAGCATCGATTGTTCATTATTCCTGCTCCGAGTGGATCGAGGTTGCAATCAAATCGCTTCTGAAGCCCGTTAATCACCTTCAGAAGCGATTTGTGTTATCCTTGTTGTTAAGGGTCCTGGGCTTTTATTACAACAGTCAAATTTTCGGAAAAATCGCTTGATTTCTTATAACTTTTTAGTTAAGATAGGCGAAACATCGATTATCTTTCGTAGGCGTTTGATGGTTTGTAAATTGGGAACCAATATTGTTTCCCTTTTACAAGCATTTATCATAAAATAAAGAGTACAAGGGGAAGACTAATTATTAATATATACCTTTGTCGGGATATATGTCCCTTCAACACCGCCACCCTACAAAAGAAGGGAGAGTTGTTTTGTGGAGATTGAGCGCATAAATGAAAATACAGTGAAATTTTATATTTCATATGTCGATATAGAAGAAAGAGGCTTTGACCGTGAAGAAATTTGGTACAGCCGAGAAAAAAGCGAGGAACTATTCTGGGAAATGATGGATGAGATCCACCATGAGGAAGAATTTGTACCAGAAGGGCCTTTATGGATCCAGGTCCAAGCATTGGACAAAGGACTGGAAGTTTTAGTGACAAAAGCACAATTGTCCAAAGATGGCCAAAGGTTTGAGCTACCTATCCCGGATGAAAAATTGAAGGACTTGCCTATAGATGAAAGGATCGAAGAATTTCTTGACCACCACCTTCAATTAAACCATTATGTCCGTTCTGATGATGACTTGCTTGAATTTATCCTCATGTTCAATGACTTTGAAGATGTACTTTCGCTCTCAAAAAGACAGGGGCTTGAAGAAATTCAAACAAAGTTGTTTGCGTATGAGAACAAATATTATTTATATGTGAAGTTTCCGGATGAAGAGTCTGATGAGGACCAGATCGAGGATGTATTGAGCATTCTATTGGAATACGGACATGAATCAGGCTTTACAATCCATCGTCTCGAAGAGTATGGCAAAAAAGTCATCGACCAAGACGTTTTTACTACATTAAACGAATACTTTGCATAAAAACCGATTTTTGTGAAAATCGGTTTTTTATTTTTGCCAATAAAGGAGAAACGGGTCCGATTGACGAATGAATAATGAAAGGGAAGAAAGGAGTGTGTTTTTTGTTAACAGCATTAAACAAAAAGGGAGAATTGTTCACGCTGCTCGGCGAGATGCGGGAACAAGTCCTACATCTGCGGGAGCATGAACAATTCTTTTGCCCGATCTGTAAAGAACCCCTCATTCTAAAAGCTGGCCATGTAAGAATTCCCCATTTTTCCCACCACCAACATTCCCAATGTATCGAAACAGCATCCGAACCGGAAAGCCCAAAGCACTTAAAAGGCAAGCTGGACCTATTTGAATGGTGTTTGTCCAATCAATTGGCTGTGTCACTTGAATATTATCTGCCTGACATCAAACAGCGTCCCGATTTGCTTATTGAAAAAGCTGGACGGCTAATTGCCATAGAATTTCAATGTACACCTATTTCTGTCCGTAGTGTGGAAAAGAGGTCACTGCAATACCTTTTATCGGGCATTACCCCTTTATGGATTGTTGGGGGGCAACCATTTCATAAAAAAAGAACAATAGATATGTTTGAACTGACTGAATATCATTGGTCATTGACAAGAAGAAAAAATAAGCATGTCATGCTTGCCGGGTATGAGCCGGAAAGTGGCAAGGCGTCTATTTTGAATGGTATTACCCCTTTTACTTCAAAAAAAGTATTTGCAAAGTTACATCAAATGCCTATTTCAAAAATAAAAATTCCCCTTTCTCTCATTACGGATAATGCTAATTTCCCAATCGTGAAATGGTCAGATGAAAAAAGGAATTGGATTCAACAGAGGGTTCGCCATGGAGACCTTGTCCGCGATAGCTTTTTAAGAGCGATTTATACAGAAGGATCCAATCCATTTCTTTTATCGCCACTCATCGGACTGCCGGTGAATTACATGGAAAGCTTCATTTCCCACCCGGTCGAGTGGCAATTTTTCATTTGGTCTGATTGTCTAAAAAAGTTAAAATTAAACAGAAAGATCTCTTTGAAGTATGTAAATTATAAACTGCGAGAAAGAATAACCAAAGGGGATATTGTTTGCAGGACGCTTCCGCTCCATGATAAAAATCAATGGGAAAAGGCTGTCCGCCATTATTTTCGATTGCTTGAACAATTGTTTTATTTTCAAAGTGCAGGGAAAGACTTATATAGATTGATTCGGTTTTTCCCCTGGGCACCCCATGTCGAGGAAACGAAATCATATGAAAAGAAAGTAATGGGTGCGTTGATAAAAAATAATGGTTAAATCAATATCCCTTTCCCGCTCTCTCGGCAGGATTTTTCACATGAAAAAGAGAATATGTAACTATGCAAAATTTGGAATAAGACAAAACGAACGGAGGATATGTTATGGCAGAGAATACGAACGTAAAAACCCTTCCAAGCCGGTCAGAGGTGAGTGAGGAATTGACATGGCGCCTGGAGGATATATTCCAAACGGATGAGGAATGGGAGAAGGAATACTCCTCCATTCAGGAAACGATTCCAGAGGGTGAACAATTTAAGGGAAGACTGGATGAAAATGCGGATATGCTGTACGAAGCATTACAATTTCAATCTAAGCTGTCCGAACGGATGGGGAAATTATATACATACGCACATATGCGCTATGATCAAGATACGGCTAATTCGCATTACCAGGGCTTTAATGCTAGAGCGGAATCACTCTATTCAAGATTTGCAAGTGTTTTTTCCTATATTGTCCCTGAAATACTTGCAATGGATGAGAGTAAATTGAATCGGTTTCTTGAAGAAAACAAGGGCTTGCAGCTTTACAGGCAGGCATTGGACGAGATCAACTTGAAACGGGGGCATGTACTGAGTTCAGAACAGGAGGCATTGCTTGCTGAGGCATCAGAGGTTTTGGGTGCATCAGGCACGACCTTTGGCATGCTGAATAACGCGGATCTTGTTTTTCCGGTAATTCAAGACGAAGACGGTAATGACGTTCAGTTGTCTCATGGCAACTATATCCGTTTTCTGGAAAGCCAAGACCGGAATGTACGCGAACAGGCATTTAAAAGTGTGTATGATACATACGGCAAGTATACCAATACTTTTGCCAGCACTTTAAGTGGAACGATTAAAAAAGATAATTTTTATGCAAAGGCAAGAAACTACGATTCTGCCAGGCAGGCGGCATTGGCGGCAAATAACATTCCTGAGAGTGTCTACGATAGTCTTGTTTCAACAATCAATAAAAACCTGCACCTGCTCCAACGGTATGTCGGGTTAAGAAAGAAAGTCCTGCAAGTTGATGAGCTTCATATGTATGACCTTTACGTTCCATTAATAAAAGAAGTGGATATGAAAATCAAATATGAGGAAGCGAAAGATATCCTGCTGGAAGGATTGAAACCACTCGGCGAGGATTATATCAATATTTTGAAAGAAGGTTTTGAAAACCGTTGGGTGGATGTCGTAGAAAATAAAGGAAAAAGAAGCGGTGCTTATTCTTCCGGAGTGTATGGGACAAACCCATACATATTGATGAACTGGCATGATAATGTGAATAATTTATTTACATTGGCGCATGAATTCGGCCACAGTGTCCACAGCTATTACACACGGAAATACCAGCCATATCCTTATGGGAACTATTCCATTTTTGTGGCAGAAGTAGCTTCCACCTGCAATGAGGCCTTGTTGGGAGATTATTTGCAAAAAACGACGGATGATAAGCAAAAGCAATTATATCTGATCAATCACTACTTGGAAGGTTTCCGCGGAACGGTATTCCGCCAAACGATGTTTGCCGAATTTGAACATCTGATTCATCAAAAGGCTCAAAATGGAGAGGCATTGACACCAGACCTATTGACGCGAGAATATTATGAACTGAATAAGAAGTATTTTGGTGAAGAAAACCTTCATATTGACAGAGAGATTGGGCTTGAATGGTCACGGATTCCACATTTTTACTACAACTACTATGTATATCAATATGCCACAGGCTTCAGTGCCGCAACAGCTTTGAGCCAGCAAATCTTGGATGAGGGAGAAGAGGCAGTCAATCGCTATATCGAGTTCCTGCAAGCAGGAAGCTCTGACTACCCCATTGAGGTATTGAAAAAGGCAGGGGTTGATATGACCTCCTCAGAGCCGATTGAAGCAGCCTGCAAGGTTTTTGAAGAGAAGCTGAATGAAATGGAACAGCTTTTAAATGAGATGTAAAAGGAGAGGGCCGGACTTCCGGCTCTCATTTTTTATGATTGTTAGTAAATCAGTGGAAAAAATAAAGCGGAAACCGGTCATAGCAAAAGCATAGTGATGCCATGAGAAAGCCCGTTCAGGAAAAATCAGGTCTCCCGCACGAAACGTGGGCTGTGCTTTAAAGTTTTCTTCGTTGGTCTACTCAATGTCCTGAGAGGGGTGTACACTCCTGAAATTTGCAAAATACGACCTAGATGAGGGGGACCAGATAAAACTCCTGATTTTCCTAATGAAACCCTTTGAACTTATTCCTGCCATTCATGAAGGAGAAGAAAATAAATATGGAGAGGAATAGCAGCGGCGAAGTAATGTAAATAGGTATTAACTGCATAAGTCCCAACATATTAAGATAAAAACTGATGATGAAAAAAAGGATCATCAACCCGATCAGAATTTTTCTCAAACCAGTGATCCCTCCGTTTCATTTTTCCCTGCTTAGATTTTTATGCAGTAGAAACGATTTTATGATCAAAAAAAGAAAGGCACTCATGTGCCTTTCAACTTAACTTAACTTCAAACATTTCCAATATGAGCCGTTTGTTGAATTTATCTTTTCGACCTTTTGTTGCAGTTGTAGTTTTTTCATTTTTCTTTCCATTTGTTGATATGGCATATCGTAAATGACGGAAAGATCATGTGTAGTGATGATTGATTGACTTGATAAATATTTTTCCAGAGGAGGAATGTTTTCAGGCTGTACATAACCCCCCAGCATTTCCTTTAAAATTTGGACATAAATGGAATAAGAATAAAGGCCGGTTATTTTTAATCCTTCATCTTCAATATGTTCGTTGAAAAATACCATGGCAGGCATTTCAGCCACATTCATTTCAGATGAAATCCTTATATCACATTGAAATGCCCTTGCGGCGCTGGATGAATAAATATCCCGAATAAATTCTTTGCAGTCCAACCCTACACTTTGTGCGCACTTTTCCAATGTATTGATATCTGTAATATTCGCCTGCTCGGCAAAAATCAGTTCCTGCAGCCTCCTCAAAAAGCGGAACCCGGCCCTTTTTCCCTGAAGTTCTGCAGCTTTTATGCTGATTGCTGCTAAATGAGGAACGACTGTCCCCTGTTCCATCATATTTTGATTGCCGATTGTTCTTTCCCTTTTGCTTTTACTCCCATTGTTCAAAACAGTTAAGTTTCCACATAGTACTTGTTTAAGTGTGAAGTAATCGCCATACTGAAGCTGAAGCTTTTTGATGATCGGATTCAGGAGCCAGCACTCTTCGCAAAAAGGATCTATGAATACATATATTTCAATCGGTTTATTTCGAACGTTTTTGAGCTCAAGCAAGTTTTGGGTTTTCCAATCCATCACGGTACTTCACCCTGTACTTCATCCAGTGTATTGACCATATGATTGGCTGTAATGGCGAGCCTTGAATAAAAAAATTCCCGAAAAGAGGGCTCAAGCTCCACTTCATCCATTGCCTCACTCATGCAGCCCAGCCATGCTTTTGCTCTGACAGGAGTGATTTCATGGGGCAAGTGCCGTGCCCGCATCATGGGATGTCCATGCTCTTGTGAATACAAAGGGGGTCCCCCTAGGAATTGAGTCAAAAATTGCTTCTGCTTTCTTGCGACTTCTGTCAAGTCTTCAGGAAATATGGGAATCAGGTCGGGATGTTTTCCAACCCGACGATAAAAAGCATCCACAAGATCAGAGAGTTTTTCTTCTCCAATTGCGTCATACGGCATCTTTGGCTTTTCAACCATATGAATCGCTCCTTTTTAAAAAATAGTAAAATATCATGGATAAGGACAGTGCCTTACTTCGGCGCATAGCCTCTCCGGTCATAGGCGGTTCATTGTTCGCGAAATCGCCTTCTCATGAAGAAGGTGGAGAGCCGTCGCTTTTCTTAAATAGTATGTACATTGTATCAACGGCTTAAAAATAACACAAATAAATAGCTTTTTGGGGAGAAAAGGGGATTGACACACAAAAAAAACCCTGTTATATATAACAAGGTTCAAAGGAGTTATAGAAATTGTATAAAATCAACTATATTTCTATTAGCCGAAGTAGGTATCTGTTACTTTTCGGACATAATTTTGGGTTTCTTTAAACGGTGGGATGCCTCCGTATTTATCTACATTTCCTGGGCCTGCATTATAAGCTGCGAGTGCCAGCTTCACGTTCCCCTTATATTTATCAAGCATATTTCGTAAATATTTGGCGCCAGCCATGACATTTTGCTCCGGATCCAGGATATCGGTTACCCCAAGCCCGCGGGCGGTGGCAGGCATCAGCTGCATTAATCCTGAGGCCCCAGCGTTGCTAACGGCGCGGGCATTGAAATTGGATTCATGGCGAATGATCGCTTTGATTAATTTGGATGGTAGCTTATATGCATCAGCAGCACGTTGTACAATCTGTTCGATGGAAGAACCGGGATTCAATTCAGTGGAAGATGCTGTTCCATGAATGGTTTGGGCATCTCTTTTTTCTGCTATAGGATGCTGAATATAATATTGGTTGCTTCGAAAAACTTGTCCAAGTGTATTCAATTCGTTTTCGAACTGTCCAATTGAAGTATCAGGATTCTGTGATTGAACAAATTCCTGCAGAAGGCTGGCAAATGATGAAGATATAGGCATACCGGAATTTTGCTGTTGTCCCGAAAAGCTTTGAAGTGATTGCCATTCGAGCAATGCCTTGATCTGTCCAAGTGAAGTCAATGTGATCCCTCCTTTTTGGCATCGAAGAATCTTTTAATTTTATTATCGGCATGATTCCGTGGAATGTTGAGTTCATTTAACAGTTTGTAAAAATCATTTTTACTACGCAAAAGATCCTTTTCATCCACTTCATATTCTATTTCGAAATCTTCCTGTTCAAAATACGAGCTGTGATCAAGCATTATTTGACCCTTTATATAAGAAACCTGCGCCCTTCGAGTTTGTAACATCCCTTTATATTCCAGAGACTCTGGATAGATATTCATGAGTATGAGTTCATCCCGGACTTCTCCGAGAGGTAATATGTTTTCCCACAGCATAGCATTTGCTTCTTCATCCGAAATAAACTGATTGATTTCAAGGACACCATTCTTTGCAATTTTCTTTAGGGTGAGTTCGCAACGTCCTTCCTTTTCTCTGATTCTAAGTGCAGCCTTTTTCTGCCCGAGGGTTAGACCGTGCGTATCAAAGTAATGGTTTTTTTGAATGATAAAATCATTTTCGTCTATTTGAAAATATTGCTGCAGCTTGGTAAAGTTCTCTTTGTTCACCATGTTTTTGAATTCAATTTCAATATTTCTTCCCACATCTGTTCGTCCTTTCCAAAGCTATGTCTTATTATCGCTTTTTTAAACAATTACTTCAATGTATGAATGATAACTTTATGCTAAAATGAGTTCGTATATATCTTATGGAAAATAAGAACCATTTTTGCAGCAGAAGTCACAGAGGTGAGAAATATCTTGAATCATTGGGATCAATTTTTAGCGCCATATAAACAAGCAGTGGAAGAATTAAAGGTCAAATTGAAAGGTATGAGGGGGCAATTTGCTGAAGAGCATGTCCACTCTCCGATAGAATTTGTAACAGGACGTGTAAAACCGGTTGCAAGCATTTTAGTCAAGGCGAATTTGAAAAACATTCCGCTTGATAAACTGGAGACTGAAATCCAGGATATTGCAGGACTCAGAATGATGTGCCAGTTTGTTGATGACATTCAGACAGTCGTACAGCTTCTTAGAAAAAGAAACGATTTTCGGATCGTGGAAGAGAGGAACTACATTTCTCATAAAAAACCAAGCGGCTACCGCTCTTACCATGTAGTCATCGAGTATCCGGTGCAGACAATCCATGGAGAAAAGCGAATCCTTGCTGAAATCCAAATCCGTACTCTTGCTATGAATTTTTGGGCTACAATCGAGCATTCACTCAATTATAAATACCAGGGGCAAATCCCTGAAGAAATTAAAAAAAGACTACAGTCTGCCGCTGAAGCAGCATTCAGGCTTGATGAACAAATGTCACAAATCAAGGACGAAATACAAGAAGCACAAGTCTATTTCACAAAAAACAAGGAAGCTTACGAACTTCCTGATGGGAAACAATGACCGTTTATGGGAAAGGATGGGCGTGATGAGGTTTTCAGTACTATCAAAAGGCGACTCAACATCTAATGCTTTGATGCAAAGAATCATTACTTATTTACAAGATTTTGAACTAATTTATGATGAGGCGGAACCCGATATCGTCATCTCTGTCGGTGGGGACGGTACACTTCTTTATGCATTTCACCGATACAGCTCGAGGTTGGACAAAGTTGCTTTTGTTGGAGTTCACACCGGACACCTTGGATTTTATGCTGACTGGCTTCCGGATGAGATCGAGAAGCTTGTGATCGCCATTGCAAAAACACCTTATCAGGTCGTAGAATACCCGCTTTTGGAAGTGATCATCCGTTACCGGCATGGTGGGAAAGAAACGAAATACCTTGGGTTGAACGAGTCGACCGTCAAAAGCACTGTCGGAACTCTTGTCATGGATGTGGAAATACGCGGCGAGCACTTTGAACGTTTCCGTGGAGATGGTCTCTGTGTATCGACGCCATCCGGAAGTACGGCCTATAATAAGGCGCTGGGAGGAGCTATCATCCATCCTGCCATCCACGCGATTCAACTGGCTGAAATGGCATCCATCAACAACAGGGTATTTAGGACAGTCGGTTCCCCGCTTATTCTGCCTGCCCATCATACCCTTATGCTCAAACCGGTATATGTCCATGATTTTAATGTCACGATCGACCACCTTAATGTAATGCACCGTGATGTAAAATCAATTCAATTTCGAGTTGCTGATGAAAAGGTGCGATTTGCAAGGTTCAGGCCGTTTCCTTTTTGGAAAAGAGTGCATGATTCGTTCATATCGGGTGAAGGTTAAGAAAAATGTCAAACTTTTCACTTGAATGGATCATTTCAAAAGAACACTCAGGTAAGGACATTAAAACTTTTTTATCCGAAGAGCATATATCGAGGAGGGCCTTAACGGATATTAAATTTTCCGGCGGATCCATCAGCGTCAACGGGAAAGAGCAGAATGTCCGATACTTTCTGGATGTCGGAGACAGGCTGGAAATTGTATTCCCGCCCGAAACGGTCAATCCTCACCTTCGACAAGATCATGTACCATTGGATATCGTTTTTGAGGACCGGGATCTATTGGTCATTAACAAACCTCCTCATATGAGCACTATCCCTTCTAGGGAACATCCCTCGGGGAGCGTTGCAAATGCTCTGGCTTATTACTATGAACAGCAGGGATCGGTGCAGGCTGCGGTTCATATTGTAACAAGGCTTGACAGAAACACATCAGGGCTGCTGTTGGCTGCAAAACACCGCCATGCCCACCATTTATTAGGCCTTCAGCAGAGAGAGGCGAAAATTAATAGGGCATATGAAGCCATTGCTTTGGGAATCTTTGATAATAAGCAGGGCGTCATTGATGCGCCCATTGGCAGAAAGCAGACAAGCATTATTGAAAGGGAAGTAAGAGAGGACGGAAAAAGGGCTGTTACGTTATATGAAGTGAAGAAACAGATGAAAGAGGCGGCTTTTCTCAAAGTTAAATTGCAAACAGGCAGGACTCACCAAATTAGGGTACATCTATCTTATCTGGGGCATCCCTTGTTTGGTGATGAACTGTATGGCGGACCGATGAATGGCATTAAGCGGCAGGCCCTGCATTGCAGCGAGCTGTCCTTTCTCCATCCGCTTACAAAAAAAGAGATGGCCTTTAACATACCGTTGCCGCACGATATGCAGTTTATGTTGGAGGAACTGGAAAACAAGTGCTGAAGAAAAAACAGCTGGTAAAAATACTGTACCTATGAAAAATAAGCGAATTTTTCCGGTATATACGGCATAGAGGAAGGAACGGATATTGTTTCCTTTTCGGGATATCGGAATGCTGTGAGTTTGCCTCCGAATACACAGCCTGTGTCGATATTTATTGTCCTTCCGACAGTGCGGGGCTCGTTTACAGGGGTATGTCCATAAACGATAAAAGGTTTGCCGTGGTACTTTTTTGCCCAGTCCCGCCTAACAGGCCTTCCATCAGGGAAGAATTCTCCGGTAATGTCTCCGTAAAGCACAAATGTCTTCACACTTTTATTGACTTTTCCAATGTAATCTTCTTTAATTCCGGCATGGGCGATGATAAGCTTTCCGTCATCGAGTGTTTGATAGAGCGGAGAGCCTTCATACAGTTCTATGAACATTCTTTTGTAATGGTTCTCCTCTTTGGATGACAGACTTTTCAACTCAGCGGCAGTCGTCTCAAGCCCATGGGTGACTTGGACATTTCTGCCAAGAAAATATCGATAAAGCTTGTTGCAGTGGTTTCCGGGCACATAATAAGCACCGTGATGTTTCCAAAGGGTCCAGACGGTTTTGATGACTGTCAAAGATTGCGGACCTCTGTCAGTGAGATCACCGACAAAGCCGAGAACCCTTCCTTCCTTGTGAATAGGAACACCATTCTGCCAAGAATAGCCGAGCTCTCGTGAGAGGTTTTTAAATTCAGAAAAACAGCCGTGAATATCCCCTATAATATCAATTTTCAATACAATCACCTGCCTTTTTTTTGAATGGGGAGATACAAGTCTTCGGAAGGACCATCTTAGCTCTAACCTTGCAAAGCTCAAAACATGCTTGATTGACCGCTTGGGAATTGTCTTCTCAAGGATTGCCGGCTAGCAATGCTCTTACATTACACCGGAACTTTTTTGTTGCAGGCTCTTTGATATTATTGTATTAATCGATTCCGTTTCATGCAAACTTCGTTTTAAAAAATAACGACAAGCTGGTTTAGATTTGTTAGGATAGGAAAGACAGGCGGAGAGGAGGCGCGAAAATAATGTCTGATATGAATCAGGAAGAACAAGAGCAATTGGATGAAGAGCTGCTGTTGGAAACACTTCATAATGAAAACATGATGGGTTTCCGTGAAGAATTTTTACATTTGCATCCGTATGACCAGGCAAAATTTTTTATAAAAATTGACGATGACATACGGTTGAAGATCTATCTATATTTATCACCTAAGGAAGTATCGGACTTTTTTGAGGTTTTGGATATTGAAGACAGTGAATATAAAGATATATTGGCGGAAATGGAGCCGCAATATGCTGCAGACATGTTGTCACATATGTTTACAGATAATGCGGTTGACGTCTTGAATAAGCTGGATAAGCTCCAGGCGGCAAGCTATTTGACCATCATGAACAAAGAGAGTGCGCAGGAGATCAAGGACCTTCTCCACTATGAAGAGTCGACTGCCGGAAGTATCATGACAACGGAATACATCGCCATTTCGGCCAATCAGACAGTCAGATCCGCCATGCATATTCTGAAAAATGAAGCCCCTACCGCGGAGACGATTTATTATGTGTTTGTGATCGATGATGACAGGCGCCTTGTGGGAGTCATTTCACTTCGTGACCTTATAATCAGCAATGATGATACGATGATATCCGAAATCATGTCTTCACGGGTTGTTTCAATCACCGTGGATGCGGATCAAGAAGAGGCTGCGAACCAAATGCGTGACTATGACCTGCTGGCTTTGCCTGTTGTCGATTTTCAAAATCATTTATTGGGTATCATAACTGTTGACGACATTATCGATGTCATTGATGAAGAAGCCTCGGATGACTACTCAAAGCTTGCAGCTGTAATGGATGTCGACACTCCTGACAAAAATCCTTTTTCAGCAGCTAAAAAACGTCTGCCTTGGCTGATTATATTGCTTTTTTTGGGAATGTTTACGGCCAGTTTGATCGGAAGGTTTGAAAACACCTTAAATCAAGTATCTATTTTGGCAGTGTTCATACCGTTAATAGCGGGAATGGCTGGAAATACCGGCACACAGGCGCTTGCAGTGGCTGTAAGAGGGATTGCTACAGGTGAGCTGGAGGAAGAAAACAGATGGAAAATGGTTGTAAGAGAAGGAGGAACTGGTCTTATTACCGGCTCCATTTGTGGGTTGCTTGTCGTCATCGTTGTTTATTTGTGGAAAGGTGAATTGTTTTTGGGCTTCCTCGTAGGGATTTCCATTCTGGCATCTCTTTTCGTAGCTACCTTAGCTGGAACGCTTGTGCCAATTATCATGCACAAGCTTAAAATCGACCCTGCCGTTGCCTCAGGACCTTTTATCACCACGATGAATGATCTGACATCCATTTTAATCTATTTTGGTCTTGCAACATTATTCATGGGCTATCTTGTTCATTAGCTTAGGAAAATTAAAATCTCAGTTATATAAAAACAAATTCATTAACTTATTATTTCATAAACAATCAACAACGGAGGAAGAAGCATATGGAATCTGAATCATCATTACTTTCACTGGTTATAGTATTGCTGGTCGCATTTTTTACACCGCTTCTTCTCCACCGTTTTCGTCTATTCTTTATGCCGGTTGTTGTAGCGGAAATAATAATGGGTCTGATTATCGGCAAGAGCGGACTCAATGTTATCCATCACGATATGTGGTTAGATACGCTATCAACGCTCGGTTTTATTTTTTTAATGTTTTTGAGCGGAGTGGAAATCGATTTTTCGGCTTTTAGCAGTAAGCAAAAGAAGGCGACTCTTCCAAATGGCACATTGGAGCCTAACAGATTAGTTGTATCCATTTTGATCTTTGCAGGCATTTTTGTTTTATCGCTATTGCTTTCATATCTTTTCGTTCTTGCTGGTTTTATTGAGAATATGATGCTGATGACATTAATCATATCGACTATTTCCCTGGGGGTAGTTGTCCCGACATTAAAGGAAGCGGACCTCATGAAGACGGGTATCGGCCAGATTATCTTGCTTGTTGCGGTAATTGCCGATCTCGTTACGATGATTCTCCTGTCCGTTTTTGTTTCTCTTTCAGGTGACGGAGGCGGACAAATGTGGCTGTTGCTTGTTTTGTTCGCAACAGGCGTTATTTTTTACTTTATCGGTGTCCGTTTTAAAAGTAGAAATTTTGTAGCACGACTGTCAACGGGGACGGTACAGATCGGGACCCGCGCAATTTTTACACTGATCATTGTGCTTGTCGCCTTATCCGAGTCAGTGGGAGCGGAAAATATATTGGGCGCTTTTATAGCAGGGACACTTGTGTCGCTCCTCAACCCGGATCAGAGTATGATCAGGCAGCTTGATTCGTTCGGATATGGATTTTTAATCCCTATATTTTTCGTCATGGTGGGAGTAGACCTCGATTTATGGTCGCTCTTAAGCAATAAAAATATGTTATTGTTGATCCCGCTTCTGATCCTGGCTCTGTTTATATCCAAGTTCTTCCCAGTACTTATTCTAAAACGCTGGTATGACAAAAATACCGTGCTCGCATCAGCATTCCTATTGACTTCGACATTGTCGCTGGTTATAGCAGCAGCTAAAATCGCGGAGCGGATTAACGTAATTTCGGCGCAGATGAGCGGTACGTTAATATTGGTGGCTGTCATTTCCTGTATTTTAACCCCTATTATGTTCAAAAAGTTGTTCCCAAAAGAAAACGTAGGGGAACAGAAAATCAAAATTGTTTTAGTAGGAGCCAACCAAATGTCACTTGCTGTCTCCAAGGAACTAAGCCAATCGCAGTATGATACATTCCTCATTCATAAGAAATTTGAAAAAGCCGGTTCCCACACAGCAGACTCAGCATTTGAAATACTGGAGGTTACTGGGTATGACGAAGCGGTGTTGGAAAAAGAGGGAGCATTTGATGCAGATATCCTTTTTATCTCAACTGGAGATGAAGAGCTCAATTCAACATTGGCCGTTGCTGCCAAAGAGCGTGACGTTGAACGGGTGATTGCCAGAATCGAAAGCCCCGATCTTGCAAAGGCACTGACGGAGCAAGATATTGAAGTGTTTTCCACGTTGCTCGCTACAACAGCCTTAATGAAAGCATTGATCGAGTCGCCCAACATTGCGAACATCATGACGAGTGAGGAGACGGCATTACATGAAATCCGGATGTTGAATCCTGATTACAATCAGATGACGCTCCGGGAATTTCCATTTACAGGAGACGTCATTATCGTGAGGATTTTCAGGGGGAAAGATTCCATCGTTCCCCACGGAGATACAGAACTGTTGATAAATGACCGGTTGATCGTTACAGGATCGTTGGAATATGTCGAGGAATTGACAAGGGAACTGCAATACAAGAAATAATATTAGGGAGAATCTTGTTTACAAACCAAAAAGCACTCGTGTATGATTAGTACTAGGTGCTAATAACATGTAATAAAAGATTATAAAGGGAGGAATTGGCATGCTTTCTTTAGATGGAAAATCCTTTGTGGTTATGGGGGTTGCAAATAAACGGAGTATCGCATGGGGAATCGCCAGATCCTTACATAAAGCGGGAGCCAAACTGATTTTTACATATGCAGGTGAACGGCTGGAGAAGAATGTCCGTGAATTGGCAGATACGCTTGAAGGGGAATCATTGGTTCTTCCTTGCGATGTGACAAAAGATGAAGATATCGAGGCGTGTTTCAGCCAAATCAAGGAACAGGCAGGACCCATACACGGGATTGCCCACTGTATTGCATTTGCCAACAAAGAGGAACTTGACGGGGATTACTTGAACGTAACCAGGGATGGTTTCCTTCTTGCTCACAACATCAGTTCTTATTCATTGACTGCTGTTGCCAAATCAGTGCAGAAGCTAAATGTTATGCCGGAAGGTGGAAGCATTGTAACAATGACCTACCTTGGCGGTGAGCGCGTAGTAACGAACTACAATGTTATGGGTGTGGCCAAAGCTTCCCTTGATGCAAGCGTCATGTATCTGGCAAGCGATCTCGGTAAGCAAGGCATAAGGGTGAATTCAATTTCTGCCGGTCCAATCCGTACACTTTCAGCTAAAGGGATCAGCGACTTTAACAGCATTTTAAAAGAAATTGAAGAAAAAGCCCCGCTTCGCAGAACAACAACTCCGGAAGAAGTCGGAGATACTGCAGTATTCCTATTCAGTGATCTTTCACGCGGTATTACTGGTGAAAACATCCATGTCGATTCTGGTTACCATATAATGGGTAATTAAAATGGTTGGATGTATAGCATTATTGCCCAAGGATGCTTAATGACCAAGCAGGCGGCCAATCAATAATATTCCAATTGGTATGGTGCTGAAACAGGCATTGCCAGCTGTAAATATTTTTATACTACAAGATATATTAAAAAACTGCCGTTCAATATTTACGGCAGTTTTTTGTGATTTTAATAAGAAATAAACGATCAGATTGCGAATTACGATCTTATATTGTGATGATACAAAGAGATTCAATGTATAAGACAGACGATCTAATGACATCGACTCGATGCATAAGACAATTCTGCATAGAGATTTACACTCTTCTTTTACGGGAATCGACTTCATTGTTTTGCTGCTGGCATTTCCTATAAATTGATGAATTGAACTTCCGCTATTGTTCTATTCCTAATAAACATCAAAGAGGGATATGCATACATATAATAAGAAAGTTTCAGTGATGGAGGGTGACCGATTTGAAGGAAAAAGATAAACCGAAGTCCCAAAAGCCCTTATTATATATTTCGCAACCCAGTTTAAAGGAGCCCAGCCACAAGATGCAAACCCAATACAGATCAAGTACAGACCAAACCGGTGCTTCGACCAGCAGAATTGAAGATACAGTTGACTTTGGCAGGAACAAAACGAAAAAAAATAATATCAAATACTTTGAGGAAGAGGAGTTCATTTTTGAAGAGGAAAAAGTAGAGGAAAAGGAAGAGATAAAGCAGGTCAAAGAAGAAAATGAACCTGTTTCAGCTGCAGATTATTTTAGGTATCATGATCATAGCAGCCACAGACCTTCGAAAGGAGGGCTTAACCCTGTAAAATCTTTCATCTCCATGACAATAGGGGAGAAGCTTCATCATTTATCATCAAAGCCCCAATTTTATTCCTGCACTTTTTCAACACGGAATAGCAGTGTCACAGGAAAGCTTCATGCAGCTGAAAAGGAAAATATAGTGGTTAAGGCAGATTCCGGAGAACTCGTTAAGATTGAAAAACAAGATTTGACTGGCATCCGGATCAACGCTTAATGATTTTAAGTATTTTCCCGAAAATTGAAAGACGGAAATGGTAGGTCCATTTCCGTCTTCTGAATTAATCGCAAAGCTCCAGGTCGACATCTGCAATACATTGGACTGCGCAGAAGCAGTGGAGATCAACCGTTACACAGCTATTACTCCGGCCCCAGTCTCTTACTTCGCAAAGCTCGGCAAAGTTAACTTTTCCGTGTGTGTCCATGATATCAACAACTGTCTTCCCATCTTTTCTCAAAGGAACAAGTACTCTCAGGGTAGCACAGCAATTATCAAAGATTTCTTCCACCCTGAAAAAGACTGATACACATTTGCCTTGATGTCCTCTGAACAGAGCCTTAAACAATTCACCGTTTTTATGAGTTAAAGTGAATACGCGAGTGTCCGCATCTCTGCGTCCACGTACGCCCAAATCCCCAAGCGGTTCAACAAAGCAGTTGGATGTGCATGCTTCGCATTCTTCTTCTGCCTGATCCTGGATATCTTTAATTGCCCTGACTACTTGACAAACACAATCTAGGGTACAGCCGCCGCTGCATCCACCACTGCCTCCGCCCCCGTGATGATGAGATGTCGGCTCTGTATGATCGAAGGGCGATTCCATTTCTTCGAAGCTCATCTTTAATTTCCTCCTTATTATTGTATATGGTCATTGACACTAATAACATATTAATCCATGGGTAAATGAGTAACGGACAGACGCCTGTTTTACATAAAATAGGCAATTAAGGGGGTGGAATCAATGGATATTTCGTGGCTGGAATACATCATTTTCAGCATGGCTGTTTTTCGTCTCACGAGACTTTTGGTCTATGATCAAATAACGGAGTGGATTAGAAGTCCATTTATGGATGAATATGAGGAAAAAAACGATGAAGGGAAAACAGAAGTCTATTTGCTGCCAAAAGAAGAAGGCCTTCGGGGATGGATGGGTGCCCTTCTCAGCTGTTTCTGGTGCACAGGCATATGGGTGTCAATAGGATTATTCTTGATGCGTTATTACATTCCTGTACTATATAAGCCCGTGGTCATTGTTCTGGCTGTCGCGGGACTTGCAGCTTTAGTGGAAACGTGGATTCAGTCAAAAAACATAGAGTGATCTGGGATTTTAGGAAAACGATAAACCTGGGATAAACATAAAATAAACAAGGTGCATAGATGCATCCAATACCAAAGCGGGAAGTGAGACTTTTGAAAAAAAATGGAAGTAAGAAAAGGCCGGTCACTCCTGTTCATAAAAAGAGAAAAGGCTGCGGATGCGGCGGGCCCACTAAGAAGACGAAAATGTACTAGCGAAGAGCTTTTTCGCTGATTGGCATGCATAAATAAACAGGGAAATTCTTAACGGGAATTTCCCTGTTTATTTTTTAAAATATCTGTTAGTAACATGAGCAGACATTTCCGTTCATAATTTACATGAAATGGTGAAAAATATAGTTACCATTCTGAAAAGCGGAGGTTGACATGCTAAGGAAATCATCAAAGATTATTATTTCAGCCGTCATTTTTTTGACTCTTTCCGCATGCTCCTATGATGACGGCAAGGAACACAATAAGAGTGATTCAGCCTTGCTGAAAACGACGAGTCCACCTCCTATTGAATTGAAACAAAGGGATGAGGATAAGTCAATTGCCTACCAGGTAAGAAAAGAAGTGTCAAAAATTGATGAAATTTATGATGTAGCAGTTGTAGAAGGTGATAAGAATATCATTGTGGCTTATAAAGTGAAGCATCTTCAAAGGTTTAGAATGAAAAAGATTGAAAAAGAACTTACCAAAAAACTGAACAAAGAATATCCCGACGAGAAATTTATAGTTTCCAGCGATTATAAAATCTTCTTGGAGTCAGTGAGGTTAAAAGAGGATTTGGACGACGACAATATGTCCAATGACGAAGCTGGAAAACGGTTTAAAAAAATCATTCGATTAAAAGAAGAAATGACTTAGGAGAGAAAAAGATGTCCAGCAAAAATAAGGCAAAGACACCTGAACAGATCCAATATGAACAACTTCAGAAAAAACATGAAACCCAAAGGCCCATTTTAAAAAACTGTATTCGGGCTTTTTGGGTAGGCGGTACGATTTGCGTTATCGGACAGGCGGTCACTTACTTTTATATTTATTTTTTCGATTTTACCGAGCAGACAGCAGGAAACCCTACTGTTGCTACAATGGTTTTCTTTGCCATGCTTCTGACAGGATTCGGTGTATATGACCGGCTTGGCCAATTTGCTGGGGCAGGAAGTGCAGTACCGGTGACCGGTTTTGGTAATGCTGTCATATCGTCCGCGATCGAACACAGAAGTGAAGGCTTTGTTACGGGAGTAGGAGGAAATATATTTAAACTGGCAGGATCCGTCATCATATTTGGGGTGTTTTCTGCGTTTCTTGTTGCACTCATCAAAACGATATTAATAAAGTGGGGAGGGTTATAATGCTTGTTGGCAATCAGACGTGGGTATTTGACCGTAAGCCGGCCATATTATCAACAGGTACGGTAGGCGGTCCTTTTGAGAAGGAAGGACGTCTCACAAATGACTTTGATAAATTTCACACGGATTTATGGATGGGGAAAGATTCTTATGAAAAGGCGCAAACTGTTTTGCTTGAGGATGCTGTTGATATTGCCTTAAGAAAAAAAGCATTAAAAGGGGAGGATGTTCAGTTTTTTTTGGCTGGTGATTTAATCAATCAAATTACTCCGACCAGTTTTGCAGCGCGAACGAACCAAATTCCTCACCTTGGAATATTTAGTGCATGTGCCACTTCAACGGAGGGTCTAGGGCTCGCAGCTTTGATCGTTAATAATGGCGGGGCCGACTATATCCTTTCCGGAGCTTCGAGTCATAATGCTTCGGCAGAGCGCCAATTCCGCTACCCTACGGAATACGGGGGACAGAAGCCGCCGACTGCTCAATGGACGGTAACAGGAGCAGGGGTTGCTCTTGTCGGATCGGGAACATTGGTCAATTCTCCGCATCCAAGGATTACTTCGGCCACTATCGGAAAAGTGA
The DNA here is from genome assembly GCF_000374565.1 of Siminovitchia fordii DSM 16014 = CIP 108821. Taxonomy (GTDB): domain Bacteria; phylum Bacillota; class Bacilli; order Bacillales; family Bacillaceae_C; genus Siminovitchia; species Siminovitchia fordii. Next base: position 575,094 of record NZ_KB894685.1, on the reverse strand, counting down.
TTGACATGGGGTTGACTGATCCCTTTAATATGGGGGGGGCGATGGCGCCGGCAGCCGTTGACACAATCCAAAGGCATTTTTTCGATCTTGGTATTGACCCATCCCATTACGACCTGATTGTAACCGGAGACCTCGCCGATATAGGCAGGAGGGCAGCTTTAGATCTTTTTAAACAAAAAGGGGTATCTGTTGAAGCGGAACAGTTTCAGGATTGCGGTCTTCTCATATATAAAAAAGAGCAGGAGGTATTTGCGGGAGCAAGTGGTCCTGCCTGCTCAGCGATTGTCATGTATGGACATTTGCTTAATGAGATGAAGGAAGGAAAGTATAAACGAATATTATTTGTAGCTACTGGTGCTCTTTTGTCACCGCTTTCTTTCCAGCAGAAAGAATCCATTCCATGCATCGCTCATGCAGTCGCCATCGAATACATTTAACAGGAGGGATTTCATGCTTGCCATGTTTTTTTGGGCATTTGTTATTGGCGGGGTTATTTGCGTGATTGGACAGCTCATGTTTGATGTTGCCAAATTGACGCCTGCCCACACCTTGAGTGCAATGGTTGTTGCTGGTGCAATATTAGCTGGTTTTGGTCTGTATGATCCCCTTATTGATTTTGCAGGGGCTGGAGCGACCATACCGATTACAAGTTTTGGGAACTCGTTAGTCCATGGAGCGATGATGGAGGCCGACAAGCACGGACTTGTAGGTGTCATTACAGGAATGTTCGAAGTTACCTCTTCAGGCATCTCAGCCGCCATTGTTTTCGGGTTCCTAGGAGCTTTAATATTCAAGCCAAAAGGCTAAGAGTCAAAGCGCAATGATCTTGTTTAATACGTACAGTAAAGGTGATATTCGATTGTCAGCAGGTCCTGTACTGGGAAATTGTCTGACGGCAGTCTAGCAGCGACGTCCTGTTGCATCGTTCCTATCCGTCCAAGCCTACCAACCACTTTCCTGATAAAGGATATTGGTGGAATCCTACATTTTTGGCCATCTATACCTCACCAAAAATAGCCTTCTTCATAATATATAAAAGATGAAAAGGAGGCTATTTTAAATAATGGATAATCAATTTTTCAAAAATATTGAGAGCAAGACCGGGGTCGATATGAATGAAGTACTTAAACTTGCGAATTCACTACAAAATGCAAACTTTAAAGATGAGAGAACAGTCCGACGGGTAATCAGGGAAGTTGCAAGGATTGCAAACCGTCCGGTTTCAAAAGAGATGGAAGATAAGATGGTACGTACGATAACAAAGGACGGAAATAAATTGGATATGAACACTATTTCAAATATGTTGAATAAAAAATAGACGAGAGGGCTTGCATTCGTGCAAGTCCTACTTTTTTGAAAAATCAAGTTTAAAGTTATTTTATTGGGGTAAATAGTATTAATTATGGAAAAGGAGGAATCTGCTCCATGGGATATATTACACCAATCAAAATAAACCAATACACGGAATATCAAAAAAGAGATCAGGAAAAGGAGAAAACCCGTGATCCCATACCTGTCCATTTCACACCCAGAATCAGGTTTCAGCCAAAATTCCAATCGGGGGCAACTGCGGCGGTAATCCAGCTGAAAAATAAAGGCAAAAGCGGGGCGAAACCACGTAAAAATAGAAAATTTACAAAAGAAAAAGGGAAAGGCCGGTATTTAAACGAATATGTATAACAATATAGTTGGAAGGACTGTTTAGTTTGGAATTGAGGGAAATTTCGGATTGCTGCTATTATTTCTGCGGCGCTGTCAATATCGGATATATACATAAAGATGGAAAGGGGTTGCTCATTGATTCCGGTATTGATAAAGGCACAGCAAAAAAGATATTGAACATATTGAAGGGATACAATCTTCCCATCGATTATGTTTTTTTGACTCATGCTCATACTGACCACTATGGAGGCGCATCCTTTTTGCAGAAGCAGCAAAAGGTAAAATTGCATGCTCCGCGGCTTGAAGCAGCGATTATGGAACATCCTATTCTTGAACCGATTTATCTGTGGAATGGTGCAATGCCGATTAAACAATTAAGAAACAAATTTTTGGAGGGGGAGCCGGTAATCATTGATGGTTTCATCCATGAAGGGCGGCATGAAGTGGGACCTTTTCGTTTTGAGGCTGTTCATTTGCCTGGACACAGCTACTCGCAGATGGGAATTATCATTGGGGAGATCCTATATGCAGCAGACAGCTATTTTGGTCCCAAAGTACTTGCCAAGCATAAGGTTCCTTTCATTGTAGATGCGGATGCCACGATACACTCTCTTGAGAAGTTACAGAGCTTGGTTTTCCGAGGGGCGCTTCCGGGGCACGGTGATTACGAAGCCGATATTTCAGAGACGATTCAGGCAAATATCAACTGCCATACACACATCAAGCAATTCCTGTTAAACAGCATAATAATGTCACCCAACGGTATTTCAATGGAGGTTCTATTGGGAAAAATGTTTGATTACTACGGGTTAAAGGCCCGTGAAATCGGACAATGGCTGCTATTCAGAACTTCTTTTACCGCATACATAACCTCACTCATAGAAAATGGCGACATTGCTATATCCATAAATGGACATACCCCTTGGCTAAAAGGAGAATCCCCTTAAAATTTCGGAATGAAATCTTAAGGGGATTCTTTATTCCAGCTTCTTTTTCATTTTGCGGTGCGGAATGCCTGCATCTAAAAACTCGTCCGATATCATACTATATCCAAGCTTTTCATAAAAGGGAACGGCATAGGATTGGGCATTCAAAACTAACTCGTCAACAGGGAGTTTTTTTGCATACTCCTCAATTTCTTCCATGATTTGAATGCCTGCACCATTTCCGCGATATTCCGGAAGAATACAGATCCTTTCCACTTTCCCCTTTCCATCAAGAACCCGGAATCTGCCCGCGCCTACTGGCGTTTCTTCATCATAAAGAACGAAGTGGGCTGAGTTGTTTTCATGTTCGTCGATTTCGATTTCAATAGGAACGTCCTGTTCTTCGACAAACACTTTTTTACGAATGTTGAAAGCATCTTGAAGTTGATTTTCTGTTCCGGCTTGAAGTACTTTCATTATTGGGGATCCTTTCCAAGGCGAAACGTCTCATAAACAGTCCATGACCCATTTTCAAGCTGGTACACAAGATGGAACCGGTCAACGATTTCTTCGTGTTCAACCCCCAGCATCCTTAGCTGGCCATACACATCGGAGTGCTCATCATTCGATAGCTTTTGTCCGATTGTAATATGCGGAACAAAAGGATGTTCCGGCTTATCACCAGGCAAAGATGAGTAAAGATCCTCGTAAAGATCTTCTAACTGTGATGTCTTCTCTGCCTTCAAATGAATTGTGTTGTTTATGGGCTGGAATGAGCTCACTTTTCTGATGTTTAAAGTGAAAGGTTCATATTTCTTTGCGATCGCTTCCAACTGCTCAGTGATGGAATTGACATCCATATCTGTTTCAAAAGCCGCTTTCAATGTCAGATGAGGAGGAATCAGCGCATAATGGGGGTCATACCTCTTCCGATAGGAGTTTGCCAAATCCTGCAATGTCTTAGAGGGAAATATAACAATTCCATATTTCATCTCTTTATAACCTCCCTATTTCGATAATGGTTAAAATCTTCTATATCTTATTACTATAGCACATCTTTGACAGCTTTTCCTATAGGACATAAGAAACTAAACCATTAAAAACCATTTGTGTATTAGGAATTTGGGGCTAATTTTTATTTTTTAGCCGAATTTTAGCCCACCTGGCAAACTTTCACTGAATGCTGTCACTGCCTTGCCTTCTAGATTAGGGAACGTGTTTAATCAACGCTACCCGTGAGTGTGTATTAAACAGGATAATATATTGTCATACTTAACCTAGTTAAAGTTGTTCCAGGATTATAATATGTGTGAGGCCTATCAGCCTTAAATCTTATTGAATCGCCATTTTTTAAATTATACTCGCAATTATTAACAGTTATAGTAATTTCTCCATCAAAAACAGTAATAAATTCCTCGGTCCCATTTCTGTGTGAATCAGAACTTAACATACCTTCTTTTTCAATTTCAACAGCATAAATTTCAAAGCGCCTTTCCTCTTGGAAAGGAAAAAAGGGATATACTCTGTACCTTCCATTGTCTTCAGACAAGATTTGAATCTCTTCTTTTGAAACAACTTTGGTATCAGGCTGTGGATTATTAATTAAGGAAGTAAAAGAGACTTTTAATCCATTAGCGATTTTCCAAATAGTTGTAAGAGTTGGGCTGGATTCTCCTCTTTCAATTTGACCTATCATAGTTTTACTGACACCACATAATTCTGAGACTTTTTCTAAACTTAGTTTTTCCTTCTTCCTAATTGCCTTTAAATTTTTCGCCAAAATCAAATGAATATCCTCCATAAAAAATCATCCTCCATGATTTACATTATAACGTCTGAAATGTACAATATAGTTTGGTAATTTATGTTGTGCGTTTTGTGCATTATAACATGCAAAATGTGAGGGGGGAGTTTCGAACAGTGCCATTTTTATCCTTCTTGTTGTTTGTTTTTATTAACAGTTTTACTCCGGGGCCAAACAATTTTATGGCGATGTCGTTTGCAAACAAATATGGATTTAATAAAACGATCAAGTTTTGTCTGGGAGTTTCAGTAGGATTTTTTGTTCTCGCATTAGTGTGTAGTTTTTTTAATCTTTTGCTTATAAACGTATTACCAATTATAAAAGGCCCTTGACCATTTTGGGTATGGGTTATATGTTATATTTGGCTTTTAAGACACTTACCAGTAAAGATCATCATAACGATAGAAAAGATGCCAGCAGTAAAAATCTTTTCGTAATAGGTACAATATTACAATTTATTAATCCAAAAGGTATTCTTTATAGCGTAACAGTTGTAACAACCTTTATTCTTCCTTATTATCATTCTTACTTTAGTTACTTAATTTTCTCACTTTTTTTAGGGATTGTTGGTTTTATAAGTTCATCTAGTTGGAGTTTATTTGGTTCTATTTTTCAAAAGTTATTAGCGAAGTACAGACGGCCATTTAATATAATAATGGCATTATTATTGGTTTATAGTGCTATTTCAATTATTCTGCATTAGACGAAGTATTGTTAAAATAAACTAAAGAGGGTGCTCCGTTTAATCGTAATACATGGAGTTATCCTCTTTATGTAACTTCTTTAAAGGTGTTTCTCTATAATCTCTACAATTTGTGAAAAATCTAGAATTCACAAAAATGGTGTCCGCATTAATTCGGGGCACCTTTTTTGAATGTTCATCTTATGCAGTACAAAAGGATGAACCTTTTCTTTCTTAATTGTCCCGTCCAAATGCTTTTGTGTGAATATTCTCCTTATCAAGGAATTCTTCTATTTTTTTCTGTTCTCTTCCATTCACCACATCACTTTTATCAATGATGGATTCAATGTCTATTTCAGAAAAATTTCCATCACTCACGTTATCGAGTAGTTTATTTAATTCATGAATATACTCACTTGAAGCTGTAATGTAACGACTAATTCTTTCAGACTCTTCTTGATAACCTTCAGGCAAGGTATTATATAAGATATAATTAGAGAAATTTTCATCATTTTCTTTTGTAAGCTTGTTAATTCTATTAAATTTCTCTATTTCATTTTTATTTAATTCCTCACCTGCATCGATAATCTCCTCAAATGGATAACTGGCATTATATAATTCTTCGCTGCTGTCTAGATATGTTTTTATGCTCAGCTTCATTTCTTCTTCGTCAATTGTACTATTGTTTTTTTCAGAAGTGAAAATAGTACTAGGGACTTCTATTTTTGTTGTAAAAGGAATTTCATCTTCTGTAGTGTCAATATTTTCTTTCTGGGAACAGGCACTCAATACTAAAACAATGAAGAAGCCATAAAAGATTTTTCTCATATTCATTTCTCCCCCTTGAACATAGAAATGTTCCATTTCAAGATTTAATAAATAATAATCTAAAACTCTATCAGCAAAATGCATATAATATTCTTCTACAATACCTTTTTGCTTTTTTAACAATTTTAAAATTTATATTTGTTCAAGTGCATCATACTTCATGTGGATTTAAAAGGAGATGCACATAAAATGATGTTAATACAGTTGTTGAATTGTAATAGGCAGATTAAAACAGGCCCGGTATGACCGGACCGGATTTTATTATCAAGCATCTACCATTTTAAGCCCCTATTTGCCCCGAAAGCAGCCCCAAGTGCGTGCTGTATTATGATTTATATTGCAATATGAGAGATACAAAAAGATTGCAAATGCTGATGAATCAACGTTTTTGACATTTTATACTGAAGTAAAATTATAGAACATAATTTAACGGGAAAACATCATTGTCAGTGCACGTTTAACATCGGGCTGCCAATATTTCCACGAGTGGCCGCCATCAAATTCGTCATAAAAAGAATCGAAGCCATTTTCCTCAAAAGCCTCATGAAGCTCCCGGTTCGGAGTCAAGAAATCCTCCACCCGCTCTGCTGAAAACTTGATTTCATTTTCATCTTTGCCGATCACATGATAGACATCCAAAAGATAAGGCTCTTTATGAGAACGGACAGCAGAAAGTACTTTATCATTTACATATGGCGAGTGTAAAATAACTTTTCCAAACGTGTGGGGATATTCTATTGCAGTCATTAAAGAAACGGTGGCTGCCAAACTGTCCCCCATCAAAGTCCTGCTTTTTCCAATGCTGGTGGTGGGATATTCCTTTTCCAGCCAGGGAACAAGTTCATGGGCCAAAAATCTTATGTATGCTTCATTCTTTTCACCCTCTGGATGATATTTTTTCCGACGGTCCTTCACGTTTTTATATGGAATCCCGACGATGATCAGATTTTCAATCTTTTTCTCGGCGAGCAATAGGTCCGCAAATCTTGTGAGTCTGCCCATCTGAAAGTAGTCTTTTCCATCCTGAACAATCAAAAGAGAGTACTTATACAGTGGCGAATAATTTGCAGGCAAATAAATCAAAAGCTCTAGCTTTTCATCTAACTCTTTGCTGCTAAACTCTATTTCTGTAATCGTACCTTGCATATTTTATTAGCCTCCTTTTCGGAAGATTGTATGATAAATACTTTATCATATGGTATGTGTAATGTTAAAGCTGACGTTTTGTTATTTTTAAATAGGGTAAAATGAGAGGGAGTTTAACTTAGCGAGAACACTTTATCGTACGTTTACAGTACATTTGTGAAAGTGACGTTTATGTTTGCCTGCATGAAAGACATTATGCTAAATCATGTTTAAAAAAAGTGAGGAGGCCTTTAAATGAGTCGAAAAAAATCTTTTTTTAGCATCACTTTTATGTTAGTGATTTCATTAGTGCTGGCAGCCTGCGGCGGTGGTGGAGATGATAAAGGAAAGGAGAAGACAGGAAAAGGCGGGAAAGATTATGGTGTCAAATTCATCAGTATTGCGACAGGCGGTACTGGGGGTACATATTATCCGCTTGGAGGAAGTTTTGCCAATTTGATCAAGGATGCAACAGGAATAGAGTCCAATGCAGTCACTTCGGGAGCATCTGCGGAAAATATGGCCCTAATTAAAAAAGAAGAAGCCGAAGTGGCTTTCACACAAACGGATATCGCTACATATGCCACTGAAGGAACCAATATGTTCAAAGAAAAAGTGGACAACCTGAAAGGTCTGGGAACACTTTATCCGGAAACGCTCCAAATAGTTACTACGAAGAAATCCGGAATTAAATCGGTAGAAGACTTGAAAGGCAAAACAGTCTCTGTCGGAGAATCCGGATCAGGGACGCTTGCCAACGCGGAACAGATTCTTGAAGCGTACGGTATGAATCTTGACGATGTAAAAGCCAGAAATCTGTCTTTTGATGATTCCACTACAGGAATTCAAGATGGTACAATTGATGCCGCTTTCATAACTGCAGGAACACCGACAGGAGCTGTTGAGGGATTAGCGGCAACTGAAAAAGTCGTTATTGTTCCCCTTGAAGATGATAAAATTGATGCCCTTATAGAAAAATATCCTTATTATGCAAAGGAAACAATCAAAAAAGGAACGTATGATGCCAAGAGGGATGTAAATACAGTAGCGGTCCAAGCTATGCTTGTCGTCAGATCCGATTTATCAGATGACCTTGTCTACGAAATGGCGAAATCGATATATGAGAATACTGATAAAGTCGGTCATGCAAAAGGCAAGCAAATCAGTGTTGAAAATGCATTGAATGGAATGGCCATTGATATTCACCCAGGTGCCAAAAAGTACTTTGATGAAAAGGGCATTTCAGCGGAAAAATAAGTGATGTATATCCAATGGCGTGAATAGACCGGACCATCCTTTCGGTCTATTCTTTTCTTTGAAGAGGATTTTTTTGGGGGAGAGAAATATGCCCAAACGTTTGATGCTGTTCATCATACCATTTATAGCTTTCATATTTTTAGTGGTTCCAGTAACAGATACGATTACAATCAAGTCTCAAAAAGAAAATCAGCTGCTCGCCTACTTCCCGCTTAGGGCAGCGAACAGCCGATTTCAAATAGTATATAACCATTCCATTCACCATTCAGATGTTAAAGAGGAATATCAGGTACTGGAAAATGGTGTCGTCCGCCAAGTGGAATTGGAATATGAAGATACAGCTGTAGGCATGCCATCCAATTCAGAGGAAGGGGAAACCTTCCAGATGAAAGATGGTAAATATTATATCCGAAACATGAAGCGTGATTTTCCTTGGATTGATCTTAGCACTGGCCAGGTAAGCGCCGACCATCGTCTTGTGGTTGGGGAGAAGGTAACGCCATTTACAGAGATTACCGAGCCGGGATCTGTGGTAAGGATTGAGAAAAGGAAGCTTTCTTTATGGCAGCAATGGAAAGGAGTGAATATTGTTGGCAGATAAACCGACCCATGAAGCTTTATCGGAAGAGGAACAACGTAAAATATTGGAAAAATATGATCCGGAATCAGCTACGCGGAGAGTAAGAGGTACGCTTGGTTGGATAATATTTTTCGGATTGTTGGCGTTTTCCATTTTTCAATTGTATGCGTCTATTACACAATCGATACCGCGTCAAATTCTGCTGTCCATCCACCTGGGATTTGCTCTTTCACTTATATTCCTTCTTTTTCCGGCGAAAAGAAAGACGAGGCGGAAGGACATTGTAGCGTGGTATGATATCATTTTTGCCACCCTATCAGTTGGGGTGGGTGCTTATTGGCCCCTAATGATTGAAACCATAGTCAATCGGGTGGGAACATTGACCACGCTTGATTTGACAGTCGGAACGCTCGCTGTTTTATTGACACTAGAAGCAACGCGGCGCGCTGTAGGACTTCCGATCACGATCATTGCTCTTTTATTTATGTTGTATGCATATTTTGGTCCGTCGATGCCGGGTTTCCTGGCACATAGAGGTTTGAATTTTGAAAGTCTCATTAATACTATGTTTTATACATCACAAGGAATTTTGGGAACGCCGTTGTATGTTTCTGCAACGTTCATATTTTTATTCCTGTTGTTTGGTGCGTTCCTTGTGAAAACCGGCGTCGGCCAATATTTCAATGATTTGGCCCTTTCGATTGCAGGCAGAAGGGTGGGGGGACCGGCAAAGGTTGCGATTTTTTCCAGTGCTTTGCAAGGAACTATCAGTGGAAGCTCAGTTGCCAACGTTGTCACATCAGGTTCATTTACGATACCGATGATGAAAAAACTTGGTTACCGCAAAGAATTTGCAGGTGCCGTTGAAGCCGCTGCATCAACAGGTGGACAGATCATGCCGCCTGTCATGGGGGCAGCAGCATTCTTGATGGTTGAATTCATTGGAATCACATACTGGGAAATAGCAAAGGCGGCTGTTATCCCGGCAATCCTGTATTTCTCCGGAATATGGATCATGACTCACCTTGAAGCAAAACGAGTGGGCCTTAAAGGTTTATCAAAAGAGGAAATGCCGGACAGGAAAGAGGTATTTGGGAAGATTTATCTATTGCTCCCGATCCTCCTGATCATTGTTCTCCTTATGACCGGAGTGAGTGTTATGCGTGCGGCTCTTTGGTCCATCATTGGTACGATCGTTGTCAGTGCCATCCGGAAAAGTACTCGTATCGGATTTAAGCAAATGGTGGAGGCCCTAGTGGACGGTGCGAGAACGGCACTTTCCGTAGCGGCGGCTACCGCATCTGCGGGAATCATCGTTGGTGTAGTTACGAAAACGGGTCTGGGGCTGAAGCTTGCCAATGGATTGGTCGGTCTGGCCAACGGCCAGCTGTTATTGACTCTGTTCTTTACAATGCTGACAGCCATTGTACTTGGCATGGGTTCACCAACAACAGCGAACTACGTCATCACCTCAACAATTGCGGCACCTGCCATCATATTGTTAGGTGTACCTGCACTCTCTGCCCATTTGTTCGTCTTCTATTTTGGGATTGTAGCCGATATTACACCGCCGGTCGCTTTGGCGGCATTTGCGGCATCGGGAGTTTCTGGAGGGGAACCGATACGAACCGGAGTCAACGCATCGAAATTGGCAATTGCAGCGTTCATCATTCCTTATATGTTTGTACTATCGCCAGAATTGTTAATGATTGATACAACGATTCCTTATCTCATCTGGATGTTATTCACGGCATTTACTGGAATGCTTGCAACAGGCGCCGGAATTATCGGGTTTTGGTACAGGAAACTGTACTGGTACGAGCGTATAATTGCCATTGCTTCAGGACTCATGCTCATGTACCCTGAAGGAATGTCAGATATCATCGGTTTAGTATTATTTATCGCAATGCTTGCCGTACAAATTTTCACGAAAAATAAAGGGAAGTATAAATTGGCGGAAAGTTGATCATAAGGTGGACGCCACCTTGACAGGGTGGAGGTCGCTGGTTCGAGCCCAGTCGGAATCACTACATGAAAGAGGCGCTGATCCCTTATATATTAAGGAGTTGGCGCCTTTTTATATTTTCAAACAACTTCAAGATCACCTTGAATATTTATACATTGCACAAATACTACACAAACCTGCTTAAAGCCGTTGCCGTGTCTAATCCATTGATGGGGAGAAAAGATGAAATTTAAATGTTTCAAATATATTCATCCCGCCACATTCCTTCATGGATACACTGGCGATAAGGAACCGATTAATTATCTTGAAGAAAGAACCTTTATTTTACCAAAAGGGACTTATCCTTGGGTGAAAATGTGGGATTATGGAGATGTAGGATTTAGTATTTTGGTCTCACCAATAGCAGATAATGACCAATCGGTTGAGTAACAGTTGTTTAAATGTAAATAAAGCCGTTACATTTACAATTGCGATGCTTAAAATGTTCTAGCCATATAATATTCCATTAAAGTAACGTTAATGGATTTTGTGTAGAAGTATACTTAAACTTTACGTTTGTTTAAGATGAAGGCATAGTAGGTTTATTTAAATAAAGCGGGGTTATAACATGGAAGAAGAGTGGAAAATGCTTGACATTTTACATTGTAAAAAGTATTTTGTAAACATACTTATAAGTATGTTTACAAAATACTGAAATAAATGTCGGAGATTATGGAGGTGCAAATTTGTCTGTTCAAGAGAAAATCTATAAAGTTGCAGAAAAATTACTTGAATCAAAGCCTTTCGATCAAATTACTTTTGCTGAAATTGCCGAATTAGCTGGTGTTCATTGGACAGCTGTTAGAAGACATTTTGGTGGTAGGGAAGGTATGAGGAATTGGTTACAGGAAAAACAATCAAATATGAAAGAGGGTTTTAAAGATACTAGGACAAGAATCATAGAAGCAGGTACAAGAATATTTTCTGTACAAGGCTATGGGAATGCATCCCTAGATAAAGTTGCATCTGATGCAGGATTAACAAAGGGAGCAGTCTATTGGCATTTCTCCAGTAAACAAGACTTATTTTTAGCCATATTAGAACATCATTTAACACAACAGCTTCAAATTCTACCATCGCAAATTGAAAAAATGCTTTCTACAAGCAATCCCAAAACTGCACTAACAGATTGGCTCAAAACTCAGTTTAACTTCTTTGAAATAAATGATGGGTCTTCGAGACTTTTCCTCGAGTTTGTTGCCGCAAATAGAGAGCCTGAAGTTCAAAAAAAGCTACAATCGATACATGGGAAAATAATTGACGGGGTAGGAACTTATTTACATGAAATGCAAAAAAAAGGTCTTGTCTCAAGTGAGTTACACCCGAACTCTCTTAGCGTTACAATTGATGCATTTATGAAAGGAATTTTAATAGAATACATCATTGATCCAACACATTTTAAAATAAACCCCATCTTTGAAACCATTTCTAATGTTCTTTGGGATGGAATAGCTCCAAAAAAAAGATCCGTAATCTAAAGTGCGGGTTTTTTATAATAATTAACATACTATTAAGTATGTTAATAGTGTATTGATAGTATAAACAAAAGGGAGTTAAAGTAGATAAAATGAAAAGAGGATATCAAAAAATGCTTATTATTTTTTTTGCTAGTCTTTTACTAATGTATTTAGGTTTATATTTTTATAACATTGTTGAGGTGAAGAAAGGAGAAGAATCCTTTCCACCAAAGGGAAAATTCGTTACTGTTGATAGTGTAAGACTACATTACTACATAGAAGGAGAGGGTAAGCCAATTGTGTTCCTACACGGAGCAATGCTTTCTGGTAATGATTATAAAGATGTGCTTCATCTGGCAGCTTCTCAGGGATATCAGGGATTGGCATTTGACCGTCCAGGTTATGGCTACAGTGATAGACCAGAAGGAAAGGTGACACCTATATCTCAAGCAGCACTAATCCGTGAAGCTTTAAAGGAAATAGGAGTAGATGAACCAATTATCATTGTTGGTCATTCATGGAGTGGAACGATGACACTTTCTTATGCACAGCAATTTCCAGAAGAAGTAGCGGGGATTGTATTGTTGGGAGCAGCTATGTTTAAAGAAGGCTACCCAGCAGAAAATGGAGATGCACTATCTAAAATAGTCACAACACCAATTGCGGGAGATTTTATATTAAATACACTTTTGAGAACAGCTTTAGGTAAAGGTTTGGCTAAAAGTACTGTAAATTCAACATTTTTCCCAGAAAATGCACCCGAGGAATATCTAGAAGAAACCATTGCTTTAGGATTTAGACCTGACCAATTTAAGGCTAATCGTGAAGATGTCTTGGAGTTCCCGAAAACTTCTAAAAAGATAAGTTCTACTTATTCAAATATAGATATTCCTACTATAGTTGTAGTAGGCGAAAAGGACCCGTTTGGAACGATTGAACAAGGTAAAAGATTAATAAATGAAATAACTAACTCTCAGTTACAAGTAATACCAAATATAGGACATATGATACCGATACTTCATCCTACAGTTGTTATGGAAGCAGTAGATCTGCTTAAACCCCATAAGTTTGATTGAATTTTTTAATTCACCGACTAATAGAAGTAAGTTACTTACTCCATTAATAGGGGCTTATCCACGGCTATGCCGTAATGCAGTAGATAGAAAAAATAAGTAATGGTACTGTTATTTTAGCGGCTGGTACATTATACAGTGCAATTGAAAACTTGAATAAACATGCTTGGATTGAACCTGTTGGAATTTCGGATCTGAGAAAAATTTATACGATAACTACAGAAGGAAGCACCATTCTGAAAATAGAACGAGAAAGGATATCGCATATTTTATCATTGTACGAAGGGAAAATGATTATAGGGCCAGATAATGGGATACTTTGTAAAACAGAGAAATCCTCAATTTTGTTGGAATATTATTTGACTTTTCACAATAAATATCTTACGGTTAAATAAATCAATAACCGAAGGGTGAATAAAAGTACATGATCATATAATTCTAACTTTGAAAGAACTCGATATTTTAGCCCTGGGTTCAGTTTCACAATCGTTGGAATGGACTCTATTTGCTTATCGACTTTTTCTGAGATAGGATGAATGAAATGTGCTTTTTTTGACTTTGAATTAGACTTTTGTACCCGAAAGCCTATTTAAGTCATAATTGGTGTTAAATTTCCTCCTATCTCTAAAAACGAGATAGGAGCTTTTTGTTTTAAAATTTAATTTTAAAAAACACGGAGGGGTTAGAGTGGAATATAAATTACAAGAATTAAATCTTGCCAACCAAGATACGGGGCCATACGGAATAACTGTTTCAGATAAGGGGCAAGTCTGGGTTACACTACATAAAGCAAATAAGATAATTTGCATCGATGTAGATGAAAAAATGACAGAGTACTCATTGCCGACACCAGATGCCAAAGTGTTGTGTTTAACAGTATCTTCAGAAGGTGATGTCTGGTTTACTGAAAATGCAGCAAACAAAATTGGAAGGATTACAAAAGAGGGGATTATTACTGAGCATACATTGCCTTACCCAAATTCAAAACCCTTTGGTATTACAGAAGGGCCAAATGGAGATATATGGTTTACAGAAATGGATGGAAACCGTATTGGACATATTACGGAAGACGGTAAAATTCGTGAATATGAGCTACCCAATAAAGGTTCTTACCCTTCTTATATCACTCTAGGGCCAGATAATGCCTTGTGGTTCACAGAAAATCAAAATAATGCTATTGGTAGAATTACAGAAGATGGACAGATTACGGAGTTTAAAATTCCTACACCTGCATCAGGACCGGTAGGTATTACAAAGGGAAACGATGATGCTCTATGGTTTGTAGAAATTATCGGTAATAAAGTAGGGCGAATAACTACCTCTGGAGAAATTACTGAATTCAAAATTCCAACGCCAAATGCTCAGCCTCATGCAATTATTGCTGGATCAGGAACGGATTTATGGTTTACAGAATGGGGGGCTAATAAAATAGGAAGGTTGACAAGCAATAAAGTTATTGAGGAATATCCAATTCAAACTGCAAATGCTGAACCGCATGGTATTTCTAGTGTCGATGGTGAAACCATTTGGTTTGCATTGGAATGTGACAAGATTGGAAAGTTAACTTTAACTAATGAAAAGTAGGGATGAATCTTTTACTTTCAAGCAATCACCATGGGCCTGATCCAAAAGAGATATTTCCGATATAAGGAAATCGGAATCTTCAATTTACAAAACCTTCGATAAAAAAATATTTTGGTGGGGGATATTCTGATTTACAATAGTAAACTAGGAAAATCCTTTAAGGATCCAGTCCTATATCAATATAAATGAAATAGAGAATAGGACTTGTCAATTGGTCCTTGAACAACCTTGGCGATTGTGGAGGAATCGGGAGGATATAATAACATACACTATGAAAAATTAAGCCCGTTCAGCGCCGGGCTTTTTAATATATAGCGTTTTATAGCAAGATAAGATAGGTTATTGAGGAATACATTTGACCTTCATAGGGTGGTGCACATTAAAAAATTTAAGAATAATAGTTGACATTATTTGATAGCTGTTATATATTATTAATTGTCGACTTGATATTGTTTTTTGATTCCGTAGCTCAGCTGGGAGAGCGCCACCTTGACAGGGTGGAGGTCGCTGGTTCGAACCCAGTCGGAATCACTACTGAAAAGAAGCGTTTAACCCTAAATACAAGGGTTAGGCGCTTTTTTTCTGCTGATTTCGCCGATGAATCGTCACGAACCCCCAAAAGAAATTTCAGCTATTCTTGTTTCGGATTTATCATACCTCCAGCAGAATAACTATATTAACAGGCAGGAGAGATCAATGACATCATGTGGTTTATTTTTTCTATATTAACAGCTGTGTCCTGGGGAGCAGCAAATCTTTTTTACAAGAAAGGCTCTGACAGCAGTGACAAATACAGCCACCTTAAAATTGTGACAATGGTTGGTTTTGTCATGGGTATTCATGCCGTTCTGTATATGTTGATTAAAGGAGTCAGTTTCGATCCTTTTGATATGGTCAGATATTTTCCGGTTTCGGCCATGTACATTTTGTCGATGACTATCGGCTACATAGGATTAAGGTATATTGAGTTGTCGATAGCTGCACCTGTGCAAAACTCTTCTGGAGCCGTCAGTGCGCTTTTATTATTTATATTTTTTCCGCGGGAAATGAGTTTTATAGAAATTTCAGGAATTATTGTCGTGACAGTGGGTGTGATTGGGCTTGCTATTATGGAGAGGCAGGCTGACACGGCAGCTCTACAGGCGAGTAATGAAATCATTGAGAAGAAGTATCAGATTGGTGTGTTAGCCATTACTTTCCCCATTCTATACAGTTTGATTGATGGTTTGGGAACATTTGCGGACGGGATATATTTGGATGAATTGAAACTAATCAGTGAAGACTCAGCTCTATTGGCATATGAGTTCACCTTTCTCGTTGCGGCAGTCCTTTCCTACCTTTATGTAAAAATAATCAGGAAGGAATCATTCGTCATTTTTAAAGAACACGATAAAGGATTGGCTGCCATACTGGAAACGACAGGTCAATTTTTTTATGTGTTCGCAATGGCAGGAAATGCAATAATTGCTGCACCACTTATTGCTGCACATGGGATTTTTTCGGTGATTTTATCGCGAATTTTCTTGAAAGAAGTTCTGACCATCCGGCAATATTTCATGATAGCAATTGTCATGCTGGGAATAATATTCTTGGGGATTACCGAAGGTGGATGATTTCAATGCCTTTTATTATTTGATATGATGAAAATAATGAACCATTTGAAAGGAAGATATTATGCTGGATTTATTAACATCGCACGCTTCAGTCCGTAAATATAAAGATGTGCCGATTTCGGACGAAACTTTCCATGAAATGCTTCATGCTGCTCAGCATGCGGCCAGCTCCAATTTTGTCCAAGCTTATTCCGTCATACGGGTGAAGGATCCGGTTAAAAGAGACAAGCTGGCAGAGCTGTCGAAAAACCGTAAACAATATGATTCAGCCGCCTTGCCACTTGTTTTTTGTGCAGACCTGAAGAGATTGGAGTACGCAGCGTCTCTTCATGGAAAAGAGATTCTGGCCGGGGCAGCGGAAAGCTTTCTGGTTGCCGTTATAGATACGGCACTGTTTGCACAAAACTTTGTTGTGGCTGCTGAATCGAAAGGATATGGCATTTGTTATATCGGAGGTGTTAGGAATAATCCGGAGCTGATTAGCGAGATGTTGGAACTGCCGGATCATGTCATCCCACTGTTCGGCATGACAATAGGTGTACCTGAAGAAACGAACGAAGTGAAGCCACGCCTTCCTGTGGATGCAATTTTACATGAAGATACATATGATGCAAGCAAATATGAAAAGATTCTTAAAGAATATGATTCGACCATGGAAGAATATTACCGCAATCGTTCCGCCAACAATAAAAACAGCGGGTGGACAGACGCCATGGCTGCCTTCCTGTCTGAACCGCGCAGGACATATATGCTGGAATTCCTGCAATCAAAAGGATTTTTAAAAAATTAATAGTTCTAAAGACCTTCCCAGTTTTTTAATAACTGGGATTTTTTTATGAGAAATTTTATTTATTTCTTATTATTGGTAGATAAAAATGCCGTGTATCCGGAGTTCATTTCATGCAAAAGGATTTGGGAAAATCACAGATTTTTGTCAAAAGACTAGGAATTTTGTTGTGTTTTGTTATAATAGCATTGATAATCAATTCATTATTTTCCAGATAAAGGCAAACTTATTGAAAAATAAGGACGCAAAGCTACGGACCTAAGGCTTTATGACTATGGTGGCCGAGTTACCAAAGGAAATTGGACTCTATAGGTGGGCCCTTTTTTCCTGGGCCTGCCTTTTTTGTATTGATGAAGGGTGGTATGAAGTTGTCGATTAATAGCTTTGTCCAAACGGAGCAGTTCTTTCATTTTTTTCAACCAATTTTCGATTTAGAGAAAAGTAGAAAGGTTGGATATGAAGCACTGTTAAGAACAAAGGCATATCCAAATCCCGAAATTATTTTCCAAATGGCCAAAAAAGAGAACCAGCTTTATGAAATGGATTCCCGGTCTATCCAAAAAGCCATTTCAAGCTTCCGTATGGCAGGTTCAACGAGTGAATATGGCCGATTGTTTTTAAATATCTTTCCGTCGACGATTTTAAATTCAAGTTTCCCGTCTTTTCTCGACCGAATTTTGGCTGATTCCAATCTGGATCATCAACGAGTAGTCCTTGAGATATCTGAATCTGAGATTATTGAAGATGTGATCAGTTTTAAAAAGCGGCTATCTGAACTTAGAAGGGACGGATTCTTAATAGCAATGGATGATATAGGAACAGGTTACTCAAGCGTTGAATCTATTATTGAATTTGAACCTGATTACCTAAAACTGGATCGCTACTTTGCACAAGATTTACATAAGTCCCAAAAAAAGCAGGAGTTTATCTCGGTTTTTAAAAATTTTTGTGAAAAAACAAAAAGTCAGCTTATTTTAGAAGGTGTGGAAGTCGAAGAGGAGCTCCAAGTGGCAAAAGCATTGGGTATTTCGATTGCTCAAGGATATTTTCTCGGAAAACCGGCTGTTCTAAAGAACTGCCTATTAATCTAGTTTCTCTTGCACTCTAGCAGAACAATACCAGTATAGGATTAAGGAGTTACAGATGTCAGCAATAAAAAAATATGACAGGTTTAGTATACTGTCATCACAGTTTCCATTTAAGAATATTCCCGTTCACAGTCCCGAGTATGATTCGTTAAATAGAATTTTTCATTTTCTGCTTGAAAATACAGACGTATACTATCTCTTTTTTTTAAAGGAAGAAACGTTGATTCAGTATCTTAAGTATCACCAATCAAAGCAATTTAAAATTATATCTTTTACCCAGGCAATAAGTGATATTAAAATTTTTACTCTGTATCTAAAAAATAATAAAGAAATAAATAAAGAGATAAAGTTTGATGTATCCTTGCAAAATTACAATTTATGGATAAACCTATAGGAACAATCTTACTCTAAAGAGAGAAGGCACGTTTGATATGTGTCCCAGACCATGGGTGTAGGTATTTAAACCTATGACTTTTTGATGCTGTACAAATGGAGATATTCATAATTCTCTATAAAGATTGTCAAAAAGTAGCCGATACATACAGTTGTAGATGCGAATAAAGATAAAACGGGATTTTAGACCCATTACGAAAAGAAGGAATATTTTTATAAACGCAATCGGCTAAGAGGAGGACGACACATGAGTTTTTTTGGACTGGGCAAGTCGAAAAAGAAGGAAGCTGAACTTAATCTCAATGAGGTAGTAAATCTCAACGAAGCAGGAAATATGAAATTGGAGACCAAAATAAAGGATGCTTCCATATTGGATAAAATAAGCATGATTCATCTTTCTGACAAAGATATGAAGCTCCTCAAAAGTATCCAACCTTTGATAGAAGCAAATATCGATCGGTTGGTAGAAGATTTCTATACGATTGTTATGAATGTTGAAAGCTTAAAAGTCATCATTGATGAGCATTCCACTGTCGATCGGCTAAGGAAAACATTAAGGGTCCATATTATTGAGATGTTCGAAGGGAATATTGATCAAAGCTTTATAGAAAAGCGTTTGAAAATCGCAAAGGTCCACTATGAGATCGGATTAGAGCCCGCATGGTATATGGGGTCATTTCAAAGCATTCACGATACGATCACTAATTTGGCCTTTAAGGACATAAAAGATAGAAGAAAGCTTAAAGCTGTCCTTTCCGCTGTCAATAAAATCTTAAGCTTGGAACAGCAGATCGTCCTTGAAGCTTATGAACGGGAAAATATGAAAAAATTAAATGCTCAGTTTGAAGAGGGGAAAGTCTATCTCAAAAACAAAATGACTTCTGTAAGTGAAGGACTGGTTGCTCTGGCCGAACAGACCCAGGCATCAGTCGTCACTTTGAGCACAAATATCCGTGAAGTGAATCAAACGACAACTGAAAGCAATGAACAAGCGATTTTGGCTAAAAATTATGCAGACGAGGGCCAAAACAAACTGAAGGAATTGTTGGACAAAATCAGTGTCATGGACAAGTATTCGAGGGATATGATCGAAAGCATCCACCGCCTCGGTGAATCATCCGATCAAATTTCCAGTGTCATCCACATTGTTCAAGATATTGCAGAACAGACAAACATATTGGCGCTGAATTCCGCTATTGAAGCTGCAAGGGCAGGCGAACATGGAAGAGGCTTTGCCGTGCTTTCTCAAGAAGTGCAAAGCCTTGCAGAACAAACGAAAAATTCCATTTCTCAAATCCATGAACTGATTTCCAACTCCAACCTATATAAGGAGCGGGTGATAGAATCGCTGAAACATGTTGAAGAAGCCTTGATGTCAGGTATTGCAACTTCTGAGCATACTCATGAGGCATTTCAGAATATTGCCCAGTCCATCCAGCAAAACAGCACGACGAATATGAAAGTGCAGGAACAAATGGATCAGCTCGTTGCGGTTATCAATGAAATTGAAAATGCTTCATCCGTTGTTACATCATCAGCTGAACAATTGAACGAAGCGGCAATGGCATAGTTTTTAGAGGTGCGATTATAATCGGATTGAATGAGAATGAACAACCAAATTCTTTTACCCCTCTTGGGGGTTTTTTTGTGAATCGACTTTAAAGTGAATAAAGAAAACATCACGAACAGGAAGGTGAGCCTTAATGAAACGATTAAAATGGTTTTTAAATCTTAAAACAGCGACGAAGCTTATATCCGCTTTTATATGTATCGCATTACTACAGGCTGGTGCCGGATACTTTGGTCTATCCGGCTTGGGAAAGGTCAATGATGATCTAGACCTTATCTATGATGAAAGCCTGAAACCCATTGAATACATGTCACAGGCACGAAATAATTTCCAAATATTAAGTTTAAAATGGCGGGACATTAACTTGATTGACTCACCGAACGAAAGAGCCGGCTTGCTGATGGATGTCAACACACTACGGGAAGAAATTACATATTATTTTGAGCTATACAGGAACAGGCCTTTAAACAAAAACCAGGAAAGGCTGCTGGAGACCTATGATAAAGTGTGGGAAGAATATAGCACCAAATATGATGAATCGGTCCAGCAAATTATCAATGGGAAAGGGGACTATAAATCCTATATGGGAGGGGACTTTAATAATCTCCAGCTCCAATTGCTTAGCATCATGAACCAATTGGTTGAATCGGATATGAAAAGAGCAGACAGGGCAAAAGAGGAAGCTGACAATGCACATGCGACAGCTAAAATCATTACACTTTCAAGTGTTATTATCACTCTTGCCATCTGTATTGCTTTCGGATTCTTCATTTCCCGTATCATATCCCGGCCGCTCAAACGTTTGGTCGGACTTGTGGAGAAGGTTGCTGATGGAGATTTGACGGAAACGGCAAATATAGACACGAAGGATGAGGTTGGAATTCTTGCTCAATCAGTCAACCGAATGGTCATGAATATCAGAGGGATGATCCAGAATATTTTAAGTGCATCGGAAAATCTGTCGGCATCTTCGGAGCAGGTATCCGCAAGTACTGAAGAAATAGCAAGCGCCAGTGCCAATCAGGCGAATGCTGCCCAAACGATGAATGAGCTGTTCAGGGAATTGGCTGAAGCCATCAATGCCGTTGCCCAGAATACAGAGCAAGCTGCTGATCTTTCGAACAAGACCATACAAATTGCACAGGACGGAGAAAAAGTGGTTTTGTCTTCTGTTGAAGGAGCCAATCTTGTCAGTGAGCAGATATCCCGCTTGGAAGACGATTCCAACAAAATTGGGGAAATCATCGAGGTTATAGATGATATTGCAGATCAGACGAATCTTCTTGCATTAAATGCTGCTATCGAAGCTGCCCGAGCCGGAGAACAAGGCAGAGGTTTTGCTGTAGTTGCAGACGAAGTCCGAAAACTTGCTGAAAGAAGCGGGGAGGCGACGAAACAAATCACCTCAATTATCGAAGGCATGCAGGAGAATACTGCGCACAGTGTAAAATCGGTGCAAGATGGGTTGGTTTATACGAAGCAATCTGGAGAGGCCTTTGAAAATATTATTCGGATGATCAACGAAACAGGCAACAAAGTGACAGAAATTGCGGGGGCGAGTGAGGAACAGGCTGCACAATCGGAAGAAGTGCTGTCATTCATCGAAAGCATTTCCGCCGCTACCGAGGAAGCAACAGCAAGCAGCCAAGAAACCGCGTTAACAACGCAAAATCTGATCGATTTGGCAGAAGAGCTGAATACATCCGTTGCAGCGTTTAAAATATCGTAATTTCCATAGCCTGGAAAAGTGGGAATGCGAATTGGCGGTTTACGCAAGTTGAGGGGTGTTAAGAATGCATGGGTCTACCCTGAAGGTGACTTGGCAAACGGCTGATAATCGAGCGAAGGATGAAAGGGGTACTCTTTCCCAGTCTGCCAATCATGATTTTTCAATATAAAGCATGGTCCCTATAGACACCCTCCGCGCAAGTTTCAGCAATACCGGAAGAAATTGCAGTGCCAATACCAACCAGGCGAACGTCCCTAACGTTGAACGACCTGTTCAGGGAATAAAGCGAGCTATGAGTATCCAATTTTACGAAACAAGCGGCTGAACTTTCGAATAAGACTATTCAGGTTACCATGACGGGGTAAAAAGAAGTGCTGTCTTTTGCGGAAGGTCCACGTAGTCAGTAAGCGAATGGCCATCCTGGATTAGGACTCCAAGGATTGGAAAAGTATGGATGACACTGATGACATTGTGAAACAGACAAATCCTCTGGCCTTGTATGCGGTGCTAGAAACTTTATTTTGGAGAATGAATCATTTGCGGCATACTGCTCCAAGAGTTTGTGAGAGCAGCCCGCATTATTTAATAGACCGTTCCCCAAGAATGGACATGGAAGGATTTTAAGTAAAGGGATGTGGTAGAATGCGTTGGTTTATCAATAGAAAAACTTCGTTCAAACTATTATCTGCTTTTATTTTTATAGGAATTATACTCGCAGGAGTAAGTATCTATGCAATGACGAATTTAAAAAAAGTTAATACCATTGGTTCCGATATGTATATACAGGCGTTGAAGCCAATGGAAAACATGGCTGTTGCCAAAAATGAGCTCTTGGAATTAAGAATCGCCTGGCGTGATATTGCTCTTGCAGACTCAAATGCGGATATTGATACAAAGATGGAAGAAATAAAAAACATCAGGGGGAAAGTTGAAGAAAATATTACAATTTATACCGATTCCTACGAGAATGAGTCTCCAGAAGCACAGCAGGACGCTCAAGAATTTTTTAACAAATTCATGTCGGATTTTGAATCATACAACAGTGTTTTTGACGATTCGGTCCAACAAGTTAAAAAAGATCGGAGCAGCTTCAAAAAACTGGATGCTGAATTAAACGGATACCACAGCAGGTTAACAACATATCTTGATGAAATATGGGAGGTGGATATGTCCATATCGGAAGAGGAACACCTTAAATCTGAAAGTATGTATTCCGTTACAATAAAAACGATGATTGCGATCGTAATATTAACACTTGCTGTTTGTATTGCCCTTGGACTCTTTCTCTCAAAAATCATTGCCCGTCCCCTAAATAACATGGCGGAACTGATGAAGAGGGTAGCTGAAGGGGATTTGACAGAAACGGCTGATATCGAGACAAAAGATGAAGTTGGGATATTGGCGCAATCGATCAATCATATGATTGCCAATGTAAAGGGAATGATCCAAAATATTTTAAGTGCAGCGGAAAATTTGTCGGCATCTTCAGAGCAGGTATCAGCAAGCACTGAAGAGATTGCGAGTGCCAGTGCCAATCAGGCGACCTCTGCCCAAACGATGAATGAACTTTTCAGAGAGTTATCAGAGGCGATCAACGCAGTTGCCCAGAATACGGAACAAGCTGCTCAACTTGCGAATAAGACGATAAAAATTGCACGGGACGGAGAAGAAGTTGTTCTGTCTTCCGTGGAAGGGGCTAACCTAGTCAGCGAACAAATGGCACGTTTGGAAGAAGATTCTAAAAGAATTGGAGAAATCATTGAAGTGATTGATGATATCGCGGACCAAACGAATTTATTGGCGTTGAATGCGGCGATCGAAGCTGCAAGGGCAGGAGACCAAGGCCGAGGTTTTGCGGTTGTCGCTGATGAAGTCCGTAAGCTTGCTGAAAGAAGCGGGGAAGCGACGAAGCAGATTACTTCCATTATCAAGGAAATGCAGGAAGCTACAATAACGAGCGTTAAATCAGTGGAAGAAGGGGCCTCCTTTACACAGCAGTCAGGTAAAGCTTTTGAACAAATTATTCATATGATTAATGAGACAGGGAACAAAGTAACAGAAATTGCCGGTGCAAGCGAAGAACAGGCAGCACAATCAGCGGAAGTTCTGACATTCATCGAAAGTATTTCGGCTGCAACAGAGGAAGCGACAGCAAGTAGCGAGGAAACAGTAGCAACTATGCAAAACTTGGTGGAACTTGCTGAAGAATTGAACATGTCAGTAGCATCTTTCAAGGTGAATTGAATAACATTTTCAAAAGTCCCGGTTGTTTACCGGGGCTTTGTTATATTTTATGAACAAAATATCTGTCATTTATTAAAAAACACTTCCTTATACCGATAAAGATAATGATAGTAAGGACGTTCTATAGTCATGAGGATTTAACAAATACTAGAAAAAATAAAATGGATAGAGGTAAGGACGGCTGTTAATAAGTAAAGGCGGAATTGTTCTACTATTGGAAAATGTTGGTGGGTAAGGAGGTTTATATAAAGCATAGTAATCTACTGAAAGAAGCCAATAAAGAATCTGATATATTCGACAGAAAGAGTTGAATGCTTCCGTGGCAGTTTTCAAGTCAGCATAAGTTTTAAACATCTAGTAAAAGCATGCTAAGAGAAGTGAAAATTTAAAAATAAAGGGATGTTAAATTATGCGTTGGTACCTAAATAGAAAAACATCATTCAAATTGTTATCAGCTTTTATATTAGTGGCTGTAATACTCGCCGGTGTAAGTATATATGCAATGCTTAGCATGAAGAAAATTCATAGCAACGTATGGATGACCTATGAAAAAACGTTAGTACCTATGAGTCATCTTACACAAGCCCAGATTGATTTGTATAAATTAGAGACTATTTGGCAAGACATTGCAATGTCTGATGCAAAGGCGGATAATTCAGGAAAATTAGAAGAAATAAAGAGCTTGAGACAGGATATTGAAAAAAATGTTAACATCTATGCTGATGCTTATTTGGATTTCGGAGAGGAAATACAGGAAAAAGGGAAAAGATTTCGCGAGGGATTCACCTCGAATTTTAATGAGTATAATAAAGCATATGATAATGCAATCCAAGCAATTTCCACTGACCGAGGAAGTTTTCAACAATATGATTCAGAATTAAATAAATCACATGAGGAAGTAGCTAACTATATTGAAGAAATCAAGGCAGTTGATATGGATATCAATCACGAAGGATATTTAGATTCAGGGAAGTTGTATTCCAACACAACAACCATTTTAATTACCATTTCAATTCTGACATTCGTGTTTTGTATCTTTCTTGGGCTGATCCTTACAAGAGTCATTGCTCGTCCGCTCAATGAAATGGCGAATCTGGTGGAAAAAGTTGCTGAAGGGGATTTGACCGAAACTTCCGATATCAAAACAAAAGATGAAGTTGGAAAACTGGCGCAGTCCTTCAATTCAATGGTTTTAAACTTAAGAGCAACAGTTCAAAACATTTTAAGTGCAGCAGAAAATCTTTCGGCTTCCTCCGAGCAGGTGTCTGCAAGCACCGATGAGATTGCTAATGCAAGTGCCAACCAGGCGAACGCAGCCCAAACCATGAACGAGCTGTTTAGGGAATTGTCTGACGCCATTAACGCTGTGGCACAGAACACCGAACATGCTGCGGAACTTGCGAACAAGACGATCAAAATTGCACAGGATGGGGAGAAAGTGGTGCTTTCTTCCGTTGAAGGAGCCAATATTGTCAGTGAGCAGATGACAAGATTAGAACGGGATTCTAATAGAATCGGGGAAATTATCGAAGTGATTGATGATATCGCGGATCAAACGAATCTATTGGCATTGAATGCTGCAATCGAAGCTGCACGGGCGGGAGACCAAGGTCGAGGGTTTGCCGTTGTAGCGGATGAAGTGCGCAAACTGGCAGAAAGAAGCGGGGAAGCGACAAAACAGATCACCACCATCATAAAGGAGATGCAGGAGAATACACATCAAAGTGTAGAATCCGTAGAAGAAGGGCTGGCCTTTACACAGCAATCTGGCGAAGCCTTCGAAGAAATTATCAACATGGTGAATGATACAGGAAACAAAGTAACGGAAATTGCTGGAGCTAGCGAAGAGCAGGCGGCACAATCGGCTGAGGTGCTGACGTTTATTGAGAGCATTTCTGCTGCAACAGAAGAAGCTTCGGCAAGCAGTGAGGAAACAGCTTCTACCGCAAATGCACTAACAGAGTTGGCAGAGGAATTGAACGCTTCGGTTGCATCTTTTAAAATAAATTGATTATCAGACATAAAAGCCCTGGTCTTGGATCGGGGCTTTAGTCTTGCTTGCTTTAAATATGCTGAAAAGTGAATTTTCCATGACTTATATAAAAAAAATCATACATATGCCGATAAAAACTATATCGGTCATTTATGAAAATAGTAATAAAGAATCCTATTTCTTAACAAAAAAAACTGGCGGTGAATCAAAAGTCCCGTGAAACTTGTACAGTCACTTGATGCAGTGACGAAGATGTATGATCAATTCAATTGAAAGGAGGAAGTTATATCTTGGGTTCGCAAGATGCACAATACGTCGTATTTGCCATTAATCAAAACCTTTATGCCATTTCGATTCATGATGTTTCGGAAATCATTCGGATGCAGACTGTCAAATGGGTGCCCAACTCACGTGAGGAGTTTCTGGGTGTTATTCATCTGAGAGAACATATCATTCCTATTATCAGTCTCCACCGGATTTTTTCTGAAGAAGAAAAAACAATTGATTCAAAAACAAGAATGATTGTTTTACAGACCAAAGGCCAAGAGTTTGGATTTGTAGTGGATGAGGTTGACCATGTCATGTTTTTATCAGATGAACATATCAGCCCTGCGCCGCACATGTCGCAAAGTGAATGGATCGACGGAGTATACCACCACGATGATAAAACGATCGCTTTGCTGAATTTACAGACCTTATTGCAGCAGGTCGATGTGCAAAAAGCTTTAAATTAATACAACTTAATAATGAGGAAGTGTCCAAGAGTGAAGTTTTTTAACTGGTATTACAATTTAAAAACAGCAACTAAAATCATATCTGTTTTTATTTTGATCGCTTTCATTCAGATTGGGGTCAATCTATATGGATTAAACAACATGAGCAAAATGAATAGCAGCATAGATGACATGTACAATGAACGAATGCAGCCGATGGACTATATTTATGATACCAGATTTCTCTTCCAGGAATTGAGAGTTAAGTGGCGGGATGCGAATACTAGTAATTCAAGTGAAGAGCTCATGAATGAGGTTAATAAAATCAGAGCTGACATTGATAAAAATTTAGAAATGTATAGCAAATCTGCCTTGACGGAAGATCAAAAAAAGCTTTTGGATGACTTTAGTCCAGCTTGGGCTGCATATAAAGAAGCATATGATAAGTCTATTTATGAAATCATTGATGAGAAAAAAGATTATAAAAGCTATATTGGTGGAGATTTACTAGCACATCAAAATGAGTTGCTTGAGATACTTTACCAGATGAAGGAATCTGGGCGGGGCATGGCCGAACAAGAACATAAAAATGCGGAGAAGATGTTCTCAAATACGCAAGTGACTATGATTACGGTAATCATTTTTATTTTTCTTTTTAGTATTGCCATGGGGCTGTCCACTTCCAGGGTTATTGTCCGCCCTCTAAGACAGGTCGTGGGTCTTGTGGAAAAAGTCGCTGACGGTGATTTGACCGAAACAGCGGATATCCAGACGAAAGATGAAGTCGGAATACTAGCCAAGTCTGTCAATACGATGGTGTTAAATTTGAGGGCCACAGTTCAAAACATATTGAGCGCTGCTGAAAATCTGTCGGCATCCTCTGCACAGGTTTCTGCAAGCACAGATGAAATTGCCAGCGCAAGCTCAAATCAGGCGAACGCCGCTCAGACGATGAACGAGCTGTTCAGGGAATTGTCTGATGCGATCAATGCAGTCGCCCAAAATACTGAGCAGGCAGCGGAACTTGCGAACAAGACGGTTCAAATAGCGCAGGCCGGGGAACAGGTTGTTCTTTCTTCGGTGGAGGGTGCCAACATCGTCGATGAACAGATTTCCAAACTGGAACATGAGTCAAACAGAATTGGAGAAATTATCGAAGTAATTGATGATATTGCTGACCAGACGAACCTTTTAGCCCTCAATGCAGCGATTGAAGCGGCCCGTGCAGGAGACCAGGGAAGAGGGTTTGCCGTTGTTGCAGAGGAAGTCCGTAAACTTGCGGAAAGAAGCAGTGAGGCAACGAAACAAATCACTCAGATTATCAAAGGGATGCAGGGAATTACGACGCTTAGTGTCAAATCTGTAAGGGAAGGACGTTCCTTTACTGAACAGTCAGGCGTCGCCTTTGAAAATATTATTCAAATGGTAAATGATACAGGAAATAAAGTGACGGAAATTGCCGGAGCGAGCGAAGAACAAGCGGCACAGTCGGCAGAAGTTCTCACGTTCATCGAAAGCATTTCCGCTGCGACTGAGGAAGCGACTGCAAGCAGTGAGGAAACTGCTTCTACAGCACAATCGCTCACCGATTTGGCAGAAGAATTAAATGCATCGGTTGCAGCTTTTAAAATCAAGTGACGTTACATTCACCCCCAATGGCTCAATTGGGGGTGAACTGTAAACGGCGAAAAAAATAAAGCAGGTGAGAAATATGGGGGAAGTAAGGCAGGAACAATACGTTGCCATCGGTGTAGGTACCGAAAAATATGCCATCAGAATTCATGATATTGAAGAAATTATCCGAATGCAGGAAATTACGAAAATACCTAATGTCCAAGCCCATATAAAAGGGGTCATCAACCTCAGGGGAAGGATCATTCCGATTGTCAGCCTACGCCATCGGTTCGGATTGAGTGAGGAAGAGTATTCAAAAGATACTCGTATTGTTGTCGTGAAATATACAGATGAAATGATTGGCATTGTTGTCGACAATGTCAGCCAAGTGACCACGTTTACAGATATTCAGCCTCCACCCGAAACATTTGGAGATATAAAAGGGTCATTTTTCTCCGGGATCGGACATGTAGATGAGGAACTGGTCAGTATACTAAATTTGGATAAAGTTCTCCAGCAATAGGCGGTGAAAAAATATGGATACATTTGATTTGAGTGAGTTTTTGGGAGTCTTTATTGACGAGGTGGATGAACAGCTGGATATTATCGACCAGGAGATACTTGTTCTGGAACAGGAAGGCGAGTCACCGGAAGTCATTCAGAGAATCTTCCGCGCTGCGCACACACTGAAAGGCTCTTCGGCCACGATGGGCTTCGAGGATATGACGAAATTGACCCATGAAATGGAGCATTTGCTTGATCATGTCCGAAACGGCAGATTGACAGTCACCCATGATTTGACTAATTTATTATTCAAATGCCTGGATGAATTAAAGCAATTGAAGGATGAAATTGTTTCGGGGCAGGAGGAAAGGACGGATATCACTCCGCTCATTGAAGAGGTGCAAAGTTTTTCCAGCGGTAAACTATCCGGGCAGAAAGAGGAAACTGCTCCCCGTAATAAGCTGTCTGCAGAATTTCAATCAAAGGCAGATTCTTTTATACAGCAAGGACTGAACATTTTTCAGCTGGATATTAACATTTCGGATGAATGCGAGATGAAGTCAGTACGTGCTTTTTTAATTCAAAATCAGCTGGAATCTGGCGGCACCGAAATTATTCAATCCGTACCGGACTTTGATCATCAAGAAAATCAAGAAGAAGATTACGCTAAACTCCAATTCCTTATTGCGACACAACAAAACAAAACGGAAATCTTAGACATTGTGGAATCGATGACTGATGTGGATCAGGTCGCCGTAAATGTTTTTGGACAGGAGACTGCCGCAGGTGAAATTGCTTCAGCAACAGCAGTGGAAAAAACAGCTATAGCTGCAAAGTCAACTGAAGAGGAGAAAAAGCCCCAGGAAAAAGAAGTGCAGCCTGCCGGTAAACCCGGACCGTCAAAAGCGGCAGAGAAAAAGCCGGCCCAAGGTCGGCAACAGGCTCAAACTATCCGAGTGGATGTAGGCCGTTTGGAGCACCTGATGAATCTGGTGGGTGAACTCGTCATTGACCAAACAAGAATCAGCCAAGTGAGCGGGTTACTCCATAATCGTTATACGGAAGATGATACCGTTGATGATCTGATACAGGTTTCCGATCATGTCGCTCGAGTAATCGGGGAACTGCAGGAAAGTGTAATGAAAGTGCGGATGCTTCCGATCAGACAGCTGTTCAGCAGATTCCCTAGGATGGTCCGTGACCTTGCACAAACACTTGATAAGGACATAGACCTTGTCATTGAAGGGCAAGAAACGGAATTGGACAGGACAGTCATTGAAAAAATCGGCGATCCTTTGATTCACCTGATTCGAAATGCTGTTGACCATGGGCTTGAATCAAAAGAAGACCGAATAAAAGCCAATAAACCTCCCAAGGGAGTATTGCGTATTACTGCCAGCCATGAAGAAAATCAGGTAGTCATCACTGTGGAGGATGACGGAGCGGGGATAGATCCTGAAAAAATGAGAGCATCAGCGGTAAAGAAAGGGGTCATCAGTGCTGAGGAAGCCGAAAAGCTGACTGATGATGAAGCTGCTTACCTCATTTTCCGTCCTGGTTTTTCCACTGCTAAAGAAGTGAGTGATGTTTCTGGCCGGGGAGTCGGGATGGATATCGTCCGAAGCCATATAGAGAGCTTGAACGGAATTATTGAATTGGACACAAAACTCGGCAAGGGCACTACTTTTAAAATCAAACTGCCTTTGACGTTGGCCATCATTACAGGATTGATCATCCGATTGGCTGACAGAACTTTCATTTTACCAATGAGCAATGTCGTTGAAATTGTCAGGATTCATCCTGATACAATACAAACAATTAAAGGCAAATCGATTGTGGTCGTCAGGGAGCAGGTATTACCTGTCGTGTGGCTTCATGATTTGCTCGAAATTCCGCGGACAGATCCGGGCAACAGGCAATTGCCCGTTGTTATCGTAGGAGTGGGAGAAAAAAGGATTGCTTTGATTGTCGATGAACTTCAGGGCAACCAAGAGATTGTCGTCAAGTCATTAGGAAAATATGTAGGAAAAATCAATGGAGTGTCTGGGGCTACAATTTTAGGGGACGGCCGTGTGGAATTAATTCTGGAAGTGGCCGGCATCAACCGAATGATCAATAATGTATAAATTCATAGATTGGAAGTGAGCATAATATGAAAATTTTAATTGTGGATGATGCTGCGTTTATGCGCATGACTTTGCGGAAAATGCTGGAAGAGTTCGGGCATGAGGTGATTGGTGAGGCAGTTGATGGAAATGACGCTGTGGAAAAATACAAGGAATTGAAACCGGATTTGGTTACGATGGATATCACCATGCCGAATAAGGATGGGATCACCGCTACAAAAGAAATAAAGCAATACGACCCGAAAGCAAAAGTTCTAATTTCCTCTGCCATGGGGCAGGAATCAATGGTTAAAGAGGCGATCATCGCAGGGGCAGTTGATTTTATTGTAAAGCCGATCAATCCTCAAAGAATGATGAACGCTGTAGCGAAAGCCGCTAAAAGCTAAATAAAGCAGGGGTGGATCAGCTGGCGTAAAGCATAATCTGCGAGACTGCGTTGCCCGTTTTCATTGAAAAAGGATTTTCTTTGAATAGCACCTCCTGCTTTTCTGGTAGGTAATTCAATTGAAGTGAAGGGGGCCGAGGTTCAAACATTATCCTCAGATTAACGATCGTTGGCACGGATACAGCAGAAATAAGTGTAATGTTTGAAAAGTTATAAAGGCTGAAGGTGAAGCAATGCTTGAAGTATTGGACAAAAACCAAGATTATGATTTGTTTATCCAAAGAATTAAGAAGCGGACAAATATAGATCTGCATTCATATAAAGAAGATCAGATGAAACGGAGATTGAATGCTTTAAAAAGCAGGAAAGGGTTCCGGACTTTTGATGATTTCTTTAAAGCGATGATGCAGGATGAAATGATATATAAAGAATTTTTAGATCATATGACGATCAATGTCACAGAATTTTTTCGTAACCCTTCCAGGTGGGACGTCTTGGAAAAGAAGATCATCCCTGAACTTTTAAAGGATAAAAAGAGGATTAAATGCTGGAGCGCCGCCTGCTCAACGGGTGAAGAGCCCTACAGCCTGGCCATGCTGCTTTCTTCTTTCCTAGACTGGAAAGATATTCGGATATTGGCTACAGACATAAATCAAAAGGTGATTGAACAAGCGAAATCCGGCGTGTTCAATACCGGGACGCTGAAAAACCTTTCTCATCAGAATCGGGAAAAGTTTTTTACTGATCAGGGGAGCCAGCATGTGATTTCAGATGAGGTCAAAAAAACCGTCCATTTTAAACGGCAAAATCTTTTGTCAGATCCATTTGAACAAGGATTTGATCTGATCATTTGCCGCAATGTACTTATTTATTTTACGGATGAGGCAAAAGATCATCTGTTTCATAAGTTCAGCAGGTCGTTGAATAAGGGAGGCTACCTTTTTGTTGGCGGCTCAGAGCAGATCTTTCAGCCACAGAGGTACCAGTTGAAAGAAGCTGACACATTTTTTTACAAAAAGATGTAGGTGAGATTGATATGGTAAAAATTAAGGTACTTATTGTAGACGATTCTATTTTCATGCGAAAGCTCATTTCCGACTTCGTTTCGAAGGATGATCGTTTGCAAGTGGCTGGAACAGCAAAGAACGGTCAGGAAGCTATTAAGCTGACGGCGGAATTAAAGCCTGATGTCATCACGATGGATGTGGAAATGCCCGAAATGGATGGGTTGACAGCTTTAAAGCATATTATGCAAACATTCCCGACTCCTGTGCTCATGGTGAGCTCTTTGACTGAAAAAGGAGCCTATGAAACGATAAAGGCCCTACAGCTTGGTGCAGTAGATTTTGTACAAAAGCCATCCGGTTCCGTTTCTTTGGATCTGTTTCGAGTAAAAGAAGAACTGATTGCCAAAATTAAGGCAGTCTCTAAAGCACGCCTATCAAAAACAGCTATTCCAGTCCGCCAGACACCTATCAGCCCGAAAGCAGGAGAGAAGGCTGCAAAAATAGAAAAGCAGCCAAAAAATGTGACGGATTTT
The DNA here is from genome assembly GCF_000374565.1 of Siminovitchia fordii DSM 16014 = CIP 108821. GTDB lineage: Bacteria > Bacillota > Bacilli > Bacillales > Bacillaceae_C > Siminovitchia > Siminovitchia fordii. The sequence goes on along the minus strand of NZ_KB894685.1, from coordinate 541,812 downwards.
AAGCAGCTGTTTGCCATCGGGACCTCTACAGGAGGTCCGAAAGCACTGGAAACTGTCATAACAGGGTTGCCTGCTAATTTCAAGGACCCTGTTCTAGTAGTTCAGCATATGCCTCCAAAATTTACAGAGTACTTGGCGAAACGACTGGATGGCATTTCCAATGTGAATGTAGTTGAAGCCCAGAATAATCAAATCATAAGTGGCGGGACGGTTTATATTGCTCCTGGAGATTTCCATATGGAAGTACGTCAAAGAGGCAATCAATACAGAATTGTTCTGAATAAAGAGCCACATTGCAATGGTCATCGTCCTTCCGTTGATGTTTTATATGATTCTGTAAGCAGACTCGCCGGATTGAAACGCCACTATATCATTATGACAGGCATGGGTGGTGATGGAGCCGAAGGGATGAAAAGGGCTAAAACGACGGGTGCAGCTTTTTCGACTATTGCCGAGTCCGAAGAGACTTGCATCGTTTACGGGATGCCAAAAACAGCAGTGAATTTGGGATGTGTCGACCACATTCTGCCGTTGAACCGTATTTCTTCCAAAATGATAGATTTGACAAAATAAATTTGCTTATTACATATTGTGAATCTGCTCTCGGTAAATCCGGGAGCCTATCTTTATCGTGAATTTTTTCACTTTTTATTTTGTTTAGAATTAATAGTCTTGGTGGTTTGGCATGGAAGGTAGAAATTTTAAAGGGGGTATTGAGGAATGAAGTTTCTTTCGGGCTTCCTGAATTTGAAAACATCCTTGAAATTATTATTCGCTTTTATTCTAATTGCCTGTATACAAATAGGAGGTGGATTTTTTTCAGTATATAACATGGGGAAATTGAATGAAAATACGGAAAATATGTATGGTGAAAGTCTTCAACCAATTCAAAATTTGAATGAGACAAGATATCTTTTTCAAGAGTTGAAGGTGAACTGGCGTGATATTTTTATAAGTGTCTCCAGCAAAGAAAGGACAAAACTATTAGATGATGTTAAGGCAGCCAGAAGTGAAATTAATCGAAATATTGAGCTGTATAGCAAAACTTCATTAAATAAAGAACAGAAAGAATTGCTGGATAAATTCCAAGTCGAGTTAGAGAAGTATAACAGGGAGTATGATAGATCTATAGAAGTGATTATAAAAAATGATACGGGCTATTATAATCAAATGAACTTGAACAAACTGCAAATTGAATTGGGCATCATTATTAATAAATTGATTGAAATCAACACCGCCGACGCGGAAAATGAGAATATTGATTCCGGAAAAACGTATACAATGGTGAAAAATATTACACTTTTTAATATCACATTGACCTTTATACTGTGTATCGCTTTTGGAATTCTCATTTCACGAGTCATTTCTAAACCGCTCAATCAAGTTGTCGACCTGGTAGAAAAGGTGGCTGACGGTGATCTGACAGAAACGACTAATATTCATACGAAGGATGAAATTGGAATATTAGCACAATCTGTCAATCGAATGGTAGTCAATTTGAGGGGCATGATTCAAAACATATTGAATGCCGCGCAAAATCTGTCGGCATCCTCAGAGCAGGTGTCTGCAAGCACTGTGGAGATTGCCAGCGCCAGCGCTAATCAGGCAAATGCCGCACAAACAATGAATGAACTGTTTGGGGAGCTATCGGATGCGATTCACTCCGTTGCAAAAAATACGGAGCAGGCAGCTTTGTTGTCAAATGAGACAATCAAGATAGCGCAGGATGGGGAAAAAGTGGTGCTGTCTTCCGTTGAAGGTGCCCATGTTGTTAGTGACAAGATGATCACTTTGGAACAGAATTCCAATAGAATCGGAGAAATTATCGAAGTGATCGATGATATCGCTGATCAAACGAATCTTTTGGCATTGAATGCGGCAATTGAAGCGGCAAGGGCAGGAGAGCAGGGAAGAGGTTTCGCTGTTGTGGCAGATGAAGTCCGCAAGCTCGCGGAAAGAAGCGGGGAAGCGACAAAGCAGATTACCTCCATCATCAAAGACATGCAGGAAAACATGGTAATGAGTGTGAAATCAGTACATGAAGGGCTTGCTTATACACAAAAATCAGGTGAAGCCTTTGAAGAAATTATCAAAATGGTCAGAGACACAGGCAAGAAAGTGACGGAAATAGCCAGTGCCAGTGTGGAACAAGCAGCTCAATCGGCCGAAGTTCTTGGTTTCATCGAAAGTATTTCAGCCACGACAGAAGAGGCAACAGCGAGCAGTGAAGAAACCGCTTCCAGTGCCCGCGCATTGGCAGAACTGGCGGAAGAATTGAATGCGTCGGTGGTTGATTTTAGGCTAAACGATTGAAATAAAAAACAAATTGATATTCTCAGGTCTTAATTGGTTTCGTTTTTTTGACGGCTTCTTCTTTCCTCGTCTCTCTTAAATGAAACGAAGGTAAGGGACATTGCGAAATACAGCCAACCTAAAAAGGAAAGTATAGGAGTAACAAAAGCTCTTGGAAAAAATGATTTTAAAAAGGAATACCTGGAAAACCCCTCTTTACAATCAAATTATTTCATAACAGTTGAATAGTAAGGAAGTAATATGTAAGAAATAAAGGGAGTGGAATTGTTCGTACCAGTTACAATGGAAAAATAACCCGGGAACTTGTAAGGGACAGAAGTAAAGAGAACACTGCAATCGGAATGAGTGGAAGGCTTGCTGCAAAAAGCAAGTCTTTCTCACTTTCTTTTGATAAAATAGAAATGATTATCTACTCAAATAATAGATGAAAGAGTTGAAGAGGATGGAAAACCTGAAAATAGCTGTCATTCCGGGGGATGGAATCGGTCCCGAAGTCATTACTGAGGGTATTAAAGTTTTAGAAAAAGCTGCAGAGTTGGATGGCCGGATTCAGTTTGAATTTACTCAGTTTCCCTGGGGTTGTGAATATTATCTTGAGCATGGCAGAATGATGGATGAAGATGGGATTGACCGTTTAAGGGATTTTGATGCAATTTTTTTGGGTGCTGTCGGTTATCCAGGAGTTCCAGACCATATTTCCCTTTGGGATTTACTTTTGCGAATCAGAAAAGAATTTGACCAGTATGTGAATATCCGCCCCATTCAACTTTTGAATGGAGCTCCTTGCCCTTTAAAAGGGGGCAATAAGGAAAAAATAGACATGTTATTTATCCGGGAAAACAGTGAAGGTGAATATTCGGGGGCAGGTGACTGGCTTTTTAAAGGAAAGCCTGAAGAAGTCGTCCTACAGACAGGTGTTTTTTCAAGAAAAGGAACAGAACGGATTATCCGCTATGCCTTTGAAACAGCAAAAGAAGCTGGAAAAACGGTGACTAGCATCAGTAAAGCAAACGCACTTAATTATTCCATGGTCTTTTGGGATGAAGTGTTTGAAGAAGTGAGCAAAGATTACCCTGAAATCCAGACTTATTCATATCTTGTCGATGCGGCGGCCATGCATATGATCACAGATCCCGAGCGCTTTGAAGTAGTTGTTACTTCAAATTTGTTCGGAGATATATTAACTGACGTAGGCGCTGCTCTCGCAGGAGGGATGGGACTTGCTGCAGGCGCGAATATCAATCCTGAAAGAAAGTACCCTTCCATGTTCGAACCTGTTCACGGCTCGGCTCCTGATATCGCTGGCAAAGGGATTGCCAATCCATTGGCAACAGTCTGGTCAGCCAGCCAAATGTTTGACTTTTTCGGCTATAGTGACATAGGGGAAAAACTGCTGCAGGCAATTGAGATACTTTTGGAAGAGAAAGAAGTACTTACTCAAGATCTTGGTGGTATCGCAACTACATCGGAGGTTGGCGACCGTGTCGCCCAAATATTAAAAGGGCTTTTCTAAAACAACCGTGTAAATAGAAAAAGGAGAGAGGATCATTATGTCAAAAGAAGAGAAACAGCAATTATTCAAAGAAGCTCTTGGAAACTATCCAACAGGTGTCACGATTGTGACTGCTGCTACAAAAGATGGAACTCCAGTAGGTCTGACCGTTAATTCATTTGCATCCGTATCATTAGATCCTTTACTTATTTTATGGTCAGTCGATCATCGCGTATCTTCCAAAGATACTTTTATCAATGGAGAAAAATTTGCAGTACATATTTTGGCTGCGGATCAGGTGGATCTTTGCAAAACGTTTGCCACACCGAATGTCGACCGTTTCAGCAATTGCAGCTGGAACATGTCAGACCACAATATCCCTATTATTGATGGGGCTTTTGCTGTCCTTCAATGCAGGCTGCACCAAGCTGTGGAAGCAGGAGACCATACGATTATCATTGGAGAAGTACTTGATATCGACATTGAAAATCGGGATCCGATGTTATATCACAGAAGAAATTTCGGCTCTATTCCAGCTCAATTTTATACAGACATCGATGAGAGGAAATAGCTGTATCAGATGTTTCGGAGGTTTTTTGAAGGGTTAAACAATACAATAAAGATAACGAAATACTGATTGAATCAATGCAGTGTCTGAAGAAAGGATGATAACAAGATGGACGTCTTTTTTATAACAGGTGCTTCAAGAGGAATTGGCCTCGCTTTGAGCAAAGAGCTTATGAAAGAAAACAGTGTTCTTGTCTGCTCGGCACGCTCAAAAAACGAAGAGCTTGCAAAGATCGCCAATAACCATAACTGTAAGTTTGCATTCATTGAGTTTGATCTGAATGAAACTTCGCGTCTGGAAGAATTGATGGATACCATGATTTCTTATACTCCAGAGTTTCCAGGCTCCATTACACTCATCAATAATGCCGGTGTCATTGAACCGATCGGCCATACAGAAGACAATTTGCCGGAGTCCATCGAAAAGAACATCGCTGTAAACTTGACTGCGCCAATGATATTGACATCTGCCTTTATCCGAATGCTAAAGGACAGGCATGTGCCTAAGCGGGTAGTCAATATTTCTTCCGGCGCAGGACGTCATGCTTATATTGGATGGAGCAGTTACTGTGCTGCAAAGGCAGGGCTTGACCATTATTCAAATGCTGTTGCGTTGGAACAGAAAAAAGAGCCATTCGGTGTAAAAATCGTTTCTGTTGCCCCGGGTATTATTGATACGGATATGCAAAAGGAAATACGTAAAAGCGGAAAGCAGGAATTTGAATTGGTTGATCAATTTATTGAATATAAGGAAAAGGGTCTTCTTAGTTCACCCGAAGAGACAGCGGGCAAGCTTGCACGCCTGATTCATAGCGATAAATTTTCCGAGTTGGATGTCCTTCTTGATCTGCGCAATGTAGAGTAAATCTAAAAATAAATTTAAATCCCAAAGCGGCTTATGGCTTATGTGGAATGACAATCCAGCCGCCGCTGACGTCATTTATAAAGAAAATCGCCTGCATTCTAGTGTGCAGGCGATTTTTGTTTCTTTATTTTCTTTTCGTAATTGGCGAGCGCAAGCAAAGGGTAAATATGACGATAACTGTGATAATGGATGTAGAATGAACCTCCCATCCCTTGGCCGACGGGGTAATCCCAAGTCCAATCTTCGTTATCAAATGAGTGGAGCAAATAACGGATTCCCGCTTCAATTTCCGGTGTCAGCTGATTCTCTGCGGCAATTAGTGCATCCAGCGCCCAAGCTGTTTGGGTAATGTGGCTTTTATGCAGCGGAACATACGTATTTTTAATGTCGCTGTTGCATGATTCTCCCCATCCGCCATCTTTGTTTTGAATCTTTTTAAGCCAGGCTATGGCCTTTTGGATACTTTTATTCTTACGGTCAACACCTGTTGCTATTAATCCTGTGATGGCAGCCCACGTTCCGTAGATAAAACAGATTCCCCACCGACCGTACCATGACCCGTCTTTTTTCTGATTGGCCAAGAGCCAATCCACTCCATTTATTATGTTTTTGTTCTTCTTCGGCATGTTCGTATAGTTTCCAAAAAACTCAAGGGTCCTTCCGGTCAAGTCGGCACTACTTGCATCTGAAACAAGGAATCTTGACTTTTCAATGGGTAAGAGATCCATTATCTTTTTATCGACATTTTTTTCAAAAGCAGGCCACCCACCGTCATCATTTTGCATTGAAAGAGCCCAACCGCTTCCGCGATCCCATGAAGAACGCAAAGCGGAATTTTCGGTTACCAATGGAGAGAAAGCTCTTAATGCAGCGGTTGTATCATCAACATCCGGATTGAACGTATTAATGTCCGAAAACCCCCATCCGCCTGGCAAAGGATCCGGGTTGTGGATGACCCAATCACCGTACTTATATTGCTGCCTTTCCAATAAGTATTCGTTTGCCGCTACGATCGTCGGATCCGATGGAGGAACTCCTGCATTCTGCAGAGCATAGGAAATGAGGGTAGTATTCCAGACGTTCGCTGTTGTGTATTGCATATGGGAGTATCCCTGAATTGTACATTCCATTCTTTTCAGGCCGTCGACCGCATTTAAAATAATGGGATCATCTTTCTTGTATCCGAGGGACATGAGCGCGAATACCATCAGGAAGGTGGAACTGAAATAACTATAAAACGTCCCGTCCGTTTCCAGGTGGTTGAGCATATATTGTTTAGCCCGCTCGATGGCATATGAACGAACATAACCTGGAGCCATCAAAATGCTTTTGATCCCATGTTCGATAATTGAATAGATATTTTCGAAACTGCGTTTTTCCTTTGCTGAAAAAAATTCGTTTGTCCTTGTGGCAAAAAGATCGGAAAGATCCGGGCTGCCTTTCGCTTTTTTGCTGTATTTTTTTGCGGCCAAAATCATGATCGGGGCAAGATTGGCCCTGCCAAATACCGAAAAATCATAGAAATTGATTGGGAAGGAAAGGGGCAAAAGCATCAATTCCACAGGAAGAGGGAAAAAGGTCGGCCACTTGTATTGTCCTGTCAGAGCAAGTAAGACTTTTGTAAACATCTCCGTTTTTTCCATACCGCCATTTTTTAATATGAAGCTTTTGGCTCGCCGGAGACGAGTATCGGATTTTGAATAAAAACCCGAATAAAGAAGGGCATAATAGGATTCAACCGTATAGGATAAATTTCCCTCCTTTTCATCGTGAAATAGCTTCCAGGCCCCATCCTTTTCCTGTTTACTTAGAATCCGCTCCGTTAACCTGCGAATTAAATCTTCATCATTTATTTCCAGAGTTCTTAATAAAATGATCATATAGGAGTCGGTTTTTACCCCTGTATCAAAAGGGTAATTCCACGATCCATCAGCCGTCTGCTCATCCTTCAGGATTTCGGTGATCTTACTGATTAATTCTTCTGTACTGTACGTCATGCTAAATCATCTCCCTGAAAATATTTATTCAAAAAAATGTGAAAGAATGCTTGGCGGGGGTGATGAAAGATTTTCTTTTGCAAGAAGAAGAAAAATATAGAACCGCTTTCCCGCCAGCTTCACGATATAAAGGGAAAATTGAAGAAAGGCCTGTTGAATACCTGCACTTTGGAAATTGGAGATTTGTCTCGAGAGGACAAAGCGATTGTGGGACAGATCAAACAGATGACAATGATGCTGAATATCAACAATATAACTAGGACACAAGCCTATCTTGATTTTTATCTTCAATATCCGGAAATCCATTGGGCATTCCTGGGGCATGCTGTGTCAAGAAACGGCGGATGGAACATGACCGACTTGAAGGGAGATTTGCTCTCAAGGCTGATGAATGAAATGAAGCAGGAAGAATTCTTTGAATTCCTGGAACGGGGAAACTGGCTGATATTCCAGGATGCATTTCCACAATTTTTACTTTATGGAGAGAGTGTGAAGAGGAGGCGCAGCTTGTTTTATTTGCTTCCTTGCTTTGGAATATCCAGATTCATGGAGGTGATTTGGAACGATTTTTGGGTAAGAAGAGATTCCTATATATTGGCCATAGCACAAATTGTCAACGAACAAAGTTATCTGGAAGCGAGAATGATTCTAAACCCTTTATACAAGGAAAAGGTTCTTCATACCCTGGAGTTCGTTTTGCAGGATTTGCTATCGTTCAACCAAATATTGTTCCCTTCAATTAAAAACGGAAAAGCTGAACTGTCAGGGATGACCATCCATCAATTTGGATCACTGCATGAGCGGATCATTCTTGGCAAAAGGTTGTATCGCTTACTCTTTAAAGACAGGATAAAGCATCAGGAAATTTTGTCCTGGTGTATTGCCCACAGGCATACCGGTTCAAGAAAGGATTATTGGCCTCATATCTTTAATGATGTGAATGAGGGGCTGCCTGGTCCACTTCAAATTCGAAGGCTTAAAAATTGCCGTTTGATCGGAAGTTCACCAAGGTTGTATAGTCCTAAACTTGAGCATGCATGGCCTAATGTGAAACATGAACCTGCTGAACCAGGGGATTGGTTTGATGATTGCAGCGTTGTCCATTATCTAGTGGAAAGTGAAGAATCGATAGATGGGAATATAACAGGTGATTATTGTGAGACACTTCAAAATCTGGAATTGGCCGTACTTGCGAAAAAGGCCGTTTTTATATAATGAGCCTAGCTATTTTCCTGCCATTGTATTCGCCGGGCTATTGGGAACGTACTTAGATCTTTTTTTTACGGGAACCGGAATATTTTCATTTCCGGTCAGACCCTTTCCAGATGTTTTTGAGATTCATATCGTTTTTAATCTTGTGGGCCTTCCCGTTATGACTTGGGCCTTTTTATGGACTGCTAGAAGAATGTCCAGAAAAGGAAGAATCATCATCTTCATTTTGATCAGTTTTGCCGGCCCTGTATTGGAAGTTTTTTCGGAGGAGAGAGGTTTATTCGAGCATACAGAAGAGTGGAAGCACGTGTTTTCATTCATTGGTTATTTTCTATTTTTCTTCCTAGTATGGATTGTATTTAAATCGACAAATGCACGGGGGAATAAGGAAAACTAGTATTAAGTATCAAACGAGAGGAGCGGAGTTCATGATTCAAAATCCTGGCGGGTTTTGGAGAAGGCTGCTTGGCCTTTTATTGGATGCAATCGTTGTTGGCGTTCCGTTGGCATTTTTGTCCTATATCTTGACAGGTGATACCGAAGGAAACTTTTTTACGTCTCTGATAAGCTTTTTGTATTACTTGATCCTTCCAACAGTTTGGATGGGATATACGGTTGGAAAGAGGATAGTTGGCGTAAGGATTGTGAAAGTAGATGGAGGGAAGGTAGGGATTGGGACGATGCTTTTGCGAACTTTTGTAGCGAGCATTGTCTATATGGTGACACTGGGCATCGCTTTAATTGTGAGTGCCTTTATGGTTGGTTTGCGTGATGATAAAAGAGGGATTCATGATTTGATCGCCAATACGTACGTAACAACTGATAAACCGCAATAATTTTTTGAAACGGAAAAATATTGAAAATGCCCCTCCTGTGTTACAATACAAATAATTCAGAAGTGGATGGCAAGGCGGGGGATTAGATGAAAAAATGGCATTTATATATTTTGATTATCATGGTCATGGTGATTTGGGGCTTCAATGTCACAGCCATTAAAATAATTGTCAGTCATTTTGCACCGGTGACAATCACATCATTACGTATTTTCATTGCATTCCTCACGCTTGCACCGATGCTGTTTTATCGCAGTGAAATAAACAAACTTGCAAAAAAAGATATCATTTTTATTGGGTTGGTGGCCGTATTCGGTGTCCTCGGCCACCATTTATTCCTCTCTATTGGGCTTAGCAGGACTAGTGCATCCAACGGCGGGCTGATACTCGGGTCGGTCCCGATTGTGACAACTGTGGCGGCTGCCCTTTTTCTTGGAGACAGATTAACTGTCTTTCGTGTAGTTGGATTGATATTTGGCTTTTCGGGTGTCGCACTCATCATGCTTATGCAGCCAGGAGCTTCATTGAGCTTCGCCGTCGGTGATATTTTCATATTTTTTGCAGTATTATCACAGGCAATCAGTTTTATTTTGATAAACAAAATGTCCAGCACTGCAGGAACGCAGGCAGTAACGGGTCTTTCCCTCATGATGGGATCAGGTATGCTTTTTGCGGTCAGTCTTGCTGTGGAGCCGGCAGGACTGGCTACATTAAAAACTGGCAATCTTACAGCATGGCTTGTATTTTTTGCTTCAGGGGTGATAGCTACAGCTTTTGGACATCTCATTTATAATCATGCCATTCAGAAAATCGGAGCAGGACAGGCATCTCTGTTTTTAAATTTGTCTCCCTTTTTCTCGCTTGTCGGAGCCTTTTTATTTTTGGGAGAGAAAATATATTCCACTCAATGGATTGGCTTTTTCTTCATCGTAGCAGGGGTCGTCTTGGGAACAGGATTTTTGGAACAACGGAGGGTGATTCGGATAAGGAATTCATCATAGGAGTTTTATAAAACTATTTTATAAAAGGTGAAGAAATCGGGATTTGGGGTTTCTTCATCTTTACTTTTTAGAAAGATCTGATATCCTTTTATTAATTAATCAACGGGAGGGGGATGGATGTGAAAATTGATTATAATCATCCAATTCCGCTGCATATCCAGTTAAAAGACCTTATTGAGCAGCAAATAGCCGATGGTGTCTATACTGAACAAATTCCAAGCGAACGACAGTTTATGGAAAAGTTTAATGTAAGCCGGAGTACTGTCCGGGAAGCCATTAACTTATTGGTCAGGGAAGGGGTGCTTGAAAAGAGGCACGGCAAAGGCACCTTTGTTTCTTTGAAACCGATTCAAGATTGGCTGGGCCACTTAAGTAGTACTACTGAGGTCATACGGGGAATGGGGATGAAACCTGGAGCTAAATTGATCACCCATTACAAGACAACGCCGGATCCTTATATTAGGGGGCTCACAGGATTCAAGGAAGCTTATTTTATCAAGAGAGTACGTTATGCGGATGATATTGCGATTGGCGTAGAACGTCATTATTACCCAGTTGAAATCGGAGAGCAATTGGCTAAATATGATCTGGACAATGCAACCCTATACGATTTGGTTCAGAATGAGCTCGGAATCCAGTTTGCAGAAGCAGATCAATCAATCTCCTGTGGGCCGTTATTGGAGGAGGACTATGATTATTTGGATATACCTGCTGATGCTTGCGTAATGACAGTAAGACGGGTGATTAAAAACGAAGCAGGTCGAGTCATTGAGCTTGAGACCGCCTTTTACCGCAGTGACATGTACACATTCAAAATCAATCTGTCCCGAAAATTTGGCTGAGCAGGGGACATTTATTGGTAAAGCAAATAAATGTAATAGAATTAACAAATGTCAGAATAAAGGAAATACATTGAAATATGAAATTTGGTGATTTATACTTAAGTTAACCTCGTAAGTTAACCTCGTAAGTTAACCTCGTAAGTTAACTGGTACGGATGTCATAACATCACTATGAGTATAGTCATCAAAAATAAGAGAAATGGAGGTTCGGATGATGAAAACCGAAGTCGAATTGAATAAAGGAGTTCAAACGAATGAAACTCATCTTTGGAATGCGATCACCCGCTATAATCCTAATGCAGAGCCAACAGTCGCCGTTTCTGGTGAAGGATCCTGGTTTACAGATGAAAAAGGAAACCGCTATCTTGATGGAGTATCCGGATTATGGTGTTTGAATCTTGGTCATGGAAGAAACGAAATCGTTGACGCAGCAGCAGAACAAATGAAAACCTTGTCCTATTTTCCTTTGACGATGAATCATAAACCAGCTGTACAACTAGCAGGTAAAATCAGCGAGCTCCTAGGGGCTGATTATCAGGTTTTCTTTTCTAATAGCGGCTCCGAAGCAAATGAAACCGCTTTTAAAATAATCAGACAGTATCATAACCAGACTGGCAATCCAGGAAAATATAAAATGATTTCTCGATACAGAGGTTATCATGGAGCCACCCTTGGAGCATTGAGTGCAACAGCACAGGCCAACCGCCGCGTGAAATATGATCCTGGAGTCCCGGGGTTTCTGCACGTACATCCTCCTTACAGTTATCGCTCATTATTTGACGGAACGCCCGAAGAAACGGATTTAAAAGCTGCCGATCTTCTTGAAAGCACCATACAGCATGAAGGCAAAGAATCAGTAGCGGCATTCATTATGGAACCGTTCATCTCTGGTGGAGGAGTCATTGTACCTTCGGTTAAATATATCCAACGTGTTCAGGAAATTTGTGAAAAATACAATGTGCTGCTTGTTATGGATGAAGTGGTTTCGGGATATGGAAGAACTGGTGAGATGTTCGGTTTCCAGCATGCCGAAGGTGTTCAACCCGACATTGTGACAATGGCAAAAGGGTTGACGAGCGGATATTTGCCACTTGGAGCCACAGCTGTTAAATCGGAGATTTATGAAGTGTTCAAAAAACAGGGGAAAGACAATCACTTCCGGCATGTTTCCACATACGGCGGGCACCCGGCTGCATGTGCGGTTGCACTTGCTAATATAGAAATAATTGAAAGAGAAAATATTGTCGGACGGGTGAAGGAGCTGGGAGAATCCAAGCTCGGAAGGCTCCATCAGTTAAGTGACCACCAAAATGTTGGAGAAGTGAGACAGGCAGGCTTCCTGATGGGAATTGAAATGGTTGCTGACAAAGAGACAAAAGAACCGCTTGATGATGAAAGACTGGGAAGCATTTTGGCTGAATGTAAAAAGCGCGGATTGATCATCGGCAGAAATGGAGATACAGTACCGGGCTTAAATAATGTGATCATTATTGCACCACCGTTAACAAGCACTGAAGAAGATTTGGACTTTGTAGTTGAAACAGTAGAATCGGTGATTCGTAGTCTTTAAGTTTTTCCCTAAATACAACTCGGGGAGGGATCCAGCAATGGATTACGAAAGGTTGAAAACGTTTATAGCGGTGGCCGAAAAAAAGAACTTTTCCGAAGCGGCCAAAATATTGTATGTAACGCAGCCAACCATTTCGGCGCAAATCAAGGCGCTGGAAGAAGAGCTTGGGACAAAACTGTTTGAACGAACAACGAAAAAAGTGGAGATGACACAGTCCGCCGAGATTTTATTGAAATATGCGAAAAAGATCATTCACTTGAGCGATTCGGCCCATAAAGAAATATTGAAATTTGAAGACAGTATGTATGGGGATTTGAAAATAGGCTGCAGCTTCACAATTGGTGAATATGTCCTTCCCGAGTTTTTAAAATTGTTCAAAGATGAATATCCTCTCATTCAAATGAGTGTTAACATCACAAACTCCAATAACATTGTATTAAGCATAAAAGACCAAATCATCGATGTTGGGCTGATTGAAACACCGATAGAAGATGCTCAAATTGTTGTGGAACCTTTTATGGAAGATGAATTGATTTTAATAGCAGCGCCGGGTTATTTTTCCGATAATGAAATCACCATATCTGCGGAGCGGTTAAAGGTTACGCCCTTGATTGTAAGAGAAAAGGGATCAGGGACCAGGGCTGTTGTAAACCAGTATTTGAATCAAGCAGGAATTACGGAAGAAGATTTGAACCTTGTAATGGAGCTTGGAAGCACAGAAGCGGTTAAATCTGCTGTATGCGCTAAACTCGGGGTTTCCATCATATCAAAAAGCGCCATCAAAAAAGAGTTAAAGCTAAAACTGTTGAAAGCCTATCCAATAAAAGATATTTCCTTTTACAGAGAATTTTACATTGCCTGCCGAAAGGATACAGTCTTAAAGCAAACATCGGAATTATTCATGGATCAGTTGAAAAGCAGTACGGTAAAAAGTGAAAAAGGTGTTTCATAATCCGTATCAGGCAACATAAGTTGTTAATTATAAATTTTTAAACTTACCATCGTGAGGGAGGAATTGAAATGACTCAACAGGAAGCGGTAAAACAAAAGGTTGCAACAGGACACAAAATGAAAATGACACCGAGTGAGGCAATTGTTGAAACCCTTGTGCAAGAAAATGTAAAAGAAATCTATGGGATTGTCGGATCAGCATTCATGGATATGCTTGACTTGTTCCCGACAGCAGGAATCAGATTCATCCCGGTCCGCCATGAACAAAGCGCTGCGCATATGGCAGATGCTTTTACAAGGGTATCGGGTACAGCAGGGGTAGTCATCGGACAGAATGGACCGGGAATCACAAATATGGTGACGTCTGTGGCAGCCGCGTACCAGGCTCATACCCCAATGGTTGTCATTTCGCCTTCTGCAGGAACACCGACAATCGGATGGGATGGATTCCAGGAAGCGGATCAAGTATCCATTTTTAAGTCGATAACAAAAGAAACAGTTCGTGTGACACATACAAGCCGTGTCGCTGACTGTTTACGTACCGCCTTCAGAATCGCTTATGCGGAGCGGGGGCCGGTTTTATATGATATTCCACGTGACCTTTTCTATGGTGAGTTGGAGGACCAAATCCTTGAGCCCCATCAATATCGTACTGATGCAAGGGGAAGTGGGGATCCTGAGCTCATACAAAAAGCTGTCGAGCTGCTGGCAGGTGCAAAAAATCCGGTCATCATTTCCGGGCGTGGAGCTGTAGATGCTGACGGAGTTGACATAGTAGTAAAGATTGCCGAACATTTATCTGCTCCTGCTGCAGTATCTTATATGCATAACGATGCTTTCCCAGCAGACCATCCGTTGGCAGTAGGACCAATCGGCTATATGGGATCAAAAGCCGCCATGAACACATTGAAAGATGCGGATATACTGCTTGCGATAGGAACCCGTCTTTCTGTTTTTGGAACACTCCCTTGCTATGATATTGACTATTTCCCTAAGAAAGCCAAAATTATTCAAATCGATATCAATCCTCGTAATATCGCGAGGACGCATCCGATTGAAGTGGGAATCATCGGTGATGCAAAAGCAGCCGGCAAAGAATTGTATAGACAATTGTTGAAAGTACAGCCTGAGCCTGCGAATAATGCGGAGCGCGTGGCTGAAGTTGCGAAACGAAAAGAAGCTTGGGAGCAGGAGCTTGTGGACATGGCTATGGAGCCTGGCAATCCGATCAATCCGCGGAGGGCATTATTAGAGTTGACTAAAGCCCTGCCTGAAAACACAATCATTTCGACTGATATCGGAAATGTGTCATCAACAGCAAATGCCTATTTGAAATTCAATCAGACACGTCGTCATATTGCAGCACTGACATTCGGCAATACAGGGTTTGCCTATCCCGCTGCATTGGGTGCGCAACTCGCTGAGCCTGATACTCCTGTAGCTGCCATTATCGGAGACGGAGCGTGGGGAATGAGCTTGCATGAAGTGAGTACAGCCGTCGAACAAAACATCCCTGTCATCGCTTGTGTCTTCAATAATAAGTCGTGGGCAGCAGAAAAGAAAAACCAAGTGGATTATTATGACAATCGTTTTATCGGTTCAGATATCGATGCCCCTGACTTTGCAGAAGTTGCAAAATCCATGGGTGCACTTGGGTTTACAATCGATAAGCCGGAAGATATCGCGGGAGTAATTAAGGAAGTCCTCAAAAAAAGAAAGCCAGCTGTCCTTAACATCTATGTTGATGGAACACAACTCGCTCCGCCGTTCCGCAGAGATGCCTTGAAAATGCCAACACGATTCCTGGATAAATACAAACATCTTGATTATGAGAGTTGGAGAAAATAATAAGAGGATTAAGCCTCAGCCCGTTAGGTAAAGCCTTGCGGGCTGTTTTTTTTATAAAATAGATACAGACAGAAAGTTTCAGTCAATTAGTACAGCTTCTAATACAGAAACAATTCATCATAGCGGTCAATAGGTTCATTGAAGAAGGATCTATTGTACTGCTCCACTTCTGGCTTGCTAGGGAGTGACCAAAAGAGGAGTATATTAAAATGATTGTAGCCCTCTGCTTATTAAAATTGAATATAAATGTCATAATATTTTACAATCACCAAAAAACGGAAAAAGATTGAATGCCCATTTGAAAGCGCATACAATAAAAATAATCAATTCGTAAAAAAAATGCCAATTAAATTTTCGAAAAAATAGTTATAGCTAATATCATAATTCTAAAAGAAGGGATACACCTTTCGAGTCTTACTTCCTGTAAAATGCATTGTATATTTTTGTTTCAGCAAATAGACTCTTTCATACTATTTCAGACACATTCATTCATATAAGTTCAAGTGCCACTCTTGCCATAGAAACGCTAAATTATGAGGAGGATATAATATGGCTGAAAGAGAGTATGTAACAGAGAAGACCGTTGAGATGGGAGAGGCAGGTTTAAAGAAAAAGTTTTCTGTCTTGGGCCCTGGGATCGTTCTGGCTGCCACTGGAGTGGGTTCTGGAGACTTGGTGATGTCCACTGTTACAGGTTCAGAATTCGGAATCGCGCTCATATGGGCAGTAGTCATCGGTGTGTCCCTTAAATTTCTCCTTACTGAAGGAGTCGGAAGATGGACATTGTCTACTGGTAAAACAATTTTGGAAGGTTGGCGTTCCCTTGGAAGATGGACAATGGCATATTTTTTTGTTTATGTTTCACTTTTCGGGTTGATTTATGGAGCGGCAATTGCTACAGCTTGCGGTTTGATGATGACTATCATGTTTCCTGTTTTGCCGCTTTGGGCATGGGCGATTGTACATTCGGTGGCAGGCTTTATCTTAATTTGGTTTGGCAGATATAAAATCTTTGAAAAAGTCATAACGGTTTTGATTGGAATTATGTTCCTTGCTGTTGTCGGGTCTGCTGTATTCCTGCTTCCTAATTTATTCACATTGCCTCCGCAGGCAGTGACTCTGGGTATTCCTGACGGTGCTACATTTTTTAGAATACTGGGGCTTGTCGGCGGTATTGGAGGAACGATGGCACTTGCGGCTTATGGTTACTGGATTCGCGCAAGGGAATGGTCTGATCGATCTTGGATTCCGGTTATGCGCATGGATGTTGCGATCGCTTATATGATTACAGGTCTTTTTTCAATATCATTAATGAGTTTAAGCGCCCAGTTTTTATATGGTTCCGGCATTACGTTCAGCGGTGTGGAAGGTATACAGGACTTTCTGAATCTGTATGGGGAAAGGTTTGGCAAAGTCCCACAATTAATTTTGAACATCGGGTTTTGGTCGGCAACATTCAGCTCATTAATCGGTTCATGGAATGGGATTCCGTATTTGTTTGCAGATTTCATGAGAAACTTTAGAAAGAAAGTCGATGAAGTGAAAATCAAAAAGCCGCTTGATGAAAAAGATCCGGCTTACAGGGCTTTCCTCGCATGGCTGACATTTCCATCCCTGCTTCTTTTAATGTTTAATCAACCAATAGGTCTGGTTTTGCTGTATGCGGCACTGGGATCCCTGTTCCTGCCGTTTCTCGCTGTTACTCTTCTATTTTTGCTGAATTCAAAGGAAGTAAAGCCTGAATTTAGAAATAGATTTTGGAGTAACACAGCCTTGGTCCTTGTGATCGTTATCTTTTTAACACTTGGCGTCACTAAATTCATTTAAGTTTACTCTTTAATCGATAAGCCGGAAGATATCGGGGGAGTAATCAAATAAGTTATCGAAGAAAGAAAGCCAGCCAGCTACCCGTATCATCTATGTAGATGGAACACAACTCGCTCCACCGTTCCCAGAGATGCCGACGAAGTTCCTGGATAAGTATAAACACTTGGATTACGAAATTTGAAAGATAAATAAGATGACGAGGCACCAGCCTATTGGGTGAAAACCTAGCGGGCTGGTTTTTTGTTGATTCGTGTTTTTTATAAGAGAAGTAATTGAAAGTATTTTCTGTAAATAAACTTCTTTACTTATCTGATAAGTTGATAGTATAATAACTTATAGCTTTTTAGAAAAACTGAGTATTGACTTTTACAGCTAAAGCCACGCTAAATACTTCCATCGTTTTCGCATCACGAGAGAAAAACAGGTAGAAAAATGAAAAGTAAAAGGAGGAGAAATGAATGGAGAATGTGTCACAGCCGAATAAAATTTGGCAGGCAGTTAAAAGGGATTACCGACTCTACCTTGCAGCTTTTTTCATCGTGGTTATTGCAGAACTGATAGGAACCAAGAAAATACAATTGGGTTCAGGATTGATTGTTATTTATCCTATGCTGTTCGCGATTGTGATCGGCATCGTGCTGGGACGGGACGTACTAGGCTTTTTTAAAGAAAAGGAGTCAAAGAAGGCTTCATCACTTGTACTTGTAGCAATCACACCTTTCATGGCAAAAATCGTGTTCTTGCAGGATCAAATCTCCCCCAGTTAGTGGATGTGGGTCCTGCTTTGGCTTTTCAGGAATTGGGTCATGTAGGAACGATTTTCCTGGCTTTGCCTATTGCGCTTATGCTAGGTATTAAAAAAGAGGCAATCGGTGCGACTAGTTCAACAAATCGTGATAAAGATTACGGATTGATTTGCCACCTTTATGGAGCGGATTCTCCAGAAGCAAGAGGGTCTCTATCCATTTATATTATTGGCTTCTTAATTGGAACCGTTTACATAGGTTTTTTAGCCAGCAGCGTGGCAGCCTTGAATATTTTTAACCCATTGGCGCTTGGTATGGCTTGCGGGATCGGGAGTGGGGTGATGATGGCAGCTTGCTCAGGCACCTTGGCGACAATATATTCCCAACATTCTGACCAGATAATCATGTTGGCAGGTGCAAGTGATATGCTTGCCGCGATTACAGGGATTTATTTTACGTTATTTATTTCCCTTCCACTAACAAAAAAAATATACTATTGGCTTGAGCCAAGGATAAGTCCGAAGCACACAAGAGCTGCCGTACAGCGAAACATTACGTCCGAAAAGGGAAAAGATACGAAGGTGGGTGGATGAAATGGTGATGAGCATGCGGGATTGGACAGTGTCACTTTTATTAACTTCAGTTGTAACAACGATTATTGCCAACCTTATTGGCAACGATATGTCGGTAATAGAATCAATTCCTGGAGTGCTTATTTTATCAACCATAGCATTTTTAGGGATTTTAATAGGAAAATGTATCCCTTTAAAAATTCCTGCAATTGTTTATGTGGTATTGTTAGGGCTGATTTTGGCCAGTCCCATATCGGCTGTTTCCAAACCAATCATTGATTATACTGCGAAAATTTCCTTTATGGCTCCTATCACCGTTGTTGGGACAATGGCTGGAATTGGACTGGATTTTAAGAGTTTCCGGAGCCAAAGCTGGAAAATGATTATTATTGCTATATTGGTCTATACAGGTACGTTCCTGACACAGGCTGTTTTTGCTGAAACATTTATCCGGATAACAAACGCCTTTTAAAAAATAGAATTTTTATAAAAGAGGAGGGATGAAATAGTGTGTAGTATGAAATGTGCGGACATTCTCATTAAAAACTGTTCATTATTAACGCCGGAATTTGAAGTTATTTCTGATCAAAGTGTTGTTATAAAGGAAAAAAAAATTTTGGAGATTGGTGATGAATCCACCATTTCGAAAATATATACTGCTGATGAAGCAATCAATGGAAAAGGGAAGTTGCTTATTCCCGGTTTCATTGATGCACATACGCATATATGTCAACAGTTGTTACGCGGTCGGATTACGGACGAATATCCAATGATATGGACGCGTATTATGGTTCCTTTTGAAAGCAGTCTTTCTGAAGAGGATGTTTTTATCAGCTCCCAATTGAGTTGTCTGGAAATGATTAAATCAGGGACAACCGCATTTATTGATGCAGGGGGTCGGTATATGCATCAGGTCGCAAGATCCGTTTTAGAATCAGGATTAAGAGGCGTTATCACCTGTTCAACAATGGATAGGGGCGGTAATATTCCTGAATCGATGAAATCAAGTGCTGCTGACAATATCCGGCGTAATGAATCCTTATTTAATGATTTCCACGGGGCAGGGGAAGGGAGATTGGATGTATGGTTTTCACTTCGGTCAATTATAACCTGCTCACCGGAATTAATACAGGATGTTTTTGAAAAGGCTCGTGAGCTTGGGACGGGTGTGCATAGCCATATGAATGAATATCCAAATGAAGTTAGTTATTGTTTGGAGAACTTTCAAAAAAGGCCTTTTGAATTTCTTGAATCATTGGGTGCCCTGGGGTCAAATTTTCTGGGAGCGCACGGCATCCTTCTTTCTGAGAATGAAATGGACATTATCAAAAATTATGATGTCAAAATTGCCCACTGCCCCATAAGCAATTCCGGAAAAGGGTTTACGAAGACACCAAGCTTAATAAATAGGGAAGTTGGGATTAGTTTAGGAACTGACGGAGCAGGTCATTCCAGTTTAAGCCTGATCGACCAGATGAAAGTTTTTAAGTCATTGATGAAAGTATATTGGGGAATGCCTGTTTTTGACCCCATGGTAATGCCCTCCAGGACTATACTGGAGATGGCTACATTGGGTGGAGCTAAATCAATGCTTCGTGAAGATCAGCTCGGTACTCTGGAAGTTGGAAAAAAAGCGGATATGGTCCTCATCAACATTGATAAGCCTCATATCCAGCCTACACATAACCTAATCAATACCCTGGTAGAGTCAGTCAATAGCGGTGATATTTCTGATGTAATCGTTGATGGAAAAATGATAATGAAAAGTAGAGAGGTACTTACGCTAGATGAGGAGAAAATTAGATATGAAAGCAAATCAGCCTTCGAAGGCTTGAAAACCAAAGCAAATATCTAACTGTGTTGAATATCTCCGTCACAAAAGGGAGGACATGCTGTCCCCCTTTTAATCTTTATTTGACAAGTTAATAGGATTGGGGTCTGATGATGGTGACAATTCTTGTTTTATCAGGCATTGTATTATGTTTAAATTTAATTATTGGAATTTTATTGGGAATGACCGGGATATCAGGATTCCTCCTGCCGCTATTTTATGTGGGAGTGTTGGGAATGCCGGTTCATGATTCATTGGCCTTAAGCTTCTTATCTTTTGCAATTTCAGGTATAATCGGGGCATACGCATATTGGCGGTCAAACAATATGGATTTAAAACTTGCATTTTATTTGAATATCGGAAGCCTGCCGGGAGCTTTTCTTGGAGTCCAAATCAATGTATTGATTTCCGAGTTTTTTGTCAAGGTCCTGCTTTATCTATTTATATTGTTGGCAGGACTTTCCATATTAAAAAAGAAAAGTCAAGAAAATGAAGAATCTCTGGTACATACTGGCCGTTCAAAATTTCTTGAAAACTATCTAATCATGATTTTAATCGGATTCGTTACAGCAGCTATTTGTTCATTAACGGGAGCAGGAGGACCAATTTTGCTTGTTCCTCTGCTTGCCGGCATGGGAGTGAACATTAGGATTGCTGTTGGAGTGAGTCTCTTAAATTCTGTAATCATTGCCATCCCTTCAATATTCGGTTATTTCTCTCATGCAGCAATGGGGAATTTAACTATGTTGATTTCTTTCAGTTTGTTGGGGACAGTAATCGGGATCATTACGGGTTCGAGTTTGGCTAATAAGGTATCCATCCGCCACTTGCGCATTTTCATCGCTTATGTCACGATACTGTCCTCAGTTTATATGCTTTTCACTTTGTTTATTTAATGAGGGGTTCGTTGCCGGGAGGTTGGTTAAAATGAGGGTCAATAAGTTTCAAAAACAAACCGCAGTACAACATGCAATCAAAAACTTGAGAAAGTTTATCCTACATTTAAATGAAGAAGACAAGCTTCCGTCTGAAGCCAAATTGGCCTCAGAACTGGGCGTTAGCAGACTGACAGTTAGGGAAGCGCTAACGGTGCTGGAAATAGAGGGGTATATCACCAAAAATCAGGGAAGCAGTACCATGGTGACTACTTTTGCAAGAAAATTAACCGGTCAAATTGACAGATCCGGGGAATTGGGAAGATTTATTACGGAATCAGGTTATCAAGTAAAAGTGGATTGCATTGCATACTCGTGGGAGCCTTGCACTGCCGAACAAGGTATTGCTCTAAATATATCTCCCGGAGAAGAATTGTTAGTGATTGAAAAACGCTTCCTGGCTGATTCAATGCCGGCTGCTTACTGTATTAACCGGATTCCCGGAAGGTACATGGATCAGGTTGAATTTAGCGAGGAGAATTTGGATGAAAATATTTTTACATTCTTGGAAGAAAACTGCGACTTGGCCTTTAGTCATGATTTTATGGAAATCATACCAAGCATGACGGACGAGAAACTGAGTGATTTCCTGGATCTTAAAGTTAATACCCCATTATTAAGGTTTGATATAACGAAGTATAATCTCGATGGTCAGCCGGTAATGTATAATACGGAGTTTTATGTTCATGACCTGATTAAGTTTACAGCAGCACGGACAACATCATATGTATAGGGAGATCACTTTAGGGATTTAATAAAAAGAGAGCTGCGGCATTATCCGCAGCTTTCGCAGAAGGTTACTTTGCCTTAGGTTCGGTCCTCAAAGATCCTACAGGGATTTCTCCATCCTTGAAATCTCCCAAGATGTAGTGATCCAATTCTTTTTCGGGTATTTCTTTGTAACTTTTATATCTTGTAAGAAAAAATATGACTCCAAGAGCAATCCAGACAAGTAAAGCAATCCATGACGGCGTTCCCAAAAATCCTGGTGAGCCGGGAACTACTAATAATAGGAAGAAAGCGATGCTACTGACAACTCCGATTAGCGCAACAAACTTTCTGCCGGGAGCAACAAGCGGGATATCTCTTACTTTACAAGTACTTTGGTCGGACCATTTAAAAAGACGGTAGGCAACAAATGTGGTGTAGAAATATGCGATTGTAACTCCAAGGGCAGCCATGTCAACAACCCATAATAATGCCTGCCTTCCGAAGAATGGAGCAACAAGGCAAGCTGCCATTGTAAACCAAATTCCGAGTTTCGGAGTTCCGTATTTGGGATGCAATTTTCCAAACGAGTCAGGGATGGCTTTAGCTCTTCCCATGGCAAACAGCAAGCGGCTCGTAGAAACGTAGAATCCATTTAATCCGGTAAAAACTCCCATCATGACTGCAAAAGCCAAAATCAAGACGCCGATCTTGCCAAAGGCATTTTCCACGATAGTACCAGTACCCCACATATAGCCTGCATCAACGGCGTTCATCCAAGGCATTCCTACACCAGTGGCTATGATGAGAAAAGCATATGTCAGCCCTGCGCAGATTAAAGCCCAAAATATCAATTGAAAAGATTTTCTTGGATGGAAATCGAATTCTTCGGCTGCTTGTGGTATATTGTCAAATCCGACATAAGCCCATGGGGCAATTGCGATGATGGCAGCAATTGCAGCAATGGAAGAAGTTCCAGGTTTAAAAAACGGCTGTAAATTCTCCAGCGAACTGGAAGGATGAAAGACCATTCCAACAGTAAGCAAGACAACCGCTATGACGAGACCTACACAAAAGATGAACTGAGAAAGTCCGGAAAGGCTTGCCCCGCGAATGTTTAGATAAGCGAAAAAAATAAGTGCTAGACAGGCAATGACGACCTCACCAAAAGTGACGTCCCACCCGGCAATCGTATAAAGATGCCCTTTGGTAAAAATGGCCGGCATCGTAAACTTTGCCAAAAGAGCCAGGGCTGATGCGTTTAAGGCTACAATTGACATGTAGCCGAGCGTCAAAAACCACCCACAGAAAAATGCGTGATACCTTCCCAGCCCATAATAGGCGTACGCAAATTCTCCGCCCGAGACCGGCAGTTTTTCAACAAGATATCCATAGCTTACACCAATAACAATCATCAGCAGCGCTCCGATGGAATAACCGATAATGACACCAAGCGGCCCGGCCATAGACATCCAATCCACAGGCAATACAAAGGCTCCCCAACCAATACAGGAACCGAACGCTATCGCCCAAACCCAATGCGCCTTCAATGTTTTTGCCAGCTGTTGCCGTTGTTCCATTAAAATTCCCTCCTTCATTTTTTATATATAAAAGTCGTTACGAAGAGGAGTCGTCAAGATGTTACTTAAAATTCTATTCTTTTGATGGCTTGAAAACAATTATTTCAGTAAATTCAAATAATTAGAATGTGTGATATCGCTCATGTTTTTTTCTATATATGAAGAATCAACGACTCATCTGTTTGTTCATATTATTCTGGTTAAAAACAAATAAGCACTGCTTATTAAACAGTGCTGTTAAGGCAACAGTCTTCTCTTATCTTTCTCCTGCTCGGAAAGTAGAGGTTAGGGAGGCTGCAGATACTGGAGGTTTGGCTGATTCCGTATTGATTTCCCTATTTTTGTATTCTCCCAGAATATATTGATCCAACTCTTCGTCCGTCATATTTTTATAAAATGTAAACCTTGTCAAAAAGAAAATGACGCCAATACTGATCCAGGCAAGTAAGGCAATCCATGATGGTTTACTTAAAAATCCTGGAGAACCCGGAACAACAAGAAGCAACAAAAAGGATGCACTACAGATGACTCCAAGCAATGAAAATAGCTTTCTCCACGGAGCAACAATCAAAACTTCATTTTGACTTTTTTCTTTTGCAGACCATCTAAAAAGCCGATAAGCAACAAAGCACGCATAAAAATAAGCGATAGTAACGCCGAGAGCAGCCATATCAACAACCCACAGCAAAGCTTCCCTGCCAAAGAAGGGAGCAGCCATCGTTACAGCCATTGTGAAAAAGATGCCCCAATACGGCGTTTTATGTTTTGAATGTAACTTTGTAAAGGCCTTTGGAAGAATTTTTGCCCTTCCCATAGCAAACAGCAGTCGGCTTGTTGATACATAAAAACCGTTCAGTCCGGTGAAAATTCCCATGAGAAGCGCAAAGGCAAGCAATGAAACTCCTACTTTTCCATAGGCACTTTCAACGATCGCGCCAGTTCCCCAAACATAACCGGCATCAACGGCGCTGATCCATGGCATGCCTATACCTGTAGAGACTATGACAATTGCGTAGGTTAATCCTGCACATAGTATAGCCATGACAATCAATGCAAAAGATTTTCTGGGGTGGAAGTCAAACTCTTCCGCTGCTTGCGGAATATTGCCAAATCCAACATAAGCCCATGGAGCGATGGCAACAATTGCAAGAATAGAAGCAATGGCTGGCCTGTCCGGTTTGAAAAGTGGCTGAAGATTGACAGGTGAACTTGATGGGTGCAGGAACATAGTGATGGCAAGTAAAACAACTCCCCCAACCAATCCAATGCAAAATATGAACTGAGAGAATCCGGACAAGCTTGTCCCTCGCACATTTAAAAACGCAAAAATAACAAGTGCAGTGCACGCAAGAATGATTTCTCCGACATAAACCTTCCAACCGGCAATAGTATAAAGGTGGCCAATTTCAATGAGGGAAGGAAATATAAATTTACCCAAAAGTGCCAGGGCAGATGCGTTTAGAGCGACTATGGACATATACCCCAATGTTAAAAACCATCCGCAAAAAAAAGCGTGGTACCTGCCCAATCCATAATACGCGTAAACAAATTCTCCACCCGAAATAGGCAGCCTTTCTATCAGATATCCGTAACAGGTCCCTATGAGAATCATAAGAAGGGCCCTATTGAATAACCGATTATCACTCCAAGCGGGCCAGCCATCCCCATCCAATCGACTGGTAAAACGAATGCTCCCCAACCGATAGCCGAACCAAAAGCAATGGCCCATACCCAATGAGGTTTTAACGTTTTCGCCAACTGCTCACGCTGTTCCATTTAATAACCTCCTAAAATAAATTGATAGCGCATTCATAAAACCAGCTATCAAACTTGTAAGTACGATTGTAGTTCCCCGCCAACTTAAAATCAATCATTTCAGAATATTCATGTTATCAAAATGTTTGATAGGAAGGATGGGAAACTTCTATATAATGAACAATGTTGGTTTAATAAATAATCATGGGATAGGTTATGTCATAGAAACATCGATTTAATTAGATATTATAAAATTAGTTAAATATAAGATAATAGATAGGACGATGATGAATACAAATGAGCATATTGAGAGAGAAGGAAGAACGGCCTTTTTGAATGAGGAAAAAGTGATGGTGTTACCATTAATCCGGCATATCAAAACTTTTCTCCAATCTCATATCTTATTTGCACAGTATTATGTCGGCACATATATATTGGCGGTAATGGGTTAGATTGAACAAATTGTAGGTATTGGCTGGATGATAATGGGAGTTGTTGTACTTGGAGTTAAAACAAAAATTTCAAAAGCAATTCAACGATTGGATCCTCAAATAATGATAGAAACCGAAACCTTGCTCATCATTTTTTGCAAGGTTTTTCCCAATGTGAAAGAGTTTGTATATTCAAATAATTGCTTGAATATAGATAGGTTTAGTGATTAAATGTAGAAAAGAGGATACCTTTTTATTAATGGGGAGGTGGGTCCAATATCGGCAACGAGTATTTTATCAGAATTAAAGACGATTATCCCTGAAGAACGTCGTGCAGCCGGGGAAGTGGATCATTATCTTGGGAATGGTGGCAAAATCGTCCTATATCCACAGGTTGAGGAGGAAATTGCCAATCTATTATCCTACGCCAACCAAAACGGCCAAACCGTCTCGATCATGGGGGCCGGAACGAAGAGAGGGTATGGCGGCCTTATTGAAAATACGGATATTCTACTTTCTTTGAAAAATTACAGCGGTATCGTGGAACATGTCCCTGGTGATATGACAGTCACTGTGAAAGCTGGAACCCGTTTTGGCGAGCTCCAGAAATATCTTTCACAATTTAATCAACGGGTTTCCATTGACCCGTTCACTCCAGAATCCTCCACGGTCGGCGGTGTCATTTCAGCAAATGACAGCGGACCTCGTAGGCTGGGTTACGGCTCCGCACGGGATTCGGTTATTGGGTTGAGAGTTGTTTATCCTGATGGAAAGATTATCCGTACTGGCGGGAAGGTAGTTAAAAATGTGGCCGGATATGATATGAACAAACTATTTATCGGCTCCATGGGTACACTTGGCATCCTCTCGGAGATTACCTTTAAACTCAGGCCGCTGCCAAAGTGTGAGAGTCTGATTCTACTATCTTTTCCGGATAGCAGCATGGAGCTGATCAGGAAATTTTCCATCCGATTGCTTGATTCGATGCTTGAGCCGGTAGCGCTGGAATTGCTCAATCCGTCAATGGCTGAAAAGTTGACTGGGAGATACAACAGAACATTGGCCATCGCCTTTGAAGATGTGGAAAGTTCAGTCTTATATCAAGAAAATTATTTAAGGGAAATCAAGCCTGACGGTACGGATATCACTGTGCTTTCGGATAAAAAGACTCAAATGTTTTGGAATCAATTTTATGAAAATACGGTCAATGAATCCTCAGATGACTTTGGAGCTTCCATGAAGATCGGCGTGGTCAATATGGACGTGCTATATATGATAGAAGAAACGATCAAGCTTGAAACACCGAACCAATTGACCATCCAATCTCATGGGGGATTGGGCCATGGCTTATGCCGGGCAGTTTTAAAAGGTGAAGAAAGTTTGGTGACAGATGCAATCTTTCAATTGAGGCAAAAAGCAGAGGAGTATGGTGGATATGCAACCGTCACCCATTTACCGTTTAAGCAAAGAAAGCAAATCGATTCATGGGGAGAGAAGCCTCCTTATTTTTTCTTGATGGAAGGTATCAAGAAAGCGGTGGATCCAAATGATATTTTGAATCCACAAAGATATTTGGGAGGGATTTAACCGTGGCGACAACAGAAAAGGAGACCAATCTGGATCCGGCATGTACCACGATGCACTTGGGGAATTATCTCTGGAATGATCTGCCTGACCCGAATAAGTGGGCGGATTGTGTTCATTGCGGAATGTGCCTTGAATCTTGCCCAACATATGAAATTACAGGCCAAGAACAGCATTCTCCAAGAGGGAGGGTGCATTTAATTCAATCGGTTGCAGAAGGGCGGCTTGAAGTCAATGATGAACTGATCGATCCGGTTTTTGACTGCTTGGATTGCCGTGCGTGTACAACTGCATGTCCTGCAGATGTAAATGTGGGCGGTCTTATTGAAGAAGCAAGAGGACAGATCAGACAGGCATTGCCATTAACAGGCTGGAAAAAATCAGTTGGCAAATTATTTCTTGAAAAGCTTTTTCCTCATCCAGACCGGATGAGCACACTTGGAAGTCTGCTGAAGTTTTATCAAAAGAGTGGTGTTCAGAAAGTGGTGCGAAAAACCGGGTTAAGCAAAATCTTGCCAGACCATTTGGCTGAATTGGAAGGAATCATGCCGGAGGTTGGAAAGCCTGTCCGAAAAAAATATAAAAACGAAAAAGTGATAAAAGCTCAAAGAAATAAGAAAGCGGAAGTTGCAATGCTCACCGGATGCGTGATGGATGTGATGTTTGCGGACGTAAATGAATCGACAATCAATGTTCTGACGCGAAATGGTAATGACGTGACAATACCCAAGAACCAGACATGCTGTGGGGCCCTTCATGTCCATGCCGGCGACAGGGATATGGGCAGAAACCTTGCCAAGCAGAATATAGAAGCATTCGAAGAAGCGGAGATTGTTGTTGTCAATGCGGCGGGCTGTGGTTCCATGATGAAAGAGTACCATGAACTTTTCCGAAATGATCCTGAATGGAAAACACGTGCGGAAAAATTCTCGGCAAAAGTGGTTGATATTGCAAAATATCTTCATGATACAGGTTACGATAAGCCAAAAGCATCAATTGAAACGACAATCACTTATCATGATGCTTGCCATTTGGCTCACGGACAGGGAGTATGGCAGGAACCTCGTGATCTTCTGCTTGATATTCCTGGAGTAAACATCGTTCACATGCCGAATGCCGACAGATGCTGTGGCAGCGCAGGAATTTATAATATTACCAATCCTGGGATGGCTGAAGCAGTCCTTCAAAGCAAAATGCAAAATGTCCCAGTCGAAGTCGAGATGATTTCGATGGGCAATCCGGGATGTATGCTGCAAATGGCGCTTGGAGTCAAAAAGTACGGCCGCAATCAAAAAATTGTTCATACGGTCCAGTTATTAGATTGGGCCTATCAAAAAGAGAGCAGGGAGATGGAATGAAGGTGGCGAACAACATCAAAACAAAAGATAAACATGTTCATAATCTTGCAAAACTCCTTTCCGGCCCCCATTCTATCCTATACAAAAAAGCAGAGTTGGCTGCGTATGACTGTGATGGATTTACGATACAAAAGCATTTGCCAAAGGCCGTTGTTTTTCCGCAAAATACGGAAGAAGTTGCTGCTGTCGTCAAATATTGTTCCGTAAATAATTTGCCTTTTCTTGCAAGAGGGGCAGGCACGGGGTTAAGTGGTGGTGCCATTCCGATCAACGGTGAAGTGATCATCAGCCTGACAAGGATGAAAAGGTTGTTAAGTGTCGATCTTGAAAACAGAAGAGCAGTAGTTGAACCGGGTTTTATCAATTTGAAATTGACGCATGCCGTTTCTGACAAGGATTATTATTATGCTCCGGATCCGTCCAGTCAATATTGTTGTACAATCGGCGGCAATGTAGCTGAAAATGCTGGAGGGGCACATTGTCTGAAATATGGCGTGACAACCAATCATATATTGGGATTGGAAGTTGTTTTGCCGAACGGTGAAGTGATCGAAATGGGAAGAAATGGAATCCCTGATTCACCTGGATATGATTTGCTGGGGCTTCTGACAGGATCTGAGGGCACTCTTGGTATTGTTACTAAAATTACTGTGAGAATTTTAAAAAATCCTGAATCGAAGCAAACAGTGCTGGCTTATTTTAATAAGGTTGAAGATGGAAGCCAGGCAGTATCTGATATTATTTCGACCGGCATCGTGCCTGCTGCCCTTGAGATGATGGATAAAATCGCGATTGAAGGGGTGGAGGCTGCAGCGTTTCCTGTCGGCCATCCCAAAGATATAGAGGCTCTGCTATTAATTGAAGTTGACGGTATCCGTGCAGGTATAGAGGAGCAGGTCAATCAAATTTTGGAAGTATGCAGAAACCGGAATGTCAGGGAAGTAAGGGCAGCAAAAAATGATGAAGAAAGAGAAAGATGGTGGGCAAACAGAAAAACAGGATTTGGAGCAATGGGGGCCATCTCGCATGATTATCTTGTTCAGGACGGTGTCATTCCTCGTAGTAAGCTTCCGGAAGTCTTGAGTAAAATCAATGAAATCAGCCAAAAGTCAGGATTAAGGATTGCGAATATTTTTCATGCGGGAGACGGGAATCTTCATCCGCTCGTACTGTTTGATTCCCGTGTCCCTGGAGAAGTCGAGAAAGCCATCGAAGCGGGCAGTGCCTGTTTAAAAGTATGTTCAGATGCTGGTGGGACCATTACAGGTGAACATGGCGTCGGTATTGAAAAAAAAGAAGAGATGCGTTTTGTGTTCACCGATGAAGAAATAATGGCACAGACGGATATCAGAAAGGTTTTCAACCATGACAATCTGCTAAATGCCGGGAAGCTATTTCCTACACCTGGGAAATGTGCTGAGGTTAAACAGGAGTTAAAAAAAGCATAAAATGAAAAGGCAATCAAATATCTGTAAATGGTCATTTACAGATATTTTTTAATAGATCAACTGCAGTAGTATGGAACAACAGATCACCTCATGAAAGGGCACTGATTCAGAAGGAAAGGGGAAAATACAAATATGAGTACAGGTTTGCTTGCTATTTTGTCTCTCTTGCCCATTATTGCCGTAGGTGTATTCTTGGTTGGTCTCAGGTGGCCCGCAAGCAGGGCAATGCCTATTTCCTATGTTTTAGCTATTGTTCTGGCGCTTTTTGTATGGAAGGTTCCAGGGGTGAATGTCACGGCTGCCACCATTAATGGGGTCATTGTAGCCATTACGCTTTTGTACATTATTTTTGGAGCCATTTTGCTTTTGAACACTCTGCAGGAAAGCGGCGGGATGAAAACGATCCGTCAAGGTTTTACTGACATTTCGGAAGACAGAAGAATACAGGTAATCATAATCGCCTGGCTGTTCGGCTCTTTTATCGAAGGTTCCGCTGGGTTCGGGACTCCGGCAGCGGTGGCTGTTCCACTGCTTGTAGGTCTGGGTTTTCCCGCAATGGCTGCCGTTGTGGCCGGTATGGTAATTCAAAGCACCCCAGTTACATTCGGAGCGGTCGGTACGCCTGTTTTGGTCGGAATTCAAACGGGTTTATCGGCGGATCCAAGCATTAGCAATGATTTTCTTCAGCTGGTAACGATGATTGGCGGCAAGGCAGCCATTTTACACATGATTGCCGGGACATTGATTCCACTGTTTGTTGTTTCGTTATTGACCAGGTTTTTCGGGAAAAGCAAATCATTCACAGAAGGACTCAAAGTATGGAAGTTTGCCTTATTTGCCTCTTTTGCTATGACGATTCCTTATCTTATTGTAGCTAATACACTAGGACCTGAATTCCCGTCTATGACAGGGGGGCTTATTGGCTTGATCATTGTTGTCAGTGCAGCGAAAAAAGGATTTCTCCTGCCGTCTAAGGAAGAAACATGGGATTTTGAAGATGAATCGAACTGGGATCCGGAGTGGACCGGAAAAGTTGTTATAAAGGACATTGCTCACAAAAGCGGTTCGATGAGCATGATAAGGGCCTGGTCACCCTATGTGCTTGTTGCTCTTTTCCTTGTACTGACAAGGGTGAAATCACTTCCCTTCCTTGAGTGGACCCAATCATGGACCATTGCTTTCGAAAATATGTTTGACTCAGGTATAACGGCCAGCTTTCAGCCGCTTTATTCACCCGGTACAATTTTCATTCTGGTATCTTTCATTACGTACTTTTTGCATGGTATGAATGGTAGCGCATACAAGAGGGCTTGGGTGCAATCCGGAAAAACAGCACTGGCTGCATCCACTGCGCTTATTTTTACGGTGCCGATGGTTCAAGTGTTTTTAAATAGTGGAGGAGGTGCTGCCGGGTATGAGCGGATGCCGATAGAACTGGCAAATGGAGTAGCGGCGGTTACAGGTGAATTTTGGCCATTCTTCGCCACTTTCATTGGCGGTCTTGGCGCATTTATCGCGGGCAGCAATACCGTCAGCAACATGATGTTCTCGCTTTTCCAATTTGATGTCGGTAAGCAAATAGGTGTCGATCCCACCTGGATAGTTGCATTGCAGTCAGTAGGCGGAGCTGCCGGAAATATGATATGCGTCCATAATGTTGTAGCGGCATCGGCAGTTGTAGGGCTCCTTGGAAAAGAAGGTACAGTCATTCGGAAAACGCTGTTCCCATTTGCTTATTACGCCTTGTTTACAGGGGCGATAGGTTACTCAATAGTCTGGTATTCTCAAAAAGGATTATTTAATCTTGGGTCTGTTATCGCTTTACTTATTGTTTTTGCTGCTATCTATATCATTGCAACCAACAACAGGCGTGCCAGTTTGTTGGAAGCTCCGGCAACCGATGAGTCGATAAAGGATGTGAAATAGAATATCTAAGGAAAAGCATTCACTTGACTATCCGGTGAATGCTTTTTTGGTGCTTGAATTCCATTGTCTTAAAAATGGATGATTGCAATTCGCTTTCCGTAGGAATAAGATTAAAAAGAGATTGAAATGAAAGGATTTATGTGATGGCAAATCATTTAGCACAAGAAGTTGATTCCAGAAGAACATTTGCAATTATCTCCCACCCGGATGCCGGGAAAACGACATTGACTGAAAAGCTCTTGTTATTCGGCGGTGCAATCCGGGATGCAGGGACTGTTAAGGGGAAAAAGACCGGAAAATACGCAACATCGGATTGGATGGAAATAGAAAAACAGCGTGGAATTTCTGTTACATCATCCGTCATGCAATTTCAATATGAAGATTTCCGGATAAATATACTTGATACACCAGGACACCAAGATTTTAGTGAGGATACGTACAGAACGTTGATGGCAGTTGACAGTGCTGTGATGATCATTGATTCAGCCAAGGGAATTGAAGAACAGACGCTCAAGTTGTTCAAAGTGTGCAGGATGCGCGGAATTCCGATTTTTACCTTCATTAATAAACTGGATAGGCAAGGACGGCAGCCTCTTGAATTGCTTGCAGAAATAGAAGAAGTTCTTGACATAGAAACGTATCCGATGAATTGGCCTATTGGCATGGGAAAAGAATTTTATGGTATCTATGATCGCCATAATAAAAGGATTGAACAGTTCCGGACGGATGATGACAGCCGTTTCATTCCTTTAGATGATAACGGAGAAATTATCGGAGATCATCCGATCAAACAAAATGCTCTATACGATCAGGCGCTTGAAGAAGTTCTGCTTTTAGACGAAGCAGGAAATGAATTTTCCATTGAAAAATTAAATAAAGGGACTATGACCCCTGTATTTTTCGGCAGTGCTTTGACAACTTTCGGTATACAGACGTTTCTGGAAACGTATTTGGAATTTGCGCCCCCACCGCAGCCAAGGATGTCAAGCAACGGTGAAATCGAGCCTTCATCAGAGGGTTTTTCCGGGTTTGTCTTTAAAATCCAGGCCAATATGAATCCTGCCCACCGTGACAGAATCGCTTTTGTCAGAATATGTTCAGGCGAATTTGAAAGAGGGATGTCGGTTACACTTGCTAGGACAGGAAAGCAATTTAAGTTATCTCAGTCCACTCAATTTTTGGCCGATGATAGAAGTACGGTCAATAAGGCGGTAAGCGGGGACATCATCGGACTTTATGACACTGGCACATACCAGATTGGAGATTCCATAGCCGAAGGAAAAAGTATCATTCAATATGAAAAACTACCTGAATTTACACCTGAGTTGTTTGTCAAAGTGACAGCAAAAAATGTCATGAAGCAAAAAAGCTTTCATAAAGGGATTCATCAGCTTGTTCAGGAAGGTGCAGTCCAGTTGTTCAAAACTTACCGCATGGAAGATTATATACTTGGTGCAGTCGGCCAGCTCCAATTTGAGGTTTTTGTCCACCGGATGAAAAATGAATATCATTCAGATGTGGTCATGGAACCAATGGGTTCAAAGATTGCCAGGTGGGTTGAAGACGATCAAATTGACGAGTCACTGTCCAGCCAGCGAAGCCTCCTTGTCAAGGACAGATTTGATAATCCGGTATTTCTCTTTGAAAATGAATTTGCATTACGTTGGTTCACCGATAAAAACCCATCAATTCAACTGAAAGACCCAATGGAGATTGATTAAATAAGATACGGTTTCTCAAAATGGATGGATTAGAGTATGATTATAAAGTTTAATTATACTCCATCCTGGACTTTACTGGGAAATCACAGCTATGATTGTCGTGATTGAATCTGGCGGAAATGTATTGCTTTAAACATCACTTGATCACTATTTTTTCTAATGAACGAATCAAATTGTGGAGAGCCTAAATAGAGAGGCTCTCCTTATTTCTTTTTGAATAATGTGACAGAAGTGTTAAAAATGCTCTCTATTGCCTGTGAGGCGTTTTTTGAACATATAAAACTGCTATAATAAACTGTTAGTAAATTGTTCTTTAATTCCGAAAGGAGCTCATTTCGTGAACTTAAGCAATTTTGCTATTAGACGGCCTGTTTTTACGATAGTTACAATGTTCCTTGTCATTATCCTTGGGGTTGTTTCGTTGCTTAAAATTCCGC
Source organism: Siminovitchia fordii DSM 16014 = CIP 108821 (assembly GCF_000374565.1). Classification (GTDB taxonomy): domain Bacteria; phylum Bacillota; class Bacilli; order Bacillales; family Bacillaceae_C; genus Siminovitchia; species Siminovitchia fordii. The sequence goes on along the minus strand of NZ_KB894685.1, from coordinate 507,462 downwards.
TCAAATTGATCCCGGAAATCAACCCGCCGATTGCCGTAGTGGTGACTACCTTTGAAGGTGCAAGCCCGACTGAAGTCGTTGAGAAAGTATCAAAACCCCTGGAGGCGAATTTATCAACGCTGCCGGGGATTAAAAATGTGCAGTCTTTCTCAGAGGAAGGCTCGAACTTAATTGTCATGGAGTTCACATGGTCGACTTTGATTGATGATGTCCAAAATGATATTTTGCAGAGGATCGATCAGACATCCGTACCTTCCGATGCATCAAAACCAAGACTATTGAAGTTCGACCCTTCTCAATTTCCAGTTATTCAGCTTTCTTTAAAATCAGATACCGACGAAGAATCGTTGAAAAAGCTTGCTGATCAATTGACTACCGAGTTAACGAGAGTTGAAGGAGTCGCAAGCGTCAATGTGACCGGTAAATTGACAGAAGAAATCAAAATTACTCTTGCTCAAGATAAATTAAAAAAGTATGGTCTTTCGCAATCCGATATTGTTCATTTGATTCAGGCAAATAATATTTCCATGCCTGGGGAAACAGTGTTGACAGGTGGAAAAGAATTAACAACAAGAATTATCAGTTCCCTTCATTCAGCGAACGAAATTGAGAAACTGGTAATTGTATCTGATCCATTATCAGGAGATAAAATCAGGATTCGTGATGTAGCAGAAGTAAAAAAACAGAAACAGAATGAAGGAATGATCACGAGGACGAATGAGCTTCCCTCAGTTCTTTTAAGTGTTTTGCAGGAGTCAGATGCCAATACGGCAAATGTATCAAAGGATTTTCAGAAAGAGTTAAAAAAATTACTGAAAAAAGATCAATTTAAAGATATTGAATCTGATATATTGTTCGACCAAGGTGACTATATTCAAATGGCCATAGGTAATATTGCTTCATCACTTGTCATCGGGGGAGCGTTGGCCATGTTGGTTCTGTTCCTGTTTTTAAGGAATATTAAGAGCCCATTAATTATTGGAATTGCCATTCCTTATTCAGTAATTGTGACATTCGTCTTGATGTTTTTTGCAGATTTTGCATTGAATATTATGACCCTTGGGGCACTGGCTCTTGGTATCGGTATGCTTGTTGATAATGCCATCGTTGTGATTGAAAATATTTACAGGCATCTTTCGATGGGGAAAGACCCGAAAACTGCTGCAAGGGAAGGCGCCGTCGAAGTTGCAGGAGCCATCACAGCATCTACGCTGACGACCGTTGCTGTTTTCTTGCCAGTTGTCTTTATAAGTGGATTGCTTGGTCAACTGTTTAAGGAATTTGCCTATACAATCTCATTCAGTCTATTCGCTTCCCTTTTTGTTGCCTTAACGGTCATCCCTATGCTTGCCAGCAGACTGCTGAAAAAGCCGGGCGGCGACTTCGAGGCCAGAAGGCGGAGGTCCAAACCGATGAATTTCCTTGATAAGACTATTCGTTGGTCTTTGAGGCACCGTTTCTTTGTATTATTCACTTCACTGCTGTTATTCGTAGGTGGTGGGCTTGGGCTGTTTACAGTTGGAATGCAGTTTCTTCCACCGACGGATGAAGGTTTTTTCAGTATTAACCTTGAATTAGAAAATGGCTCAGCAATATCCGAAACGGGGAAAGTCGTGGAAGCCATTGAAAGTGAATTGAAAGACGAGAAAATTGTTGATACCTACGTTAGTCTGATTGGGTCAACACAGGAATCCTCATTCCAGGGAACTTCAAAAAGCAATACAGCTGAGATTTATATAAAACTGAAGCCCCTGGACAAACGGGATCATTCTGTGTTTGAGTTTGTCGACGGATTGAAGCCAAAGCTGGAAGAAAAGGTAGAGGGGATAAAAAAAGGAACATCCATTAGATTCAATGTAGATGCAGCTTCGGGTATTGCCCCGCAGACGCTGACTTTTAATGTAGGTGATACCAACAAAGCCCGGTTGGACGAGAGCTCAGATAAAATATTTGCCGCTCTAGAGAAATTGAAACATGTGACAGATCTTTCCACTAGTACAAGTGATAAAGTCGATGAGATACAGATCACTGTCGATAGGGATAAAGCACTTGAAGCAGGACTTGCGCCGGCTCAAATAGCAACAGCTGTAAATGATGTGACCCGAGGGGTCCAAGCTACTCAGGTCATCAGTGATAATTCTGACGTTTACGGTGTTTATGTAGCATATGATGAAAAAATTACAAGGAATATCGACAAACTTAAAACCTTATTAATTAAAAAGCCTGACGGGGGGTATGCGGAGTTAAAGGATATGGCCAAGATTGAAATTGGCAGCGGGCCAGTTGAAATACAAAGGATTAATCAGCAGGATTCTGTTGAATTTACAATGAAATATGATACGGCAACAAATATCGGAGATATGTCAAAAAAAGTGGAGAAAACAATTGCTGATCTGAACTTGCCTGATGAAACAGAAGTAACATTCAGCGGTGAGAAAGAGTTGCTTGAGGACTCGATCAACGATATGGTTATGGCATTTGTACTTGCGATCATCCTTGTGTACATTGTTATGGCGGCACAGTTTGAATCATTCAAATACCCGTTCGTCATCATGTTTACAGTTCCGCTCATGGTGATCGGAGTTACGTTGGCCTTGGTAATTGCTCGGATACCTCTTAGTATCCCTGCTCTTATAGGGGTCATAATACTTGCTGGTATTGTAGTGAATAATGCCATTGTGATTGTCGATTATATCAACCAGCGAAAAGAAGCAGGCTTTTCCAGCTATGAAGCACTTGTCATATCGGTCAAGGACCGGGCTCGTCCTATCCTTATGACTGCATTGACAACGATATTGGGACTAGTGCCATTGGCTCTGGGTCTTGGTGAGGGAACAGAAATGAACCAGCCTATGGGTGTGGCAGTTATTGGGGGATTGATAAGCAGTACATTCCTTACTCTTTTCGTGATTCCGGTTGTGTACAGCCTGTTTGACCCGGAAACAAGAACAATGAACACGAAGAAGAAATACCGGGAATAGATTCAAATTTTCATTGCTTTTTAATCGATTATAAATTATAATGAAAAAAACAACATACAGCTTGACTTAAAGTCAAAGGGGAGTAGCATCAAATGAGCTTTTTAGGCTCATTTGAAACAAAGTCGTCAATTCGTGAAGCAATTCACCGGCTTTGTTGGCATGAACATGTCCAGCAAGACCTTTGCCCATCGGGCAAGGGTCTTTTTGATTTTCCAATTAAAGGCTGCCGATGGGGATGTTGATCATTTTCACGGGAGGGATTTAATTTGGAATTATCAATGTTGTTGGAGTATTTATGGGTGCTGATTGTACTGGTCGGCTTGGAGGGGATATTGGCAGCGGACAATGCGGTCGTCATGGCTGTCATGGTTAAGCACCTTCCTAAAGACAAGCAGAGGAAGGCCTTGTTCTACGGTTTGTTCGGTGCTTTCCTTTTCCGTTTCATTGCATTGTTTTTAATTACATTTTTAGTTAATGTATGGCAGATTCAAGCCATTGGTGCAGCCTATTTGTTATTTTTGGCAGCTCACTACCTTGTTAAAAAATATTCGGGTATCGAAAAGGCAAAAAATATAAAAGAAAAAAGCAAAAGTCAGTCGTTTTGGTTTACGGTGTTTAAAGTGGAAATTGCCGATATTGCCTTTGCAATTGATTCAATGCTTGCTGCGGTCGTGCTCGCAGTTACCTTGAAACCAACCGGATGGTTTCAAGTTGGAGGTATTGACGGAGGACAATTCCTTGTTATGCTGTTGGGCGGTCTAATCGGGGTTATTATCATGCGATTTGCCGCGAATTCTTTTGTCAGCCTGTTGTCTAAATATCCAGGTTTGGAAACATCCGCATTTTTAATTGTCGGATGGGTGGGAGTAAAGCTTGCAGTCCTGACGTTGTCTCATCAGAAGGTTGGATTATTGAACCCTCATTTTCCGGAATCGTTTGAATGGAAACTGACATTTTGGATCGTCCTTATCCTGATTGCGGTTTCTGGTTATATTACGTCAAAGAAAAAGGCCGTTCTTCAATCTTCAAATAAATAGTAATGAAACAGTCCCTGTAGTTTTATAAAACAGGGACTGTTCCATTTATTGCTGTTGATTGCCTGATAATTGAGATTGAGCTTGTTTGACGAGGCGCTTGGTAATTTCACCGCCTACAGAACCGTTTGCTCTAGCGACAGTGTCAGATCCTAGAACAACTCCAAATTCCTGGGCGATTTCAAGTTTCACCTGATCCAAATATTGTTCTATACCAGGAACGAGTAATTGATTGCTTCTCTGTCCCATTATTTTTCCTCCTTGAAAAGTTATTTTTGGGTAACCTTATTGATAGTATGTTCGATAAAAGAAAAAGTAATGCTGGAACATGCTACATGTTTTTTGGTACATTTGTACATACCTACTTTCCATTCACCGGCATTTTGCTTATGATGGAATAATGAATAAATACAGAGGAAATGAGAAAAATGAAACCATTCCATAAACGAAGACTATACAAAATGTCGCTGACACCTTTTCGAGTATTGGTCTCTTATTACTTTTTGACGGTCGGGGTCGTAGCGCTTCTTCTCAGCCTGCCGGTTGCCAGGCAGGAGGGTGCGGATTGGTCTGCGATGGATGCTATTTTTGTGGCAGCCAGCTCGGTCAGCGTTACCGGTTTAACGACTGTTGATTTATCTGAAACGTTGTCGGTCGTCGGGATTTTTATTTTGATATTCGCCCTCCAGGTTGGAGGGATTGGAATTATGACCATCAATACTTTCTTCTGGCTATTGTTCGGCAAGAAAATTGGATTAAAGCAACGGCAATTGATTCAAACTGATCAAAATCAATTAAATTTGTCCGGGTTGGTTAACTTACTTAAACAAATTCTTTATTTGATTATATTGATTGAAGCAATTGGAGCCCTCGTTCTGGGGACTTATTACATGAAGTATTTCCATGATCCAAAGGAAGCTTTTCTCCAAGGGGTGTTCGCTTCTGTCAGCGCAACAACAAATGCCGGCTTTGATATTACCGGTGAATCTCTGATTCCTTTTGCACATGATTATTTCGTTCAATTTGTAACTATGATATTGATTATTCTTGGGGCAATCGGATTTCCGGTTTGGACAGAAGTGAGGAAATTTTTATTTTATAAGGGGACCAAGACCAGGTTTCGTTTTTCTTTGTTTACAAAAATTACCACTGCTACATATTTCATTTTGCTTGTTGCAGGGACAGTAGTTATTTTCTCACTTGAAATCAATGGATTCTTTGCCGGAAAGTCATGGCATGAATCTCTCTTTTATTCACTGTTCCAATCAACAACGATGAGAAGCGCAGGGTTATTAACGCTTGATATCAATGATTTTTCAACTCCAACTATTCTGTTTATGTCAGCACTGATGTTTATCGGGGCATCGCCAAGCTCTGTCGGAGGCGGAATCAGAACTACTACATTCGCTTTGAATATTTTGTTTCTGATTCATTATGCGAGGGGACGAAGGACAATCAAAGTGTTCAAGAGGGAAATCCATCATGATGATGTGATTAAATCTCTTGTGGTATTAATGCTCGCCGTCATACTGTACGGATCATCTGTTGTGATATTGTCGGCAACGGAGAACGTCAGTCTGATATCAATTATTTTTGAAGTGGCTTCCGCTTTCGGAACCTGTGGAGCTTCCATGGGGATCACTCCAAATCTGACAACATTTGGAAAATGGATGCTTATTATTTTGATGTTTATCGGCAGAATAGGCATATTGTCATTTTTGTTCATTTTGTCGAGCAATGACAAAGCACCTGACTTCCAATATCCGAAGGAACGAGTCATAATAGGTTAGAACCAAATATTTTGTCAAGGAGGATGAATATATGAACCAAAAAATTAGAGTAGGCATCAATGGTTATGGTAACTTGGGTAAAGGGGTAGAATTCGCCCTGAAGCAAAATAATGACATGGAGCTTGTCGCCATTTTCTCGCGCAGGGACCCTGAAAGTGTCGAAACATTGGATCCTTCTGTTAAAGTTTTACATATATCTGAGGCGGAAAAATATAAGGATGAAATCGATGTAATGATTTTATGCGGGGGCTCAGCAACGGACCTTCCAGAGCAGGGGCCAAACTTTGCCAAATTATTTAATACGATCGATAGCTTTGACACGCATGCAAAAATACCTGAATACTATGCTGTGATGGATGAGGCGGCAAAATCCGGCAATAAAACAAGCATAATTTCTGTCGGATGGGATCCAGGGATGTTTTCCATAAACCGTCTGCTCGGAGAAGCGATACTCCCTGAAGGTGAAACATATACATTCTGGGGGAAAGGGCTCAGTCAGGGCCATTCCGATGCAATCAGGAGAGTGGAAGGTGTAAAGGCCGGTGTTCAATACACCATTCCGATCGAAGAGGCGGTTAACCGTGTAAGAAATGGGGAGAACCCGGAGCTTTCCACGAGGGAAAAACATCTGCGTGAATGTTTCGTTGTTGCCGAAGAAGGGGCAGACAAGGAAAAAATTGAAAATGAAATCAAAACGATGCCCAACTATTTCGCGGATTATGATACAATTGTAAACTTCATTTCTGAAGAGGAACTGAAAAAGAACCATTCTAAAATGGTCCATGGCGGTTTTGTCATCAGGAGTGGAATCACAGGGAACAAAACAAACCAAATTGTGGAATACTCTTTAAAACTGGATAGCAACCCAGAGTTTACCTCCAGCATATTGGTCACTTATGCTCGTGCGGCATATAAGATGAACAAGGAGGGGCAATACGGAGCAAAAACTGTTTTTGATGTTCCAGCGGGTCATTTGTCTCCAAAGTCTCCAGAACAACTAAGGAAAGAACTTTTATAAAGACGAAAAACCGGCAAAGACTGCCGGTTTTTTTGTATGAATTCTTTTAGAGCTTTGCTATACTGTTACTTCTCCGTCATCGGGTCTACGACTCTTTCTATGCAGTTAGATGTCTATACGCCAAATACCAAAAAAACGCAAACCATGTTCGGATGGTCGTAAACGGGCATTGCTCACGCCATTTTCGATAAATTTTTCATCCTTAAAGGATAGAATGTAGGTACTCCGCTGGAAGGTTCGTAATAAATCAAACCGTAAGAATTCTGCTGAATGATTTTTCCGGATTCCATAAATTCTCCCAGTAAGAATGGGAAACTCTCAACTACTGTATGCTTATATAAATCACGCTCTCTTAGCCCAAGTTGATCAAAAGCATGACCTGCCAAAGTAGGGTTATCATTTATCTTGGAATAAATTTCCGAGCGTTCCTGTCTACTAAGCGAAGAAGATGTACCCCACCAGGCTTTCCTAGGTTTATAGCGATGATTCAACAAATAATCATACTTCATCAGACCCTCTGCCAATTCCCTATTCCGGACTTCTTTTTCATTTAAAAACTGAACGAGTCTATAATAGAGATCTTCGAGCTGATGCCCGATCCTGGACCATCCTTGCTCGTCCCAATATGTACCGAAGTTTTGGAAGAAATCAAACGGTGTATCAAAGCAGGACGAAGTGATATAGTCCACTGAATGATCCATTCTGTGGTCATTCCAGTACTTCTCCAATACATCTTCCACCTGTTTAATTTTCAATACATCTTCAAAGCTTAGGACATTATTTTGTAGTATTTCATACGGGGCATGATTCATGAATACATAGCCGAACTGTTTGGCGGAAATCCTCAGACCGGTACCCCTCAGCATTTTTAAAAATCCGAGTTGAAGCTCTTCCGGCCTTAAGGCGAAAACATCATTAAACGTCTTTCGGAAAGAATTGTAATCCTCATCTGGGAGCCCGGCTATTAAATCAAGATGCTGAACAATTTTACCGCCTTCTTTCACCATTGTCACGGTCCTTGTCAGTTTTTCAAAATTCTGCCGCCTTTTCACCAATTCATTTGTCAGATCGTTTGTTGATTGCACACCGATTTCGAATCTGAACAGACCAGGAGGTGCATTTTTATTTAAAAAGTCGATGACTTCCGGGCGCATGATGTCACCTGTTATTTCAAACTGAAAAACGGTGCCTGGTACATGTTCATCAATCAGAAATTGAAACATCTCCATGGCATAGCTCCTACTTATATTAAATGTGCGGTCAACGAATTTAATTGTTTTGGCACCGTTTGCCATCAAATATCTAATGTCATCTTTGATCTTTTCCCTATTGAAATACCTCACACCCACTTCAATAGAGGAAAGGCAGAATTGACAGCTAAATGGGCATCCTCTGCTCGTTTCAATGTAAATGACGCGCTTGGAAAGATTGTCTCTATCTTCAGGAAATCGGAAAGGGGAAGGCAGTTCACGAAGATCCACTTTGTCTCTAATCGGGTTAATGATTGGTTTTCCGTCTTGCATAAAACCGATCCCTTTGATATCAGTGACAGCTGACCCATTTTTCAGAGCATCGAGCAGCACCTTGAAAGTTTCTTCACCTTCACCCACAACAATAAAATCGATTTCGTTCAAGCGTTGCAGCCAATATACGACATCATATGAAACTTCCGGACCGCCCAGTACAATTTTGACATTAGGCATTATTTTACGCATAATCTGTATCACTTTCACTGTTTGTTCTATATTCCATATATAACAGCTGAATCCAACGACGTCCGGCTTTTTTGCAAATAGGTCCGTTACTATATTCAATATGGGGTCATTGATGGTATATTCCGCTATTTCTATGTCATGGTCTGGCGCGGCATATGCCTTTAAATAGCGTATGGCCAGATTTGTATGGATAAACTTTGCATTAAGCGTACTTGCGATTACTCTCATTTGTTGTCGCAACTCCTTTTTCTTCACTACCTCATCTATTTTAGCGAAGAAAAAAGAAAACTACAATTTGAGATAAAAAGAAGCAGGAACTATTCGAATTATGGCGAATATAGGTAAAAGGATATAGTGCATAAAAAAAGAGCGGAACTGCGCCCGCTCTATCAAGATGAACTGTATTCATTTCGCTGTTGATTCGCAGCATGTTTCAGCTTTGACCACTTCAATTCTATAATCGGCTGAGTGATGCTTGTTATAAATTTACTTGAGAGGAGGGCGGTCAATAGAAGACTGACTACCAATAATAAAGGAAATGCCTGCACTTGATCAACGTATCCCTCTAGATCACTTCCCCTAAATGTACGTACAATGAATCCGTGCAGCAAATAGACGTACAATGTATTTTTCCCCCATCTTGTAAAAAAGAATTGGCGGCGAGGAACGAATGCAAAAAAGCATGCAGTCATCGTAAATTGGACAATATAAATTCCCGCTCGTTGTAACATTCCAAACATCTCTGCATTTTCAAACTCACTATATGCCTTTGAGCCAAAGAACCATTTTTCATTCAAATCCGGGAAAACAAGGATGCCGGTGGCAACGATTAACATGACAAGGAGCGACGCCACTTTTGCTCTTGATTGTACAAGCTCTTTAAAATGTTTTTTGCTCAAAAAATAACCGGCTAAGAAAAACGGAAAGAAGACAACGGTTCTCGACAAGCTGAAATAAGTTGATATCCAGTCGAAGTAACCTGCTCCAAGCCCAGCCAAAAGCGCAATAGTCAAGGCAACTCTGGGTTTCAGACGACTGAATGCCAGCAACATGATATTCCAGCAAAATAGACTGATTAAAAACCAGAGTGACCAATGCGGTTGAAAAAGTTCCAGCTTAAAGGTGTCCTTGCTGTGTAAAAAATAGTAAAATACTGCATAGACGATTTGGAATAAAATATAGGGTATGATCAGTTTTTTTGTTATTTTGGCAATATATCCCTTTTCATAAATGCCTTTGGCGAAAAAACCCGAAATCAGAATGAACGCCGGCATATGGAATGTATAAATGAATTTATACAAAAAGGAAATGAACGAACTAGTTTCAATATAGGATTGAAGAAAATGCCCAAATACCACAAGGAAAATCAACAGGATTTTAGCATTGTCAAAGTAATAATCTCTTTTTTTCATCAATGGTCCCCCGCATACTAAGTTAGTCACTTTGCATTTTCCCCTTGCATGTTTTGACAAACATTACGTTTATATAACAAATGAGAGAAAATAATGAAAGTGATGAAGGAGTCTAATACAATGGATAGGGAGTCTATGATAATGAAATTTTATTATACTGAGATGGACAGTGCAATAGGTAAACTATTTCTAACCACTACAAATTATGGAATAACCGGAATTTATTTTAATACGGAAGATGTTCCGGAATCGGTAAAAAACAACATGGAGGAAGGAAGGGATCATCCGATCCTTCGTGAGACTGTCAACCAACTGTCTGATTATTTCCATAATAAAAGGCGAGAATTTTCTGTTCCTCTATCTATAGACGGAACAGACTTCCAGAAAGCAGTCTGGAATAAGCTGCTTCAAATCCCTTTTGGAGAAACCCGAACATATGCTGACATTGCAGCTTCCATACAAAATGAAAGAGCAGTGAGAGCGGTGGGACAGGCAAACAGAGCCAACCGTCTGCCAATATTGATTCCATGCCATCGGGTGATTGGAAAGAATAACAAATTAACAGGTTACGCGGGGAATCAAGTCGACAAAAAGGAGCTCTTGTTAAAATTAGAAGGTATTCTATGATCACTTTCATAGAATCATATTGTTTTTTTGTCCGAACGGTGTCAATTTCTGGATATTTATTTACATTGCTGGATAATTTTGAGACAATGGTAGAGTTGAAAAGAATGGATGGCGGAGGTAGGCAATACATGTGCAACAGCAGTAAGGATCAAAGCTCTTTTTTGGCAAAGATTCAACAAAAACGGGAAGAAATGTTCATTCTAGGCGAAAAATACGGATTGGGCGCAGATGAAACGATTACTTGCAGCCGTGAACTTGACCAACTTTTAAATGATTATTATCATATCTATCAATCGACATCCTCTGCTAAGACAACAAATCAAAGCCGCAAACAATCGTTTGTTTTATTCTCTAAACCGTATCCTGCAAGACATGTACAATCCTCGTAAGACTAAGTTATAAAAAAAGGGCTGCCTTAGGCAGCCTCTCTTTGTGTTACGATGATTTTATCGTTTTCTAAGACAGCTTGAAGATGCTTGGCACCTTCATTGTCCAATATGAAATCTGCGATTTGGTCTTCGAGTTGCTCCTGGATCGAGCGGCGGAGCGGACGTGCACCAAATTGTGGATGATATCCAAGTTCCGTCAATTTTTCTTTTACTTCGTCAGGAACATCTATAGACACCCCTTGTTCAGCTAAAGTATCGGACATCTCATTGAGGAGAAGATCCACAATTTTTAATAAGTGTCTTTTTTCTAATGAATGGAATTCTACAATTCCGTCGAAACGGTTTAGAAATTCCGGTTTAAAGAAGGATCCAAGAGAATCAAGAATGCTTGTCTCTTTAAGTGCATCGCTTTTATCAAATCCAACTTGGATCTTTTTTACGCCTGTTCCGGCGTTGCTTGTCATAATGATGACAGTATCCTTGAAACTCACTGTTCTGCCTTGGCTGTCTGTAAGGCGACCGTCCTCCAAGATTTGCAAGAACATGTGTTGTACGTCAGGGTGTGCCTTTTCAATTTCATCAAGTAAAATGATGCTATACGGATTCCGGCGTACTCTTTCAGTCAATTGTCCGGCTTCCTCATGACCTACATATCCTGGGGGAGAACCAATTAACTTGGATACACTATGTTTTTCCATATATTCGCTCATGTCAAGGCGGATATAGGCATCTTTCGTTCCAAAAAGTTCCTCAGCCAACACTTTTGTCAGTTCTGTTTTACCTACCCCAGTTGGTCCTACGAAAAGGAATGATCCGATTGGACGGTTTTTTGCTTTCAAACCTGCTCGACTTCTGCGGATGGCTTTGGCCACTTTTTGGACCGCTTCATTTTGGCCGATTACTTTGGAAGATAGGTTGTCAACAAGGTTTTTCATTTTCTTTTGTTCATCGGACTCCAGCTTTCCAACTGGAATACCTGTTTTCGCAGAGATGATGTTCTGAATATGTTCAACATCCACAACCATTCGTGGTCCAGATGATTCCTCATTCAATATTTTCTCCAATTTCATTTCTTCATCACGAAGTTTTGCGGCAGTTTCATAATCTTCCTTGGCTAGTGCCGCTTGTTTTTCTTTTTCCACTTCTGCGTAACGCAGCTGAGCATCTTCCTTGCTTGGTTCATTGATCATCAAATTTAACTTTGAACCGGCTTCGTCCATCAGGTCGATGGCTTTATCAGGAAGGAAGCGATCCTGGATGTACCGGCTTGACAAGTCTACGCATGCCTTGATTGCTTCGTCTGTGAAAGTCACTTCATGGAAACTTTCATATTTGTCTTTCAATCCTTTTAAAATTTCCAAGGCTTTTTCTTTGCTTGGCTCGCCAACTTGCACTGGCTGGAATCGTCTTTCCAGTGCTGCGTCTTTTTCAATTTGACGGTACTCTTTTAAAGTAGTCGCACCAATGACCTGCAATTCACCTCTGGCTAACGCGGGTTTTAAAATGTTTCCGGCGTCCATGGAACCTTCAGCGGAACCTGCTCCAACAAGCAAATGTACCTCATCGATGAAAAGCAAAATGTTTTTCCGTCTTTGAAGTTCGGCGATCAGCTGTTTCATCCGTTCCTCGAATTGTCCCCTGACTCCAGTATTGGCAACTAGAGAAGCAACATCAAGCAAATAAACTTCTTTATTCCTCAATTTGGCAGGGACAGCGCCATCGATCATTTTAAGTGCCAGCCCTTCTGCGATGGCCGTTTTACCGACTCCTGGTTCACCAATCAAAACAGGGTTGTTTTTGTTCCTGCGGTTTAATATTTCAATAACCCGATTAATTTCTTCTTCACGTCCAATGACAGGGTCGATCAATCCAGCTTTGGCTGCGTCATTCAAATTTCGGCCGAACTGATCCAAAAAGCCTCCGCCCTGTCTTCCAGCGGTTTTTTCTTGGACATTTCCATTCGCGTTTGGATTAAATGCATTTTCTCCTGCACCTGGAAGTCCTTTGAAGAAATCGTCGAATCCTCCGAATTGATTCCCGAAAGGAGATCCTCCCATCGCACTCAGTTGTTGTTTTTCATCGGCATAGCAGGTGGAACATAATGCCAAGGTTTGTTTTTGTCCGTTTATATTTACGTGGAGATGAACGTTAGCATTTCGTTGATTACATTTGCTGCAAAGCATATGCACCTAACCTCCATTATACATTTTAGAATTTGATCAATTTTGACCAATTTGTTAATAAAAAAGGTCTGTTGTTTTGACCAACTTTGACCTTGTGGTTTTATTATACACTGACCTTTTTTGACTTTCAACCCATTTGATCAAAAAATATATTTTTTTGAGGCATGTCTCATAAGGATAAAAGGAGGGGAAAGGGGCGCATCTGTTGAAAAAATGGTCAGAGGCTTTCCAAGTCGCTTCGGTTTACGTAGGAACAATTGTAGGCGCGGGATTTGCAACCGGACGGGAGATCGTTGAGTTTTTCACACGTTTTGGTTTCTATGGAACTGCCGCTATTTTTCTGGCAGGTATCCTGTTTATTGTGTTGGGATCAAAGATTATGCTGGTTTCGATTGATCTTGAGGCGAAGTCCTTTGAGCAATTGAATGAGTATTTATTTGGACGTCGGCTTGCTATGGTCATGAACTTATTTTTAATGGTCATGCTGACGGGAGTATGTGCTGTAATGCTCTCCGGTGCGGAGGCATTATTTATGGAACAGCTTCGGCTTCCTCCGCGGACAGGATTAATGGTTACGGTTATACTTACACTTATTGTCATGACTGCCGGAGTGAAGGGGCTGTTTGCAGTTAATACTTTTGTAGTCCCCATGATGGTCATTTTCAATTTTCTTGTCATGCTTCTAGTTCTAAAAACGGAAAGTCGAATATTCGTACCAATACATGTTTCAGGCTGGAAAGAAGGCGGGAAAGCGGTTTTGTCGGCTTTTTCATATGCGGCCTTTAACCTGGCATTGGCACAGGCTGTTTTGGTGCCTATGGCCGCAGAGATCAAGGATCGGTCCGCTGTAAAATTGGGAGGGATGATCGGTGGTCTGTTACTGACTGTTATCCTTTTAGCAAGTCACATCTCTCTTGGAACCTTACCTGATCCTGCAGGATATGAAATCCCAATGGCGGTCATTGTAAAAGGATTAGCTGGAACGTTCCACTTCTTATATCTACTTATCATATACGGGGAAATTTTCACATCGGTGATTGGAAATTTGTACGGGCTGGAAAGGCAGATTCGCGGCTATTTAATGATAAACAGCTTTTGGATCCATATTGGCCTGTTAGCGGTTGTTTACTTGATCAGCCATGTGAAATATGGAACCTTGCTGGAATTCTTATATCCTTTGTTCGGCTATATCAGTATCGGCTTTTTGTTTTTGCTGCTGATCAAACCGACTAAAGCCCGGTAAATAAGACTAACCGGGCTTTATAATGTCAGATTCACTTTTCTTCAATAGTCTCAGCCATCGTCAAGAATGGGTCTTCCATATCCTCTTTGGTTGGCGTAAAAATTGTCAGTTTCAGAAGTCGATCCTTTTGCGGGACGAGAAATACACTTACTTTTTCATTTCCGTTATCAGCCGTAAAGCCGGCTGCGCCTTTCAGCCACTTGTATCTATCTGGCTTGGCATGTTTAATTTCGGAACTGACAGACTCAAGCTGGGATTTGGCAGTTTCAATTTCAACATTTAAATCTGTTTCAGCCGGGAGAATCTCAATCCGCATAAACAATGTGTCATTCTCTTTAAGGTAGAGTACATCTTTTTGTGGTTCCTCACCGGTCAGTTCATATCCTGGAAGTACGTACAGGGAAAAATCCTGATTGTCACTTTCCTTTAAAAATGCCGTCTCTTCTTTTTCTTGGCCGTTCATTTGATATGTAAGGTTTTGCTCCAACAGTCGGACATTGTCTGATTCACTTTCCTCTTTATCTTCACCGAGTTCATTTTCCGTTTGATCTTGTCCATCAGAGGTTTGATTTTCAGGTTGCTGTTCACCGTTTTCTTGTTTGTTTTTGTCATCACCTACAGTTTCGGTTTTTTCCTTTCCATCCACAGTCTCGTTTCCGGCATTTTGCTCTTTTTTCGTTGAACCGCAGGCTGCGAGTAAGGAAGCGGCAAGGAGGAAGGTGAACAAAGACTTCATTTTTTTCATTTTTATAGCCTCCCATATTAGTGTTTTCAATCTATTTGTTTGCCTAATATAAAGGAAAGATGATCAATAACAATAAATCAAATGTCAAATGCGAAAAAATAACAAGAGGGATACTGCGTTTCCACATATACAAGGAACCCCAGACAAGTCCGCTCACAAAAGCGGCTAAGGCCAATACGGGGTATCCTGAGAGGATAAAACCCGCTCCATTGAGCACAGCAGCGGCAACTATGGCTGTGGCCGGGCGGAGCAGTCTTGCCATTCTTTTAAGGACAAAACCTCTCCAAAAGATTTCTTCTCCTGGAATGATGATAAAAATAAGGACAAGGTAATGCCAGATGAAAGTAAAAGAAAAATGTTTGAATATCGAAGCAACCTGGTCATTCAATGACCCCGGCATCATGGAAAATATCCAATTCCCTGCAAAAAACAGCAAATAAAGGGAAATCCCCGACCAGAGTCCATGTTTGATATAGTCCTTAGCCGGCACTTCATCGTCAAGATGTTCATTTATAATAGTATAGCTTATTAAAAATAAAAGTGTGGCTGTATATAAATACCAAAATACATCTTTTCTGTCGAAAGTGACATAGATGAGCAGAAAAGCAAAGAATATACCGCCGATTAATTTAAAGTCCATCCATTTTTTAAACATAAAACAGGTTCGTTTCCTTTCTTCATTCATAACCTTATGAGAATATGAATTCATTCTAACGGAAAAAAGGTTAATCATCCATTTATATTCTGACAAAGCTGTGGTATTTCAATGACCTCCTAAAAAGAGGGAGTCAGCCAATCTAAAAAAGCAAGCATGTTCGCTTGCTTTTTTAGATTAGTTTCTTCGCCTTTCTTATAACTTGATTGATTCATTTATAATCTTATAGTTTTTATGGTTAATGACTGTTTTTTCCTCCAGTTCAAGGTCACGGTAATTATCCATATATGTCAAGTCCACAATTACCGAGTTTTCATTTACTTTTTCAACTATACCCCTAAGGCCGTCTTTAAATTCAATGAGGTCACCGACTTTAGCAATTTTCATTGGCTTCTCCCCTTTATTTTTTTATCTAGTTTGCACTATTTTCTGTGAAAGTGCAAACTAGATAAAAAAACGGTTTCTTTTATGTGAAAGAATCTGTACAACGAGTGATAACTACTAATCATAAGGTTAATCACGATTACAAATAATTTTTCATCATCATTATGTAATTAAAATGAAATAAAAAATTATTAAAAAAGGGTTATTTGTCCAAGTTTTGGGTAATAGAATACTAATCATGACTGAATGGAATTTTCTAGTAGTCATGTCAATCTCATTTTTCCCCCTTTTTATTGGAAGACTTGTGTCTTCCTTTTTTTTGTGTCCTTTCAAGTATAACTATGTTGCCCGGGATTTCTAAAGTAGCTGTCACGCGACTTTTCATTCTTTTCATTCCGTTTGAAGACAAATGTCTGGCCGTTAAGCCTACATGGGAAAAGGTCAGGAAGGTGCCCTCCTGGGGTAGGGCTAATTCTGTGTCGAAACAGAAACATTTCAATGAAGTTGTATACGGAACCCGTTGAAAGAACTAAAATTTAGATGTTAAGACAACTCTGAATGAAGGAATCTCTCTTCTGTTTGCCGAGCTTGCACTTGGGCTTGCAAGCTAGTTCTTGTGCTATACTTGTGACAGGAATAAAGAGAAGAGGGGATGAAAAAATGGATTTGGGTTTGAAAGATAAAAGAGCCCTTGTCATGGCTTCCAGTCAAGGTTTGGGAAAAGCCATCGCTGAACAACTTGTCCGGGAAGGAACAGACGTCATGATTGCCAGCCGGAACGAACAACAATTGAAAAAAGTGGCGGAGGAGCTAAATGGCATTAATGGCGGCAAGGTGAAATACATACGTTGCGACATTACAAATTCTGCCGATATCACCCGTACAGTAAAGCATACGGCTGATGTGTTTGGAGGAATCGATATATTGATAAACAATGCAGGCGGACCTCCAGCCGGAAGTTTTGAAGATATGAAGGATGAGGACTGGCAGCGTTCATTTGAGTTGAATCTACTTTCTTACATTAGGGTAATTAGGGAAGCGCTTCCGTTGTTGAAGGAAAAAGGGGGCAGAATCATAAATATTGCTTCTTCCTCGATCAGGGAGCCCATTCCAGGGTTGATTTTATCCAATACATTCAGGTTGGGCATAGTCGGGCTTTCAAAAACGATAGCAAATGAATTTGCGAAATACAATATTCTTGTAAATACCGTAGGCCCTGGAAGAATAGCAACCGAAAGAGTGGAGCACCTTGATGAGGCGCATGCCCAAATGGAAGGAGTTTCCGTTCAAGAGATTAAAACGCGGTCACAAAAGAGCATCCCTCTTGGAAGAGACGGAACGCCGGAGGAATTCGCGAAGATTGTTGTTTTTCTTGCTTCAGAGGGGAATACATACATGACAGGCAGCACATTTGTGGTAGATGGCGGAAAATTAAGGTCCATTTAAATGGAGGAGGCTGGTTTTAAACAAATGGAGAGGAAAATCGGTTTTATTGGAATTGGAGTAATGGGGAAGTCAATGGTCCGCAATTTAATGAAGAACGGGTACCCCGTCTTCATCTATACACGCACAAAAGAAAAGGCAGAAGAATTGCTGGCTGAAGGAGCAAATTGGAAAGCATCTCCAAAAGAAGTTGCTCAAGAAGCCCATATCATCATTACAATGGTAGGGTATCCACATGATGTGGAAAGCGTGTATTTTGACGATAATGGAATTTTTGCAGGAGCTGGGAAAGCCAAAGTTGCCATTGATATGACAACATCTACCCCGACGCTGGCCAAAAAAATCTTTGCAGAAGCTGAGGAGCTTGGAATGGATGCTCTAGATGCACCTGTTTCAGGAGGGGATATAGGGGCTAAGAATGGAACCCTATCCATCATGGTAGGTGGAAGTGAAAGGGTATTTAACGAGGTGTATTCTGTGCTATCGGTACTCGGGAATAATATTGTATTTCAAGGAGAAGCAGGAGCAGGGCAGCATACTAAAATGTGCAATCAAATCGCTATAGCTTCCAATATGATTGGTGTGACAGAAGCGCTTGTCTATGCGAAAAAAGCCGGCCTTGATCCTGAGAGGATGCTCACTTCCATCAGCACCGGAGCTGCAGGCAGTTGGTCCATGTCAAATCTACTCCCAAGAGTATTGAAGGAAGACTATTCGCCCGGGTTTTTCATCAAGCATTTTATAAAAGATATGGGAATCGCACTTGATGAAGCGAAAAAAATGGGGCTAGAGCTGCCGGGCCTTGCGCTTGCAGAAAAAATGTATAAATCTTTGGCGGAAAAGGGCGAGGAAAACAGCGGAACACAAGCTTTGATAAAATATTGGAATTGAGAAAATTAAAATGGCCTACAAGCTCGAGGAGAATATTGATGAGGAAGATTTATCCATTACGGCAAATTGATTGATCCTTACGTCGGTGGCATCTGATAAACAACACGTACTAATTTGATTGGGTCACTTCGTCTAACTCTTGTTCATGTAAAGATCGGGCCACATGTTAACTCTCCAAAACAAAATTAGATCCTTTATTCCGGTGCCTGTGTTGGAAAACAAATAGCCTGATTTATGTCCTAATGATCAATTAAGCCTAATATGGTTCAATTGTTTGCTTTTGATGTTTTCTTCAATTACTCGTGCTTTATTTTAAAAGTATGTTGAACATATATTGCTAAAATAAGTATGTCGCATACCCTGTGGAAAGAAGGAGTTGGAATGATGGCCGCAGGCTTGTGCAGTGGGAATAATATTGAATGTTATGGAAGCCGCTGATGAAAGTCAGCGGCTTTAAGGTTTAGTAAACATTTAATTAGCATGCTATCAATATATAATTTGATTGAAAAAACTCTTCCTGGCTGCATTGTCAACTTGTTTCTTATCCCCGAACGAAGCTCCATCCAGTCTGAATGGTCGTTTCGAAGGACATTATACCACCAAAAAGAGTGCGGATCTGTTCAAATGATTGTATATTAAGTTCTTTAAACTCCAATGGAGTATCGGAATCAAGCTGTCATGCATGACTTTACACACAGACATGGAACCCATCAAAAAAAACTGTCCCCCAATTTTTTAAACACTGGCTTCTGCTGCGACCTTTTTTGATGTTCTTGTCTGGGTTCTTTGAGACCGGTATAATCTTGAAGGAGTTGTTTCGCTTTACTTAGCGACATGCGAGTTTTTGGATTGCGGGAATGTTGATCAAGATGGCCTAAATGAGGTAATTGTTCAAAATCTTCCTTTGTAGGCGGGATATGAAATGTGTAATCTCCGCATTTGACTAATACATCTGATTGCTGCTGGCTGAATTTCGGGTTTCTTGAAAAATGCAGTCCGGTTTTTGACGCTTTTCCTTCCCTGATCATTTTTTCAAGTGCCTGTTTCTTCAGGTTATATAGGAATTTCGGATTAATGGCTGTTTTTGCGTGTCTGTTGACCGTGAAAATAGCCTGAGACAGATTCTCAATGGTCGGTACTAGTGGAGTAGTTCTTCTGTTATCCGGATCCACAAGTCGGTTCTCCTTTCTTTAATTGATAGAAATTTATTAACAATTATATCATTATGCAATTGGAATGAAAAGACGTGCCTTGTTTAAAGATGAATAACAACTTAATTTTTACTTGAAAACCGAGCATGCCAGGTGTATATTAACTGTGTCGGTGATAGAGGAATTTACAACGATTAATTGACATATAGCTAAGAAAGCTTGCAGGGAAGGAGATGCAGGAATGAAAAAAAGTAAAGATTATGAAGCTGTTTTCCTGCCTTCAAAATCAGGTGTTATCAAAATTTATATTTACGGATTTAAGCCCTACGGTTCATGGGGTCAAGTATTTACTAGCATGAATGGAGTTTCCGTAAACGTCAAAGGGTATAATCGAAAGAAAACAATTATCAGATCGTTAAAGAAATTGAATGAGTCATTGTTGAATATTAAGGAAGATCAATAGACGATTTTTTCACTAGTGATATATCAATGAGTGGTTTTAAAAAGGTCTTCCGGGGGAAATAGTTTTAGGCAGGTTCATCCTGTCTAATTTTTTTGTGTAAATTTGCGGTAACGCAAAAAATAAACGATTTGCATTGTTTGAGGGGCTTCTTTTATAATAAGTGTGTCTTCCCAAAGAAAGGGGTTAAAACATGTCACAATTATTAGGTATAATTCAAAGACTGCAAACAATGCAAAGTATGGAGGGCCAAGAGGAAGTTCCTCAAAGACAATTTGAAGTGAACGGGAAAGTCATCTGCCAGGTGAAATACTTTTCGGGTACAGGAACATTCGAAGTGGAAGAATACGATAAGGATAAAAATAAGCAGACATATCAATTTGACGACATTGATGCTGCAGCTATAGAAATATTCGATATTGTACAAGAAGAAAAAGCGTATCGTTAAACTTTTTGCCTTCCGCTTGCTCCTTGAAGCGGAAGACTTTTTAACCTTGAAGGCGGTCTCACATTTTCTTTAAAATGATTTTTCATATGACAGATTTGTTTCCCTTTTCTAAATTTATGGTAAAATGATATTAGAACGATTTTGTAAAGAGATGAGGGAGTTTAAAGATGATTTCCTTGAAAAGTCAGGCGTTTACAGAACCGAAGATCAGTGACTACATGATTCCGTCTGAAAAAGTGGCCCACGTGCAAATAGGAAATAATTTAGAGCATGCTTTGCTCGTTTTGACAAAGAGTGGCTATTCTGCTATACCGGTGCTTGATGCCCGTTTTAAATTACACGGTTTAATTAGTTCTGCCATCATTACAGAATCGATTCTTGGACTTGAAAGGATTGAATTCGAGAAGCTTAGTGATAAAAAAGTCGAGGACGTCATGGCTGTAAATATTCCGATTGTTATGCTCCGTGATCATTTTAAAAAAGCAGTTGGTCTGCTTATCGACCATCCTTTTTTATGTGTTCTTGACGAAGAGGGATACTTTGAAGGCATTGTTACAAGAAGAGCCCTTTTAAAAGAGCTGAAATTGCAACTTTAATGTAAAAGTGTTCAAGAAGGCGGCTCCCTTTTTCGGGAGCCTAATTTTATTGCCAGATTTGGAGGGGGGGAGTCATGAAGGGTTCTGCTCTACATCATTATTCTGTTGTTTCACATCCTAAAATGAATCGCTTATGGGCCGCTGTCATCCTTGGTTCGTTGACAGCTTTTGGACCGCTTTCGGTCGATATGTATCTTCCTGGCTTGCCTGATCTGGCTGCTGGTTTTCAGACGAATGCTTCCTCGGCTCAACTGACACTCACTGCTTTTTTGTTGGGTATGGCTGCCGGGCAGCTTATTGTCGGCCCGCTAAGTGACGCCAGAGGACGAAAAAAGCCTTTGGTGGCAGGGTTGATTGTTTTTACGATCGCCTCTTTACTTTGCATGGCCATGCCGAGTATTTGGGGATTAATTGCCATGAGATTTATACAGGGTGCCTCTGCTGCTGCGGGTATCGTGATTGCCAGGGCAGTGGCACGTGATCTGTATTCAGGAGTTGAGCTTACAAAGTTCTTCGCTTTGTTGATGCTCGTCAATGGAGCTGCTCCGATTGCAGCCCCTGTAGCGGGAGGACAGTTGCTGTCCATCATGCCGTGGCAAGGGATTTTTGGGGTTCTTTCTGTCATCGGAGCTGTTATGTTGATCTCAGTCCTCTGGGGTCTCCCTGAAACGCTGCCGGAATCCAACCGTTCTGAAGGCGGCATCGGAAATATGTTCAGTACCTTTTCTTTTCTTATAAAGGATAAAGTTTTTATGGGTTATTGTTTGGCGCAAGGGTTCGTTATGGCTTCCATGTTCGTATACATAGCCGGCTCACCGTTTTTGCTGCAGGAACACTTTAAATTATCCCCACAGGCCTTCAGTCTGTTGTTTGCCCTGAATGGGGCTGGAATTATTGCTTCTGCACAAATAACCGGATGGCTTGCAGGCAGGGTCCATGAAAAAAAGCTATTAGCGATAGGTCTGATAATGGCTGTAGCTAGCAGCATAGCCCTTTTTCTGATGCTTATGTTCAATGCGGGCCTGATCTTTGTTTTGATTCCACTTTTCTTCTCAGTATCGACCGTCGGAATTGTCGGAACAACATCATTTTCACTTGCCATGTCCGATAAGGAGAAAACGGCCGGCAGTGCCGCTGCGCTCCATGGACTTATGCCTCATGTATTTGGAGCAGCGGCTGCCCCGCTTGCAGGCCTAGGCAGCGCCAGTATATTGCCGATGGGCATTATTATGACCGCCTGCCATATATTTGCCTTATTCTTTTATTGCCTTCTCAGCCGGACCAAGTAGACGATGACACAGATAAAAAAGGAGATGGAATAATGGGGGAGTTGGCAAAGAATATCCCAAGCCGTACCAAACGCCCATATGTACTTGCTGCTGTTATGCTGGCAATGTTCATAGGTGCTGTCGAAGCGACAATTGTTGCCACCGCCATGCCAGCCATCATTGGGGATTTGGGAGGATTTGCCCACTACAGTTGGGTTTTCTCCGCATATTTATTAATGAATACAATTACAGTTCTTATCTATGGGAAATTGTCAGACCTTTATGGTAGAAAGCCAATTTTAACAATAGGAATCAGTATTTTCCTTATCGGATCAATTTTATGCGGCCTCTCGAGTTCTATGGAGCAGCTTATAATCTTTAGGCTCATCCAAGGGTTGGGTGCCGGGGCGGTGATGCCGATTGCAACAACAATCGTTGGAGATATTTATACAGCAGAAGAACGTGCCCATGTACAAGGGTATTTATCAAGCGTCTGGGGAATTTCTGCTATCATGGGACCGGCAGTAGGCGGGCTCCTTGTAGAGTACATAAGCTGGAGATGGGTATTTTGGGTAAGTATTCCGTTAGGTGTCCTGTCCATTATCGGCATTTGGCTTTTTTTGCATGAAACAATTGAGAAAAAGAAGCCGGATATCGACTATGCTGGTGCAGGCCTTCTGACTGTAACCATTTCCTCTTTCATGATTATTTTGGTGGAGGGCGGCGTCCGGTTCTCTTGGTCCTCTCCTCAGGTGCTCACACTTGCCATCATTGCAACAGCAGCCTTCCTATTGTTTATTTTACAAGAGAGCAGGGCGGCTGAGCCTATGGTGCCTTTGAAGATTTGGAGGCTTAGGCCCATTTTGATTGCCAACCTAGTCTCTTTTACAACAGGCTTGATGTTAATTGGAATTTCAAGCTTTTTACCTGCATATGTTCAAGGCGTAATGGAAAAAAGTGCTACTATTGCTGGTTTTACATTAACTGCAATGTCCATCGGCTGGCCACTGGCATCAACAGCTGCCGGTAGATTGATCGTAAAAATTGGCTATCGTTCCACATCCTTTGTCGGCGGCATTTTTCTTGTTGCCGGGGGTGGACTGTTCGTTACGATTGTACCGTCAGCCGGACCTGCGGGAGCTGCCTTATCCTCCTTTTGTGTAGGAGTCGGAATGGGGCTGACAAGCACTTCATTTATAGTACTCATACAAGGGTCTGTGGATTGGAAGCAGCGTGGTATCACAACTGCATCAAATATGTTTATGAGAAATTTGGGCAATACTGTTGGTGCTGCTTTGCTTGGTGGAATTCTCAATGGCCAGATCCTCCGTTATTTTGCGGAGCACGGGGGAAAGACAGGTCAAAACCTCACGCTGGATTCCACCAATATGCTACTTACGGAGGAACATCGGGCCGAATTGGGTGAATCGTTTAAAAGTCTGCTGCAGGAGGGGCTATCATACTCCTTGCACTCTGTTTATATAGCTGTACTTATGTTCGGTATCATCAGTTTCTTTTTGGTACTTCTCCTCCCCAAAAAAAGCAGAGCGGAGGCATAAGAATAAATACTTGAATCAAGAGGTTTTTATATGTCCAATACAGATCTACGGTTTTTAACCGTGCTTGCCGAAGAAATGAATATGCGAAAGGCAGCGGAGAAGCTTTTTGTTTCCCAGCCTGCTTTGTCCCAACGGCTGCAAAATATCGAGAAGCAATGGGGGACGAAACTATTTATCCGCTCACAAAAAGGTTTGATCCTTACTCCGTCCGGAGAGATTGTCGTTAAATTTGCAAAAGAGATGCTTGAGAAGGAAGAACGGGTAGTCGAAGAAATACAGGCTCTTGAAACGCATGTGCATGGGACATTAAAAATAGCATGTGCTTCGATAGTTGGTCAAAATTGGCTTCCGAAAGTCCTGAAGAAGTTTGTGAGTTTGTACCCCAATGCGAAGATTTCCCTTATAACCGGATGGAGCAGTGAAATCCTTAAGGCGCTTTACGGAGGGGATGTACATATCGGCATCATCAGAGGAGCGACGGATTGGAAAAGTTCAAAACATCATTTGTTCGAGGATAGCCTCTATCTAGTGGACAGGGAAATCAAAAAAGTTGACCAGGTACTCCAAACCGACCGTCCTTTCATCCAGTTCAAAAGTGATTCGAATTATTACCAGGAAATCCAGGATTGGTGGCACCGCCAATTTCAGACTGCACCGAAAAGAACCATTGTTGTAGACCAGATCGAGACATGCAAGCAAATGGCATACAATGGAATCGGGTATGCCATCCTGCCGGCTATCACACTGAATGGCCCAGATAAAAACATGTATCAAATTCCTCTCATGGATGAAAAGGGGATGCCTATCAAACGTGACACTTGGCTGCTTGGTTATGATTCCGCTTTTGAATTGAGACAGGTTCAGGCATTTTTGGAAGTTGTCCGTGAATTTAATGATGCCCACCCGGAATGATCGATAGCCTCCGCCTTTTGAAGCGCATTTTTTATAAAATAATATAGCGATTCCCTGCTTCTTTTGCGGAGCATTTTGTTTTGTTGTCGATATAAGTCATGGTAGACTGAAGATAGAGGAATATTTATCCGTTTTTATGGGATACATAATAAAGTGAAATAGAGTAAACGCATTAATTAGTAATGATTTTTTATTTAAATTTATTATAATTAATGTTGACTTGGCTTACTGATTATCCTATAATAACAATTGTGATGAGGTTGTACACTGAGAACATACATAGGTTTTTCTCAGTTAAATATTATATTATTTACGGAGGGATTTTACTGTGGCAGAACGTATGGTAGGAAAACAAGCACCACGCTTTGAAATGGAAGCAGTAATGCCAAACAAGGAATTTGGTAAAGTAAGTCTGGAAGAGAACATGAAGAACGACAAATGGACAGTTCTATTTTTCTATCCAATGGACTTCACATTTGTTTGCCCAACAGAAATCACGGCACTTTCCGACCGTTATGACGAATTCGAAGATCTGGATGCTGAAGTGATTGGAGTTTCCACAGACACAATCCACACTCACTTGGCTTGGATTAACACTGATCGCAAGGACAATGGTCTTGGCGATTTGAAATACCCGCTTGCTGCGGACACTAACCATATTGTTTCCCGTGAATACGGAGTACTGATCGAAGAAGAAGGTATTGCACTTCGCGGATTGTACATCATCAACCCGGAAGGTGAATTGATGTATTCTGTTGTCAACCACAACAACATCGGACGTGACGTGGACGAGACTCTTCGCGTACTTCAAGCTTTACAAACAGGCGGACTTTGCCCTGCAAACTGGAGACCTGGCCAAGAAACACTGAACGTTTAATATAGAAAAGCGAAAGCGCCTTGACCGGCCCCGACAAGCATAAGTCGATTCCCGAGGAGGCAGCTTTTCAGCCACCACAGGGAATGGACTTATGACCTCGAGGGGCTAGGCGCTGGAGCTGGACATTAGAAAAGCGTAAGCGCCCTGATCAACACTGAAAGGCGCAGCCCGATTCCTGAAGAGGCAGTACTCCAGCCGTTACAGGCAATTGGTTTGTGACCCCGTGAGATTAGGTTAGGCGGTGTAGCTTAGCATTGAATAGGACAGGCACTTTTCGTGTCTGTCTTTCTATATCAGAGCTTAAAATTTTCCAAAGAAGAGAGGGATCGCTTGATGAAATTGCGTGAACCTATGCCCGAACTGGAAGGTGCAACCGAATGGCTTAACGGCCAGAAGACAAAAGAAGACTTGATAGGGGAGAAGCCTACATTAATTCACTATTGGTCCATCAGTTGTCATCTCTGTAAAGAAGCCATGCCGCAGGTAAATCAATTCCGTGACGATTATAAAGATAAATTGAATGTAGTT
This sequence comes from Siminovitchia fordii DSM 16014 = CIP 108821, assembly GCF_000374565.1. Lineage (GTDB taxonomy): Bacteria > Bacillota > Bacilli > Bacillales > Bacillaceae_C > Siminovitchia > Siminovitchia fordii. The sequence goes on along the minus strand of NZ_KB894685.1, from coordinate 481,153 downwards.
GCTGTCCATATGCCAAGATCCGAAAACGATCTTGATATTGAAGAAATAAAAAAAGTTGCGAATGAGCATGGCATTACGCAGCCTATCTTTATAGACAGCCAATTGAAACTGGCTGATGCATTTCAAAATGAATATGTGCCTGCATATTATGTGTTTGATAAAGACGGACAATTACGCCATTTCCAAGCCGGAGGCGGCGGAATGAAAATGCTTGAAAAACGGGTGAACCGTGTGTTGGGCGAATTGGAGAAAAAAGAATAAAGTTAAGGAAAGACGCTTTCAATGAAGGGCGTCTTTTTGGTTTGAAAAAAGAAAGAACCGGGGGGAGGGACCTCCCCCGGCTCGATTGTGGAACACACTCCGCCTAGACAATCCGTTCAGGGTGTGTGTAAATGTTCAATTGGTTGTTCCTTGCAAATCCTATCGCAGTAATGCCTAGGTCATGCGCTAAATCAATTCCTAAGGTCGTTGGAGCTGATTTTGAGATCAGTATGCCTGCTCCGATTTTGGCAACCTTCAATACGATTTCGGACGAAATTCTTCCGCTAAAAACGATTATTTTATCTTTTAAGGATATGTTGTTAATAATGCAGTAGCCGAATATTTTATCCAAGGCATTATGACGGCCTATATCGGAATAACTAAAAAGCAGCTCATCCTCAGTGCATAAGGCTGCATTGTGTACACCGCCTGTACGCTGGAACTCTTCTGAACTTTTCTGCATTTTTTCCATCAGTTTCAAGCACTGCCCAGCAGAGATTTTTTGCCTGGTCATGATTGTTTTGGCCGTTTTAGCATCATTGTAGAAGTAAAATTGTCGGCTTTTACCACAGCACGAACCAATCATCCGTTTCGAGTAATATTCTTTGCTGATCACTTGCTTTACTTTTAATTCTACATAGGCAAATCCCTGATGTTCATCTATATCAAAGGAAGAGATGTCTCCGATATTTCTGATCATTCCTTCGGATGCCAAAAAGCCGATTACAAGCTCTTTCAAATTTGCAGGAGTGCAGACGACTGTTGCGAATTCTTCATTATCGATATGGATTGTAAGCGGATATTCTACAGCAGCCTGATCCTCTATTTCTATAAGTTTTTCTCCGTTGTATCTCAGTACTTGCAGACGATCTCTGACGATAGGCTCCATTAAACCACCTTCTTAGCTAATTTCTTGTTCGAGATCATCGATTCGCTTTTCCAAATAATTAATGTCTTTCCGGGCATTGTACGTATCTGCTTTTTCAACAATGACTCCGATATTATATTCCGGAATTCCAGCGAATTGTTCATAGATGCCTTTTTGCAGTAAAACATTCCCTTCAGGCCAGTATACGGAAATGTTGCCTCTGCGTGTATCAGCAAACTTTGCTTTACCTTGGAAGGTCCCATATTGATTGTATACAACAATGGCATCGCCTTCCACTATTCCATGTTCTTTGGCATCTTCGGGATGTATTAAGACATCGTATCGATCTGCTGCATTAAAGGGATCCTTCTCGCTGTAAATCATCGAATTGAATTGTTTGCCCCGTCTAGTCGTAACATAGAAATGGCCTTCAGGCTTGCGTAATTCGGGAAGCTCGATTGGCAGAAGGGAGGCTTTTCCGTCTTCGGTCGGACATATGCCGTCCTCGCACAGCCAAGCTCCACCCCATTGGAAAACATCTCCCTGGTTTTTTAAATGTTGGATGCCATCATAATTGGGGTTTGCAACGGCTATTTCAGCTCTTATTTGTTCCGCCTCTATAAAATTCATTAAATGTTTTTTCTCAGGTTTAATACGTGAAGCCAAATCTACGTAAATTTCCCATTCGGAACGCGCTTCTTCTATTCTTGGCCCTTTGATCTCAGGAGAAAAATAGACCATCCGTTCAGTTGAAGTGGATGTTCCCCCGCCGCGCTGTTCATATCTTGTTTGTGCAGGCAGGACAATGACTTCCTCTTTGGCATCCACAAGAGTGGATGTATTCAGAATAATATCCTGGTGTACCCTTAAGTCGACACTGCTCAGACATTCTTCCATAAATGTCGGGTCAGGCATAGTTTCAAGAAAATTTCCACCTGAAGTATAAAAGACTTTCAATTTTTTCTCATGATCCTCAGGAAGTACTGCATTTTCCAGGGAAACGCCAACAATATCGCCTTGCCATCTAGGGATGTCAAAACCCCAAACCTTTTCCATTCGCTCAATGTTTTCCGGCTCGAAATCTCCTCCGGGAAGAACAAATGGATCGGCTCCCATTTCGCCTGAACCTTGGACACCGGAGTGCCCTCTAATCGGCATTACTCCACAATGTTTCCTTCCAATGAACCCTCTTAAGATTGCCAAGTTGGCCACCTGAGAAATATTATCAGTTCCAAATCGGTGCTGGGTCAAACCCATGGACCAGACAAATACGCCACTTTTGGATTTGGCGAGTAGTTCCGCGAATTCAAGCATTCTTTCTTTTTTGATTCCGGATGATTTTTCAAGCTGCTCCCAGCTCTGTTTCTGTACGTGTGCCTTCAAATCTTCAAAGCCGTTGGCATGCTTGCTTACAAAATCATGATCTATCGCTGATCCTGGCGTGTTGTCCTCCATTTCAAACCAATGCTTCATGATGCCATTCATAAAGGCGATATCCCCTCCGATATTCACTTGATAAACATCATCGGCTATTTTAGTTCCGAAGAGTGCGGATTCTGCTATTGAAGGTACCCAATAACCCTCCATAGCCGGTTCTTTGTATGGATTAATGCATATGATTTTTGTACCTTTTCTTTTCGCGGCATACATATATTTGGTTGAAACAGGTTGGTTATTGGCAGCAACAGATCCCCAGAAAATCAGAACATCAGTACCAATCCAGTCCTTATAGTTGCAGCTGGATGCTCCGATTCCAAGTGATCTTTTTAAAGCAGTCTTACTGGGCGAGTGGCAGATTCTTGATGCATTGTCAATATTATTTGTGCCTATGAACCGGGCAAACTTACCGGCTGTATAATATACTTCGTTCGTAATTCCCCGTGCTGTTAAAAACATTGCCATTTGTTTTGGGTCGATGGACTTAACCTTTTTTGCAATTGAATCAAGCGCCTCATCCCATGATATTCTGCGGAATCTATTTTCTCCCGGCTTTCGTGAGAGCGGATAGGGAATCCGGCCCAGTTTCCTTAATTCAGTGCTTCCCAACTTTCTTAGTTCTTTAATATCCGAATGAAGAACTTCCTCTTTTATGGCGGGCATCGTGTTTAACCGCAGTACATTTAACCGGGTAGTGCATAGATGCGGACCGGCCAAGGTCTGGTCATACAGACCGGATACTCCCAGTGCACAGCCATCGCACACTCCCTGTGTCAGGATTCGGTATGCATAAGGCAGATTATCGCTGTTTTCAAGCACTACTTTCATCGTGTCCCGGATATGCTTCGGTTTGACTTTGCCGAGCCCGAATGGCACTGGACTTACCCAATGTTTGGGATCAGGTTTTTTCGGCAATTTGATAGGGCCGTCGTGTTTTGTTTTTCCCATTTTCAATTCTTCCTTTCTATTATTTATACATAAAAAACCACCGCAAAAATGCCTGAAATGGGCATTTCTTTGCGGTGGTTAGTCTTTAGCAGGTTCGCTGCCAAGTGCCAACTCACTGATGGCTTATTATTTAGTATTGAATTTCTCTTCCAGGTTCTGGTCAAAGATGAAAATCGACATTCCCAAGTCTTTTTCGATGTCTATATCAACAAACAGATCAAGGAACTTTGCGCCAAGCAGTTCTTCCATTTCGATAGGATGGTTTTTTCGGTACATCTCTTTCACCATCTCAGTCCTGGCAGCCCGGACCATCTGTTTTCCATCTTCTGCGCTTGCGATAAATTTCTCGACTGGCGATAAATTGCCTTCCATTTCGCAAATCGCCCAGTTTTTGCAAAAAGTTGTCTTTATTTTGCTGGGCCCTTTACCCATATGGCGTTTTCGAAAAGATCTTACTAAATTACTGAACTCTGCCTCATAATTTCTCATCATCCAACAACCTCTTGTCCTGATGCTTACTACCATTCTACCATGTTTACAGGATATCTCAAATACCAGTTTAATTGGTTACGAAGTCTTTTCGGCTGCCTTCGGAAGCTTTTGCCTTTTTAAGCTTATTAATGTCAAGCCGGATAATAAGTGAAACGGCAAAAGCGACAACAAAGAAGGCTGCAAAGAATAGCAGGCTGTTTCCATAGCTTCCGGTCACATCCTTGATTTTTGCCGCAAACATGGGCCCTGCTACACCAGCGGCGGACCACGCTGTCAATACATAACCGTGGATGGCGCCCAATTGTTTTGTCCCAAAAATGTCTCCGATATAGGCGGGAATACAGGAAAAGCCTCCTCCGTAGCACGTCAGGATGACAGCAAGCATGATTTGGAACAATATAGATACGCTTGTGAATGGAAGAAGGGCAAATAAAGCGATTTGGATAATAAAGAAAACTGTATAAGTGTTAGGGCGGCCAATATAGTCGGAGGCGGTTGCCCAGCCTATTCGCCCGAGTCCATTAAAGATGCCGAGCACTCCAACCAATGCAGCAGCTTCGATGGATGAAAGACCAATGCTTTCCTGAGCCAGCGGACTAGCCGCGGATAAAATGGCAATACCGCAAGTTACGTTAATAAACAGCATGATCCATAAATAATAAAACCGAGGGGTTTTTATCGCTTCATTTGCTGTTAGCTGGGACAGGTCTGCTGATACTTTCCCTGATTCCACTTTTTCCTTGAAGCCTTTGGGCATCCAGCCTTCAGGCGGTTTTGCTAGATAAAGGGAGGATGAAGTCATAATAATGAAATAGATTGCTCCCAAAATAAAGAAAGTATTGGCGATCCCTACAGTCTTTATAAGGAAATCCATGACAGGACTGCTGATGGCTGCCGCAAATCCGAATCCCATAATAGCCATGCCGGTAGCCATACCTCTTCTGTCAGGAAACCATTTGACAAGTGTCGAGACAGGGGCTATGTAGCCGACACCCAAACCTATTCCGCCAATTACCCCATACGATATGTAGAGCAATGGTAAGGACCCCATTTTTACTGCGAATCCTGAACAAAAAACACCAATGCCGAAAAAGATAGAAGAGAGGAGACCAGCTTTGCGCGGACCGTGTTTTTCAACAAAATGTCCTAAAAAGGCTGCTGAAAGCCCCAAGAACAAAATAGCGAGACTGAATGTCAACTGCACCTGGCTGGCAGTCCAATTGAATTCCTCCATCAGCGGGTTGGTAAAGTTGCTCCATGCGTAGACTGATCCAATTGAAATATGTATGCCAACCGCGGAAACAACAATCAGCCACCTGTTTTTCAGTTTCTCCATTGTTTTTACCCCCTTAATGAAATAGTACCCGGATAAATGAAATCGTTAACATAGATGAAATATCAAAATTATGAAGGAATGAGTTATTACATAATACGACTTTAGGTGCAATACGCTCATTTATAAAGTCTACCAAACAAAAAACCACCGCGAAATAAAGCCTTTCCAGGAGATAAGGCGATTTGCGGTGGTTAGTCTTTAACAGGTCCGCTGCCAAGTGCCAACCGTTCGGATATTATGTTCATTACTCAAGTTTCTACATGAATATTGATATTTCGATATATATGTTAACATATTTGTCACATTTTTAATAGAGTAAAAGGTTATAAAATTCACAATTTGTTGGTTGTGAACGAAGGGGGTGGGACATGCGAATATACCAGATAGGCAAGGCTTCATAGTGCAAGACCTCTAAACGGTGTTTACAATCATTTCCCAGGGGTAATCCAATAGTATAAAAAGAATAGAAGGAGGATTTTCCCATGGAAGAAAAATATGTGGTAGGTGCCTATGATACGGAACAGGAAGCGGTAAGTGCAATCGAGCAGTTAAAACGGGATGGCTACAACCAGGATGATATTTCTGTTATTAGTAAAAACAGGCAAGAAGTGGATCACATTACTCACGAAACAGATACAAAAGCTCCTGAAGGTGCTGCAACCGGTGCTGCGACCGGCGGTGTACTTGGAGGCTTGGGAGGAGTGCTTGCTGGGCTTGGTACATTAGCGATCCCGGGAATTGGACCGGTAATTGCAGCCGGGCCGATTGTGGCAGGTTTGTCAGGAGCTGCAGCAGGAGCGGGAGTAGGAGGGCTGGCCGGTGCTTTGATCGGAATGGGAATACCTGAGGACGATGCACACCGGTATCATGATGAAGTGAAGGAAGGAAAAATACTTGTACTTGTTGACAAAGCCAAAAGGGAAATCTTACCTTAAAGAAAATATGTTTAAAATTATCTTCCGTCTGAATGGCGGAAGATTTTCTGTAAGAAGGGAGCGATCGGGCTTTTCGAATAGTGAAGTGGTATAATGGGCATTATTGTAAATGGTTATTATTCGAAGGAAGGTAGATCAAATGTCAAGATTGGAAGCTGGGACGGTTGTTCAATTATTTGGAGCACGCGAAGTGCCGTTTGGATATTTTTTGACTGATGGGGAAGAGGATGTCTTGCTTCATCATACAGAAGTTCCAGATAATTTCGACCCTCATCAGGAACAGACCGTCTTTTTATATCAGGACCACGAAGGAAGACTAGCTGCGACATTAACAATTCCTGAAATTAGGAAAGGGCATTTCGGTTGGGCAGAAGTAGTGGAAGTCAAAGAGAATTTGGGTGTTTTCATACATATCGGTTTATCAAAAGACGTCCTTGTTTCTAAAGATGATTTACCCGAATTGTCCAGGCTGTGGCCCGCAAAGGGTGACAAGCTTTATTGCTCTTTGAAAACAGATAAAAAAAACAGGCTCTTTGGAAAGCTCGGAACCGAAGAAGATTTCCGAAGGCTGGCAATCTCCGCCGAAAAGAAACTATTAAATAGAAATGTAAAAGGAACGGTTTACCGCCTTCTTCTCGAAGGAACAAATATTATGACTGAAGAGGGGTATCTTGGTTTTATCCATCGTTCGGAAAGAGTAAAAGAGCCCCGTCTCGGCCAATTGGTGGAAGGGAGGGTGATTGGTGTCAAAGAAGATGGATCAATCAACATATCGCTTCTTCCGAGGGCTCACGAAGCCATTGATGAGGATGCGGAAAGGATATACAGCTACCTGGTCAGCCGCGGCGGAAATATGCCATACTGGGATAAAAGCTTGCCGGAAGATATAAAAGGAAGGTTTCAAATGAGCAAAGGATCCTTCAAACGTGCGTTGGGCAAGCTAATGAAAGAGGGGAAGGTTATCCAAAAGGATGGCTGGACTCATTTAACCGAAAAAGAGAATCGTTAAGACCCTGAAATACCATGATTGTTTTTTTCTTTTCTGTGAAGTTCGTTTCTGAACTTATATTTAATAGTTTTTTCATCCCCCAGGACAAACAGGAGGTCTCCTTCATGCAATTGCTCTTCATCCAAATGAAGCCGGATGACCTCTTCCCCTCTTCTGATAAAAAGTAGCTTTATGTCTTCGTCATCGTCCCACACATCTATCCATCTTTTATTAACATAGTGAGATTCTTCTGAAAGAGGGATATCAATCAGCAAGTCGCTCTTATTCATATAAAGTGCCTCCCGTATAGGAAGTTCGTCAAGTTGGTATTGATCTTGGAGGGAATCATTGAGTTTTTCTTTTAAAAATCTCCGAATTGGACCCGTCTTCAATAAACATAAAGTGATGCCAACAATACACAGGATTAATCCCAATTGTTTAAAATGTATATCATCCGATAAATAGGAGCTGAGAATGGAAATGATGACTGCGAGGGAAAATGCTCCAAACAATATAAGGAATCCACTGATTTTTCTGCGAACAGGGTGTTCCAGGATCAATCTTGCTTCATCTGTGGTGAAACCTGTGTTAGTCAACATAGAGATTACCTGATATCTGGCAACTTTTCTTTTCAAACCGGTGATCACCAACAAGGTAGAGGAAATCTCAATAATGACTGCAACAAAAATGAAATAACCAAGCATTAAAAGCAATTCCATCAAATCACCCCCGTTTTGAAAAAATTCCCTGTTGTTGATTGCTTTAAACTATCTCTCTTTATAACGAATAATTTAGCGCTAAAAGGGAATACAAAAATGATTAAAACAGAATAGGGGTAAAGTGAATGGTAATCGAAGAAAAGAAAACAGCTCATTATTTTCAACACGGGTGGACATGGATAGACTTGGATTTTGAAGATGAGGATGAAATTGAACGACTACAAGACAAGTCTGCGGAATTTGGCCTTTGGGTGAAAAATGCCAAAAATATTCAATCGACTTCATTAAAGATCTTGCCGGTGGAAAAGGGTGGAAGCACAGCACTTGTCGGCTCGTTGAATTACCTATGTAATCCTGAAAATGCAGATTCCTACGAATTACTACACTTTTATATATCAAAAGATACTTTAATTACATTTGACCTGGATATAGATTCTATTTTTGACTATGGTAAAGAGGTATTGTTGGAGCAATTTCAAAAATGTGATAATGCGATCGAGGGCTTTCTCCTGACGATAGGGGAAGTACTAAAAAATTTCCTTGATGGTATAGATGATTTTGAAGAAAAACTGTTAAGACTTGAAAAAGTGATCAGAGAACGGAGTCACGGCAATATGCTGGAAGAAATCTTTGAATGCCGCTCGGAGATGTTATTTTTAAAACAGCTTACAATACCAGTTGAAGAAATGCTTCTGGCCATGCAGGAGGCATATTTGGACAAAGTGGAAGAGATGGATGCTTACCGGAAAGTGGTCATCCGTGTGGAAAGAACAATGAAACTTCTCTATCATTACGACAACCAGATTGAAACGCTATTGAATATTAACATGAATGTCTATACATATCGAGGAAATGAAATTATTAAGGCTTTGACCGTATTTACAGTTCTTGTCACACCGATTACTGTATTAGGTGCGCTCTGGGGAATGAACTTCAAATTTATGCCCGAATTTGACTGGAAATATGGGTATGGATTTGCTTGGGGAGTGATTTTGTTGTCTACCGGATTGATCTATTGGTGGCTGCATGAAAAAGGGTGGACTGGGGATGTAATGAAGGGAAGGAAGAAATAAATCGGCCAGGAGGTATAAGGAGTGCTAATCCGACGTGTTCAGCGTCGGATTTTTTATTTAGCATGTTCGTAACTTTTCGGTGTCTCAGTCTCAGGTCTTAGAGAAAAACACGGCTTAGGGTCGTTTGGTAATTTTGATTCATTATTTAAGATAAAGTCAACAGGTATGAAAGGAGAGAAAAAAATGAAAAACTTGCTTGCTTTCACATTGGCTGTCATTTTGGCAATAATTGCCTTTGCAAGCCTAGGAAACATAGTTGGATTGGCGATCAGTCTGATCATTGTTTATTATTCGCTTAAACAATTTTTAAAAACCAGATCCACATGGCAAAAGATTGCTTGGGGGATTATCGGAGTGATCGGGCTGTCAGGTTTACTTGGCAATTTGCCGGCATTGGCAGGAATAGCGGCCATTTATGTCCTGTACGTCGGATATAAAAACTGGAAAAAAGAAAAAGTAGAGAAAGTTGATACAGAGCAAGATCCGTTTGCGAGCTTTGAACGCCAATGGAAAGACCTAGAAAAAAGCCGCACAAAAATTTGAAAATTAAAGGAGACTGAAAAATGAACACTTTATTTGAAAAAATTAAACAAGCCATAAAAGATGACTTTTATGACGTAGCCGAGAGACAAAAGCAGGCGAATCCCATCTCTCTTCTAAATCAATATTTGCGAGAAAGCGAAGCGGAAGTGAAAAAAGCAGCAAAGCTGATTGAAAGGCAGAAGCTTTTGAGGGATGAATTTTACAAAGAATGGCAGCATGTAGACAAAATGGCTGAAAAGAGAAAAGAACAAGGGGAAATTGCTTTGAAAGCAGGAGCTGAGGACTTATCAGAAATCGCATTGCGTGAACAGGCTGAATATGAGGAACGTGCAGAACGATTGAAGCTTGCCTATAACAATTCAGTAAACCAATTGGAGGAGCTCGAGTACAAGTATCGGGAAATGAAGTTAAAGCTGAAGGATATGCATATGAAACGATTGGAGCTTATGGGGCAGGAAAATGTAGTATTAATGAAAAATAAAATGAACAGGGTACTGAAGGAAACTGAATTCGGTATTCCCGCCGAAAACATGGAGAGCGTTGGAAAGTTATTTGAACGGGAGGAAAAGAAAGCAAATGATGAATATGAAATCAGCATTTTCGATGCACGTATTCAGCAGCTTGCAAAAGAAATGAATAAACAAGATACAGGCGAATTAAGAGACAACTCGTGATAGAATAGAAGAGGATGTTCAAAAATTCTGCTGCTCGAGCCAATAGCTTTTGATTGGAACTTTTTGAACACATATTATTATGGCTAACATACCGATGAGGGGGGACACCAATGAAAAACATTAGTAGAAACAGCAAAATTGGCTGGGTCATGCTGTTTGCGGGATTTGGAATGGCGCTTGAGCTTCTGCTCAATTGGAGGCTATTTGTCCCTCTCCTCATAGGTTGTTTCATCATATATTACTGGAAAAGCCAAAAGTTTAGAGATTCAAAGAAAATGTACTTAATAATCGGGGTATCACTTGTTTTTATTCCCCTCATTTCTACGGCCGTCTTTAAAATTTTCATCATTTCGGCAGCGATTTACGCACTTATCCAATATTCAAAAACGAAAAATCAGCCAAAGAAAATAATCGTAGATACAATTCAGCCCAACCAACAGACAAAAATCAAGAAGAAAATACCTTTTATTAAGAACATGCTTTCTGGAAATCGAAGGGTTGTCAACGAAATATTCGAATGGGATGATATTAATATACAGTGCGGGTTTGGAAATACGATTATTGATCTGGGAATGACTATGCTTCCACCGGGAGAAAGTGTCGTTCTCATACGCGGATTAGTTGGTAATATACAGCTAATTGTGCCTATCGATGCTTCCGTAACCATTAATCATTCAGCAATTAGCGGCAAATTAAATATTTTCAATCAGGAAGAAGAGCTATTGAATTCCAACGTCATTTACTATACAGACGGAGATGACGAGACAGCATCCCGGAGAATAAAAATTGTAACAAGTGTAGTTTTCGGAGATGTTGAGGTGAGACGCACATGAAAATGGCCAGAACATTGTCATTTTACTTTGCGTCCCTGGCCCTCTTCGTTTTTCTATTTGTCCTTTTGATATTTTTATTTACTGTTGATACAGATTGGTATCAATCATTGATGCAAAAAAGTTATTTGCTTGTTCCAAATGTCTTCTTTATCCTCGCCATATGTTTATTGGTGGGTTCGATTGCCGGTTACATAGTCGGAATCTCTATTGACAAAAAAGTAGAAAAGATTGAATGGAGTCTTCTGGAGCTGGAAGGTGGAAATTATGACCGGGTAAGTATTCCGCCGGCAAAAAACGATAATTTCCCGTCAATCTGGCAAGGGATCGAAAACATCAGGGTCCGGCTAAGAGAGCAAACGATGTTGTATCAAAAATTCACCAACGAACGGGTGAAATGGAACAGGGAGTTAAAAGAAGAGGTTCTAACCAAGGAAAGAAATCGGCTGGCAAGGGAGCTTCATGATTCTGTCAGCCAGCAGCTTTTTGCTGCCACGATGCTTTTATCAGCAATCAATCAAAGTCCTGATCCAACAAGTGATGCTACTACAAAACAACGGATTTTAGTCGAAGGGATCATTAATGAAGCCCAATCTGAAATGAGGGCATTGCTTCTTCATCTTAGGCCAATTCAGTTGGAGGGCAAAAGCCTTAAAGACGGCATGCAGGAACTCTTGTCCGAATTTACAGCCAAACTTCCTTTGAAGGTAACATGGAACTTACAGGACGTTCAATTGGAAAAAGGAATTGAGGATCACTTATTCCGTATATTGCAGGAGGCGGTTTCAAACACTTTAAGACACGCAAAAGCAAAAACACTTGAAGTCCATATGATGGAAGTGGATCAATTCGTATTTTTAAAAGTGATTGATGACGGCAAAGGCTTCAAAATGGACGATCAAAAGGCCGGTTCCTATGGATTAACAAATATGAAGGAAAGGTCTTCAGAAATTGGAGGAAATATCAAGATAGTCAGTTTGCCGGGAAGGGGAACAAGCATCGAAGTTAAAATTCCTCTGCCAAATCAGGAGGGAGGATAAAAGAATGATCAAAGTTCTGTTAGTCGATGATCATGAAATGGTTCGAATTGGTGTTTCGGCTTATTTATCTGTTCAAGAGGATATAGAAGTGATCGGTGAGGCGGGGGATGGAAAACAGGGAGTTGACCTTGCCTTGTCGCTCCGCCCGGATATCATTTTAATGGATTTGGTCATGGAGGGCATGAACGGTATAGATGCCACAAAAATGATTCTGGAAGAATGGCCTGAGGCGAAAATATTGATAGTAACGAGCTTTTTGGATGATGAAAAAGTATATCCAGCGCTGGAGGCTGGTGCTGCCGGCTATATGTTAAAAACGTCCAAGGCCAGTGACATTGCGGATGCTGTCAGATCCGCATTTAAAGGCCGGAAAGTGTTAGAGCCTGAAGTTACGGATAAAATGATGAGAAAGTTTCAGTATGAAACAAAGCGTCCGCTCCATGATGATTTAACAAACCGGGAAATGGAAATCCTTAATTTGATGACAGAAGGTAAAGCAAATAAAGAAATTGCCGATGAACTTTTTATTACTTTAAAAACAGTTAAAACACATGTCAGTAATATTTTGAGCAAACTGGAGGTTCAAGACAGAACGCAGGCTGTTATATATGCATTTAAAAATGGGGTAATTAAAAAGTAAATTCGTCTATAACGATGGATTTGCTTTTTTTTTTGAGGTTCCGGAGAGAAGTTTTTACATACTACTTCCCTGTTTTTAATGTGTGAATGGTCTCTAGTATGCTAAAATGACATCATATCGAAAGTGGAGGAATGAAATTGAAAAAAGAATTTGCGGTCATCGGCCTTGGGCGTTTCGGAGGGAGTATTGTCCGTTCCCTAACCGAACAGGGTATGGAAGTGATGGCCATCGATATGAACGAAGATCGTGTGAACGAATTTGCTACTACAGCAACGCAGGCAGTCATTGCCGACACAACGGACGAGAATGTTCTAAAAAGTTTAGGCATACGCAATTTTGATCATGTCATCGTTGCTATTGGAGATAATATTCAATCAAGCATCCTGACAACGATTATTCTGAAGGAATTAGGTGTTGAACACATAACCGTTAAAGCGCAAAATGACTACCACGAAAAGGTCCTTCGAAAAATCGGGGCAGACCATGTTGTTCACCCTGAAAGGGATATGGGCAGGCGGATTGCACATTATATTGTTTCGACAAATGTCCTTGATTATCTTGAACTCTCGGAGGAGTACAGTATCGTCGAGGTGATGGTTAATGATATCTTAGCTGGGTATACGCTTGTGGAGTTGGATATTCGGGCAAAATACGGTTTGAATATTGTAGCTATTAAAAGGGGAAAGGAAATTATCGTCTCACCACTGGCCAATGATCCGCTTCAGTTGAACGATATTCTAATCATTATCGGGGCTGATACAGATATCAACCGGTTTGAGAAGAAGGTCTTGGTTGAGTAAGAAAAGCGAAAGTGGAATAGCGATATACAGGTCGATTTTTAGTTCCGGAAAGGCTAATGATTGTGAGAGCAACTACGATGGTGACTTAGAAGTTTTTTCCGACGAGAGAATGGATTTACCCTCGAGGATTTTGGTATAACCACAATGCAAAAGTGAAGGTTAGGAATGACGCCAAGCCAAAGTCCCCGTGTCTTTCGCGGCAAATTGATTTATCACGATCGCAGAGCTAGCAACTGACAAGCAAATTCAAATATAAAAAGTGCCGCCCGCAATTTGCAGGCAGCACTTTATTTGGTTTTGTTTATACTTCCATGATGATTGGTAAAATCATCGGGCGTCTTTTTGTTCTTTCATATAAGAATGGTAATAATGTGTCCGTTATTTCATTCTTAATTTCTGACCATTGGGTTGTTTTGCGGTCCATCACTTTGTTTAAATGTTTGGTGAGCATTCGTTGGGCTTCATTGATCAAATCTCCGGATTCCCTCATGTAGACAAATCCACGGGAAATGATATCCGGCCCTGCAGCAATTTTATACTGATCCATGTCAATGGACACAACAACGATGACAAGGCCTTCTTCTGATAAAATCCGGCGGTCGCGAAGGACGATATTACCGATATCCCCGATTCCGCTTCCATCAATATATACAGATCCGGACGGTATTTTACCCGCAACATCTGCCTGATCAGAACTGAGTGCGAGGATATCTCCATTATCCATGATAAAGCAATTCTCTTCAGGAATCCCACAGTCGACGGCCAATTGTGCATGCATCTTCTGCATTCTGAATTCTCCGTGGATTGGAAGGAAAAATTTTGGCTTCATGAGACGAAGCATCAATTTCTGTTCTTCCTGGCCACCGTGACCTGAAGTATGGATATTGCTTAACGATCCTGAAATGACGTCAGCTCCAGCACGGTATAAAAGGTTGATTGTCCTGTTGACGCTGTTTTTATTTCCTGGAATAGGCGAGGATGAAAATACGACAGTATCCCCAGGCTGAATCTGTATTTGGCGATGCGTTCCATTGGCGATGCGTGACAATGCAGCCATTGGTTCGCCTTGGCTTCCGGTACAAAGGATCGTCACCTTATTTGCAGGCAGCCTATTAAGCTGCTGAGTATTAATGAATGTATCCTTTGGAGCGCGGATGTATCCCAGTTCTTGGCCGATCTCGATTGCTGCTTCCATGCTTCTCCCGAAGACAGCAATTTTTCTATCATTGGCTACAGCCGCATCCGCGACTTGCTGTAATCTGTGAATATTTGATGCAAAAGTAGCAAAGATGATTCTACCGTCAACCTTGCGGAAAATATCTTGAATGCTTGCCCCGACCTTGCGCTCTGACATTGTAAAATGAGGAACTTCCGCATTCGTACTGTCGGACATCAGACAAAGAACGCCTTCCTTTCCGATTTCCGCCATCTTAGTCAAATTTGCCGGTTCTCCTACAGGGGTAAAATCAAATTTGAAATCCCCTGTATGAACAATATTACCAGGAGGAGTTTTTACCACAATTCCATACGAATCAGGGATACTATGGGTTGTCCTGAAGAAAGAGACAGATGTCTTTCTGAATTTGATGACATCATCTTCTTTGATTTCACAAAGCTTGGTTTTTCTTAGGAGGCCATGCTCCTCAAGTTTGTTTTTAATCAGGCCCATGGCAAGCTTTCCTGCATAGATAGGAATGTTGACTTCTCTCAAAAGGTAAGGGATACCCCCAATATGGTCCTCGTGGCCGTGCGTGATAAAAAGCCCCTTCACTTTATCTTCATTTTTGACTATATAAGTGTAATCGGGGATGACATAATCTATTCCAAGAAGCTCGTCTTCTGGGAATTTTATTCCCGCATCGATCAAAATAATTTCATCCTGGAATTGTACTCCATATGTGTTTTTGCCGATTTCACCCAAACCGCCCAGGGCGAAAACTGCCGTCTGATCATTTTTAACAAACTTCATATCCTATGCGTTCTCCAATTTGAAGGCAGGACTATTCTTTTCATATTCAAGATAAGGCCCTTCCAACATTTGAATAAATTCGATATTGATTTGGCGGTCTTTCAGATATCGACGTACTGCGAGGTCACTTTCTGCTTCAACAAACAATACTTTCGTATTTTCCCGGACAGGCATTTCCGTCAAGCTGTCCTGATAGTACACTTTATAAATCATCACTTTCTCTCCTTAGCTCCGTGTTCAAATTCCAATATTCTCTATTATATTAAAAAGCTGCAATTAATGCATGTTTTTACATGTTTGGTTTTAAATAAAAGAATAACATATAATAAAAGAATAAGCCCTCTGTATTAAAAGAGGGTTTGTTAACGGCGATATTTGAATCATCAGGCAATTGTCTTTTTCTTGAGCAAATCTTTCCATTGTTTCAAAAGCTTCCTTCTTAGCTTCTTAAACATGGTGAATCACTCCTTACATCCATTTTAACCGATTTTTGTCCAAAGTAAAAGCTTCTTGGAACACTGAATTCTCTTTTGTGCAAGTTTGTTTGTTTTATTATATGCTGAAAAAAAGGATTACTATCATGGATATGAATGGAAAAAATATTAATTGGATGTGGTTGGATATGAAAAAAATCGTTTTTTTCGACATTGATGGTACGTTATTGGACGAGGATAAAAACCTTCCTCCATCGGCAAAGGAAGCAGTCCACACTTTGCAAGAAAACGGCATTTATACAGCCATTGCAACAGGAAGAGCTCCTTTTATGATTACATCATTGCTTAAGGAGCTCAATATCAACTCCTACGTCTGCTTTAATGGCCAGTATGTAGTATTTGAGAACGAAGTGATTGCTGCAAACCCCATAAACAGTGAGGTATTGAAAGATGTTGAAAAAGTAGCCAACTGTCATGAGCATGCACTTGTTTACATGAATGAGGCTACCTTAAAAACAAACACCAAAAACAGTGAGCGTGTCAGAAAGAGCCTGAGCACACTGAAATTAGCTTATCCCGATTACGATCCGGATTTTTATACAAAGAAAGATATTTACCAGGCTCTCCTATTTACTAAAGAGAATGAGGCAGGATACTTGTCCTCCATTCAAGAAGTATCGTTTATAAGGTGGCATGAACTTTCCCTCGACATTGTTCCGAAAGGTGGATCAAAAGCGAGAGGTATCCAACAATTGATTGGCAGGCTTGGGTTCAAAATGGAAGATGTGTATGCATTCGGGGATGGCATGAATGATATAGAAATGCTGCGGGAAGTGGGAACCGGAATCGCTATGGGCAATGCACACGATGCAGTAAAAGAACATGCCGATTTTGTTACAACAGATGTGGAATATGATGGAATTGTCAATGGGTTGAAAGAAGTTGGCCTTCTGGCTGACTCTTTTGAAACGCTGAAAGACCAAAACGCTCAAGCGTCTCTCCGTCAGAGCCGATGTTGACTTATCGTAAGAAGAGGCGCAATGCAACCTGAACAGGTTCTGGAGTCAGAAGTAGTTTCATGTGATGAATAAGTTATTTATCGTCTGGGCGTTACATCAGTTTTTAGACGATAAAAAAATCCGGAAGGCCCGGATTAATTTTCGATAGGAGTTGCATCTTCTTTCAGTTGGAATGGGTTTTTTGGGTCGATGTGGTCGTAAAACATAACGCCGTTCAAGTGATCCAGTTCGTGCTGGAAGACGATGGCCGGGAGGCCCCGCAAACGAAGTTTTATTTCCTCGCCTTTCGCGTTATAGCCTTTTACAGTAACTCTTGCATGCCGAACTACATATCCAGGTATATTTCGATCAACTGAAAGGCATCCTTCGCCTGATGACAAATAAGATTTTTCAACTGAATGGCTGACAATTTTCGGATTAATGAACGAATAATTGTATTCCTTTCCTTTATCATCAGTTACACGCATCGAAAACATTCTCTTGGAAACATTAATTTGGGGGGCGGCAAGCCCGACTCCGCCGCGCAGGCCGTATTTTTCACTGATAACCGGATCTTGGCTGTTTTTTAGGAATTCCTCCATTTTCTTTAATGTTTCTATGTCAGCGGGAGCGGGCGGAAGCGGTACTTCTTTTGCAACTTCTCTTAAAGTGGGATGCCCATCCCGAATAATATCTTTCATAAGCAGCATCGTATTTCCTCCTGAAATGTATCTTGTAAAAATCAGTTTACCAAAAATGTTAAAAGAAAGAAATGCGTAAGCGCCTTAGAAATAACTGATTCCCTGTGACGGTACAATGGCTGTCATGTAGATCTTCCGTTTATCAATTTTTGATGGTTGCTTGTTTTTGGGGCGATGGTTCCAAAATATAGCTTATGACTTAGAGACAAAGGAACACGCAATGTATTTAATATTGCTTTGAAGCTTTCGGTCTCGGACCCTCTGTCCGTTAAAATGAAATGGCATTATACCTACTTTAAATAAGGACTTAATAAACATTCATTCCTCTCAGTTAAATATCGCCGGTTGTAAATTCCTTTTTCTCCCTTTATAGTAGAAACTATGGTATTGATGGGAGGAATATCGGTGAAGAAACGTCATTTAGCTGCAATATTGCTTGCATCCGCAACTCTCCTTTCAGCATGCGGAAGTCCGGAAGAGCAAATACATAAGAGCCTTGAAGAGACAGTCGTATTGGAAAAAGACTTTGAAAAGCAGCAAAAGCCTTTGATGAAACTGGAAGAAGAAGAAAAGAAGCTGTTTGATGACATCATGCAATTGGGTATGAAAAAGTTCGATGAGATCACTTCACTATCCGATAAGGCGCTTGCCAATTTAGATAAACGTGAGGAACTTTTAGCCAAAGAGGAAAAAGCGATGTCAGCCTCCAAAAAAGAATTCGACAAAATCGATAATTTAATCGATAAACTGAAGGACGATCAGTTAAGGGGAAAAGCGAAAGAACTGCAAAAGTTAATGATTCAGCGTTACGAAAGCCACGAGCTGCTTGTCGAAGCTTATAAGAAAGTAATCAAAGAAGACCGTAAGATTTATGAATTGATGAAAGACAAAGAATTGAAGCTGGAAAACTTGGAAGCTCAGATAGAGGCTGCCAACAAAGTACAGGAAGAGGTTCTGGCGGCTAGTGAAGAGTTCAACAAATTTACAGAAGAATTTAATGAAGAGAAAGAAAAACTTTATAAAGAGGCAGGCATCATCAATGATTAGCGCTGCACGACTTTAGGGGACGAATGGATCGTCCTTTTTTTGCTGTATAAGCAGACTGGACGGTGTATTCAATCAGATTATGTTGTATAACACCTCTGAATTTTTTTGTTTGTATATAGTACAGTGGTGTGATTTTTTATAATACAGGTAAGGTTTGGATTGGAAAAAGTTTAAAAGTAACATGCTTTTTAATATTATATTCGTTGACTTAAGGGGCGTTGTCATGTAATCTAAAAAACGAGATATATAGAAAATTGTATTACAAAACGGCAAAAATCAATTAATACAGTTTGGATACGAAAAGAATGGCTGGTTTTTAGCATAGCAATTGTGGAAAACATATAGGAATGGACCTTTTCATTAGTTGAACGTGCCGTTTAGGGTATTCTAAAGATAAAGCCAAAATCAGAAAAAGTTAAGGAAGGAATGGTGGTTTTGATGGCTTCAAAGGCGAAGGCAGCTCAAATTGATGCGGTTAAAACGCTGGAAAGCATTCAAGAGAAGTTTGAAGTGGTACAAGTTTTAAATGAGAAGGGTGAGGTGGTCAATGAGAAAATGATGCCTGCCCTTTCCGATGACCAGCTGGTGGAGCTTATGAGCAGGATGGTCTACACACGAATCTTGGATCAACGCTCCATTTCCTTGAACCGTCAGGGACGCCTCGGGTTCTACGCTCCGACTGCAGGACAGGAAGCATCTGCTATTGCTTCTCATTTTGCACTTGAAAAAGAGGACTTTATACTGCCAGGATACAGAGATGTACCGCAAATTATATGGCAAGGGCTTCCTTTATATAAAGCATTTTTGTTTTCAAGAGGCCATTTTGTCGGAAACCAGATCCCCGAGGATGTGAATGTAATTCCGCCTCAAATCATTATTGGTGCTCAATATGTACAGGCAGCAGGTGTAGCTCTCGGATTGAAGAAGCGAGGGAAGAAAGCTGTGGCTGCTACATACACGGGTGATGGTGGTTCATCACAGGGAGATTTCTATGAAGGTATTAACTTTGCCGGTGCATTTGGTGCCCCTGCAATTTTTATCGTCCAGAATAACCAGTTTGCTATCTCCACTCCGCGTGAAAAGCAAACAGCTGCTGCAACAATTGCCCAAAAGGCTGTCGCTGCCGGTATTCCTGGGGTTATTGTCGACGGAATGGATCCTCTTGCGGTATATGCTGTCGTTCGTGAAGCGAGGGACCGCGCCATTAACGGAGGAGGGCCGACACTAATTGAAACTCTCTGCTACAGATACGGACCTCATACGATGGCTGGGGATGATCCAACACGCTACCGTACTTCTGATACAGACAATGAATGGGAGAAAAAAGATCCTATTGTCCGTTTTAGGAAATATTTAGAGGGCAAAGGCCTTTGGAATGAAGAGAAAGAAAACGAAGTGATAGAGAAGGCGAAAGAAGAAATCAAACAGGCGATTAAGAAAGCTGATGATACGCCGAAGCAGAAAGTAACAGACTTGATTTCCAACATGTTTGAAGAACTTCCATATAATCTGCAAGAGCAGTATGAAATATATAAAGTGAAGGAGTCGAAGTAAGCCATGGCGCAAATGACTATGATTCAAGCTATAACTGACGCGCTTCGCACCGAGCTGCGCAATGATGAAAACGTCCTTGTGTTTGGGGAAGACGTAGGGGTGAACGGCGGCGTTTTCCGCGCGACTGAAGGGTTGCAAAAAGAATTTGGAGAAGAGCGTGTATTTGACACTCCTTTAGCCGAATCCGGTATTGGTGGTCTTGCAATCGGTCTTGCGACTCAGGGGTTCCGCCCGGTTCCGGAAATCCAGTTTTTCGGGTTTGTCTATGAAGTGATGGACTCCATCAGCGGACAAATGGCACGCTGGCGTTATCGGACAGGGGGCTCTTATCATGCGCCGATTACGATCCGTTCGCCTTTTGGAGGCGGCGTTCATACCCCTGAACTGCATGCAGACAGCTTAGAGGGTTTAATGGCTCAGCAGCCGGGGTTGAAAGTGGTTATACCCTCAACACCGTATGATGCGAAGGGCTTGCTGATCTCTGCCATCCGTGACAATGATCCGGTCATTTTCCTGGAACACATGAAACTTTACCGCTCTTTCAGGCAGGAGGTTCCTGAAGAGGAATACACACTTCCGCTTGGAAAGGCAGAGGTGAAACGTGAAGGGAAAGACCTGTCGATCATCACATACGGTGCCATGGTACATGACTCCATAAAAGCGGCTGAGGCACTAGAAAAAGAAGGTCACTCTGTTGAGGTAATCGATCTTCGCACAATCAGTCCGCTTGATATAGAAACGATCATCAAATCAGTAGAAAAAACAAATCGGGCAATTGTTGTCCAGGAAGCTCAGAAACAAGCGGGAATTGCAGCGAATGTTGTGGCGGAAATCAATGATCGTGCCATTTTGAGTCTTGACGCCCCGGTTCTCAGGGTAACAGCTCCGGATACAGTATATCCTTTCTCACAGGCGGAACCGGTTTGGCTTCCGAACCACAAGGATATAATGGAAACTGCAAAAAAAGTGCTTGAATTTTAAAAACAAAAGCGCGAGCGCCTGTTCATCGACGTACAGACTGAAGTGTCTCCGGAGAGATAAAGGTTGACTTATCGTAGGAGGAGGCGCGAAGTCTGCTAGTCGATAGGCGCTGGACGAAATAACGTTTAACAGGAGGGTGAAATACATTGTCATTTCAATTTAGGCTGCCTGACATCGGTGAAGGAATTCACGAAGGCGAGATTGTGAAATGGTTCGTTGAACCAGGCAAAAAAGTAGAAGAAGATGATGTTTTATGTGAAGTTCAAAATGATAAGGCAGTGGTTGAAATACCTTCTCCAGTTGCCGGAACAGTCGAAGAGATTCTAGTTCAAGAAGGTGAGACGGCTGTCGTCGGTGACGTGCTTATCAAGTTTGATGCACCTGGATATGAAGACCTTCAATTTAAAGGAAGCCATGGTGAAGATGAAACAGAGGCAGATGTTCAATCAGCAGCTGAATCAGGTCAAGATATCGATAAAGAGGAAGTAAAGGTAGAGGCTGAGCAGGAGAAAAAGACGACCGGAGCCGGAGATCAGCCTGAAGTGAAAGAGGAAGAAGCTTCAGACAAAAGAGTTATTGCCATGCCTTCAGTCAGAAAATATGCACGTGAGAAAAATGTGAACATCCAAGGAGTCAACGGTTCTGGAAAAAATGGACGGATTTTAAAGTCTGACATCGATGAATACTTAAAAGCTCCAGCTAAAAAAGAAGTCTCAGCCGAAGCGCAGGAAACACCGAAACAAGAGGAGAAACAGCAGAAGAAAGCTCCTGTTGTTCCAGAAGGCGACTATCCAGAAACAAGAGAGAAAATGAATGGCATCAGAAAGGCGATCGCAAAGGCGATGGTCAACTCTAAACATACCGCACCACATGTTACTCTCATGGATGAAGTCGATGTAACAGAACTCGTTGCACACCGTAAGAAGTTCAAAGGGATTGCGGCAGAAAAGGATATCAAGCTTACTTATCTTCCATACGTGGTAAAAGCATTGGTAAGTGCACTACGTGAATATCCTGCATTGAACACATCTGTGGATGATGAAAAAGAGGAAATCATTCAAAAGCATTACTACAATATTGGAATTGCTGCTGATACGGAAAGAGGTTTGCTTGTTCCGGTTGTCAAGCGCGCGGACTCCAAATCAGTTTTTACAATTTCAAAAGAAATCAATGAATTGGCAGATAAAGCTAGAACAGGAAAATTAAGCCCGAATGAAATGAGTGGCGGTTCCTGCACAATCACGAATATCGGTTCCGCCGGCGGCCAGTGGTTCACACCGGTCATCAATCACCCGGAAACTGCCATTCTTGGAATCGGACGAATCGCGGAAAAACCGGTAGTGAAAAATGGTGAAATTGTTGCCGCACCTGTGTTAGCATTATCATTGAGCTTTGATCATCGGATTATTGACGGCGCTACTGCACAACAGGCATTAAATCACATCAAGAGGCTGTTAAGTGATCCCGAACTTTTACTAATGGAGGCGTAAAGTATGGTAGTAGGAGATTTTCCAATTGAGACAGACACGATTGTAATTGGTGCCGGACCTGGCGGTTATGTGGCTGCAATTCGGGCAGCACAGCTTGGTCAAAAAGTGACGATTGTTGAGAAGGGGGAATTGGGAGGAGTTTGCCTGAATGTAGGATGTATTCCTTCAAAGGCTCTAATTTCAGCTTCCCACCGTTTCCACGAAGCCCAGAACTCTGAAGACATCGGAATCAAAGCGGAAAATGTTACCCTTGACTTTGGTAAAGTCCAAGAATGGAAATCCGGAGTAGTAAATAAACTTACCGGCGGTGTCGAAGGGCTATTAAAAGGAAATAAGGTCGACATTGTAAAAGGCGAAGCCTATTTCGTCGATGAAAACAGCATTCGTGTGATGGATGAAAACTCCGCACAAACATACACATTCAAGCATGCCATTATCGCAACCGGATCCCGTCCTGTTGAGATTCCAGGCTTTAAATATTCAAAACGCATCCTCGATTCAACAGGGGCGCTCAACCTTGACGAGCTTCCAAAACGCCTGGTAGTAATCGGTGGAGGTTATGTCGGTGTCGAACTAGGGTCTACTTATGCGAATTTCGGTACTGAAGTGACGATCATTGAGGGAACAAAAGATATTCTTGGCGGATTCGAGAAGCAAATGACTGCTCTTGTCAAACGCAACTTGAAAAAGAAAAATGTTAATGTTGTTACCAATGCAGAGGCAAAAGGCGTCGAAGAGACGGAACAAGGAGTAAAAGTAACGTATTCTGCCAAAGGTGAAGAGCAAACCATAGAAGCGGATTATGTTTTGGTGACAGTAGGAAGAAAGCCTAATACAGACGAGCTCGGCCTTGAACAAGTCGGGGTTAAAATAGATGATAAAGGGCTTATCGAAGTCGACAAACAGCTCAGATCAAATGTTCCAAGCATCTTTGCGATCGGTGATATTGTCGATGGACCTAAACTTGCACACAAAGCTTCTTATGAAGGTAAAATTGCTGCAGAAGTCATTGCGGGACAATCCTCTGAAGTCGATTATATAGGCATACCGGCAGTCGTCTTTTCAGAGCCTGAATTAGCATCTGTCGGATATTCCGAACAACAAGCAAAAGAAGAAGGCATTGAAATTGAAGCAGCCAGATTTCCGTTTGCTGCAAACGGCCGTGCATTGGCGCTCAATGAAACAGATGGATTTGTCAAGTTGATTACACGCAAAGAGGACGGTTTAATCATTGGTGGACAGATTGCAGGAGCCAATGCTTCCGATATGATTGCTGAAATCGGGCTTGCCATCGAGGCAGGCATGACAGCGGAAGATGTGGCAATGACCATCCATGCACATCCGACATTGGGAGAAATGACGATGGAAGCAGCAGAAGTTGCTTTAGGAACGCCGATTCATATCATCAAATAATGATTTTTTATAACAACCCATGGAACTTCACGTTGAAGTTTCATGGGTTTTTCATATGAAAGGTTTAAATTTTTCTTGGAAGTGCATATTATTATTATAGGAGCATTTTATATCCGCAAAGTTGGTGACATGTCCATGAAAAAATATGTGGCACTCATATTGCAGTTGATGGTCTGGAGCGGCTTTACACTCGTTGAATGGCTGTCGGGGCGTGACCATATTCTTGCTAAGGTCATTTTGTTTTCGGTGTTTTTTTATCTTGCCTTTTTGCTTGCAAGAATGATAGTCAAATCCAATAAGACTACTATTTTCATTACTATGGTAAGTTTGGGTGCTTATGCCGGGATTCATCTGTTCTTGAATACCTTATACAGATCGGCTTTTTTTTAAATGGCGATGATTAAATATCTATTAAAGTGAAAAAAGTTATAATAGAGTAAGTTCATATTTTTATTGATTTGAGAGGAGAACATGATTAATGAGGAAGTTATTCACCATGACAGCGGCAATCCTACTTCTGGCTGCTTGCAGTGCGGAGAAATCGGCTCTTGAGGACAAGCAGTCTGGGGCTGAGCCAGTCAAGAAGGAAGCCAGGAATCACAACCAGGAGGCAGAGAAGAAGGAAGAGGAACAGGAAAAAGTGGAAAGTGCAAAGCAGGAGGAGGAAATCTCCGTTTCTCCGGAATATAAATTGAATCAAAACACATTTGCTTTGGAGCCGATTGGGGAGGCGAACCCTAAAGTCGCACTATTAACCATTGATGATGCTCCTGATGAACATGCCTTGGAAATGGCCAAAACCTTGAAAAAGCTCAATGCGCCTGCTATTTTTTTCGTCAATGGACATTTGATCAATTCTCCTGAAAAAGAAAAAGTCATCAAAGAGATACATGAACTCGGATTTATGATCGGAAACCATACATATTCGCATAGCGATTTGACTACCCTTTCAGAAGCAAAACAAAAGGAAGAGATACTGTCTGTAAATGAAGCAGTTGAAAAAATCATAGGAGAAAAGCCGAAGTTTTTCCGTGCTCCTTTTGGCAAGAACACAGAATACAGCAGCCAGATTGCTACAGATGAGAACATGCTGCTGATGAATTGGACATATGGCTATGATTGGGAGAAAGAGTATATGACAGGAGACGCCATAGCGGACATTATGGTTAATGCACCACAGCTTCAGGACGGTGCCAATTTGCTTATGCATGACCGTGAATGGACGAATGACGGCTTGGAAAGAATTGTTATTGGCTTGCGTGATAAGGGATATGAACTTCTTGACCCGGCTTTAATTGATTCTGAATCGGAATAGACTCTGCTACTTTGATTGTGACATACAAAATGGGCTTGATAAATGATATGTGTTATATTATTATGACTTTAATGAATACATTTTCAAGTCTGTTCGCAGGGAAGGGATGGAGATTATGGGGATCATCATCTGCCAGGAATGCAATTCTACTATCGATTACTTTGAGGATGAAAAAGTGACAAAGTTGTATTCCTGCTGCTGTGAATGTAATGAAAAGACAGATGAAAACTGATGGTAAAGAAGGAGAATCCCGGATGGGGCGCTCCTTTTATTTTTTATCAACCAGAGTTGCGGCTCTAATCAATTTGACAAAGGAGAGTTATAAGAAATGGCAAATTGGAAAACGCGAGTAACAGATTTACTCAATATCAAGTATCCGATTATTCAGGGTGGATTGGCCTACCTGGCCTATTCCGAGTTGGCATCAGCGGTATCAAATGCCGGAGGACTCGGCCAAATAACAGCCATGTCCCTTTCAAATCCAGAAGAGTTGAAAGAAGAAATAAGGAAAACAAAAGCCATGACCGATAATCCCTTTGGCGTCAATTTTGCCATTGGCCAGCACGGACGTCCTTTTGAACATATGTTGGAAGCCGCACTTGAAGAGGGGGTACAGGTAGTATCAGTTACTGGGGGAAACCCAACGGGATTTTTTAAAGAACTTGAAAGTGTAGATGTAAAGAAACTTGTTCTTGTTGCAGCAAAGCGCCAGGCAATAAAGGCAGAAGAACTGGGGGCAGATGCTGTCATGGTGGTTGGCCAGGAAGGTGGAGGACATATTGGCAGGGAAGATACCGGTACTTTTGTCCTTATCCCGTCCGTTGTCGACGCTGTTAAAATCCCAGTAATAGCTTCCGGCGGGATAGCCGACGGCAGGGGACTTATGGCAGCTATCAGTCTTGGGGCAGAAGGGATAGAAATGGGAACGAGGTTCATTGCCACCAAGGAATGTATTCATGCCTCAAGCCAGTATAAGCAGGCCATTATTGACGGATCCGAAACAGATACAGAAATCATCAAAAGAACACTTAAAGCACCTGGGCGCGTAATTTCGACTCCTCTGTCAAAAAAGATTATCGAACTCGAAGAAGCGGGTGCCGGTTACGATGAATTGAAGAGGTATATCAGCGGGGAAGCAAACAAAAAATATATTTATGAAGGTAAGCCGGAGCAAGGATTCGGGTGGGCAGGTCAGGCGGTAGGTCTGATAAACAAGTTATTGAGTGTAGACGAGCTTATCAAAATGATGATAAAGGAAGCTGAAGAAATTCGAGTGAAATGGAGGGATAATTAATGGACTATCAATATCCGATTTCCCATCATTGGTCTACTGAAGAAATTGTGGACGTCATCCACTTTTTTCAATCAATAGAAAAAGCATATGAGAAAGGCATTGAAAGAAGTGTGCTAATTGAGGCGTATCGACGTTTTAAAGAGATTGTACCGGGAAAAGCAGATGAAAAAAATATTTGCAATGAATTTGAAGAGGTAAGCGGCTATTCAGCATATAATGTTGTTCAAAAAATGAAACAGGCCGCTCCGGAAGAAAAAATTCGGATATAGGCAAAATGGAGTCATCAGACATGGACCAACATGAGTTTATATGTATCGACAAGCGGGTACTTAATGACTAAAGCAGAACTCATTCGTAACCATCTTAGGTATGTGCACAATTTTGTTACCGGCAATCAGTCGGCAACATACGATAAAGTAAGCGAATGATAAGGTAAGCACTTGCACACTAATCTCGGAAGGAGTGTTTGTAATGAAGCAAGTCGTCAACGCTTATCGAAAGAAGTCAGTGGATAAACAGAAGCTTGCTGTCCTTCACCTCGAATTAAACTATGAACTCGCTGTCCTGTTTGATGCGATGCAAGAAAATAACGAAGAAATGAAGACAAAAGCAAAACGAAAATTGGAAAGAATCCGTGCTGAATTGATAAAAATGGAAGCCTTGTAAATGGATGCAGATGAACAGAATAACAGATTCTAATGACGAACTCTTTTCAGGTTTATTGATATGAAAGAGTTCGTCTTTTGGTGCCGGATTCCAAAATATTATAGTCCGCTCTCCTTATACACTTGAAAAGATAATGGATATTCAATAAGCTGAGTAATGAAGAAGGAAAGACTGATCGGAGGATGACAATGGCAAATTGGACATTGATAGATAAACATGCCAAAGCATGGCTACAGGAGGCTGGCAAAAGGATTATCTCATCTTTTGCAACCGCACCTGAAGTTATGACAAAATCGAACCCGGATGACCTAGTAACGAATATCGATCAAGAAACGGAACAGTTTTTTACAAAAAAAATCAGGGAAACATTTTCAGATCACCATATTTTAGGTGAAGAAGGTTTTGGAGATGACCTGGCAGGGTTATCGGGGATCATTTGGATTATAGATCCAATCGACGGCACCACCAATTTTGTTCACCAGCAGAGAAATTTCATGATCTCCATCGGTATTTATGAAAATGGAAGCCCTATGTTGGGATATGTATATGATGTTGTGTATCAGGAGTTGTACCATGCTAAAGCAGGTGAAGGCGCCTATTGGAATGAAAAGAAGCTGCCGCCGTTAGATGAGGTGCCTGTTGAAAAAGCGTTGATAGGGATCAATTCAACGTGGCTAATTTCCAACAGGTTGATTGATCCGAAAACATCACTTATTCCACTTGTGAACGATGCAAGAGGAACCCGATCCTATGGTTCGGCAGCACTTGAGTTTGTATTTGTTGCTACTGGAAGGCTCGATGCCTACATAACAATGCGGCTTTCGCCGTGGGACTTTGCCGGGGGAAAAATTATTGTTGAGGAAGTTGGCGGGAAAGTGACAAATTTGAAAGGGGAACCGCTAAATATTTTGGGGAAAAATCCGATTGTTGTGGCAAAACCCGGACTCCATGAAATAATCATTCAAAAATATTTGTCTAAAGGCATCTAAATTAAGAAACGGTCCAGTCATGACAACTGGACCGTTTCTGTATGATTCTTATAAGATGTGCAATCATATGACCATGGAGTGTTTATAATTTGCCGGATTCCCTATACTTTTTCTTTGTTGCGAAGCCATAGCCCATAACAGAAATCAAAATGATGAAACAGACAATCATCCCTATCAGGCTTCTTACACCGAGGGAAAAACCCATCCCTACGATGGAAAAGGCCGCTAATATGGCTAAAAAAAGAAAGTTCCACTTAATGCCATTCACGCTGCTCGCCCTCCTTATCCATTAACTAATTGTACAAAAAAAATATCGGCTTGGCTACTAATGTGGTATAATTGTTAAGTTATATGCCAGCATTCGCTGATAGACAGGCAGGAGGAACTACTTTGAATACAAGAAACGATATAAGGAATATTGCGATCATCGCTCACGTTGACCATGGCAAGACGACTTTGGTCGACCAGCTTCTAAGACAATCCGGTACATTCCGGACAAACGAGCATGTCGAAGATCGGGTAATGGACTCAAATGATTTGGAACGTGAACGCGGTATTACGATTTTGGCCAAAAACACCGCCATTCAATATAAAGATACAAGGATCAATATCATGGACACACCGGGACATGCCGATTTCGGGGGAGAAGTAGAACGGATTTTAAAAATGGTTGACGGTGTACTTCTGGTAGTGGATGCATATGAAGGATGTATGCCCCAAACTCGCTTTGTATTAAAAAAAGCGTTGGAACAGAACTTGACACCAATTGTTGTGGTCAACAAGATTGACCGTGATTTCGCCCGTCCTGAAGAAGTCGTGGATGAGGTTCTGGAACTGTTCATAGAGCTTGACGCCAATGATGATCAATTGGAGTTCCCGGTCATTTATGCTTCAGGGATTAATGGAACGGCAAGTAAAGTGCCGGATCATCAAGAAGACAATATGGAAGTATTATATGAGACGATTTTGACACACATCCCGGCACCGGTGGAAAATAGGGAAGAACCTCTTCAACTGCAAGTATCCCTTTTAGATTATGATAAATACGTCGGCCGGGTTGGAATTGGCCGCATTTTCCGAGGAACTATCAAAGTGGGCCAGCAGGTCGCCCTTATGAAGCAGGATGGGAGTGTGAAACAGTTTCGGGTAACCAAGCTGTTCGGTTTCTTTGGCCTAAAAAGAATGGAAATAGAAGAGGCTTTTACAGGGGACATTGTCGCAGTTTCCGGAATGGAGGATATAAATGTTGGTGAAACACTGTGTCCAGTCGATCATCAGGAACCCCTGCCACTGCTTAAGATTGATGAACCTACCCTTCAAATGACATTTTTGGTCAACAACAGCCCCTTTGCCGGCAGAGAGGGTAAATTTGTAACAGCAAGAAAAATTGAGGAAAGGCTTAAAACACAGCTAGAAACGGATGTAAGTCTCCGCGTTGAAGACACTGATTCACCGGATGCGTGGATTGTTTCGGGAAGAGGCGAACTCCACCTGTCCATTTTAATCGAGAATATGCGTCGTGAGGGTTTTGAACTTCAAGTGTCAAAGCCGCAAGTCATCGTCAAAGAGATTGATGGTGTACTATGTGAGCCTATTGAACATGTTCAAATTGACACTCCGGAAGAATACACTGGAAGCATCATAGAATCCCTTGGTTCCCGCAAAGGGACGATGCTCGACATGATCAATAACGGAAAGGGTCAGGTTCGTTTGATTTTCCATGTTCCTGCAAGAGGATTGATCGGATATACAACAGAGTTCATGTCCCTGACAAGGGGCTATGGTATTTTGAACCACACTTTTGACAGCTACCAGCCAATGGCTTCCGGTCAGATCGGAGGAAGGCATCAAGGAGTACTTGTTTCGATGGAAAGCGGAAAGACTACGACCTACGGCATCATGCATGTGGAAGACCGTGGAACGATATTTGTTGAACCCGGTACGGAAATTTATGAAGGGATGATTGTCGGCGAGCATTCGCGCGATAATGATTTGGCTGTTAATATTACGAAAACGAAGCATGCAACGAATGTCAGGTCGGCTACAAAAGACCAGACGTCTGTTATCAAGAGGCCGAGGATTATGTCTTTGGAAGAATCCCTTGAATATTTGAATGATGATGAACTATGCGAAGTGACTCCTGAGTCCATTCGCTTACGTAAGACAATTTTGAACAAAAATGAACGAGAAAAAGCGGCCAAAAAGAAAAAATTTGCCTAATTTTTTTCTAGCACTCCCTTAAATATGGTATGCTTATGGGGGATTCCTTTGATCAAAGGAATCCCTTTCTAAGACATGGGAGGTAGCCTGAATGAACTTTATCTTTAGTCTGATCTTCGTCTTGGGCATGACGAAAGCGGACCAAGCTGCAATCGATAGATTTTCTCCATTTTTTAAGTTTTATTATCTGCAGACACAAAATGCTAAAACAGCAAATTGGATTTTATTTTTGACAATATTAGCACTATGCATCCTCGTTTATAAACTTGGATTTGCGAAAAAGCTGCCATTGTTAAAATCGGCTATTATTTATATCTTTCTGTTTATCGGCTGTACGTTACTCACATTTCTTGGTATTTTTCTTCCGATTGCAGAAGGGCTTGTTGTGGCAGCGCTCATATTGATTATTTATAAGATCAGGTTGAACAGGGAGAAAAAATCAGGGACATTCAATAATTAAAAGACCTAAAGCCAAATGGCTTTAGGTTTTTTTGTTGAGAAAACATTAGATTGTGATTAACATTTCTGCCACATTTAGATTTGACAAGTTCCACTGACAGGACGTTTTGAGTGCAGGCGAAGCGGGAGTAAGTTGCAGCTGGCTTAAACCAGCAGTCGAACAGGGCGTGTAAGTTCGAGGAGGCCGGTGCCTAACGAAGTGAGTCCAGCCTTTGATATAAATCAACATCGGCTCTATCGATGCCGTTTTTGCTTCATTTTTGTTAAGGCCATTTCTGGCTTCTTGAGAACGAAACAAACCCCAGTAAATTTCTGCTCTGTCTGTACGTCGATAAACCCTCCTGTTACTCTTCTTTGCAATGTCGCAAAGCGCTTGTGCTGCTCATATTAAAAATCTTTTTCTTTCCCTTTAAAACTGTATAGCTGAAACTGCCCGCTTGCAAGACGTGCTTTTGTTTTCTCTTCAATCCTTTTATGGCACTCATCGCACATATAAGTATGAATCGGCCTGTTCCTTAATTTTTTTGCAAGGGGTGTGTCATTTTCTAATTCGTGCTGTGTATCGCAAATGACGCATTGCACTTTCATTCCGACCACCTCTGGATAATGTTCTGTTTACAAACCATTATACCATGTTATGGTCTATTTCTTACATGATTAATTCACTAATAATAATCAGGTGTCTCACGGTCTGTTATCATTCCGTGGATTGCTTATTCTGTTCCTTTTTGATTTGACGGGAGTCCTGCTTGTCCATTTCCTCATCCTGCTTTTGAGGGACTTCCTGAGGGTTTTTGTCATTTTCCCGAGGAGGCAGTTCAGGAACCAGCCTTCCTGTGATATCAGCCAATTCATTTATGATCCCTTGAATCGGTCTGCCTTCTGACATATCGTCTTTTATTTCCTTGAGCCTGGCATTTATATCAGGATCGGCGACCACGACAGCTCCGGCCCCTGCAGGATCATGTTTGATGCTTTCAGAAACTGAATATTTGATCGAACCCACTTTGGAACGGTCCAAGTCTTTATCTACATCTATGCCGATAATTGCGTATTCGCCGGCTACTACTGCCGTTGCATTTTTCACATGGGGGATGTTGGAAGCAAGCTCGGCCAAGTAATCAGCCCGTTCTTCATCGCTGTTTCCTGTGTTATCCTGACGGCTAATTTCGGATTTTGTATTTTGCAGTGAAGGATTACCTCCATCACTTTTATCGTTTTGTTGTTCATCGATCTGTCCGCAGGCTCCGAGCATGAGAATGACAAAAACGAATGCTGCTTTTTTCAATATGGTTTCCTCCTGTTTATTGCCATTTATCATTATTTTTATATTGTGCAATAAAGCTTCTAAGTTTATGCACAAGTACATATATTTCAGACAAAGAGCTGTCCCTCTACGACATTTTTCTAATGGAACCGGCCGATCTACAGCATCATATGATATTAAAAAGGAGCAGGAGGCATCAATTTGACGAAAATTTACGTTTTAGATACGAATGTCTTGTTGCAAGATCCGAATGCCGTTTTTTCGTTCCAGGACAATGAGATTGTAATTCCGGCGGTTGTGCTGGAAGAACTGGACTCAAAGAAGAGGTATGTGAACGAGATCGGCAGGAATGCAAGGCATGTTTCCAAATTGATAGACGGCTTCAGGCAGACCGGAAAACTTCACGAAAGGATAGCCTTGGATAATGGAGGGACCCTAAGAATCGAACTTAACCACAGATCATTTCACCAGCTTCAGGAGATTTTCTTAGAGAAGACAAATGACAACCGGATTCTGGCGGTGGCAAAAAACATCGCCCAGGAGGAAGAAAAGAAAAAGAATGGAAAGCCGGTCATTATCGTCAGCAAAGATGCTCTGTTGCGAGTAAAGGCGGATGCCCTTGGACTTCAGGCAGAAGACTTTTTAAATGATCGTGTAGTTGAAGTAGACCATTTATATACCGGGGCCCAAGAAGTTTTTGTGAATATCGACTTATTAAGGATTTTTTATGAAACAGGAGAAATTTCAAGCTTGGATATTGTGAACGGCAAACCGCTTTATCCAAATCAATTTATCATCATGAAAGATGAGCTTGGAAGTTCATCGTCAGGGCTTGGTATTGTTGATGAAACAGGAACCATGATCAAAAAATTGATAACCCATTTTGACTCCATATGGGGAATCAAGCCGAGAAATGTCCAGCAGACGATGGCAGCGGAGCTGCTTTTTCGCCAGGATATTCAACTAGTCACGATGATTGGAAAAGCCGGTACTGGGAAGACTCTATTGACTCTGGCAGCCGGATTAATGCAGACTGAAGATATGAAAAAATATAAAAAACTGCTTGTGGCACGGCCGATCGTCCCGGTCGGAAAGGACATCGGCTACCTGCCGGGTGAGAAGCAGGAGAAGTTAAGGCCGTGGATGCAGCCGATATATGATAACCTTGAATATTTATTCAACACGAAAAAACCAGGTGAACTGGATTCAATCCTGGCAGGGATGGGTTCCATTGAAGTCGAAGCGCTGACATATATAAGGGGACGGAGCATCCCGGAGCAATTCATTATCATAGATGAAGCCCAGAATCTTACAAAGCACGAAGTGAAAACTATCTTAACAAGGGTGGGGGAAGGAAGTAAAATTGTGTTGATGGGAGATCCGCAACAAATTGATCATCCTTATCTGGATGAATATAATAACGGATTGACGTATGTTTTGGAAAAATTCAAAGAGCAGAGTGCAGCCGGTCATATTAAGCTTGTCAAAGGGGAGAGATCTGATCTGGCACAGCTCGCAGCAGATATTTTATAGAAACATGCAGTTTTTGCATTACATCATAAAAAAACAGGCGTCCATAACGCCTGCTTTAACTCTATTGCACTCGGAACCCCTTTACATTCTTTATGGGGTTTTCTTTATTGGAGCCATCAGGGTATAAGATATGGACAGGCCCATCTTCTCGGAGAGGTTTGCCATTTTTTGAAAAAGCAAGAATCAAATCTTTGCCTTCTTCCAGCGGTACAGAAAATTCGCCGGATGATGTTTCAATGACAAGCTCGGATGTCCCTGGTTCCGGTTCGGCATTTTCCAAGAACGGTTTTAACGCTATTCCGAATGAACCGGTCAATACCTTTACTTTTTCAAATTGACGCTCCGACTTAAGCGTTGGCGGCGACACAGCCCCTTCTTTGATGACCCTGTCCCAATGCTTTGAAGCGACTGTAAATTCTATTTCATCAGGATCTTTATCTTTTTTTTCTTCTGTGAAATATGTATTCAAATCAATCCGCCGATCATCAAAGATCCATACTCCGGCGTCTAATGTGATTGGAAACTTTACTTTCCCCTTAATGGGCATGATTGTATTCATGCAATAACCTCCTTATCCACTCCAGTTAGTATAACTCTAAAAAAATGAAATTAAAAGTTTGAAGGAAAATGATGCAACACTCTTAACTTTGTAGGGATACTCTTCAGATTTTAGAAATACTCTTAACTTTTGTCAGGAAACTCTTTGGAATTAGGAAATACTCTTACCTTTTCCGGGAAACTCTTCGGAATTAGGAAATACTCTTAACTTTGCCGGGAAACTCTTCGGAATTAGGAAATACTCTTAACTTTGCCGGGAAACTCTTCGGAATTAGGAAATACTCTTACCTTTGCCGGGAAACTCTTCAGATTTTAGAAATACTCTTAACTTTGCCGGGAAACTCTTCAGATTTTAGAAATACTCTTAACTTCGATATTATAAAGACAAAATTAATGGGCAATCCCTTGCAATTTCATAGTAATAGGGTTAAAATTTACAGATAGTATTGTCTATTTGTCCGGAGATAGGGGGATTAAATGTGGTGTCTGATATAAAGCTGAATCATCGGGAAAAAGCCTATGCTCTTTTGAAGGCAGACGCAGAGAAAATATTGCGTTTGATTCAGGTGCAAATGGACAACTTAACAATGCCTCAATGTCCTTTATACGAGGAAGTTCTTGATACACAAATGTTTGGCTTTTCTCGTGAGATAGATTTTGCCGTCCGTCTCGGTCTGGTCGACGAAAAGGACGGGAAAGAGTTGATTTTTTCATTGGAAAGGAAACTGTCTGCGCTTCACGAAGCATTTACTCAAAGTGAAAAATGAAAAAGTGCAAGTTGCATACGTCTCGCTGACAGTTAAGCTCAAACAGTTCGTTTGTAATTGTTTGAGTTTTTTCGTCTAATTGAATGGCCCAATCCAACTCTAAAGACAGGAAGTTTTATAGTTTACAGATAGATAGTAAACTGTTATCCATGCTCCCTGCGAAATCTGAATGATAGATTGGATGAATAATATGTTTAAAAAAATCTTGAAATCATATGATTACTCAATCATCACAGTTTATTTGCTTCTTTGCCTCTTTGGATTGATTATGATTTACAGTGCAAGTATGGTGATGGCCGTTCAATATTATGGGTATCCAGCGGATTTCTTTTACCAAAAGCAAAAAATCAATTTGGCAATAGGGTTTCTGTTTTTTTTATTTTTTGCCCTATTTCCATATAAAGCATTTAAAAGTAAAAAATTTCTAGTTTTTATTACTATAGCTGCAATTTTCGGGTTGCTCGCTGTGGATATATTTGGACATGCAACAAATAATGCCCAAAGCTGGATTCAGCTTGGTACCAGGAAAATCCAGCCTTCAGAATTTGCCAAGCTGAGCGTAATCGTTTATTTATCTGCTGTATACTCCAAGAAACAGGCATACATAAATCAACTTGATAAAGGCGTACTGCCTCCATTGATATTCCTTATTTTTGTTTGTTTTCTAATCGCCATGGAACCAGATAATGGGACAGCGTTCATCACCTTTCTCATCGGTATGATGATCATCATGTGCTCAGGCATGCGACTGAAGACTATATTTAAACTGAGCTTGCTGGGCTTGCTTTTGGCAGCCGTTCTTGCTCCGATTGTCATATTAAAGTCCGATAAGATCTTCACTGACAATCGGCTTGGTCGAATCTATGGGTTTTTGGACCCGTTTGGAACAGGACAAAACGAAGGCTTTCAATTGGTAAACTCTTTTTTGGCCATCGGGTCAGGAGGATTGAAAGGCCTGGGGTTGGGACAGAGTGTCCAAAAGCTGGGATATTTGCCCGAAGCCCATACTGACTTTATCATGGCAATTATTGCTGAAGAGCTGGGGGTTTTTGGGGTCGTATTTGTTCTGACGAGCATAAGTTTCATCGTTTTGCGAGGAATTTATATCAGTACAAGAAGCCGTGATCCATTTGGCAGCATGCTTGCCATCGGGATATCAGGGATGATTGGAATACAATCGTTTATCAATCTGGGTGGCATGTCGGGACTTATCCCGATTACTGGAGTGCCATTGCCGTTTATCAGCTATGGGGGATCTTCCATCCTTGTTCTTTCTATAGCGATGGGAATCCTTGCCAACGTTTCGATGTTCAATCAATATGAGGAAAAGTTCAAAACTAAAAATACTGTTCCAGTTCCCCGGACTGACAGATTACATGAAGGCAGCCAAGATAAGCGTCCATGGGTGAACCTTAAATAGACAGATAAATGTTTATGAAGGGGAGAGAGCTTACATGACAAAGATTAACAAAGTATTAGTTGCCAATCGCGGGGAAATTGCGATCCGTGTGTTCCGAGCCTGCACAGAACTCGGAATCCGTACAGTCGCAATCTACTCCCGTGAAGACTCAGGGTCCTATCACCGTTATAAGGCGGATGAGGCCTATCTGGTAGGAGAAGGGAAAAAGCCGATCGATGCATATCTCGACATCGAAGGCATCATCGAAATCGCCAAACGGTCTGAGGCTGATGCCATCCATCCGGGCTACGGATTCCTCTCGGAAAATATTGAGCTGGCAAAACGGTGCGCCGAAGAGGGGATCACCTTCATCGGCCCCGAAATCCAGCATTTGGATATGTTCGGTGATAAGGTCAAAGCCAAAGAGCAGGCGGTGCTGGCAGGCATACCGGCTGTTCCGGGCAGTGATGGCCCGGTTGCTAGTCTGGAAGAAGCAGCTGCCTTCGGAAATGAATACGGTTACCCAATTATGGTCAAGGCGTCCCTCGGGGGAGGCGGTCGCGGCATGCGCATCGTCAGAAGCAAGGGGGAGTTAAAGGAGGCGTATGAACGGGCAAAGTCTGAAGCGAAGGCAGCCTTTGGTGATGATGAAGTCTATGTGGAGAAGTTCATTGAAAACCCGAAGCACATTGAGGTGCAAATCCTTGGAGACACTCACGGGAACATCGTTCACTTGTTTGAACGCGACTGTTCTGTCCAGAGGCGACACCAGAAAGTGGTAGAGACTGCCCCGTGTGTATCACTCAATGAGGAGATGAGGGAGAGGATCTGCGGAGCTGCTGTCCAGCTTATGAAAAATGTGGACTACCTCAATGCGGGAACGGTCGAATTCCTCGTCGAAGGAAACCGGTTCTACTTTATTGAAGTGAACCCGAGAATCCAGGTGGAACATACCATTACGGAAATGATTACGGGAATCGATATTGTCCAGTCGCAGATTTTGATTGCCGAGGGGCATTCACTCCATGGGGAAAATGTCCAAATTCCGAAACAAGAAGACATCAAGATGAATGGATATGCTATCCAGGCGAGAGTAACGACAGAGGATCCGCTGAATAATTTTATGCCTGATACCGGAAAAATCATGGCTTTCCGGACAGGTGGAGGATTTGGCGTCCGTATGGATGCAGGAAATGGGTTTCAGGGAGCTGTCATTACTCCTTATTACGATTCCCTCCTAGTGAAGCTGTCAACACAGGCAATGACATTTGAACAGGCTGCAGCAAAAATGGTCAGAAACTTGAAGGAATTCAGGATTCGCGGAATTAAAACAAATATCCCATTTTTAATAAACGTCATGCAGCACGAACGGTTTATAACAGGTGAGTATGATACTTCTTTTCTTGACAGTGCCCCTGAACTGTTCTCTTTTCCTGAGAGCAAGGACCGAGGTACCAAAATGCTAACTTATATAGGAACGGTTACAGTCAACGGATTTCCTGGCATAGAAAAGACGAAAAAACCTGTCGAACCCGATCCGAGGATTCCCGCCGTGCCAGTGGACGAAACAGTCCCGTTAGGCACTAAACAGATCCTCGATGAACAGGGACCCGATGGACTGGCAGAATGGGTCAGGAATCAGGAAAAGGTCCTGATCACAGATACTACCTTCCGTGATGCGCATCAATCTCTGTTGGCCACCCGTATCCGAAGCCGCGATCTCGTCCAGGCTGCTGAACCCACAGCTCACCTTCTATCCGAACTCTTTTCTGTAGAAATGTGGGGAGGGGCCACATTTGATGTTGCCTACCGGTTCTTGAAGGAGGATCCGTGGGACAGACTGGCAAAGATGAGGGAAAAGATGCCAAACATCTTGTTCCAAATGCTGTTCAGGGGGTCGAATGCGGTCGGTTACAAAAATTATCCGGATAATGTCATCAAGGCTTTTATTCAGGAATCAGCAGATGCAGGGATTGATGTCTTCCGGATCTTTGATAGTTTGAACTGGGTAAAAGGAATGGAGGTGGCGATTGATTCGGTCCGCCAGTCGGGTAAGATCGCCGAAGCAGCCATCTGCTATACGGGAGATATCAACGATTCCGAAAGGCCGAAATACCATATCGACTATTATAAAGACATGGCCAGGGAGCTGCAGGCGCTGGGAGCGCATATGCTGGCGATCAAGGACATGGCTGGTCTCTTAAAGCCGGCAGCGGCCTACCGCCTGATTTCCGAACTGAAAGAGACGGTTGATTTGCCGATCCACCTTCATATGCACGATACTAGTGGAAATGGTATCCTTACTTACACGAAAGCGATTGAGGCGGGAGTGGATATCATCGATACGGCACTCGGTTCGATGGCCGGATTGACCTCTCAGCCTAGCTTGAATACGCTGTATTATGCATTGGAAGGGACGGACGATGCGCTTGATCTAGATATTGATTCCCTGGAGAAACTCTCATACTACTGGGAGGATATCCGCAAGTATTACCGGGACTTTGAAAGCGGAATGCTCGCTCCTCATACCGAGGTGTACAAACATGAGATGCCAGGCGGGCAGTACAGCAATCTGCAGCAGCAGGCGAAAGCTGTTGGACTGGGCGGCCGCTGGGATGAGGTCAAGGACATGTACAGCCGGGTTAACCGTATGTTTGGAGACATCGTCAAAGTGACCCCCTCTTCTAAAGTCGTTGGAGACATGGCGTTATTCATGGTTCAAAATGACCTGGATGAAAAATCGGTGCTGGAAAGGGGACAGTCAATTGATTTTCCTGATTCAGTGGTCGAGCTATTCGAAGGATATCTTGGACAGCCGCACGGAGGATTTCCTGCAGAACTGCAGCGAGTAATCTTGAAAAACCGTGAACCGATTACAGCCCGTCCGGGTGAGCTGCTCGAAGATGTGGATTTCGACCAACTCAAAGAAGAACTGTCAGATGAGATGGGGCCGGACATATCCAATAAAGATCTGATCGCCTACGCTCTTTATCCGAAGGTGTTCCTGGAGTATATTGCCACGCTGAACCAATTCGGGGACATTTCGGTACTCGACACCCCTACTTTTGTACACGGTATGAGACTAGGTGAAGAAATCGAAGTAGAGATCGAAACAGGGAAGACGCTGATCGTAAAGCTCGTCTCCATTGGCCAGCCGCAGCCGGACGGTACACGGGTCGTCTACTTTGAACTGAATGGTCAGCCAAGGGAAGTCGTTATTAAGGATGAGAATATTAAATCGACCGTGGAGCTCAAAAAAAAGGCAGACCCGAAGAACCAGGCCCATATTGGTGCCACGATGCCAGGCACCGTATTGAAAGTCCTCGTCGAAAAAGGGGAAAAGGTCCAAAAAGGGGATCACCTTGTGCTCACAGAAGCGATGAAAATGGAAACGACAGTCCAAGCGCCGTTTTCCGGGATAGTCAAAGACATCTTTGTACATGCAGGAGATGCTATCCAACCCGGGGATTTATTGATCGAGGTAGAGAAATAGCATAAGAGTTCCGCAAATAAAAAACTTGCACAGCTTTCGGCTGTGCAAGTTTTTATAATTAAGATAGTCATTTGCATTTCTTATTGAGGAATGATATTTGGCGATTTGATTTCAGCCTTTGCCTCTGCACTATCTTCCGTATTTGAAGCTGGGGAGTACTCCATGCCGCCTCTTGTGATCAGCATGATAAAGTAGCTCAGTAGCCCAAAGAGGCAAGTAATGAAAAGTGCATGCGCCAAAGCAACAAAAATATTCAAGCTTGTAAATACTACTGCAGCTCCGGCTGCAACTTGCATTGCAACAAGGATGAAAGCAATAATCCAGCCATTGACAACAACTTTCTGGTCTTTATACCTCTTGATCGCCATCCAAGTAATATAGCCAATCCATAAAAATATGAGGCCCGCCATAAAACGATGTCCCATCTGGATCCACTCATACAAATTGGTTGGAAGGGAGAAAGGTGAGCTATTTAAACAGAAAGGCCAATCTTTGCAGACAAGACTTGCTTCTGTATGCCGGACAAGAGCACCTGTGTATACAACTATATAAGAATAAACTGTAACTCCAATTGTATGATACTTCATTTTTTTATCCAACCTGATTTTCGTTGTGTCCAGTTTCTTATCAACCTCAAAAATCAGAAGGGTCAATAAAAATACAGAAGCAAAAGAAATCAGCGAGATTCCGAAGTGAAGCGCCAATACAAAGCTAGACTGTCCCCAGACAACAGCGGCTGCCCCTATCAGTGCCTGCAAAATCAGAAAGAAAACTGAAAGGATGGCAAGAGCTTTTGTCTCCCTTTTGTGTCCAATCGTTTTCCATGCCCAAATGGAAAGTATCAGAACGAGCAGGGCGGCACTTCCGGAAACGATCCGGTGGGCCAGCTCAATGATAAGTTCAGCAGTGATTTCGGTAGGTATCAGTTGGCCGTTGCATAGTGGCCATGACCTTCCACAACCCATACCAGAATCGGTCTTTGTAACCAAAGCACCACCCAGCAGGACAAAAACCATCACCACCGTTGTAAGTATAGCGAACCATTTTAATTTCCGGTGCAAAGTTTCACCCACTTATCTTTATTAATTTTTATTGGAATAATTGAATTTTGAATTCAACTTCGATACTACATAAACGGGCTCAAAAATACAACCGACAAATTTGTTAACACCGTCGAAAAAAGTATAAACTTGAAAAAAACAACTATTTTTGATAGTAATGGTATAAGAGACTGCTGAATTATGTCATAAAATTATTTTTGGGTGACACATTTTGGACAAAATAATGGCTTAATGCAATGGAAAAATCGTTGAATTATATGATTAAATATATTGTTGAAGGCCTTCGTTCATAATCCCGGTCAACCGCTCTCGGCTTTTCTGCAGCTGTATGCTACAATATGGTGTGCAGACGTCTAGCCATGCTCTCAGGAAAAAGTTGAAAAAACAGGGAAATAAGTGAACAAATACTGAAACATCATACATAATGCAGGAAAACTGTCTCAAGATGGCCTATAGTAAGAATTATATGTAAATTAAGTTTTGGGAAAGGAGACGAGTGGGAAAAGATATGGATAACAGTCGCCTCATATCTGAAGTGGAAGCCCCTCCTTCGACGGCTTGGTCGGATTTTATGGCATTGATCAAAATTGGCATTGTCAACTCTAATCTGATACCGGTTTTTGCGGGGCTATGGCTTGCACTCATATATAATGGACAGCATTTCCTCCAATCCTTGGAAACGGTCATTTTTACGCTGCTCGGGTCTGCCTTTATTATGGCTGGATCATGTGCTTTCAATAATTATATTGACCGAGATATTGATCCTATTATGGAAAGGACAAAATCAAGACCGACAGTTACCGGACGGATTAGCGGCGCAAAAGTCCTAACAGTAGGATTCACATTCGTAATATTGGGTTTAATTCTCATTTTTCTCACCAATGCAACAGCCGGTTTTATCGGTGTCATTGGAGTATTAAGTTATGTGGTCCTTTACAGTATGTGGGCTAAGCGTAAGCTTGTCAGCAACACTGTCATTGGAAGCTTGTCGGGAGCTGCTCCTCCGTTGATCGGATGGGCGGCAATCGATCCGAGTCTGCCGATGATGGCATGGATGCTGTTCCTTCTCATGTTCATTTGGCAGCCGCCTCACTTTTACGCGCTGGCCATGAGGAGAACTGAGGAATACAGAGCAGCCGGCATTCCTATGCTTCCTGTCGTGAAAGGTTTTGCTGCCACGAAACGCAGCATGGTCATGTGGGTGTCTTTATTGTTGCCAATCCCTTTTTTCATGACGGCATTAGGAATACCATTTGTAGTTTTAGCCACGATATTAAATGTTGGGTGGCTTTTGTTGGGAATTGCTGGATATAAAATGAAAAATGATATAAAATGGGCAACACTCATGTTTGTTTATTCATTGAATTATTTGACCATCATTTTTACAGCAATGGTCATTTTCGCAGTAATTTAGTTTGGGAATTCTTTCTTTTTAAAAGAAATCCATATAGAAAGACCCGGTCCTTGCAACCACTAAGATATTTTACGAAAGAGGGGTTTGATTGAATTATGAAACTATGGCTGCAAAAGTGGCGTCTATTATCAGTTTTAGCGATATTGGCGCTAGTGCTTTCAGGCTGCGGCGAGCCTTATCTATCCGGGCTGGTTCCCGCAGGAGAAGTTGGGAAACA
Organism: Siminovitchia fordii DSM 16014 = CIP 108821; assembly: GCF_000374565.1. Taxonomy (GTDB): domain Bacteria; phylum Bacillota; class Bacilli; order Bacillales; family Bacillaceae_C; genus Siminovitchia; species Siminovitchia fordii. The sequence goes on along the minus strand of NZ_KB894685.1, from coordinate 438,330 downwards.
GCAGTATGATCTCATTCTTCTCAGTTTAGGGATCATGACATTGGTAATCATTGTTGTAGTAATTATCTTTACTTTTGCCATTATTAAATTCCGACGTAAAGATGATAGAATTCCAAAACAGGTCGAAGGCAGCCACACGTTGGAAATTGTATGGACTGTTATTCCGATCATTTTACTTCTAATCCTTGCAGTACCGACAGTTGCTGTTACTTTCAGCCAAGGTGATGTTTCTGCAATTGATAAAAAAGACGCCGATGGAAAACGGGAAGCTCTCGTTGTTAACGTCAATGCACACTTATATTGGTGGGAATTCGAGTATCCGGATCTTGGCATTGTAACGAGCCAGGACCTTGTCATTCCAACGGATGAAAAAGTCTACTTCCAGGTAGTAAGTAAAGATGTAAAACACTCCTTCTGGATTCCTCCACTGGGTGGGAAATTAGACACTAACCCGGAAAACGTCAATAAATTTTGGTTGATTGCCGATAGTGATAAAGCTGAGGAAGCAGGAAATTTATTCTATGGAAAGTGTGCAGAGCTATGCGGTCCTTCTCATGCATTAATGGACTTCAAAGTAAAAGCATTGCCACAGAAGGATTTTGAAAACTGGGTTGCTGACATGCAAAATGCAAAAGAGCCTGTTGAACCAACTACTGATCTAGCCAAACAAGGCGAGGAAATTTTCAACCAGAGCTGTATTACATGTCACGCAGTGACACCAGAGGCAAAACCTAGTGGAGAACTTGCTCCAAACCTTGCTGGGTTTGCTGATCGTGAAAGAGTTGCAGGGATTCTCGATCACAATGAGGAAGAATTGAAAAAATGGATTAAAGATCCTGAGAAAATTAAACCGGGCAACAAAATGACAGGTACGTATCCGGAAATGTCCGATCAGGAATTGGATGCCTTGGCTGCGTATTTGATGGAATTAAAGGTACAAAAATAATGAATGTATAACAAAGGGAGGTTTAATTGTGAGTACTATTGCTCAAAAAAGAAGTTTCGGAGCCGCTGTATGGGACTACTTAACAACTGTGGACCATAAAAAAGTTGGTATCCTATACTTCGCCGCAGGGTTCTTCTTCTTTCTCCTAGGCGGTCTCGAAGCGATGATTATCCGTATCCAGCTCGCAGTGCCAAACAATGACTTTGTGAGTGCCGGTACGTTTAATGAAATGATGACGATGCATGGGACTACAATGATTTTCTTTGCAGCCATGCCGATCTTAATAGGTTTTATGAATGCGATTATGCCTCTCCAAATCGGAGCGCGGGACGTTGCTTTCCCATTTTTGAACGCTCTTGGCCTATGGCTTTTCGTATTCGGAGGATTGCTGGTGAACGTATCCTGGTTCCTGGGAGGAGCGCCTGATGCGGGTTGGACTTCCTATGCATCACTTGCGATGAATTCAACCAGCCATGGTGTTGACTTCTATGTCACCGGAATTCAAATTTCCGGGTTCGGTACGCTCATGGGAGGAATCAACTTCCTCGTTACAATCATTAACATGCGTGCACCGGGAATGACATACATGAGAATGCCAATGTTCACTTGGACAACATTCATCACATCAGCACTTATCTTGTTTGCATTCCCTCCTCTTACAGTTGCGTTGTTCCTTTTGACATTTGACAGAATGTTTGGGGCGAACTTCTTCAACGTGGCTGCTGGAGGAAACACAATCATCTGGGAACACTTCTTCTGGATTTTTGGACATCCGGAAGTATATATTTTGATCTTACCAGCATTTGGTATTTTCTCTGAAATTATCTCGACTTTTTCAAGAAAGAGACTGTTCGGATATTCATCAATGGTTTTTGCTACTGTATTGATTGGATTCCTTGGTTTCATGGTGTGGGCTCACCACATGTTTACAGTAGGACTGGGTAACATTGCCAATGCGATTTTTGCTGTTGCAACAATGGCTATTGCCGTACCTACAGGTATTAAGATCTTTAACTGGCTCTTAACGATGTGGGGAGGAAGTATTAAGTTTACTACTCCAATGCTTTGGGCTGCCGCTTTTATCCCTTCATTCGTTATGGGTGGTGTAACTGGTATCATGCAGGCTGCTGCTCCTGCCGACTATCAGTATCATGACACATACTTTATTGTCGCTCACTTCCACTATGTAATCGTAGGTGGGGTAGTGTTTGGTATCTTTGCAGCAGTTCATTACTACTGGCCAAAAATCTTTGGAAGAATGTTGAATGAGACATTAGGTAAAATCACATGGGCATTGTTCGTAATTGGATTCCATTTAACTTTCTTTATTCAGCATTTCCTTGGATTGATGGGTATGCCACGAAGAGTTTTTACTTACCTTGACGGACAGGGATTGACTACAGGAAACCTGATCAGTTCTATCGGTGCTTTGACAATGGCTGTTGCAGTAATTGTATTGCTCATTAACATCGTAGTGTCTGCTAAAGGAAAAGCAGTTGCAAACGACCCTTGGGGAGATGGCCGTTCAATCGAATGGGCAATTCCTTCACCTCCGCCATTCTACAACTTCAAGCAACTTCCACTTGTTCGTGGACTTGATGCTTTCTGGTTGGAAAAAATGGAAGGAAGGACTGAAATGACACCGGCAGAGCCTATTGGTGAAATTCACATGCCAAATGGTTCCTTCATTCCTTTCATGATCTCATTCGGTTTCTTTGTTGCATCTTTCGGAGCTATCTATCACCAAGAGCATTCATGGGGAATACCAGTATTGATTATCGGTTTGGTCATTGCATTTGGTTCTATGCTTGTACGCTCCTTGAAAGACGACCACGGCTATCATATACCTAAATCAGAATTGATGGATGATAGTGAGAAAGGAGTTAAGGCATAATGGCAGTTGAACAGCAATTTACTCCAGAAACATGGCCGGAGACGCCAGAGAGAGCCACGCTGGAAGGAAAAAATAAATTCTTGGGTCTTTGGTTTTTCCTTGGAGGCGAAACTGTTCTCTTCGCCTCTTTCTTTGCAACTTATCTGGCACTTAAGGATAAAGTTCCAAATAGTGACAGCCTTACTTCAACAGATGTTTTTGGTCTGCCGCTAGCATTTGCCATGACGATGCTTTTATTGACAAGCTCAGTCACAAGTGTGTATGCGATATACCATTTGAGGAACTTTAATTATAAAAAGATGCAATTGTGGTTTATCATTACACTTTTGCTTGGTTTGGGATTCTTTGTCCTTGAAGTTTATGAGTTTCATCACTATACGACAGAATTAGGATTCGGCTTTAAAAGCAGTGCCTTTAGTTCCGCTTTCTATACACTTGTAGGATTCCATGGAGGCCACGTAATATTTGGTCTCGGGTGGATCACGGCATTGCTTGTACGCAACGCAAAACGAGGACTAAGTCTTTATAATGCGCCTAAGTTCTATTTGGCAAGTATCTATTGGCACTTTATCGACGTAGTCTGGGTATTTATCTTCACTGTCGTTTACTTAATGGGAATGGTGGGATAACGTATGGAAGATCAATACTTAAATTCTGGAAATCCACGTGTTGATTATGAATACCGTCGCAGAAGAAACAAAGAGCACATGCGTCATCAAGTAATCTCATTTGCCATCTCCATCTTTTTGACTTTGGTGGCATTTGGCGCAGTGGCAGCTGGATTTGATAAATGGTTCGTCATTCCATTTATTCTTTTGCTCGCATTGGTTCAAGTAATTTTCCAATTATATTACTTCATGCATATGAGCGAAAAGGGCCATGAAGCGGTTCAGCTGTTTATATACGGAGGAGTCATTATCGGTTTCGTAACCATTTTGGGCTTCTTGACCATCGTTTGGTGGTAATATTTTTAAGCCAGTCGACATGTCGACTGGCTTTTTCATGTGTTCCTGAATGCAAGATCATGTGATTGCCATCTTAACTACGGACTATGGTGCCGGAATTCTGTTCCTGCACCATAGCTTATGTGAATAGTCACGTTCATTTCATTGAAGAATTCCACACTGTGTTAAAAGTCTCTTTCTTTCGCCGTCCTTATCTAGTCAGGAGCCTGCCAGTTTATGAAGCGGTATACGAGCATTTCCGCGTTTCTATCAATGTTCATCAACTTGTCATCCTGAATCGTTGAAGTACGGAAATCTCCTAAGTATAATGGTATGTAGAAGAAATTGTAAACCGTAAAAGAGGTGAAGGCGGATGCCTTTAAGTATATTTGGTTTTCGTGCACTTTGGAGTCCTTATTTCATGGTCTTCATTTTAATTTTACTCGCTGGTTACTTTTATTTGACAGTCAAGAAACGCCATCAATTCAAAGACAGCGAACCTTTGAAAGTAAGCCAGGCCGTTTTATTTTTAATCAGCATGCTTCTGCTTTATGTCATTAAAGGCTCACCTGTTGACCTTATGGCGCATATTATGTTCACTTTTCATATGGTTCAAATGGCCTTCCTTTATTTGGTGATACCACCACTGCTCATTTCGGGTGTCCCAAATTGGGTATGGAAACATGTCATTGAAAAGCCTTTTTTCAACGGAATATTTCGCTTCTTCACTAAGCCTTTGATTGCCCTTGTCATGTTTAATGGCTTGTTCTCCATCTACCATATCCCGATGGTGATGGACTTTGTCAAATTGAACATATTCCTGCACGCGTTCTATACTGTGGTACTGTTTATCTTTGCCATTTTTCTTTGGTGGCCCCTTGTCAACAAACTACCAGGACAATACCAGTTGCATGGTTTGAAGAAAGTCGGTTATATTCTTGGTGACGGAGTGCTACTTACTCCGGCATGCGGACTGATCATTTTTGCTCCTGAAGCAATGTACGCAACATACACTGATGGAGAAATGTGGATGAAGGCTATGGAACTTTGTGTTCCTGGTGCGACACTTGCTGGTTTAAGTATTAGCGGACCAGAACTATTTACGAATATGCCTGCAAGGGAAGACCAACAGCTTGGCGGAGTTTTGATGAAAATTATACAGGAGATTGTGCTTGCTACCATTTTGGCAAAAGTATTTTTCGAGTGGTATAGAAAAGAGGCGGCTGATGTGGATCCCATTGATGAGAGCCTTGTTCATCGAGATCCTCATCCCACGGATTAAAAGGGGGAGGCAACCCCTTTATTTTAATAGTGCCATTGGCTAATATTTCAAGTAGAATTTCTCAGTTTACTGAGAAAACCCCTATTCACTATTCGACTTGCTTGCGCCTAAGGTTGTGCTCTTTGCGTAATTATTAAATAATGAAAATATATTAGACAAGGAAGGAAATTGAAGTAGATGTCTGTTCCATTCTTACCTACTATAAGTACTGCATGTATTGTGATCAGCGCTGTTCTGGTGGGCATCGGTTGGGGAAAAATACGGAAAGGCCAGATTGAGAACCATAAGAAAACAATGATGGCCGCAGCTGTTTTTGCTTTAATATTTTTTATTATCTATTCAAGCAGGACAGTTTTCATAGGAAACACATCCTTTGGAGGCCCGGATAACTTAAAGGTTTTTTACACTATTTTTTTATTTTTCCATATTACGTTGGCAACCGTTGGTGCTGTTCTCGGAATTATTTCATTATGGTCAGGATTAAAAAATCGATTGAATATCCATAGAAAACTAGGGCCAGTTACAAGTATTATTTGGTTGGGTACAGGAATTACGGGTGTTTTGGTATATCTATTCCTTTATGTATTTTATGAAGGAGGAGAAACAACTTCGTTGATTAAGGCAATTTTGGGCGGTTAAAAAGCATGCATGGCAGCGTATGCCATGCATGCTTTTTATATTTTAAAGTTTAATCTAATGATCCCGGCTTCTTTTGCTGTCTTAAATACTATAAGAATTAGCGGACCTATGATGATTCCGAGAATACCCAGTAATTTCAGGCCCAAATACATGGCAATTAATGTAGCAAGCGGTGAAAGGCCCATATGAGTCCCCATGAGTTTCGGTTCTACAGTTCGCCGAATCACCAGCAGGACAATTGCCAATATCGCCAGTTTCGTTCCCAAAACCAGATTGCCCGACAGCAGGTGATACAGGGCCCAGGGACCGAGCACTATGATTGAGCCGATAATAGGAATAAGATCAATCACCCATATGACAAGGGACATGATGAAGGCGATTTTAGGCGATATTATTAACAAGCCGATAAGGCAAACCACAAATATGATTAAGCTAACAAGGAACTGTGCCTTGAAAAAACCAACTACGACATGTGATATCCGGCCTGTCATAAATTTGACCTTTCTGGATGACTCTTCGGTTAAGTGCCTGTATATACCTTTTTGAATTTTCGGCAGATCAAGCATAAAAAGAAATAAGGCTATTAAATATACAAGGAAGCTCACAAGGAAATTCGGTATATAAGAAAGTGCAGCACTGATGTTCTCAATATTTAAATTTTGGCGGATACTGATGATCATGGTATTTAAAAAACCGTTCACTTCCTCAGTAATTGAATGAACTACCTCTTCTGGAAGACTTTGAGCAGTATTCTTGAAATTTTCCTCATAATTGCTCCATATTTCAGAAACATTATTCACATATTGAGGAAAATCCTCCACCAATTTAACCGCTTGCCCAACCACCTTTGTAGTTATAAAGAAGATGCAGGCTCCCAAGATGATTGTAAAAATTGTAAAAACGATCATAACCAAAAAGTGTCTTTTTAAGGAAACCTTTGATTGAAGAAGCTTAACAATCGGATCCAGAATTAAAGCGGTGATCAATGCAGCAATCAAAGGGACGGATACGGGCATAATGAAATATAGAGCCAAGGCAATAAGAACAATGGCTATACCGATTATTACATGTTTTCTTTTTATTCCAAACAAATCGTTTCTCCTTTACAAAGGGTCTATACTTTATTATAGAACAGACACTGATTTTTTTGCATGATTAAAAAAGAACACGGTCAATTTCCGTGTTCATGCCGATCGTTTATTCAGAAAATACCTCAACGTCTTTTTTAACAGCTTCCAAAATTTGGTTGCACTGCTTTACAAGGGAAGCCGGAAAAACTTCATCTTCTCCATATTCCACACCGTGTGGATAATAATGCTTGCCAAGCAACGGCGTCATTAATTGAATCAAAGCTTTACCGCTTCCTACATCTCCTTCTATGGCATAACCAGGAATACGCAAGTAATATGTACCTTCTTGAATTACGAATTTATGGTCATATGTCACTCTTTCATAGTCCCATTGACCTGCACGCACCATGCGGTTTTTGCTCATTACTTCGTCAAGCCGGTTTAAGTCGATCTTAAACGATTGTAATCCGATGTTTTCAAACTTCATATCTACATTCCCTCCTAAAAAATTCAGGCCGCTATCATTACCCCATATTTTATAATAGTCGAAAAATCCCCTTCTTGCAACGAAATCAAATATTAATTGCCTTGGGACTACAGGTTCTTTTTTCAGGTATATTTTTGTCAATTATGGTGACTATAGGAAAAGTATGAAATCAAATATTAAAGGAGGAATTGGATATGACTCATATAAGTGATATTATGACCAAGGACGTCGAAACTTGTTCACTGGGAGATACAATTTATGAAGTGGCTATGAGGATGAAAGAACTGGACGTTGGTGTCATACCGATTGTTGAAAATAAAAAACTGATGGGAATCATCACGGACCGAGATATAGTCTTACGCTGCATTGCTGATAGACAACCCCCTTCATCCAAAGTGGAGGATATCATGAGTGAAAACCTGTTTACTGTTTCTCCTGATACGACTACACAAGAAGCTGCACGATTAATGGCAAAAGAGCAGATTCGCCGCTTACCGGTTGTAGAAAACGGCGAATTGGTCGGCATCGTGGCACTTGGAGATTTGGCAGTAAGGGATATAACCGATAATCAAGCCAAACAGGCACTGTCCGAAATCTCGGAAGATGATGGTGAACAGGCCGTTCATTGAGGTCTAATCAAAAAACCCTGTAAAATCAGGGTTTTTTCTTTTTGGCTATATGTTCATACGGCAGGAAATGGTATAATTTAACCTAAATAACGAGAGCCATAGAGAGAAGGGGTAAAACTGCGTAACTTATTCCGAATCATGATTTTCACGGCAGCATTGCTTGTAATAAGCTTTTATATATATTCCCCTGAAGAAACGGGCCCCATAAAAGATGATACTTATTCACTTCCTCCAAAGCATGACAATAAAGAGGCGATTCCTCATATCACTATGACTGATTCAGACAAGCAGCCTGCCGAAGGATTAGGTTCCCTGATAGGGAGGCCGGAGACTGATTTGATTAAAGGTTTCGGGGAGCCCGACCGGAAGGATCCTTCCGCCTATGGGTATGAATGGTGGGTCTACAATGATGAACTTGAATCATATATGCAGGCAGGTATCCAGGACGGCAAGGTTGTTACCATATATGCAGTTGGCAACGAGTTGAACATTGCCCCGTTTAAAATAAATCAATCTATTGAGAATATCTACCGCTCAACTGTACTCGAGACCGAGCTTGTAGTGAATACAAAAGAAGGAAATTACAGATTTGAATTGTCGGAAGAGGATTTAAATATCAGGCCGCTCATACAACTTGGAGACATTTTTGCCCAGCTTTCCATTGATAAGTTCACCGGTTCATTGTTCAGTGTCCGATTCTTGGATCAAAAGACACTTATCAGCCAGCGGCCGTATGAGTTAATTTACAGCGGTGATCTGATCGGTCCGGAAGAACCGGCTGAAGAAGACTGGGAAGCCATTGAACGGGGAAGTGAACAGCAGATCTTTGATCTGACGAACAATTTCAGGATGCGGTTCGATCTCCCAGCACTACAATGGGATGAAGAAATTGCCGACGTGGCATATGGCCATAGTAAGGATATGAATGAAAACGACTATTTTGCGCATGAATCGCCGATCTTTGGAGACTTGTCAAAAAGGTTGAAGAAAGGAAAGGTACCTTTCCAAACAGCCGGAGAAAATATTGCGGCCGAATATATTGATGGGCCTGCTGCTGTTGAGGGGTGGCTAAACTCAGAAAACCATCGCAAAGCACTTTTAGATGATTATACTTTGCTAGGCGTTGGAGTTTATAAGAAAAAATATACACAGAATTTTGTCAAGCCGTCCGAAATGTGAAGCGGTTCCTGTTTTCCATGAACAATCATCCATCATTATCATAATATAAATGGAGGATAAATTGAGGTGATTGAGCGATGGCCGGGAAAAAGCTTCATCCATCGGTAGAAAAATTCAAATCATTTATTAAAGAGCATCCCAACCTCATAAAATTGGTAAGGAATGACGAATACACCTGGCAGGAACTATATGAGGATTGGTATTTGCTCGGTGAAGACGATCCAAAATGGACCCAATACAAACAGGGGAGCAACACCACAGCTGGTCACCAAAAAGACGACGATAAAAAGTGGGTTCAGCATTTGACCGGATTGTTAAAAAAAATGGATGCCAATCAAATGCAGCACCACATCAATAATTTGAGCCAGGCCATAGGAGCGATCCAAGGAGTCCTGACCCAATTCCAAGGGAACAGCCAAGAAAATAATCCATCGCAAAATGAAGCCCCGAGAAATCCATTTTCATTCCGGAAAGATTAAGGAAGAGGAGCGAAAGAATGAGGGCGGATGTAATGCAATATATATATGCCAATAATGAATTGAAGCGTTTTATCCGGGAACAGCCGCGATGGTACCGGACACTTTCCCGCAAACCTGAGCTATTGGAACAGTTCGAAATTGCCTCCAGCCATTATTTTGAAAAAACGATTCCTCATCGAGTCGAGAAGTTTTCAAGAGGCGTCCAAATGGCTTCAATGATGATGGGTATGCTGCAGGCTATGAAGTCGTAAGAACACATAAAAATTTTATGTGTTCTTATTTTTTGGGGTTATAGCGACCGGCGAATGAAAACGTTGCTCTACTTCTTTCAAAAAAGCTTGTCTACATGGATGAAGAATTCTTCGGCTCTTTCGTTACTTTATTTGATGGTGAAAAGCATACCCCGACTTCAAGGTTATAAGTCACTTTTCTTATAATGGCTGAAGCTCTTTTTCTCGGACATCTTATTTCTATACGGATATTTCTGCATTTTAGTTCAATTTGATAAAACATTAATCTGGAGCTTGTTTTTCTGATGCATGAACCTCATCCTTTGGGGAGAAAACTAAAGGAGAAGAGGTGATGATGTTGAGAAAGTTAATGATATATATATTGGTGGTTCTTATTTTTGCCGGATGTAAACAAAAATTGCCGGATCCTGAAGCCGATAAAGCAAAAGCGTTGGAAACAAATGTTGTGAGCAGCAAGGAAATGACTATACGTCACAGTTTACAGGGCAATTCATTATTTATTGAATGCTTCATTCCGGGCATTTCTTTTTCCGATGCCAAACCTGGGGGCCAATCAGGCAAAGCCCTTTTATATATGGATGGGCAATTATACAATGAATATGAAACGGCCGCTTTCGTTGTCAAGGATATTCCAAGTGGATTCCATACATTTAAAATTGAAATAGTTGGTAAGGACAATAGGTCTCTAGGCATCAGCAAAAAGTTTACGGCAACAGTCGGTTGACGGTATCGCCACTCAGCTTGAAACATGGTAAAATAAATGGTGGAGGTGAGCACTTTGCTTGCTACACTTGAAAGAATTGAAATTATCGAAAACGCCGAAACTCTTGGCGAAATTATTCATCAAACAGATATTGCTGAGCGGTATCGGTTTTACTATCATAAATTACAGGAAGACGCCAGTACAAGAAAGAAAATTGCAGCTTTTGTCAAAATGAAAGAGCTATACGAAGATGTCCAAAGGTTTGGGCGCTACCATCCCGAATATAAAGAGATCATGAGAAAGACAAGGGAGCTCAAACGGGAGATGGACCTGGACGAAAATGTTGCCAATTTCCGCAAGGCAGAGAATGATCTTCAATCATTGCTGGATCAAATAAGTGTGATTATCGGCCATGCTGTTTCTGCAAATATTAAAGTGGATACTGGTAATCCGTTTTTTGATAAGGGTTCATCATGCTCGGGAGGTTGCGGAACCGGGGCCGGTTGCGGATGCTCTGCATGACCAGAAAGCGATAAAAAGGGGAACAAATATGTTTGCAAAAAGACAGGGATTAATCATATGGCTGTATAATTTAAAAAATACAAAAATGCTAAGGCGATTTGGAAATGTACATTTTGTTTCCAAACGGATGAAATATGCCGTTATCTATTGCAATCAAAGCGAACTGGAGGATTTATCGGAAAAATTGGAATCACTCCCGTTCGTAAAGAGAGTGGAGCCATCCTATAAGCCTTTTCTTAAGACTGAATTCGAAAATGCGAAGCCTGATAAAGCCAAGGAATACGATTATAGGTTAGGTCTTTAAGAGCAGGCGGCCCGTAATAGGGCCTTTTTTTATGGAAAGGTAACGGAAGTATAAGTTTAGCGATGTTTTTCTATTAGAAAAATATGTTATTTGTTTAGCTCCAAGCGCTATCGGCGTAAGACTCAGGTCAAATTACCGTAGGGAACTGCCTACTCTCAATAGCGCCTGCTTGTCGCGATAGTGCTTGTCTTAAAACGGGGGGAATCGCTTGTTGACTAAAAGGGTGATCCGCTTTTCATTGTTTCTTGCGGCAGTTGTTGGGGGAATATTGATTATTCAATGGAAAGGATATAGCTCTTCAAAAGATGCAGCATTATTGAATATTGACCAGACGCTTTCTCTTCACCATACACATGATGAATTTGTCGTTAAACAAGTCATTGATAATCTTCCGGAGGGAAAGTATAATGTCAGATTTCCTGCAAAGGCGAAGGATATTGATTGTCAATCAGGTGAGGAAAAAACTTGTAAGTGGGTGAATGAAAGAAACAGCAAAATAAAAATTAACGAAGAGCCTTTGACCTTTACATATAAGCTGAAAGCACCGAAAAAGGTTTCCGGCTTTTTGCTGGAAGATTGGGGTGTCCGAATTGAAGAAGTACCAAGTATGACAACCCGAATTCAATTGACAGAACAAAATTGGCGTAATGGCAGCTGGGCAGCCGGAGCGGAATTGGCAGGAAAGGAGAAAATGGAGGCCATCGATTATTATGTGTTTGAATCGCTTGGAACTCCACCACCACTATATTGGCAGGAAAAAGCTCTTGTTCCAACGGAAATAAACCAGCATCTCACCTTTTATTCAGGAAGGAAGCCTGCGTTAAATACCTCCATTTTAAAAAAGATTGTTCCTGAGGAAAAATTGTTCGTGATCATGTCAAGCCATGCAAAAACAATGAAGGAAACAGAAAATCTTATAATCATACCGGAAAATATAACTGAGGAAAAGCTTGCAAGGCTGTTGCTTAAAAGAAAGCTCTCCCTCAAAGGCGAGAATGAGTGGCTACCAGATTTGATAGCCTCCGCAATGAGTAATACGCCCGCGCAAAACAGTAAGGTGGAAAAAATGCGGCAAACCTTGTTCTCGGTATTGACTGAAGACCAAATGGAACGCTGGACTAGTAGTGTTCTTTCTGCCGGACCTGAAACGATCTCAAGTGAAATGCTGGATGAGCTGTTGGAAGAAACGGCAGGGATTAGAACTGATTTTTTTCAAAGCAACGCTAATATGAGTATAGCTTTTCAACCGTTCTACTTTTTGGATAAACGGGAAGTATACTTAGAAGGACATAAAGCCGATGATATTAAAGTATTGTTTCAAAATGACCGGACATTTATCTCATTCATTCCGTTAGTGAAAAAACTTGGTTTTCGTGTACAGGGTACATCTAATTCAGAAGAGATGATCATTGAAAAGGCCGGGGACAAATTCCATTTTATTTATTCTCAGAAGTTGTTTGCCAAAAACGGGCAGCAGTTTGGTTTTCAGAAGAACCCTTTTTTCATTGACCGAAAAGACGTGTATCTGGACACTGCTGCACTCGCGGAATTATTTGGCTTGGAAGTGAAGGAAAACAGCCATGAAATAAAGATCCAATAAAAAACCCTGCAGAAAAACTGCAGGGTCCTTCTATTTTCCGCATAAACGGATAGAAGGCAAAGGGAGAGGAGAAACCGGAGGAAGAACTTATGGGGAAGCGTAAGTCTTCTCCGCGGTTGGCAACAACATCTGCTGCGATGTTGTTATTCATATTATCACCTGAAAAAGAACTTTTATACATAGGACATGCAATAGATCACGCAACCCTAAATCGTATTTTTAAATTTCCTATGACTCAGTCACATGATACGCCAAAACCAATATCCGCAATATTCATGTATCTATACCGTCAATAAAACTTGATGGTGATATTTTACAAACCAGATATATGATACTGAAAGAATTGCACATGATCCCTGTAATCCCATCTCAAATGTAAGGACCAAATCCCAGAAATATGAGTGTTTATATAAGTATTGCTTCTCATTACAGATGTAACAAATGTCGGTTAAATGAGATGGCAAATGACATCCTTTGACGAAGGTCGATTCATCTCATCATTGAAATCGATAGTGTTCTTAGATGAATCATAATCTATAGATTGTAAAATACTTTTGTGTTAGTATATAAAACGACAAGACAGGATCGAATGGTGACGTATATGAGGATAATATCAGGAAGTTGCAAGGGAAGAAGGTTAAAGTCGGTTCCAGGCAAATCAACAAGGCCAACAACCGATAAAATGAAAGAAACGATTTTTAATTGGATTGGTCCCTATTTTTCAGGGGGCTCTTGTCTCGATTTATACGCCGGGAGCGGAGGCGTCGGTTTGGAGGCCCTAAGCAGGGGCATGGATTTTGTCATTTTTGTAGACAATAATAAACAGGCCATCCACACAGTCAAGACGAATGTTTCTATGTGTGGCTTGGAAGAAAAATGTGAAATTTACAATAATGATTCAGACCGTGCATTAAAGGCCATAGTCAAAAGAAAATTGCAATTTGATCTGATTTTCTTAGATCCTCCGTATAAAAGACAGAAGCTCAAGTCTCTGCTTGAGATGATAGAAAAGAACTCCTTGGTGAAAGAGTCAGGCTGCATTATATGCGAGCATGATCCGGAAGTAATGCTTCCGGGAGCTATTGGTGAATTGGAGCGAATTAAAAGTATCAGCTATGGAATGAGCAGCCTAAGTATGTATATTCATGAGAAAAAAGAGGGGGAGCAAAATGACGAGCATCGCGGTATGCCCGGGCAGCTTTGATCCGGTGACAAACGGACATCTCGACATTATACGGCGTGGGGCAAAGGTTTTTGATGAAGTCTACGTCGTCGTTTTAAGCAATTCGTCCAAGAAGCCGTTATTTTCCACTGATGAAAGAACGGAATTGATCCGGAAAGTGACAAAAGACATAAAAAATGTCAAAGTGGATTCCTTTAACGGCCTTCTTGTCGACTATGCTAAAAGCATCCATGCTAATGCAATCATAAGAGGGCTGAGAGCGGTCTCGGATTTCGAGTATGAGATGCAGATCACTTCGATGAACAGGGTCCTGAATGAAAATATTGAAACGTTTTTCATAATGACCAATAACCAGTACTCATTTTTGAGTTCGAGCATTGTAAAAGAAGTCGCAAAATACAATGCAGACATATCAGAGCTTGTTCCTTGGGAAGTGGAAAAAGCGTTGAAAGAAAAATTCAATCATCATAATTAATTTAATTTTTTGACTCCATCGTCTGTACATAAACTGCAATGCAAATCATTAACATAAGAATGGTAAACAGAGGTCCAAAAAGTTTCAGCCATTGAAGCATGTTTTCCCACCAAATGTCATGCTTCTGTAAAAATGCTGGAACAGACATGGACTGGCCGCTCAAAAACTTTTGTTCGAATGGTTTCCAGAATAGGTAAGTAATGAGACCCGACAAAAATCCATGAAGGATACGGGCGATAAAGAAAGGGCGAAAGCGGATATCTGTCTGGGCAAGTATGCTTGCAACTTGGGCCTGAACACTAAAACCACTAAATCCGAGAATAAAGCTTGCCATTATGGCCTGCTGCATCAGGGTTGCATCGTGAACCTGGCTCGTCATCTGGCTTCCGAGAGTGATTTCAAAAATACCAGCAATAGAAGGAATACTTAAAGAAGCAGGCATCTGGAAAATGACCAATGTGCTTTCTACCAATTTGCCAAGAAATGCTGTAATATGCATATGGAACAAGAGCTTGTTAACAACCGAAAACAAAATGATGAAACCACCGATCATGAGCAATGTGTGGATGGATGAAATGACAGCATCCCCCACCAGTTTTCCGATCGGTTTTTTATTTTTCAATCTTGTTTGATGCAAGGCTGACAATGCTTCGGTTAAAAGAGGCCGTTTATAAGTCTTCTTTTCTTTTTTGGACCGCCCTTCTTGTCCGAAATGCCTCATAATTATGCCTACAGAAAAATTACCAATGTAATGCGCCAAAGCCAATAGAAATCCCAATTGGGGATTATGAAAAAAGCCCACTGACACAGCACCGAAAATAAAAAGAGGACTCGAGCAATTTGTAAAGGATACGAGCCTTTCGGCTTCATCGCGCGTCAAATGTCCCTCCTGGCGTAGTCGTGCAGTTATTTTTGCACCTGCGGGAAAACCGGAGGCCATTCCCATTGCCCAGGCAAAACCCCCAACTCCCGGAACCCTAAAAAGCGGTCTCATTAACGGTTCCAGCAGTACTCCCATGAATTTGACAACCCCAAATCCTATTAGCAATTCAGAAAGTACAAAAAAAGGGAAAAGGGATGGAAAGACAATCTCCCACCACATGTTGAGACCGCGGACGGATGCTTCAAAAGATTTTTCCGGAAGAAGGACCATGGAAGCGGCCATTAATGTGACCATTGCGGCAAGGAAAATGGTTTTTATTTTTGAAAAGTTCAAGTTCAGACCTCCTTGTCCAAGGGACCCTACATAACCAATATACTCATAGCCCATTCTTTTAGACCATAAAATGGGGCAAGGGGGCGGTGAATGTGAAAAGACCGAAAATCGGCCTTGCACTCGGATCCGGGGGAGCAAGGGGCTTTGCTCATTTAGGAGTACTGAAAACCCTTAAGGAGCATTCCATCCCTGTAGATATGATTGCAGGCAGCAGCATGGGGGCGCTTATAGGATGCTTTTATGCGTTCGGGCATGATATCGGGCAGTTAATTAAATTATCTAAAGCATTTAAACGACAATATTATATAGATTTTACAGTTCCCAAAATGGGATTTATTGCGGGCAATAGAGTAAAGAACTTAATCCGCCTGTTTATGCAGGGGAAGAAGCTTGAGGATTTGGATATCCCAGTCGCCGTTATTGCGACGGATTTGCAGACCGGTGAAAAGGTTGTATTTAAAACAGGGCCGATCCCAGAGGTCGTAAGAGCAAGCATTTCCATCCCTGGAGTATTTGTACCGGAAAAAGTGAATGGAAAGTTGATGGTCGATGGCGGGGTAGCGGACCGGGTACCGGTATCGACTGTAAAAGAAATGGGGGCAAATATTGTCATTGGTGTAGATGTTTCAAGAGTGAATCGCCGGGCGGAGATTCTTACAGTTTATGATGTCATCATGCAAAGCATAGATATTTTGCAAATGGAGATTACTGCTGCAAGAGAAGTGGAGTCAGACATCATGATTCTTCCTCCTGTAGAGCATGTGAGTGCAAAAGCATTTAAAAATATCGAAGAGATCATCAAAATAGGAGAAGAAGCCACCTTGTTGAAGTTACCCATGATCCAGGCGGTAATCAAAAAGTGGCAAAATGAAAATCCCTGATTAATCGGCCATAATGGGTGGCTGGGCGTATTCCAAAGATAGAAGACTACTTCTTTCGGGTTCTTTCAATATTTGTGAATATACAAGAGCCGCCTTCCGATCAAGAGCAAGCATGTCCTTAGGGAAAGAGGAAACCGTGGAGATTAGAGGCAAAGGCAAATCTTTTTTCACCTTATTTAAGTATGCCCTTCCTTTAGCGGACATTCCAAGCAGGCGTATATATCTTGGTGTTTCTCCAGCGGCCTTTATATCGGTCCTTGAGGTATTTGTCAAAGCATGTACACATATTCTTTGCAGTCTGGTCCATGTATAGCGCTTGGTTTTGACTTTTTCCATGAAGGTTTGGAAGCTTTCGGCAGACCTTGCGGCTTTTTGAAGGCGGTATGGAAGCCCTTCTTCAATATCATACATTTGATTCAGGTCCTCTTCATCCATAGTAAGAAGCCGATACTGCAAGTATGGCCAAAAGTCTTCCCAATCATGGAATTGTCCGAAAGTTTGATAATAAGTATCCATTTCAGTATATGTACAATCAGGAACGTAGGACTGTATTCGGTGCAAACTTCCCTCCTCTTTTATCAATTTCCGGATAGAGGTTGCGCTTGCAATACGGTCATCATGAATTGTTTGATCATCATGTTCCGCCGTATTGCGCTTTACAGTGAAAAACTGCATACGTGAGTTTATTTTTTCGGCAGCCGCTACGTAATGATATCCCAAAATATTATTAGGTCTTGATAAGTCAACAGAATCCTTATTTTTACGAAGTTCCGAATAAGCAAGGGCAAGAGCCTTCGGATAACTAACCCCCTCTTTTATATATAATCTTATTTTTTGGTTATAAGTCTTTTCCTGTTCCTTGAGGAGTTCTACCGTATGTAAAAAAGGCTGGATGCTTCCTGACTCGCTTCCAAAGCAGATGGAGCTGCATTTTAATGCATCAAGCAAATAAACAGATCCTAAAGCGAAAATTTCTGCCTTTTGAACAGCAAACGAATAGGGAATTTCGACTATGATGTCGGCTCCCGCACTCAACGCCATCTTTGCTCTTGTCCATTTGGAAACGATGGCAGGTTCTCCCCTTTGCAAAAAATTGCCGCTCATTGCCACTATGGCAACTTCGCTTTTTGATACTTTTTTTGATTCGGTCAAATGATAAAAATGCCCATTATGAAATGGATTGTATTCAGCTATGATCCCCACACTTTTCATTCAATCGTCTCCTCGCCTGAATTTCTTCTAGTTTAATAATACTTGATAAATATAAATTTTAAAATATAAGAGGAGAAGCCAAGCTCCTCCTATATGATTATTCGCTTTCTTTATGATCATAATATCCATGTCCATAACCGTGGTAACCATGATGGTATCCATATCCCGGATAACCGTCGTAACCCGGATCGCCTCCATAGTAGGGAACCTGCCTCTCTTCCTTTTTCATTATCATTTCACCTCTAATAAAAATCATTTCCAAATAGTCTATGTTTACTTCCAAAAGGTTGTACAAGCTCCTGACTACATGTAATATATACTTTAAATTGTAAGGTTTGTGTCCAATTGCCCCGAATCGGGCAGAGTAAATGATGAGCTTAAAATTCAGCATGTGTAAAGAAGATTTTATTGACAAACAATACGAGCAAAGCTATAATTACTTTTGTTGCCTAGAGGTGATAATAATGAAATGGACCGTTGCCGAATTACATAAGTATCAGTACGAGGCAATGACATTCGACAAGACGATTAATCTTGCCGAAGAACTGAAAAAAGCGGATCCGGAGATCAGAAAGGTTTCACCTATCCGCGTTAAGGGAAGAGCGGATGTCGATTCCCATAAGGTGGCTTTCCATCTTCATATTACCGGGACTTTTACTCTGCCGTGTTCCAGAACATTAGCAGATGTTGAATACCCATTTGATATTCATTCTATTGAAACCTTTTTATTAAAGCCGCTTGATTATGAGGTGGATGAGAATGAAGAGATTCATCGGATAGTAGGCGGAGTCGTTGACTTGGGGCCTATCGTCTATGAACTGGTGCTTCTTGAAATTCCGATTCAAGTTTTTTCACCTGAGGCGGAGAAAGATTCTTCTTTGCCATCTGGACGAGATTGGGAAGTAATGACAGAAGACCAGCTGTATGAGGCGAGAGAGCGTGAAAAGAAAAAAGTTGACCCGCGTCTTGCCGATCTGGCAAAATTGTTTCCAACAGACGAAGATGAAAAACAAAGATAAGATTAAACTACTTTAAGGAGGTGGGAAGAATGGCAGTACCAAAAAGAAGAACGTCCAAGACGGCTAAAAGACAACGTCGTACTCACTTCAAACTGCATGTGCCTGGGATGGTAGAGTGCCCTAATTGCGGTGAAATGAAACTTGCCCATCGTGTTTGCAAAGAGTGCGGAACATATAAAGGAAAATCAGTTGTAAATGACTAATTCAAAAGCGGAAGCGCCGATTTATCGGCATACAGACTATACCGACTGCGACGATAAGTAGGAATCATGGCTTAAGCCGATGATGACTAAACGCAAGGGATTGATGTCTGTTATCGTTGGGCGCTGAAGGCTGAATGATAACGAAATAATTGAATCGTATTTTTCAAACAGCTGTAAGAAACGTGAAGAGTTTAGACCCTTCACGTTTTTTTTGTTTTCTAAAGCTTTCTATGGTATGAATGGGATGACACCACATAAAACAGGGGGATAAAGGTGAAAGGATATTCTTCTACAAAATATAAAAATGGTTTGCTTCTTTGGAAAATCGACCGACCAGAAAAATGGAATGCAATCAATTTTGAGGTGATGGACGGGCTGGAGCTGATGCTCGATGAGGCGGAAAGAGATCCTTCTATTAAGGCAGTGGCCATTACAGGGGAGGGGGAGCGTTCTTTTTGTTCTGGGGGAGATGTAGCGGAATTCCATCATTTAAAAACAGAAGAACAGGCATATTCCATGCTGTCCAGAATGGGCAGCTTGCTGTATCGTCTTGCAGTCTTACCAAAACCGACTGTTGCCGTATTAAACGGAGTGGCTTTGGGAGGAGGTTGCGAATTGGCTGCTGCCTGTGATATGAGAATAGCCAAGGCTGGCACGAATGCCGGTTTCATTCAGGGCAGTCTCGCTATTACTACAGGATGGGGAGGGGCGAGCCTCCTTTTTGAAAGGATGAACCCATCACTTGCATTACAAATTTTGACAGAAGCGCAGTTGCTTTCTGTACAGGAACTATCAGCGTACGGTTTCATAAACCAGATATATGATGGGGACACACTTCATGCAGTAAAAAAATTCACGGAACAAATACTTTCAAGAGAAGCAGATGTATTGAAATCGTATAAAGCGGCACTGATTGAAAAAATTCATAAAGGAAGTTTAAAGGAACGGATGGCCCAAGAAATTAGGCGGTGTGCGCTACTTTGGTCAAAGGAAGAGCATCACAGGGCTGTAACGCGTTTTCTAAAAAGATAAATATCATTTGCTCGTTAGTCTATCTTTTCTATTACATGCATATGTATATTTTAAAAAAGTCAGGAGTGATTTGATTGGCAACTGGAAGACAGGATGCATGGACTGCAGAGGAAGATAGATTACTTGCAGATTTGGTCCTCTCCCATATAAGGGAAGGAAGTACTCAACTGAAGGCATTCAAAGAAGCAGGGTCAAAATTGGCCAGGACAGCGGCTGCCTGCGGATTCCGATGGAATTCCTATGTACGGAAGGCATATCAAAATGAAATTATGCTTGCAAAAAAAGAGAGGAAACAAGTGCAACGAAATAGCCCGTCACCGAATGAAAAAAATGAAAGCGCGGCCAGTAGGGAACTGGAGGATACACATTTATCCATACAGGATGTTATCAGCTATTTAAATGGACTGCAGGAAGATCAGGAAGCGAACATTCAATCTTACAGTGCTTTGAAAGAGGAAAATCGGATATTGAGACAGAAAATTGAGGAATTTAATGTGGAAATAGAAGAGATGCAAAAAGAATATGGGAATCTGAAAGCGGAGTACTCTACATTGTTGACAATCTTGGATAAAGCCAGGAAACTGGCGGCAAAGGAAGAGGGATATGAGGTCACAGGAAAGGCGGAGGGGGTCTGAACTGTAGGCTACTCACAACGTCCTTCCGCTGATTTTTCTCCGCAAAAACAGGTGTAAAAAAACCGGGCCGATAAAATATCGGCCCGGTGCCTGTCAATATGCCGGCGGCTCTGGTTCGGGCGGAGCCTTTCGGGCAAATGCCATTATACCAGCTATCAAATAAAGAAGTGCCGGAATAAATCCGAATCCGATAGAAATAATACCTGTCAATAAAGCTCCTATGATGAACATCCATCCGGCCAATTTCGGTTTTTTATTTCCTTTGATACTAATGACTCCAATTAAACCTAAAACGATTCCAATAATGGATGCGATTACTACAGCCCAGCCATAGCTTGCTAAAGCTTCCATCACCATATTGAGATCCCCGGGATTGCTTTCCCAATTCGGATCTTCGGCTGCAATTCCCTCGTCTAATACTGATTTAACTTCATCAGATTGGTTGGCCCATATGAACATTATGCCGACCAACGACATCAGTGCGCTTGATATGATTCCAATGATTCCAAGCACAAGTTCCCCTGTACGTTTCAAGTAAAAACCTCCCATAGCTGTATAAGTATATTATATATACGAGTCAGGAACATACTTGGTTTCAATTATTCTTTATTTTTTTGCTCAGTTACCCCTTCAGGATACCAGACAAGCGGGTTTTCCCCCAGATCCCTGTCTACATCGTATTTGACGTTTTGAAACCCCATTTTTTCAAAAAATGGCCGTGAGTTTAATCGCGGGTTTGTTTTAATAGGCATATGATAGCTTTTTGCATAATTGACAAGTTTTTCTCCATATCCTTTACCTTGGAAGTCCGGGAGAACCTCCAGTTTCCATAGTTCAAGGTAATCTTGTGGCGGATCAAAATATTTGTCAAACTTAGCTTCTCTTTTGTACAGGCTCATGCGTGCTGCAAGATTATCCCCGAAATAGATACCGTAAAACGGAGAATCCAAATCATCCTCAACAATGTTCTCCTGCAAATCCTCCAGCATGGAGAGTTCCTGGGCACCATATTCTTTAAATTTTTTAAACTCTTCCAACGTTTTGTAGTTGATTCTTAGCTTCTTTACTTCCTCAGGCATGCTGTCATCCCCTTGTTCTATGTATTTTACATTTAAATTATTTAATTAAATCTAATTATATAACAAAGCCTGAAAAATTTCAGATATAATGGAAAAGAGGAAGCGGTTACAACGCAAATATTATGTACGAGTGCTGACCGTGTCTTTCACTTTTTTTAACTAAGGTTCTGAAAATATGAGGAGACGGAGGAATGGAGATGAAAGAAATTCAGGCGACCATGGCAGGCACAGTTTGGAAAGTTGAAGTTGGTGCCGGAGAAGAAGTATCCCCAGGCCAGACAGTATTGATCTTGGAATCAATGAAGATGGAAATTCCAATTGAAAGTCCGGAAGCCGGTAAAATAATAAAAGTGAACGTCTCTTCCGGGGACTTTGTTAATGAAGGGGATATTCTTTTTATTATGGAATAATTGAAATCAAGGAGAGATTCTCACATGGCTGAAAAGACAGACAGAGATATTTTGCTTGAGAGAAAGAATGTGGTTCTGGCAGGAGGCAGTCAAAAATACCATGAAAAGTTAAAGCGGCAAAATAAAATGTTTGTAAGAGATCGGCTGTCAATCTTATTTGATGAGGGACGATATCAAGAAGACGGAATGTTTGCCAATTACCAAGCCGGGGATTTGCCTGCCGATGGGGTGGTCACTGCAATCGGAACAGTGAACGGACAAACAGTCTGTGTGATTGCGAATGATTCAACAGTCAAGGCGGGGTCGTGGGGAGCCAAGACAGTTGAAAAAATAATCAGGATGCAGGAAACTGCAGAAAAGTTAAAAGTCCCTTTGTTTTACTTGGTTGATTCTGCTGGAGCCAGAATAACAGATCAGCTGGAAATGTTTCCAAATCGGAGAGGTGCCGGAAGAATTTTTCACAACCAGGTAAAATTGTCAGGCATGATTCCCCAGGTTTGCATTCTTTTTGGCCCTTCTGCTGCAGGAGGTGCATACATCCCGGCGTTTTGTGATATTGTGATTATGGTAGATAAGAATGCATCCATGTACTTGGGATCTCCAAGAATGGCTGAAAAGGTCATTGGTGAAAAAGTAACCTTGGAGGAAATGGGCGGTGCGAGAATGCACTGCTCTGTAAGTGGCTGTGGTGACATTTTGGCGCAAACGGAAGAAGAAGCCATAGCAGCGGCCCAGAGGTATTTAACTTATTTTCCGGCAAATTTTACAGAAAAGCCGGATGAGCATGAAAGCAAAGCCCCGAAACAGGGAAGGCGACTTGAAGAAATTATCCCTAAAAACCAAAATGCGCCTTTTGACATGTATGAGGCAGTGGAGGCAATCATTGATGAAAACAGCTTCTTTGAAATAAAAAAACTGTTTGCTTCCGAACTTATTACTGGTTTTGCAAGAATAGGCGGAAAAACGGTAGGTATTATTGCGAACCAGCCCAAAGTGAAAGGCGGTGTCCTTTTTGTAGATTCGGCCGATAAAGGAGCTAAATTTATCCAACTCTGTGATGCTTACCATATTCCATTGCTATTCTTGGCTGATGTACCTGGTTTCATGATCGGAACAAAGGTTGAAAGAGCAGGAATAATCAGGCATGGGGCAAAATTTATTGCGTCAATGAGCTCCGCTACCGTTCCGAAAATATCCGTCATTGTACGAAAAGCATACGGAGCAGGGCTTTACGCCATGGCGGGCCCCGCTTTTGAGCCTGATGTATGTATTGCCTTGCCAACGGCACAAATTGCGGTTATGGGACCGGAAGCTGCGGTGAACGCAGTATATTCCAATAAAATTGAGGCTATTGAAGACCCTGAAGAACGCCGGAAGTTCGTACATGAAAAACAGGATGAGTATAAGGAACATATCGATATATATAGGCTTGCATCGGAACTGATCGTGGATGAAATAACCGAGCCGGCGGATTTGCGGAAGACGCTGATTGATCGATTTCATTTATATGAGACAAAAGATGTGGTATTCAGTACTCGGAAGCACCCTGTCTATCCGGTTTGAATAAAAAGTTCCTCTTTTATCAGGAAGAGGAACTTTTTATTCGAAAAGGAATAGGCTGGTGAACGTACATTTGCTAAAATAATAATAAGTGAGTTTAATTTGGTAATTGGGTGATATGATGCGAGTAGGTATAATCGGTGGAGGCTCCATTGGCTTGTTATTCGGTGCGTATTTGGGACAAAACCACGCGGTGACCATTTTTACAAGGCGGCACGAACAGGCCCAAAAAATCAATGAATTAGGAATCAGCCTTTTTATTAAGGAGGCGGAAGAAAAAGTAATTGCAGCAGATGCCAGGTTCGGAGATAGTGGAATTACAGATCAGGACATCCTGATCATCGCTGTAAAACAATATGATTTACCACAATTAATATCTTTACTGAGGTCTGTTCCAACGGCAATCCCATTATGTTTCATTCAAAACGGAATGGGACATCTGGAGTTATTAAATACTCTGCCTCAAGAGACAATTCTAGTCTCTACTGTCGAACACGGTGCCAAGCGATTGGATGACCGCACTGTCTCTCATAATGGAGTCGGACAGATGAATCTTTCTGTATATAAAGGGAATTATGACATGGAAGAAAGATTTCCGAAAAGTTATGATCCCAGATTTCCAATTTGCTTCCATGAGGAATATCGGACCATAATGACCAAGAAACTGATGGCAAACGCATTGATCAATCCGCTGACTGTTATTTTTCAGGTGAAGAACGGACGTCTTGTGGATAATCCATATTATTATGAGTTATTAAAATTAATGTTTGAAGAAATCTATTCGATTTTCCCATTGGGTGATAAAGAAGTATTATTTAACAGCATTATTGGTATATGTAAAAATACGAAACAAAACACCTCATCCATGTTAAAAGATATCCAGGAAGGCAGAAAAACTGAAATTGACGCTATATTGGGATACATTCTTAGAGTTGCGGAAAGAAAAGGGGCTAAGGTTAAGGCGATTCAGATGGCTTATGTCATGGTCAAAGGAATCGAGCAGGAGAGGAGATGAGCAATCTAAGGTGGGTACTCTTTTATCATCAGCAGCAGCTTCATTCATCACGCTGCCGCTCCTTTTTTATGTATTAATATTTACTGTTGTTAAACAATTAACAAGGAATCACCGAAAAGCGCTTAATGCCGCTATTTATTCGACTACATTTGTGCTGATTGTCTCGGTGCATTTTATGATTATCACCATATGGGAAAGCTCCTATCTGTTTATCATCATATTATTCATGCTTGTCACAGCCGTGTTCTTCACTTTCTTGCATTGGAAAACAAGAGAAGAAATTATTTATCGGAAAGTGTTCGCAGGTTACCTGCGGCTTAACTTCCTAATGTTCTCGGTCTTTTACATCGGACTTCTATTATTTGGTATCATAACGAGAGCGAAAAACTTGATTTTCAGTGTATAGCATGGCTCCTTAAGCAGGAAAATGTCATTTCTTTATATAGTTTGCTATACTTCTTTGTGATTGAAACAGTTGGAGAAAGGAAGTACATAGATGGAATTGGAAAATGCTGCCGTATTGGCAACAAATCGCTTTGCTTCGCTATACATTGAAGATATGGAATCTGTAAAGGATTTCTTTCAATATAATATAAAAGAAGAAACAGTTTTCCGGCAGCGATATGATGATTTGATGAAACGGGATTTTAACCGGGAAGGAATGGCCGAATGCATCAATCATTATATGAATAAGTTTCCAACTTCTGCCGCCGTTAAGCGTTCACTTGAGAGTTTCCGTGACAGCCGGTCGGTTGCCGTGATTGGTGGACAGCAGGCCGGATTACTGACAGGACCTTTATATACAATACATAAAATCATTTCAATAATAAAATTGGCTGAGCAGCAAGAAAAGGCATTGGGCCAGCCTGTCGTTCCGATATTTTGGGTTGCTGGTGAGGACCATGATCATTTGGAGATCAATCATATATTTGCTCCGCAAAAAGAGAATTTTAAAAAGAAGAACTATAATGAAACCTTTACTGGAAAAATGATGGCTTCCCATATCGAGTTCGATAAAAATAAAATGCATACATGGATCCGGCAAGTCTTTTCATATTTTGGAGATCGTGCCCATACGAAAGAAATGCTTGCTGTCGTTGATGAAGCAATTACACAAACAAGGACATTCACCGAATTTTTTTCATATTTGGTCATGTATTTCTTTAAAGATTATGGCTTGCTTCTCATCGATTCCGCCGATCCAAAGCTTCGACAGCTCGAAAAGCCTTTTTTCTCCCGCTTGATTCATAATAGGCAAGTGATCACTGATTCCGTACTTAATCAGCAGGAAAAAAAACAGGGCATGGGTTTTTCAAAAGCAATTGAAATTGACGGCTATGCAGCAAACCTATTTTATTATCATGAAAATGAACGGGAGCTGCTTGAGTTTGATCCGACAGAAAATATATTTGTCAGCAAAACAAACGAACTGCGTTTTACTGAAGAGGAGCTCATGGAATTACTTGAATCGAACCCTGAGCGATTCAGTAATAATGTAGTCACGCGCCCGCTTATGCAGGAGTGGCTGTTTCCTACACTGGCATTTATTGCGGGACCTGGAGAAATCGCATACTGGGGAGAACTTCTTCCGGCATTTCAGAAAATGGGGAGTCAGGTGCCTCCTATTGTACCAAGACTGAATATTACTCTACTTGATAAGACGGCGGACAGAGATTTGGATGAATTGAATTTGTCAATCGAAGCTGTATTGAACAGGGGGACAGCGGAAGAAAAAGAACGTTTTTTGGCCTCTATTAAGGATGAAGGATTTGAGTCGTTGATTATGGAGACAAAAAACGAGATAGACAACCGCTACAAGGAAATCATTGCAAAAGTTAGGGAAATTGACCAAGGGCACGTTCATTTGGCGGAATCCAACTTGGCAGTGCAGATAAGACAACTTGAATTTTTGCAAAGAAAAGTGGAAGACAGTATTGCAAGGAAACATGGTTCCACGTTGGAAAAATATCATCGTGTTGAGCAAATACTCAAGCCTGACGGCCAGCCCCAGGAAAGAATATGGAACATCTTTTATTATTTGAATGAGTACGGAATGAATTTTATCGATGAATTGTTGAACTTGCCGTATGAATTTGACGGCCGACATCAAATTATAAGGATATAAAACCGCTTCTTCTGAACTGCAGCCCAATTTTTAAACATTATCTAATAATGATATGCTCCCCGATAAGTAGACAGATGAAAAAATAAAATCTGTTTGCCTACTGGGGAGATTTTTTATGAGAAGATATAGCTTTTCAAAAGAATAAAAATGGATTTTATACTTTTATAACAATAGCCACTTTACTCTTAATGAGCTGGCAGAATTATATAGAGTTGATAATCGAACGATCAAGGATTGGCAATGTAAAGTTCCTTACCAACAGGTATATCAATGGATCAAAAAATATGAAGAGAATAGTGAGCCCGGCTTACAGTATCATCGTGGCTATACAAAACACCAGAAGAAGAGTTATGCGCTGAAGTCAAACTACGTTTAGAAACGATTACGTGCAGTAAATCTGATTTTAAAAAGTTAGAGGAAATCAATAGGTGGCGTTAAGTAAGATCCATATTCAAAGTCCCTATATTGACATTCAAGAATCACCAATATTGGAAGTTGAAAATGAAAGCATTTAAGAGGTAGTAGACTCTGTTGATGAAAAAGGTATAAGTTTACTGGAAAAGTCATTAATTAGCAGAAAGTTTGATATTGCAAATTATCTGCAGGACACTGATGCAAAGGTTAATGTTGTCTCCAATGATGGCTTTAATGAGTTGCATTTCTTAGCAGCAAAAATTAATTTTGCAGGTCAAGTGGATGTGGCTGATAGATTGTTTGAAAAGGGTTGATTTAAATTTAAAAGATAAGAAATTCTCCAACTCAGCAATCTTTACTCTATGTCTAGAAGTATTAAAAAAGCGCACGGAAGAAGGAGATGAATTCATTGTTAGATGTTTGAAGAAACAACCGAATGTTCATGATAGAAACAAATCAGGCTATTCACTAAAAGCAATTGATAGATGAACGTGGAACAGTCGAAACGAAGAAAGTTCTGGAGATGATCAGTCGAGAAAGTAGTGGATTAGATGGCAGTGTAGTCTATAATCATTGAGTTTTATATAAATGCTCTTACTTTAAAAGGATACTCTTAAGATTTCCGAAATACTCTTCACCTTCGAAGGATACTCTTGAGATTTCCGAAATACTCTTCACTTTTCAGGGATACTCTTGAGATTTTCCGAAATACTCTTCACTTT
>NZ_KB894685.1:0-410120 GCF_000374565.1 Siminovitchia fordii DSM 16014 = CIP 108821 | reverse complement strand
TTTCCGAAATACTCTTCACTTTCGAGGAATACTCTTGAGATTTTCCGAAATACTCTTCACTTTCGAAGGATACTCTTAAGATTTTCCGAAATACTCTTTGAATTTAGGAGAGAATATATTTACAAAACGTTGCGAGAATTATAAACATCCTTAATCCCCATTACGGGGAGATCTGAAGAATGAAGAGGCTCACTTTTTGATATGATCGCTCCGGCTGAAATTCAAGTTGACAAAAACAGCAAGCCTTTCATGTTTTTTTAAACAAAATTGACTTTTATAATGAGTGGACTCTGTTTTAAGTGAAAGGTTTTGATTTTAAAATTGGATTCTTGGAGAAGGTTCTGGTATTTGCGATCCCAATAATTTGGAGCATTATTTTTTTAGAGCATCAAATGATGTAATTGAAATACTTACAACGTATACCCCAAGTGTCGTATTTGAATAATGATTGCCCTCCTTTAAATAGGAGGCTTTTTGTGCTTTGTGACGTTCTTCTATAGACGACCCGTGTTCAGCCAGACCGATGATAAAAAGGCACACGGCTAAAAGCCTTTTTGCATTATGGAGTCTGAATTCCTTTACTTGTAGGAACTTGATAGTGTGGAGCACTTTCGACAAGAATTGGAAAAATATATCAATTACTCTAATAGCAATTGAATAAAGGCAAAATTAAAAGGCATGAGCCCGAAACAGTACCGAGTCCAAGCCCAACATGCCGCCTAGCTAAGTATACTTGTCTGACTTTGGGGTCACTTCCTCGGAAGCAGGCTTTTTTTTTATCGAAAAAGGAGGATAAAAGCATTGGAAAATATATTAAAAAATGGTGGTGGCAAGTGGGGGATTGTGGTACAGTAATTATAGAAAGTGGGGGCAATGTCCATGTTCATGGGGGAATATCAACATAACATTGATGCAAAAGGCCGTCTGATCGTGCCTGCCAAATATAGGGAGCACCTGGGAACTTCATTCGTTGTCACCCGGGGATTGGATCAATGTTTGTTTGGTTACCCAATGGAAGAATGGAAGCAGATTGAAGAAAAATTAAAAGCCCTCCCACTAACTAAGAAAGATGCACGTGCCTTTACCCGATTTTTTTTCTCGGGGGCCGTGGAGTGTGAATTGGACAAGCAAGGCAGGGTAAACTTGCCTGCATCGCTTCTTGGCTATGCGAAACTGGAAAAAGAATGTGTCATATTAGGGGTATCCAGTCGTTTTGAGATTTGGAGCAAAGATTTATGGGAAGACTATTTCACAGCATCTGAAGAATCTTTTGCAGAAATAGCCGAGAATATGATCGACTTCGATATTTAAACGACGCTCCAACTTTCGTTCAATGATTTGGATGGTGATTGTAAAAAATGTTTTCTCATAAAACAGTATT
This sequence comes from Siminovitchia fordii DSM 16014 = CIP 108821, assembly GCF_000374565.1. Taxonomy (GTDB): domain Bacteria; phylum Bacillota; class Bacilli; order Bacillales; family Bacillaceae_C; genus Siminovitchia; species Siminovitchia fordii. Next base: position 408,739 of record NZ_KB894685.1, on the reverse strand, counting down.
GTTAAAAGAGACAGTTGACGGTCTGAATATAAAGCCAAATGGTACTTATGTCGATTGCACATTGGGTGGTGCAGGGCACAGCTCATACCTTTTGTCCCAAATCTCAGGCGGAGGCAAGCTTATTGCCTTTGACCAGGATGAGACGGCTATTGTTCATGCGGAAAATAAACTGGTTGAATACAAAGACAAATTGATCTTAGTAAAAAGCAACTTTAAGTATCTGGCAGTTGAATTGGAGAAATTGGGAATTACCCGAGTGGATGGTATTCTCTACGACCTTGGAGTATCATCACCGCAATTGGATACTCCTGAGCGAGGTTTCAGCTATCACCATGATGCACCATTGGATATGAGGATGGATCTGGATGGGGAGATCTCAGCCTATGATGTTGTGAACAAATGGCCATATGAAGATTTAGTAAGGATTTTCTTTCGATACGGGGAAGAAAGGTTCTCAAAGCAAGTGGCGAGAAATATCGAATCGACAAGGAGTAAACGGCCTATCGAAACAACTGGCGAATTGGTGGATATTATAAAAGAGAGCATTCCGGCACCTGCACGGAGAAAAGGAGGCCACCCGGCCAAACGGATTTTTCAGGCAATACGGATTGCCGTCAATGATGAATTGAGGGCTTTTGAAGATTCATTAAAGCAGGCAATTAGTCTTTTGAATCCTGGGGGAAGAATCAGTGTGATTACTTTCCATTCCCTTGAAGACCGGATTTGTAAGCATGTATTTAAGGAAATGAGTGATGGACCGGACCTTCCGCCGGGATTGCCGGTTATTCCTGAAGAATATAAGCCTGTATTGAAGCTGGTAAACAGGAAACCGATCATTCCATCTGAAACTGAATTGGATGAAAATAACCGTTCAAGATCAGCAAAGTTACGGATCGCGGAGAAACTTTAGACAAAACTTAGTTAGAAATGGGGGAATATAATGAGTAATTTGGCTCGCCAATTCCAACAGAACAACAATGTTCAACAAAAAGAAGTTCAAACAACAAAAATTCAGCGACATTCCAAAATAAGTCCAGGCGAAAAAGTGTTGTATTTGCTTCTTGCTGCATTTATAATTTTTATGGCAGTTAAAATTGTGACGGTTCAGATGGCAGTCTACGAAGTAAATAAAGATGTTCAGGATATGGAAAAAACTATCCAGAAACATGAAAAAGTGAACGATGACCTGGCGATGCAAGTTGACGAGCTCAGCAGATACGAAAGAGTTTGGAAGAAAGCCAAAGAGTTGGGGCTGAACCTAAACGAAAATAATGTTAAGGTTGTTGAGAATAAATGAATGTTCAAAAAAAAAATAGAAACATAGGAGCAGCACTGTTATTTTTTATATTCGGGCTGCTTTTTTTTGTCTTGACAGTTCGTTTCATAACAATCCAGTATACCGGCGAGGTGAAAGGGCAGGCACTGGCTGCAAAAGCCGCGCAAATGTATCTGAGGACCGATGTGATAAAAGCTAATAGAGGAACCATTTATGATCGGGAAGGTGAAGTGATCGCCGAAGATTCAGCATCCTATACACTCGTCGCTGTATTAGATGAAACTGTCACAGCGGATCCGAAGCACCCGAACCATGTCGTAGATCCGGGGAAAACGTCCAAGGAACTTTCTGAACATATTTCACTCAGTGAACAGGAAATTTACGAACTGCTGACAAAGAAAGGACGCAAGCAGGTTGAATTTGGTCCGGCGGGAAGGGACCTTTCCCACCGAGTGAAAGAAGAAATTGAAAAGCTGAAACTGCCGGGCATAGGGTTTATTAAGGATACAAAACGCTTTTACCCCAACGGTATATTTGCTTCCCATTTGATTGGCTATGCCCAAAAAGAGCAGTCTAATGGGAAACCTTCAGAAATTATAGGGAAAGCGGGCCTGGAAAAAAGCTACAATGAAATGCTCACAGGGAAGGATGGATCTCTTACATATAAGGGAGATGTCTGGAATTATATCTTGCCGAATTCAAAAAAACAGATTAAAGAGCCAGAAAACGGTAAAGACATTTATCTGACTATTGATAAGAAAATCCAGACGTTTCTTGAAGATGCGATGAATAAGGTAGACCAGAAATATTCACCGGACAGGATCCTTGCAGTTGTCGCCGATCCCAAAACAGGAGCTATTCTTGGCATGGGACAGCGCCCCACCTATCATCCTGTTACTCGGGAGGGAATAGAAAAGACATGGCATAATGAAGTGGTTGAAAGTTCCTTTGAACCCGGATCCACAATGAAGATATTTTCATTGGCAGCATCTGTTGAAGAAGGAGTTTTCAATCCAAATGCGACATTTCCATCCGGAAAGTATTATGTAAACAAAAAGCAGCCACCAATCAAAGACCATAACCAGGGACAAGGCTGGGGGCCTATCACTTATCTGGAAGGTGTCCAGCGCTCTTCAAACGTTGGATTTGCCTACTTGTTGGAAAAAATGGGTACAGATAAGTGGCGGGAGTATATGGACAAATTTAAATTCGGTCAAAAAACGGGCATTGCCCTTCCGAATGAAGCAAGCGGAAAAATATTGTACGACTGGCCGATTGAAAAAGTGACTAGCGTCTTCGGACAAGGAACGACCGTCACATCCATGCAGATGATCCAAGCTGCTTCAGCAATTGCCAATGACGGGAAGATGATGAAGCCGTATGTGGTAGATAAAATTGTGGACCCTGCTACCGGGGAGGTCACCGAGACGAAGCCAGAAATGAGCGGACAGCCGCTGAGCTCAAAAAGCGCCAAAGAAGTTAGGGATATTTTAGAAACGGTCATTACATCTGACAACGGTACCGGAAATCAATTTTACCAGCTGGATGGATATTCAGTGGCAGGGAAAACCGGAACTGCACAAATACCTGCCCAAGGTGGAGGGTATTTGCAGGGGAGGGAAAACTATATCTTTTCTTTTTTGGGGATGGCCCCAAAAGAAAATCCGAAATTGCTGATGTATGTGGTTGTAGAAAGGCCGAAGCTAGACCTGGATCAAAATGGGGCACTGCCCGTTTCCGAAATTTTCAAGCCGGTGATGAAAAGCAGCCTCCAGTATTTGAATATCGAGCCTGAAAAGAAAGAAGAGGCCGTCATCACCAAATTGCCGGATTTGACAGACAAGTCTCCTCAAAAGTCTTCAGAGCTTTTAAAAGAAAAGGGCTTAGTACCTGTGCTTATTGGCAGTGGGGAGAAGGTTCTTTCCCAATCTCCAAAACATGGCGATACTGTCATAGAAGGAGAGAAAGTAATCATTAAGACAGACGGAAAGCTATCCATTCCGGATATGGCGGGTTGGTCGAAAAGAGATGTTCTAAAGGTGGCTAAACTGGCGGAATTAAAAGTGAATATGGTTGGGACAGGCTATTTGACAAAGCAAAATATTAAGCCTAAATCCCAAGTTTCGGCAGGAGATCATCTTGTTGTCAATTTTGAACCACAAGAGGAAATATTGGATAAAAAGAAATCAAAAAATGACAAGTCTAATGCAGAAGCGCCCTTGGATTAACAAGGGGACTGACGATTGGTCTAATCAAGCCGGACAAGACATATAGTTGAACGAGCCGTAAAAAGAGGGGGGCCTTTTGTGAAGCGGGTTTCAACTGTAACTGTAAGAAAAAGACTGTCTTATTTCCTGCTGATTGGACTTATCGTTTTTTTAATCATCGATGTAAGGCTGGGATATGTGCAGTTCGTATTGGGGGATGACTTGACGGATCGTGCCCGTGATTCATGGAGCAGGAATATCCCATTTGAACCGGAAAGGGGTAAAATAACCGACCGCAACGGCGTACCGATTGCAGAAAATAAAAGCGCCCCGACTGTATATATCATACCAAGGCAAATTGAAAATCCAGCTGAAGCCGCTGAAAGCCTGGCTCCAGTTCTAAATGTGTCAAAAGATAAATTGTACAAACGCATGACAGCCAATTCCTCCATAGAGCGCATTCCTGAAGGAAGAAAAATTTCCTACGAGAAAGCCAGGGAAGTAAGGACGTTGGATATAAAAGGTGTTTACATCGCCGAAGATTCAAAGCGGCACTATCCGTTCGGACGCTATTTATCCCATGTGCTGGGATTTACAGGGATAGATAACCAGGGTTTGATGGGCCTTGAACTCTATTATGATAAAGAGCTTCAGGGCAAGAAAGGTTCTGTTCAATTTTTTTCTGACGCCAAAGGAAAAAGAATGCCTGATATGTCTGATGATTTCGAGGCCCCAGTCGACGGATATGATTTGAAATTAACGATTGATACAAGAATCCAGACGATTATGGAAAGGGAATTGGATAACGCCGAAGCCCAGTTTAAACCTGATGGGATTGTGGCCATAGCCATGGATCCACATAACGGGGAGATTCTAGGCATGTCTAGCAGGCCCTCGTTTGATCCTGCGGACTTCCGCGATGTCCCCCAGGAAATATACAACCGGAATCTGCCGATTTGGAGCACATATGAGCCGGGTTCCACTTTTAAGATTATAACCCTTGCTGCGGCACTCGAAGAAGGGCTTGTCGACCTGGAACATGACCATTTTTATGATTCAGGTTCAGTGAAAGTTGGCGGAGCCACTCTCAGATGCTGGAAAAAAGGCGGGCATGGAAGCCAAAGTTTTTTGGAAGTGGTCCAAAATTCATGCAACCCGGGATTTGTTGAATTGGGAGACCGGCTTGGCAAGGAGAAGCTATTTCAATATATAAGAGGATTCGGATTCGGACAAAAGACAGGTATTGACCTAGCGGGAGAAGGAACAGGCATATTATTTAAAATGGACCAGGTGGGACCGGTTGAGCAGGCAACTACCGCTTTTGGCCAGGGAGTGTCAGTCACACCCATCCAGCAGGTTGCTGCGGTGGCAGCTGCTGTGAATGGCGGTACATTATACCAACCGTATATCGCAAAGGAATTGGTAGATCCCGTTACGGGGGCAGTCGCCATGAGGAAGACGCCTGTGGCTAAAAGAAGAGTCATTTCCGAAAAGACTTCCAAAGAAATTCGCCATGCCCTTGAAAGTGTGGTTGCCCAAGGAACAGGGCGGAATGCTTTTATAGATACTTACCGGGTTGGAGGCAAAACGGGGACCGCGCAAAAAGCCAAGGACGGCAGGTATCTTGAGAATAATCATATAGTGTCTTTTATCGGTTTTGCACCTGCTGATGATCCACAGCTAGTCGTATACGCAGCGGTGGACAATCCAAAAGGAACAATTCAATTTGGAGGAACTGTTGCAGCCCCCATTGTAGGGAAAATCATGGAGGACTCGTTGCGTGCCCTTGATGTCAAGCCAAGGAAAGATCAGATCGAAAAAAAGACAAACTGGCTTGATCCCAAGATGGTCACTGTTCCGGACCTGAAAGGATCCACAAGGAAAGAACTGCTTCAGCAAATGTTGAACCTAAAGCTTGAAATCAGCGGGGATGGGACGAAAGTGATCCAGCAAGCTCCTGATCCGGGAGTTAAGGTCGAAGAGGGATCAGTTATAAGGGTTTATATGAAATAAGCAAAACCAGCCTGCTTTAATAGGGTATGAAAGTGAAAAAGTGAGTGGATCAAAAATCTACCCTAATGATTCTAGGGTAGATTTTTCAGATTGAAAAAATATCGGGAACTTATTTCCATATCGGCATATAGATGATAACGGTGCTTTTTCAAACAAATTCACTGATGTGAATGTGAAAATATGAAAATAAATGAATTGTAAAATATCGGAAATACCTTAAAAAATCTGGATTTTGCTTTCCATTGGGTTGCCTGTCGCGGTATATTAAGAATGCTGGATGTGGTAAAATGATGGGAAATAAAGTAGAGTTTATACAGTTGGGAGACTTCTCCTATATGAAATTTTTTGAACTCCGGATCGGCATTAAAATGCCGAACAGGATTTCAATGTTATAGAAAGGATCGTAAGAATGAATCTGAATACACTTTTGAGAGCTATGCCATTGGTAAAGCCGACTCTGGAAAACCCTGAAATCACTGCTATAGTAAATGATCATAGAAAAGTGGGACCGGGCTCGATGTTCATATGTATTAAAGGACATAGTGTTGACGGCCATGATTTTGCAAAAGAAGCAGCGGAAAAGGGAGCAGCTGCCATATTATCTGAAAAACCATTGTCTCTGTCCATACCGGTAATTGTTGTCAATGATACGAAACATGCGATGGCGGTTCTCGCTGATGTATTTTATGGCCATCCTACTGAAAAGCTTCGTTTGGTCGGCATTACTGGAACAAATGGGAAGACGACGACAAGTTTCATGGTTGAAGAGATTTTCAGGGAGGCTGGGCTTGAGACAGGTCTGATCGGAACGATCAGCATGAAAATTGGAGATAGAATCATCGAAACAAAAAATACGACTCCCGACACGATCGTACTGCAGGAAACTTTTGCCGAAATGGTCGGTGAAGGTGTTGACGCTGCTGTCATGGAGGTTTCTTCGCATGCACTTGTACAGGGCAGGGTGGATGGATGCGATTTTGATGTAGCTGTCTTTACCAATCTGTCACAGGATCATTTAGATTACCACAAGACAATGGAAGAATATAAAAAAGCAAAAGGACTTATGTTTACAAAGCTAGGTAATACATACACGAAGCCTAAATTTGCCGTAATCAATGCGGATGATCCGGCAGGGGAGCAGTATATTACCGATACGTCAGCACATGTTGTCACATACGGAATTGATCACTCCGCCGATTTTACGGCTGAAAATATTGTCATGGACAGTAATGGAACTTCATTTACGCTGAATTCTCCGGAAGGGAAAAGCAATGTCTATTTGAAGCTAATGGGGAAATTCAGCGTCTATAATACACTTGCCGCAATAGCGGCGGCATATGTTTCAAATGTTCCGCTTGAATCTATTATTCGTACGGTGGAGGCTGTTCAAGGTGTTCCCGGCCGTTTTGAAAGTGTAGATGAAGGGCAGGATTTTTCAGTAATTGTTGACTATGCCCATACACCTGACAGTTTGGAAAATGTCTTAAAGACGATAAAGGAATTTGCGGGAAAACGAATTTTTGCCGTTGTTGGATGCGGGGGTGACAGGGACCGGACAAAGCGTCCGCTCATGGCCGCAGCAGCATGTAAATATGCGTCTGATCCGATTTTTACATCTGACAATCCGCGTACGGAAGACCCTCTTGCCATTTTGAAAGATATGGAAAAAGGTGTTGAGGGAATGAATTATCAAGTAATCCCTGACCGGAAAGAAGCCATAAATGCTGCAATCAAGGCAGCCCGGGAAGGCGATGTAGTATTAATTGCAGGGAAGGGGCACGAGACTTATCAAATCATCGGAGATAAGGTATTTGATTTTGATGATCGCCTCGTTGCCAGCAATGCCATTAAGGAGTTAAGAAGATGTTGACATATGTAGATGTTGAGAAGGTTTTGCCTGAACCAAAAGGTTATAGAAGTGCCGCCATTTCATTTGGTTGCATTTCTTTTAGTAGCAGTAACGAACAGAAAAAAGGATTATTCATACAAATTGGTCAAGATGATGATTTGCAGGCGGCCATTTCAAACGGCGCAGTTGCTGCCGTTTGGCCTTTGAAAAAAGAACTTCCTTTTTATACACCAAACGATTTTCCGGTCTTTCTTACAGAAGAAGGGCCATTGTCTGCTGCAATCCGGATCATAGAACAGTACAGCGTTAAATTGAGCATGGAAAGTGCAGATGATAAAACGTTAGTGAAATTACCTAACTTCGAAGGCAGTGGTGTGCCTTTGGATATCATTAAAAAAATGGAGCAATTGATTCATTCAGTTCCAAATGACATTGATGACGGAAAAGGGGGAAGGTAACAGATGATGGAAAAAGTCGTCCTATTTACAATCATTATGGCTTTTCTTATTACCGTTCTGTTGTCACCTCTTTTCATACCTTTCTTAAGAAGGTTGAAATTCGGTCAAAGTATTCGTGACGAAGGACCGAAATCGCATCAAAAGAAAAGCGGCACTCCGACAATGGGAGGCATTTTGATTATCGTTTCAATCATTGTTACTACGCTGATCATGACCGGAAAGTATACGGAGCCGGGTTCTGAAACCTATTTACTCCTTTTGGTCACATTTGGCTATGGTTTGCTGGGCTTTTTGGATGATTTCATCAAAATCGCCCTTAAGCGTAATCTTGGGCTGACATCCAAGCAAAAATTGCTTGGCCAGGTGCTCATTGCGCTTGTATTTTATTTTGTATTGAAGACAGTTGGCTTTTCCACAGCCATTCATATTCCACTGACGGAGTTTTCTCTTGAACTTGGGCCTTTGTATGCCTTTTTCATTGTATTTTGGCTTGTTGGATTTTCCAATGCGGTCAATTTGACTGATGGCCTTGATGGGCTTGTTTCCGGAACTGCAGCCATCGCTTTCGGAGCATTCGCCATTTTGGCATGGAGCCAGTCCCAATATGAAGTGGCTGTCTTCTCCGTTGCTGTTGTGGGAGCCGTTTTAGGGTTTCTTGTTTTCAATGCACATCCTGCCAAAGTATTTATGGGAGATACTGGTTCTCTCGCATTGGGAGGAGCGATTGCTGCTGTAGCCATTTTGACCAAGACAGAAATAATCTTATTGGTGATCGGTGGCATTTTCGTGATTGAAACTTTGTCTGTCATATTGCAGGTGATATCTTTTAAACTGACAGGCAAGCGGATTTTTAAAATGAGTCCGCTGCATCATCATTATGAGTTGGTCGGATGGTCAGAGTGGCGGGTGGTTGTCACATTTTGGGCTGTCGGTCTGCTTTTTGCCATTTTAGGAATTTACATAGAGGTGTGGGTGTGAATTGAAGAATATTACGGATTACCAGCATAAAAAAATACTCGTGCTAGGATTAGCGAAAAGCGGCATTGCAGCTGCCACTCTTTTACATGAGTTGGGGGCTTTTGTCACTGTCAACGACCAAAAACCTTTTGAGGCAAATCCTGCAGCCCAGGAATTGCTCGAAAAAGGTATTACGGTCATTTGCGGCAGCCATCCGCCTGAACTGCTTGATGAAGGGTTTGAATTGGTTGTTAAAAATCCGGGCATTCCTTATACTAATCCGCTTGTTTCAAAAGCGATGGAAATGCAGATTCCGGTCATTACGGAGATCGAGCTCGCTTACCGCGTTTCTGAAGCCGGGATCATCGGCATAACTGGGTCGAATGGGAAGACGACAACCACTACGCTTATCTACAATATGCTTGAAAAAGGGGAAAAACACCCGTTGATTGCGGGTAATATCGGGACAGTTGCATCGGAAGTCGCTATGAAAGCGACCAGTGAAAATCAAATGGTTGTGGAATTATCTTCATTCCAATTGATGGGTGTGGATCAATTCAGACCGCATATTGCCATTATCACGAATATATATGAAGCGCATCTTGATTATCACAAGACGAAAGAAAATTATGCGAAAGCAAAAGCAAATATTACATTGAATCAAACTGAGGATGATTTCTTGATTGTGAACGCCGATCAGGAAGAGCTGCTGGAACTTGTAAGTTTTTCAAAAGCTGCAACCATTCCTTTTTCAACAAAGCGCTATCTGGAAAAAGGTGTTTCCATCAGGGAAGGAAAAATAGTTTATTTCGGTGAAGAAATCATTTCGCTTGAAGAGATTCTCCTTCCGGGAGAGCATAATCAAGAAAATATATTGGCGGCCATAGCAGCGGTGAAGCTTCTCGGTGTCAACAACGACGCAATTATCCGGGTATTGACATCTTTTCAGGGTGTAGAGCACAGGACCCAATTCATTTCGGATATAAACGGAAGAAAATTCTACAATGATTCCAAGGCTACAAATATACTGGCAACGAAAAGTGCTTTGCAGGCTTTTAAGAAGCCTGTCATACTGCTTGCTGGGGGATTGGACAGGGGAAATGGGTTTTCCGAACTAGTTCCATATTTGTCCGGTGTGAAAGCACTCATCCTATTTGGTGAAACAGCTCATAAGTTGGAAGATGCAGGTAAACAAGCGGGAATACAATCTATTTATCACGTCGATAATGTAGAAGAGGCTGTTCCGCTTTCTTATAAAGTTTCAGAACCTGGTGATATTGTTTTATTATCCCCGGCATGCGCAAGTTGGGATCAGTACAGGACTTTTGAAGTGCGGGGTAATATTTTTGCCCAAGCCGTGCATAAACTGAAGGAGAGCCGATAAAAAGCTGTAGGGAACAGGCTTAAATACAGTGGAGGCAGAGGTGCTGACTGTTGCCCTTGAAAAAATCTACACCAGACTTTATTTTGATCATCGTCACTATGACATTGCTGGCCATTGGTCTTATCATGGTTTACAGCGCCAGCGCCGTGTGGGCAGATTACAAATTCAATGACTCCTTTTTCTTTGCAAAAAGGCAGCTTCTGTTTGCAGGACTGGGCTTTGCCGCTATGTTTCTGATGATGAACATCGATTATTGGTCTTGGCGAAAGTGGGCCAAGCCAATATTGATCATCTGTTTTATATTATTGCTTGTGGTTTTGGTTCCAGGTATCGGAATGGAAAGGAACGGGTCCAGGAGTTGGATTGGGGTAGGGGCGTTTTCCGTACAGCCGTCTGAATTCATCAAACTTGCACTGATTGCTTTTTTGGCGAAATTCCTCTCTGAAAAACAAAGATATATTACAACGGTAAAAAAAGGCTTGGCGCCCTCTTTATCATTGGTGTTTCTGGCTTTTGGGCTGATCATGCTCCAGCCTGATCTTGGAACTGGTACAGTGATGGTTGGTACATGCATTGTAATGCTCTTCATAGCTGGTGCCCGGATTCTCCATTTCTCCATTTTGGGATTGATCGGGCTTGCCGGCTTTGTCGGCCTGATTTTATCCGCACCTTACCGGATGGCCAGAATCACCTCGTTTCTAGATCCCTGGCAGGATCCTTTAAACAGCGGCTTTCAGATTATCCAGTCATTGTATGCAATTGGACCGGGCGGATTATTCGGATTGGGCCTTGGTGAGAGCAGGCAGAAGTTCTTTTACTTGCCAGAGCCTCAGACAGATTTCATTTTTGCCATCCTATCAGAGGAACTTGGCTTCATTGGAGGAAGTCTCGTCATCCTGTTGTTTGCACTGCTTCTGTGGCGCGGGATAAAAATTGCTCTTGGAGCACCAGACTTATACGGAAGTTTCCTTGCAGTCGGGATCATATCCATGATTGCCATCCAGGTAATGATCAATATTGGTGTTGTGACAGGATTGATGCCGGTAACAGGTATTACACTCCCATTCCTTAGTTATGGAGGCTCTTCGTTGACAATCATGCTGATGGCGGTGGGTGTTCTGCTAAACATAAGCCGCTATGCAAGAGTCTGAAAAGAAACTCAATATCAATTGGGTTTCTTTTTTATTTCAAAATAACAACAATCTGCTATGAACACATTTTTCTTGTATAAAATATAGTAAAATAAGATAATTAAGGAGTTTGGTCTATTAATTAGATTTACACTAACCGAGGTGTTATCATGAAAATTATTGTCAGCGGCGGAGGAACCGGAGGACATGTCTATCCGGCCCTTGCCTTGATCCGGACGATCAAAAAGAAGCATCCGGACACAACGTTTCTATATATTGGAACAGAAAAAGGATTAGAAGCAAATATTATCCGAAGAGAGAATATTCCTTTTGAAGCAGTGGAAATTACCGGTTTTAAACGGTCGTTTTCCTTTGAAAATATTAAAACGCTTGTCCGATTTTTTAAGGGCGTTAAACGAAGTAAACAAATTATTAAGGAATTCAAACCGGATGCGGTCATTGGAACCGGGGGTTACGTCTCTGCTCCTGTTGTATATGCAGCGGCAAAAAAGAAAGTACCAGCGGTCATTCATGAACAAAACAGTGTGCCTGGCCTGACAAATAAATTTTTAAGCAGATATGTTCAAAAAGTGGCCATCTGTTTTGAATCAGCCAAAGAGTTTTTTCCTGCCCCAAAAGTGATGCTCACAGGAAATCCGCGTGCATCGGAAGTGGTTGGTAAGGACGGACGGGGTGAATTGGCCAAGTTGGGCTTAAAGGAAAATGTTCCTACGGCCCTTATTACGGGAGGAAGCAGAGGAGCGAGGCCGATCAATGAAGCCGTTATAAAGTCATTGACGCAGCTTGCCAATAAACCTTATCAGATTTTATACATAACCGGAGAGGTTCATTTCGAGACTGTCAAGAGAGAAGTGGAACTGATTGGAGATTCTCCGAATGTTGCGGTCGTTCCATTTATTCATAATATGGAAGAAGTGCTTACTGAGATTGATGTTGTTGTAGGCAGGGCTGGCGCGACCTCGCTAGCGGAAGTTACAGCACTGGGGCTGCCGTCAATACTTATCCCAAGTCCGTACGTAACGAACAACCATCAGGAAAAGAATGCTTCGGTACTTACATCTGCCGGTGCAGCCACCATGCTGCTGGAAAAGGACTTATCCAGCCAAAAGCTGATATCAGCACTTGATGATATCCTTTTGGACGATAAAAAAAGGAAGAACATGAGCGAGGCTTCCAAGAAATTGGGGATGCCCGATGCATCAGACCGGTTATATAATATACTTCTGGACTTGATTCAAAGCGGCAGGAATTGAAAGGGGCATGAAAATGGAAAGGATTATTAAGGAATTACGTGCAAACGATGTTGGAAAAGTGAAAGAAAATGAACCCCTGTCCAATCATACGACGATAAAAGTCGGAGGGCCGGCGGAAATTTTTGTAGAGCCTGACTCTGTAGATAACTTATTAAAGACAATGGAAATTGTCCAAAAATATCAACTGCCTTGGAGGGTGATCGGCCGTGGTTCCAATCTCCTCGTATCCGATGAAGGGATTGAGGGAGTGGTTATCAAACTTGGAAAAGGCATTGACCATCTTGAAATAGAAGGAACCCAAGTTCGGGTTGGTGCTGGGTATTCCTTCATCGTCCTCGCCAACGCATTGGGAAGAAAAGGTCTGAGCGGATTTGAGTTCGCAGGCGGTATACCGGGATCTGTTGGAGGAGCCGTATATATGAATGCCGGTGCACATGGCTCTGATATTTCAAAGATATTGGAAAAGGCGCGGGTGCTATTTCCTGATGGGACTGTGGAATGGCTTACCAATGAAGAAATGGAATATTCATACCGGACCTCTGTTCTTCAAAAGAAGCGCCCAGGAATTGTTCTGGAAGCTGTCTTTAACCTGAAAGAAGGGGACCGTGAGATGATTGCAGCCGAAATGAAGAAGCATCGGACCTACCGGCGTGATACCCAACCTGTTAAACCATGCTGCGGGAGCGTATTTCGTAATCCGCTGCCGGAACATGCCGGCAAGCTGATCCAGGACGCCAGCCTAAAGGGATATTCCATTGGAGGGGCACAAATATCTGAGCTCCACGGTAACTTTATCGTTAATAACGGATCAGCAAAAGCGGAGGATGTTTTGGCACTGATCAAGCATATGAAAGAAACGGTTCTCGAAAGAAACGGCATTGAAATGCATACAGAAGTCGAGATAGTAGAAAGAAATCGGGAATAGTGAAGAAACAGAGCCCATTTATCGCCGGACAGACTGGGGTACTCAGACAAGATCGGGGATTAGGAAGCCTGCTATGAATGATATATAGATTACGAGCGCTAAATAAGGTACAGTTTACTTGCATGAGCATCGACCTTTGAACTGATGGCACTTGAGCGTCTCAAAATGTTACAGTCTGTTCGCCGGAAGGTTCAGTACGGCCGCCTCTTGTCGCTTTAAATGCACTGGGACATCCTGTCCATCGGATCCGATGTTGACTTAACTGAAGAAAAGCCGATGGCATTTTTACAGTGGATCCTCTGAATAAACACCAAACAGATTTAAGACATGATAACAAAATTTCTTGAATAGTCCAGAGGAAAAGCAAAGAGCGAACCTAGCGGTGCAAAGACTGGGGAAAGTCAGTTTGAAAAGGGGGGAATAGCCGTGGATCAAAGGAAAGTTTTATCGCTGGAAGAAAGGATTCCCAAAATAAAAGAACACCGGAAGCGGAAAGCGAACAGACGGCTTATTTTCCTTATTTCGTTGTTTTTTCTCCTGATTATGCTAGTAATTTATTTTCAATCCCCGTTAAGCCACGTGAACGAAATAAAAGTTAAAGGTAATGAATCCGTCCCTGATAAGACTATTATTGATAAAAGCGGTCTTAAGACGGGTGCCAACATTTGGAAGTTGGACAAGAAGAAAGCAGTTCAAAAGTTAGAGGATCATCAAGAAGTGAAACATGCAAAAATTAAAATCGGTTTTCCCAACACCGTTTATTTGCAAATTCAGGAATATGAGACGATTGCTTACGTATCGACAGGAACCGATTTCCATCCAATTTTGGAAAATGGGCTAATTGTAGAAAATGGCACTGAAGGTACGGTTCCGGTGAATGCTCCAATATTATCCAATTTCAATGAAGATCGCATTTTAGAAAATATGGCTGGGGAATTGAAGGAACTGCCTCCAGAAATTGTAAATGTTATTTCGGAAATTCATTATACACCGAAAAATACCGATAAATACCACATCACCCTTTTTATGAATGATGGATACGAAGTGAGCGCGACTATTTTGACTTTCGCAGAAAAGATGGTGCATTATCCTTCTATTGTCAGCCAGTTGGATCCGAAGGTCAAAGGGGTTATTGATATGGAAGTTGGCTCATTCTTTAAAGCATATGAAACCAAAGAGTAGAATGGGATGAGCTCTGCAAGAACAACAAGTGAGTTCTTTAGTACCAGTTTTTAAAAGCTTGGTGACAAAGTTCTACATGATTTTTTTCCTATCATTACACGCTAATATTTTTCTAATCGCAAGTTTGGCTTTTCTAGGGCTCCATCTTAGTGTAGACTAATGTTTAGCAGCTGTTTTTATAGCCGCATTAAAAAAATATGTAGTAAAACGCAGAATATTGTCGAATATAGTGACCGGGCTGCCAAGAAAATTAACGAATGAAACTCACATAAATAATTCGATAGATTAAAAGGAAATTACCTGAATTTGCCGAATACATAAAAGTAATTGCTATGTCAAGGATGATTCTTTATGAATATTCGATATTTCAAGTTCAAGATAAAGAGAGAGTTGAAGGAGGTGCCGCGGAATGAACAATAGCGAGATGTATGTGAGTCTCGATATAGGAACATCCACAGTAAAAGTGATCATAGGTTCCATGGGCAGCGATTCCTTGAATGTAATTGGAGTAGGAAATGTAAGTTCCAAAGGAATTCGGAAAGGTTCTATAGTTGATATAGATGAGACTGTTCATTCGATTAAGAGTGCGGTCGAGCAGGCGGAGAGAATGATTGGAATGAAAATTAATGATGTGATTGTCGGTATTGCCGGCAACCATGTCGCTTTACAGCCTTGCCATGGAGTGGTGGCCGTATCAAGCCAAAATCGGGAAATTACAAATGAGGATGTAGCCAGGGTAATGGATGCGGCACAAGTCATTTCCATCCCTCCGGAAAGAGAAATCATCAATGTGATCCCTCGTCAATTTATTGTTGATGGATTGGATGAAATTACTGACCCTCGTGGTATGATTGGCGTCAGACTTGAAATGGAAGGGACCATTATCACCGGGGCGAAAACAATTCTACATAATACGCTTCGTTGCGTTGAACGGGCTGGGTTGAGCATTACAGATATTGTACTTCAACCACTTGCTGCAGCTGCTGCAGCCCTTTCAAAGGATGAGCAGCAGCTTGGTACTGCATTAATTGATATGGGAGGCGGATCAACGACGCTCTCTATATTTGAAAATGGCAGCATCAAGAATGTAAGTGTCATCCCGGTAGGTGGAGAACATATTACAAAAGACCTTTCTATCGGCCTAAGGACAGCTACGGAAGATGCAGAGAAAATCAAGATTTCATATGGTCATGCATTTTACGATCATGCATCGGAAGATGAGGTTTTCAGTGTACCCATAATTGGCAGTGACCAGCATCAGCAATTCAACCAATTGGAGCTTTCGGATATTATTGAAGCCAGGATGGAAGAGATTTTTGAATTGGTTCAGGATGAATTGAAAAGAATGGGAATCACTGACCTTCCGGGAGGTTTTGTGTTGACTGGCGGCTCGGCCAATATGTCCGGTGTCGTTGAACTGGCACAAATGATTTTCCAAAGTCGGGTCAGGGTAGCCATCCCGGATTATATCGGTGTCCGGGAGCCCCAGTATACGACAGCTGTAGGATTGATCAAATATTCCTACCAGAATGCCAGATTGCAAGGGAGAAGCGTCAGCGCATCTCCTGTCCAGGTGACTAATGAACACGATGACGGGTCAGTTGCAGATACGCACCAGCCCCCAAGACAGAAGCCTGAAAAAGACCCGGACAAGAAAATATCAAATAAAGTTAAAAAGTTTTTTGGCTACTTTTTCGAATAGGCCATCCGGTTGAATAAAACGAACAGGAGGACATGTCATGTTGGATTTCGATACGAATATTGATTCTTTGGCAACTATAAAGGTAATCGGAGTTGGCGGCGGCGGAAACAATGCTGTCAATCGCATGATTGAACATGAAGTGCAAGGTGTTGAATTTATAGCAGTAAACACTGACGCACAAGCATTGAACTTATCCAAAGCCGAAATAAAAATGCAAATTGGTGCGAAACTTACTAGAGGACTTGGAGCAGGAGCGAATCCTGAAGTCGGTAAAAAAGCTGCCGAGGAAAGCAAGGAACAGATTGAGGAAGCATTAAAAGGGGCAGATATGGTTTTTGTTACGGCTGGAATGGGAGGCGGTACTGGAACAGGTGCTGCGCCTGTCATCGCCCAGATTGCCAAAGATTTGGGAGCTTTGACAGTCGGAATTGTTACAAGGCCGTTTACTTTTGAAGGGCGGAAACGTGCAACTCAGGCGAGCGGTGGAATAGACGCAATGAAAGAGTCTGTTGATACTCTGATCGTTATTCCCAACGACAGACTTTTAGAAATCGTTGATAAGAGCACTCCGATGCTTGAAGCATTTAGAGAAGCCGACAATGTATTGCGGCAAGGTGTTCAGGGGATTTCGGAATTGATTGCTGTTCCCGGTTTGATTAACCTTGATTTCGCAGATGTCAAAACGATTATGACTAATAAGGGGTCTGCCTTGATGGGGATTGGGGTTGCAACCGGTGAAAACCGCGCAGTGGAAGCAGCTAAAAAAGCTATTTCTTCCCCACTATTGGAAACCTCTATTGACGGTGCACAAGGTGTTTTAATGAATATTTCAGGAGGAGCCAATTTAAGTCTTTTTGAAGTCCAGGAAGCGGCCGATGTCGTAGCTTCTGCCTCCGATCAAGAAGTAAATATGATTTTTGGCTCTGTTATAAATGATAATTTGAAAGAAGAGATTGTTGTAACGGTCATCGCAACCGGGTTCAACGATACGAAACCACAAAGTAAGCCACAGAGTCCATTGTTTGGACAAATGCGACAACAGCAAACTCCAGTACAGAACCGTGAGCCAAAAAGGGAAGAAGTGCAAGAGCCTGTAAGGCACGGACAGCAACAATCTCTAGAAGATACGCTGGATATCCCGACTTTTCTTAGAAATAGAAATAGAAGAAGATAAGTATTGCGATTTGAACCAGATGATATTCATCTGGTTTTTTGATTTCAGAAACTATAACCGACAGGTTGTTAATAACACTTATCATGTAATGTTTCGAAGAACAGGAAGTATTAGTGCGGATGATCTTGTCGAAACCAAAGGGAGCACTTTGAGGCGTCGTGCGACTATTGATTTGCGCATTTCCTTTCTTGTCCTTCTGGGGCAAGGTTTATTTCAACGAACATTCATAGCAAAGCTGCATATCGTCTACTCAAAGCAAGTGGCCATCTCAGGTTGCAGCTTTCATATGAAAGTCAAGTAAACATCAGCTCCTTTAACGCTACATTTCTTTTATCTTGTAAAGGCACTTAAGTATGTATCACACGAACAAGTGCTTGTATTTTATTCTTATAGAAAATAAAGGGGACCGTCGTATGCTCTCCTGTTCTGAACCTCTATAAGTTTCCTCTTCCCTCATTAGTCATTCTTCGATGTAAATTGTGAAAACTTCTATAAATTCACGTACAGGAAATGACACATTCCATTTTTTGCGTCCGTTATACTAATCATTAATAGAAAAAGCCGGGCAATTCCAATGCTTTGCCTCTTTGGAGGGGGGCCTTTTTATAATCATGACCATTTATTTGGATGTTATCTGGTTTTTGAATTTCCTTGTGGATTGTTTACTGCTATGGATCACAGCCATCTTTTTGAAGAGATATGTGAAAGCCTGGAAAATTCTCTTGGGAGGGCTGCTGGGTTCAAGTCTGATTTTGTTAGCCATCACTCCTTTGGCTGCAGCAGCAAGCCATCCCATTGTTAAGATGGGTGTTTCCCTTTGCATGGTTTTAACAGTATTTGGATTTAAGAGACTCAAGTCTTTTCTCTCCTGTTTGCTTACATTCTATTTCTCAACTTTTCTAATGGGCGGAATTTTAATGGGGACTCATTACTTTCTAACATACGATCTTAAGTTGAGGACCGCTGTATCATTGGAAAGCATCCGCGGATTCGGAGATCCGGTTAGTTGGCTGTTTGTAGCAGCCGCATTTCCGATCGCTTGGCATTTTTCGAGAAAAAGAGTTGAAGATTTGACCATCTCTTCCATTGAGTATGATGTCCTGATTGATGTCACCATTGAAATCAATGGCCTTAATATTCAATTGAAAGGATTGATTGACAGCGGAAATCAACTATATGACCCCATTTCCAAAACTCCTGTCATGATTGCATCCATATCCAGTTTTAAGGAGCAGCTGCCGCATGAGATTCTGCTTTTGTCCGACAAGAATAACAATCCAATTGAACTGGCGGATAAACTTCCGGAAATGTGGAGTGAGAAAATGAGACTGATACCTGCAAAAACTCTTGGAGCCAATAACGGTTTGCATTGTGCATTCAAACCTGAGGCCATTTATCTTCAGATGGAGGACGAGCGGAAGTCCGTCCAAAAAGCCATGATTATTTTTACAGATCAAGAATTATCCAGTGACGGCCGTTTCCAATGCATTGTTCACCCAGCAGTAGTGGAGCTGGCTGTTGTACAAACTGCATCTTAGGCAGAGGTCTCAAAAAATATAGGAGGAGGAGACTGCGTGAAAAAAATTCGTTTGCATCTCACCTATTATTGGTATAAGCTCCTGAAGAAGCTAGGCTGGAAATCCGATGAAATTTATTATATAGGAGGTAGTGAAGCCTTACCTCCACCCCTATCCAGGGAAGAGGAAGCTATCTTGCTTAAAAAGCTCCCAAATGGCGACAAGACGGCAAGATCTATGTTAATTGAAAGAAATCTGAGGCTCGTGGTATATATTGCAAGGAAATTTGAAAATACCGGCATCAATATTGAAGATTTAATAAGTATCGGAACCATCGGCCTGATTAAAGCGGTCAACACATTCAACCCGGAAAAGAAAATAAAGCTTGCTACATACGCATCACGATGCATTGAGAATGAGATATTAATGTATTTGAGAAGAAACAATAAAATCAGGTCCGAAGTGTCCTTTGATGAACCGTTAAATATTGACTGGGATGGAAACGAACTGCTTTTATCCGACGTTTTGGGCACTGATAATGATATTATAACCCGTGACATAGAGGCACACGTTGATAAGAAGCTTCTGCTGACCGCGCTTCAAAAGCTTTCCCAAAGAGAAAAACAAATCATGGAATTGAGGTTTGGTCTGGCGGGGGAAGAAGAGAAGACGCAAAAAGATGTGGCAGAAATTTTGGGAATTTCCCAGTCCTATATTTCACGTCTTGAGAAAAGAATTATCAAGCGGCTTCGTAAAGAATTTAACAAAATGATTTAATCAATAGTATCAATAATTCTGCCTGTTTTTGATGAATTTTTATCTGATTTTTTCATGCTTCCATGAAGTTAGCCATGCATATATTTTCCTCCTCAGGAGATACTTATTTCTAGCAACTCCTGGTAGGAGGGAAATAAGTGAAGCGAAATAAAGTAGAAATATGCGGTGTGGATACTTCAAAGCTCCCTGTCCTTAAAAACGAGGAAATGCGAGAACTTTTAAAGCAAATGCAGCGGGGCGATTTAACAGCAAGAGAAAAACTGATCAATGGGAATCTTCGCCTAGTGTTAAGCGTCATTCAGAGGTTTAACAACAGGGGAGAATATGTGGATGACCTCTTCCAAGTTGGTTGTATCGGTTTGATGAAATCGATTGACAACTTTGATTTAAGCCAAAATGTCCGGTTTTCCACTTATGCCGTTCCAATGATCATAGGAGAAATTCGCCGTTATTTGCGGGATAATAATCCCATCCGTGTTTCACGGTCATTGCGCGATATCGCTTATAAAGCACTCCATGTAAGAGAACGTCTTATGGCAAAAACTTCCAAAGAACCTACGGCAGCAGAGATCGCCAGGGAATTGGAATTACCTCATGAAGAAGTTGTTTTTGCCCTGGACGCTATACAGGACCCTGTATCATTATTTGAGCCGATTTATAATGACGGCGGTGATCCGATATTTGTAATGGATCAGTTGAGTGATGAGAAAAGCCGTGACAGTCAATGGATTGAGGAGATTGCATTGCATGACGGTTTGCAGCGGCTTAATGAGAGAGAAAAAATGATTATTCGAAAACGTTTTTTTCAAGGGAAAACACAAATGGAAGTGGCTGAGGAGATCGGGATTTCGCAGGCACAGGTGTCTCGTCTCGAAAAGGCTGCCATCAAGCAAATGAATAAGAATATTAATATTCAATAAGATGTTTAGGGGTCTGACCCCCTTTACTGCAGTAAAGGGGGTCAGACCCCTTTACCATGGAGCCGGGTTTCCATCGGGGAACATCCGGCTCTTTTCTATTATCATGAATAGCGGTACGAACAGCATATATATAAATTATGAAGGAGTGAACGCCTGTTTAAATGAATGACGGAAGCGGGGAATGAAAATGGTGAGAATCTCGGAGTTTCAAATAAAGGATGTCGTCAACATTTCAGATGGAAAAAAGTTGGGGAATATAAGCGACATCGAGATTAATCTGGATAGCGGCAGAATAGAATCAATCATTATTAGCGCTACTGGGAAGCTGCTTGGTTTTTTTGGAAAAGAAGATGAAGTTGTCATCCCGTGGAACCAGATTATCAAAATCGGAGAGGATGTCATTCTTGTCAGGCACAGCGAATCACAATATACACAGCAGCAGCTTGGAACGCCAAAAGACTAGATAAATCGGATGCCGTTCGCATACTTTTATGGTACACTTAAGAAAATGTCTTTTTTTCAGGAAAAAACAAGAAGATATAATAGGAGTAATCAACGTGAGAGATGTAAAAGAGAATTTAGCTTTTATTCAAGGTCAAATTGCAGAAGCATGCGAACGGTCCGGCCGTAAACCGGAAGATATTCATATCGTGGGAGTTACAAAGTATGTTTCGGTTGAAAGGGCTGCCGAAGCCTTGGAGGCCGGAATACGGAATCTTGGAGAAAACCGCGATGATGGACTAATCTCCAAGTGGGAGGTATTGAAGGACAAGCCATTGTGGCATTTTATAGGGACGCTTCAATCCCGTAAAGTAAGAAATATCATCGATAAGGTAGAATTCATTCATTCACTTGATCGTCTGTCATTGGCAAAGGAGATTCATAAACGCGCAAGCAAGAGGGTTAAATGCTTTATTCAGGTCAATGTTTCCGGGGAGGAATCCAAACATGGCCTCCAGCCCGAAAATACAGTAGAATTTATACAACAGCTTGAGCCTTTTGAAAATATAGAGGTCGTTGGGCTAATGACAATGGCTCCATATACGGATGATGAAGAGGCATTGCGTACTTGCTTCAGGCGGCTGAGAAACCTCAAAGAGGAAGTGGAAGGGATGAAATTAAGGCATGCTCCGTGTCATGAGTTATCAATGGGCATGTCAAATGATTTTCAAATAGCCATTGAAGAAGGGGCGACATTCATACGGATAGGGTCTGCCCTTGTCGGAGAATGATGCTGAGGAGGCCGAAAAATGGGCATTAAATCAAAGTTCAAAAATTTTTTCCTATTAGAAGATGAATACGAATACGAAGAAGAGAAAAATGAAGTTGAACCCCAAGCAGAAAAACAACCTGTAAAAACGGCATCCAACAAAAAACAAAATGTTGTCAGTCTTCAAAGCGTTCAGCAGTCTTCAAAGGTCATACTGATTGAACCGAGAGTGTATGCAGAAGCACAAGAAGTTGCCGACCATCTCGTCAGCCGCCGTGCGGTTGTAGTCAACTTGCAACGGATCCAGCACGATCAAGCGATTAGAATTGTAGATTTTCTAAGCGGCACGGTTTACGCGATTGGCGGGGATATCCAAAGGGTTGGCAAGGATATTTTCCTATGTACACCGGATAACGTGGAAGTGTCCGGAAACATAACTGAAATGTTTGATGATGAGAATTATGAAGATCCGAGGTGGTCCTAAACGGTATGAATCTAATCGTAGGAATTATTGTACAGTTGATAAGCCTGTATTCATGGGCATTGATTATCTATATATTGATGTCTTGGTTTCCAAATGCAAGAGAGACGTCGATAGGCCAGCTTCTTGCCAGGATATGCGAACCTTATTTGGAACCTTTCCGCAGAATCGTTCCTCCGCTCGGGATGATTGATATTTCCCCGATTGTTGCGTTTTTGGTCCTCAGGTTGGCAACAGCTGGACTGTGGGAAATCGCCAGATGGGTAAGTTAAAAGAGGAAAGCTGAATAGCTCTCCTTTTTTATGTTATAGGAGTTGTAGCGGATGTCATCAATCTATCAACACTTCAGGCCGGAGGAAAAGCAATTTATCGATACGGTCCTGGATTGGAAACAATACGTCGAAAATACATATGCTCCCAAACTGACTGACTTCTTGGATCCCCGGCAGCAGTTTATTTTACAGTCTGTCATAGGGGAAGGGACGGATGTTCGTTTTAATCTGTTCGGAGGAAGTGAACAAAGTGAGAGAAAAAGGGCCCTCCTGCATCCGGAATATTACCAGCCTGTAAATGGGGATTTCCTTGTAGGCTTGTACGAAATAGAGTATCCGCGGAAATTTATTAAGCTTGAGCACCCCATGGTATTGGGTTCTTTAATGTCATTGGGGGTAAAGAGAGATAAATTTGGCGACATTCTGGTAAATGAAGAACGCATTCAATTTTTTTCAAGTGAAGAAATTGAATCATTTCTAATGACGGGGCTTAGAGAAATTGGGCGGGCATCCGTACATCTTCGGAAACTTCCGGTGGAAGAAGCAATTCAAGAGTCGGAGCAATGGAAGGAGATGGAAATATCTGCCGCCTCATTAAGACTGGATGGTATTATATCCGCAGCTTTCAATTTATCAAGACAAAAATCGCAGGCACTAATTGAGCAAAAGCTTGTTAAACTAAACTGGAAAACGGTAGAAAGCCCAGCAGCGGAATGCTTGGAGGGAGATCTGATTTCCGCACGGAGGCTTGGCAGATGCAAAATCATCGAGCTGTTGGGTACTACGAAGAAAAACAAGGTAAGATTGAAAATTGGATTATTAAAATAATATTAAAATAAAAAAAGCCCGCCAACTATAGACGAAATTCGAGTATAATAAGTTAATAGACGCACATAGTAATGGAGGTGGCAAGATGCCGTTAACACCAGTCGATATACATAATAAGGAATTCAGCAAAGGATTCCGGGGATATGATGAAGATGAAGTCAATGAGTTTCTTGAACAAATCATAAAAGACTATGAAATGGTCATCCGTGAAAAAAGAGAACTCGAAGAGAAGATTGCCGCGATGAATGAAAGGCTGGGGCACTTCAGCACAATTGAAGAAACACTCAACAAATCAATTGTTGTAGCCCAGGAAGCTGCGGAAGAAGTCAAAGGCAATGCGATGAAGGAAGCGAAACTCATCATTAGGGAAGCGGAGAAAAACGCTGATCGGATTGTCAATGAGTCGTTATCCAAAGCCCGTAAAATTGCACTTGAAATCGAGGAATTAAAGAAGCAGTCAAAAGTATTTCGTACACGGTTCAGAATGCTGATTGAAGCCCAGCTAGATTTGATCAATAATGATGATTGGGATCAGCTAATGGAGTTTGAATTGGATGCAACCGAACTTAATTCCTTGGAAGAAGTCGAAGAATTGGAGTAAAACTTGACTCCTGATTTCGGATTCTCATATAATGGAATAAAATTATTTAAATATGCTAAGCGATGAAAGGGAGAGTACAATCTTATTTTCTGTTGAAAGCGAACTGGGGACGGTGGGAGCCCGGCAATGGAAGAGATTTGGAAAATCACCCTTGAGTACTTGATTCGAAAGCCTGGCAAGTAGATGAGAGCGGACCATCCACGATACGGATTTATGAGCGGGCAATTACACAAGGTAGTTGTCTATTTGGGTGGTACCGCGGGAATGAACCTTCTCGTCCCTTTTATGGGATGGGAAGGTTTTTTGTTTGTTGAATTGGAAAGTTAAACAAGGAGGAAGATGAATTGGATTACAAAGATACGTTACTCATGCCGAAAACGGATTTCCCAATGCGCGGAAATTTGCCGAAAAGAGAGCCGGAAATGCAGGCAAAGTGGGAAGAGGAGAATATTTATCAAAAAATTCAGGAGCGTACGAAAGGAAGGCCGCTTTATGTTTTGCATGATGGACCGCCGTATGCCAACGGTGATCTTCATATGGGCCATGCTCTTAATAAAACATTGAAGGATTTTATCGTCCGCTACAAATCAATGGCGGGCTTTTGCGCACCATATGTTCCCGGATGGGATACACATGGACTTCCTATTGAGCAGGCGCTGACTAACAAAGGGGTCAACCGCAAGGAAATGTCCGTTGCAGAATTTAGGAAGAAATGTGTACAATACGCATATGAGCAAATTGAAAATCAGAGAACGGAATTCAAACGCCTTGGAATCCGTGGAGATTGGGAGAATCCTTACATTACACTGAAGCCTGAGTATGAGGCAGAACAAATAAAAGTGTTCGGGGAGATGGCTAAAAAAGGCTATATTTACAAAGGGAAGAAGCCTGTATATTGGTCGCCTTCCAGCGAATCAGCCCTTGCGGAAGCAGAGATTGAATATAAGGATAAGCGCTCGCCTTCCATCTATGTTTCTTTTACAGTAACAGACGGAAAAGGTGTTGTGGACAGTGGAACCAATATCATCATTTGGACGACCACACCATGGACGATTCCTGCAAATCTCGCTGTTGCTGTCCATCCTGATATAACCTATGCAGTTATTGAACATGGTAACAAGAAATATATTGCTGCCGAGGAACTCGTTTCCAACCTGAAGGAAGCATTCGATTGGTCTGATGCCAAGACTGTCAAAACAATGAAAGGAACGGATCTTGAGCATGTTGTTGCAAAACATCCGTTTTATGATAGAGATTCTATTGTTATTTTAGGTGAACATGTCACGGTGGATTCAGGTACCGGATGTGTCCATACCGCTCCAGGCCATGGGGAAGATGACTTTATCATAGGGCAAAAATATGGTCTTGATGTTTTATGTCCCGTTGATGACAAAGGCCATATGACAGAAGAAGCGCCAGGATTTGAAGGCTTGTTTTATGATGCGGCCAACAAGCCGATCACCGAAAAACTTGAAGAAGTAGGCGCTCTGCTGAAGCTTGAATTTATCACTCACTCCTATCCTCATGACTGGCGTACCAAAAAGCCTGTTATCTTCAGGGCCACTTCCCAATGGTTCGCATCCATCAAGGATTTCAGGGAAGAACTTCTTGAATCTGTCAAAGATGTGAAATGGGTGCCGAAGTGGGGAGAAACAAGGCTGTATAATATGGTAAGAGACCGAGGAGACTGGTGTATCTCTCGCCAAAGGGTATGGGGAGTGCCGATTCCGGTATTTTATGCCGAAAATGGTGAAGCCATCATTACAGATGAAACGATTTCCCATGTATCAGAGCTTTTCCGTAAATATGGTTCCAATATTTGGTTTGAGAAAGAAGCATCTGAATTATTGCCGGAAGGATTTTCCCATCCAGGTAGTCCAAATGGAACTTTTACAAAAGAAACGGATATCATGGACGTTTGGTTTGATTCCGGCTCTTCGCATCAAGGAGTTTTAGTGGAAAGAGATGATCTAAGGCGTCCAGCAGATCTTTATCTGGAAGGTTCTGACCAATACCGCGGATGGTTTAACTCTTCACTGACAACAGCAGTCGCTGTGACAGGAAAGGCTCCTTATAAAGGTGTTTTAAGCCATGGGTTTGTTCTAGACGGTGAAGGCCATAAAATGAGTAAGTCTTTGGGGAATGTCATTGTTCCTGCTAAAGTAACCAACCAGTTTGGCGCAGAAATCCTTCGTTTATGGGTGGCATCCGTCGATTATCAGTCAGATGTAAGAATTTCTGACGCGATTTTGAAGCAGGTCAGTGAGGTTTATCGGAAAATACGGAATACATTCCGTTTCCTACTTGGAAACTTGGCCGATTTTAATCCGGAAGAGAATACAGTACCATTTGATGAACTCCGGGAAGTGGATCAATTTTTGTTGGTAAGGCTGAACAATTTGGTCAAGGAATCGCTTAAAGCTTATGATGAATTTGAGTTTGCTGATATTTACCATGCGGTCAATAACTTCTGTACAGTCGATCTGAGCTCGTTCTATATGGATTTTGCAAAAGACGTTCTATATATTGAAGCGGAAAACAATTTTGAAAGAAGAGCAATGCAGACTGTCATGCATAAGTGTGTTGTTTCTTTGGCAAAACTATTATCACCGATTTTACCGCATACGGCAGATGAGGTCTGGACTTATATCCCTGGAATAGAGGAGAAAAATGTCCAACTGACTGATATGCCGGAAGTGGAAGAGTTTGAAAATGGTGTTGATCTGGAAAGGAAATGGAAAGAATTTCTTCTTGTCAGGGACGATGTGTTAAAAGCGTTGGAAGAAGCAAGGAATGAAAAAGTGATCGGTAAATCACTGACTGCCAAAGTGATCTTATATGTCAATGAGGATGTAAAGAATTTGCTCGACAACATTTCTGAGAGCTTGAAACAGCTGTTTATTGTCTCTGGTTTCGAAGTGGCCGGATCATATGATGAAGCACCGGCAGACGCTCTAAAACTTGATAAGGCAGCAATTGTTGTTGAAAAAGCGGACGGCGAGACATGTGAACGCTGCTGGGTCGTTACACCTGAAGTGGGAAAAGTAGAAAAGTATCCAACTATTTGCCCGCGCTGTGCATCCGTTGTGGAACAACTTTAATATGAAGGGCCCTCCGCTTTTGGAGGGCTTCTTCCTTTTATTAGATTACAATCCGATTAAAGCTTATAATTCCTATTTAAAATTCACCTTTTATGCTAAAATTCAAAAGAACGACTTTTACGATTCGGAGGTTTGCGCGTGGGTTATTATTTGATTGCATTGTTTGTCATCATTTTGGACCAGTTCACAAAATGGACGATTGTCCGTAATATGGAAATCGGAGAGAGCACTAAAATCATAGACAACTTTTTTTACCTCACGTCCCATCGTAATAAAGGGGCGGCCTGGGGAATGTTGGAAGGTCAAATGTGGCTATTTTATATTATAACGTTAATTGTTGTTTCTGGGATCATCTACTATATGCAGACGCAAGCCAAAGGCAAGCCGCTGTTCCAAGTAAGCCTCGCGTTTATTTTGGGGGGAGCTGTCGGCAACTTTATTGACAGGCTGTTCAGAAAAGAAGTTGTCGATTTTTTGGATACATATATTTTTGGGTATGATTTCCCTATTTTCAATATTGCCGATTCAGCCTTGACGATTGGTGTCATTCTTCTTTTTATCCAAATGTTTAAGGAAGAACGAAAAGAAAAGGTGAGAACACATGGAAAAAATTGACTATCAAGTAAAGGAAGAAGAAAATGGGGAGCGGATTGATAAACTGATTGCATCCATCGGTGAAAATTGGTCTCGCTCTCAAGTACAGCAATGGATAAAAGATGGAAACATTTCAGTAAATGGGGAATCGGTCAAGGCTAATTACAAGTGCAGCTCAAAAGATCTCATAGTTATAGAGGTGCCGGAACCTGAGCCTCTGAATGTTGAACCGGAGGAAATGGGTCTCGATATTTATTATGAAGACGAGGATGTTCTGGTTGTCAATAAACCGAAAGGGATGGTTGTCCACCCTGCGCCGGGTCATCCAACCGGAACATTAGTGAACGGGCTGATGGCCTATTGCAAAGATTTATCGGGTATCAACGGGGTGCTTAGACCGGGAATTGTCCATCGCATTGATAAGGATACATCAGGTCTTTTAATGGTGGCAAAAAATGATAATGCTCATGAGAAGCTTGTTCAGCAGCTTGTAGATAAAACGGTAACCCGGAAATACTTTGCGCTCGTGCATGGAGTGATTCCTCATGATCATGGAACCATAGATGCTCCAATTGGAAGGGACCCGATTGAACGCCAAAGTATGGCAATCACCGATAAAGGAAAATCGGCGGTTACCCATTTTACTGTACTGGAGCGTCTTGAACCTTACACGCTTGTGGAGTGCGTCCTGGAAACCGGAAGGACTCACCAAATCAGGGTCCATATGAAATATATCGGGCATCCGCTGGTTGGAGACCCAAAATACGGTCCAAGGAATACCCTGTCCACTGACGGGCAAGTTTTGCATGCGGGAGTTCTTGGATTTAAGCATCCCAGAACAGGGGAATACAAAGAATTCAGTGCTCCATTACCGGATTATTTTACTCAATTGCTAAATAAACTTCGACAAAATCATTGACAACCGTCTAGATGAAGTCTATATTTATTATTAGTTGAATATGACCTTTAAATCGGTCCCGTGAGGCCGGGAAGGTACGGATTAGTTGCATTGATTGATTTTGCTACAATTTTGTCGACGTTTGTACCCTCCTGCAGAGCCGCGGGAGGGCTTTTTTCATTAAAAAGGGGTGTGAAAATAGTGGATCCAAAGGCGATTGTTCTTGACGAAAAGGCAATACACCGGGCCTTGACAAGAATTGCCCATGAGATTATTGAACGGAATAAAGGGATTGAAAGCTGTGTACTAGTCGGAATCAAAACACGAGGCATTTATCTTGCACAGAGGCTGGCCGATCGGATTAAAAGTATTGAAGGCGAGAATATATATGTCGGTGAATTGGATATCACGCTGTACAGGGATGATTTGACAATTAAAACGGAAAGCACAGAGCCAGAGGTGAAGGGATCAAACCTTCCGGTTGATATCAAGAATAAAAAAGTGATATTGGTAGATGATGTTTTATACACTGGCAGGACAGTAAGAGCTGCAATGGATGCTTTGGTCGATATTGGCCGCCCTTCCCAAATCCAACTCGCTGTATTGGTTGACAGAGGACATCGGGAACTCCCGATCCGGGCAGACTTTATTGGAAAAAACATTCCGACTTCAAGTCTTGAACGGATTGTTGTTGAGCTTATGGAAACAGACGGGCATGATCAGGTAGGAATTTATGAAAGTGAATAATACCCTTTTAATTCAGTCCTGTGAGGCTGGCAAAGGGGAGGCTTTTTTAAAGCAAGCTGGCGAACTGTGCCTGGCTTCGTTTTGCAAACCCTCTTTGCCAAAATAAGGCATAGAGGGTTTTTTTATGACAATTTAGAAAGAACGGTGAGCGGCCATGAATAATCTATTCTCCATGAAGGACTTGTCCACTGAGGAAATACTTGAAATATTGCATACAGCGGAATCATTTGCAAAGGGAGAAAATTGGGCTCCTGCAAAGCAAACCTTCGCAGTCAACCTATTTTTTGAACCGAGCACAAGAACAAAAACAAGCTTCGAAATGGCTGAACGCAAATTAGGTATTGAAGTGATCCCTTTTGAGACAGGAACATCTAGCATTTTAAAAGGGGAAACGCTGGAAGATACATTGAAAACACTTGAATCGATTGGGGTGGATCTTGCTGTTATCCGCCATGAACAGGATGCTTTCTATGAATCTCTCGCAGGAAGAGTTCAAATGAAAATAGTCAATGGGGGAGATGGATGTGGCCAGCATCCGACACAGTCATTACTGGATCTTCTGACAATCAAGCAAGATTTTGGCAAGTTTGAAGACTTGAAGGTGACGATTGTCGGTGATTTGAGCCACAGCCGGGTTGCAAGGTCCAACACAGAAGCGTTAACCGCCTTGGGAGCTGAGGTTTTTTACTCGGGGCCCCCTGAATGGTTTGAAGGTGACGCAGAAAATGCCCAAAACTACGTGGATATTGATGAAGCTATCAGGTTCTCGGATGTGATTATGCTTTTAAGAATCCAGCATGAGAGACATGATTCAATGATGGACCTGACTGCAGAGCAATATCATGAAAGATACGGTTTGACACAAGAGAGAGATGAGAGGATGAAGCCTGGAAGCATCATCATGCATCCAGGTCCTGTAAACAGAGGTGTCGAAATTGCCGACAGTCTTGTGGAAAGCCGTAAATCAAGGATTTTTAGGCAAATGGAAAATGGCGTGTATGCAAGAATGGCAGTCATAAAACACATTCTTGATAAATAAAAGGAGGAGTTCCGCATGAATTGGCTGATCAAAAATGGAAACACACTGCAAGATAATGGTGAATTGAAAGAAATGGACATAAGGGTCAAAGATGGTCTTATCGCTGAAGTTGGCATTCATCTTGAAAACAATGGAGAGGAAGAGTATGATGCAGCAGGTCTGCTTATCACACCGGGGTTAGTGGACCTCCATATCCATCTTCGGGAACCGGGTGGAGAACTAAAAGAAACAATTGCAACAGGAACTATGGCTGCCGCAAAAGGCGGTTTTACAACTGTTGCATCCATGCCAAATACGAATCCTGTTCCCGATAATGAAGAACAGATGGGATGGCTTGTCAGCCGCATCAAAGAAACTGCCCATGTCAATGTACTTCCTTATGCTGCCATTACTCATGGCCTGCAGGGAGAGGAACTTATCGATTTCAAAGCGTTAAAAGAAGCGGGAGCTTTCGCTTTCACAGATGATGGGGTGGGTGTTCAGACAGCTGCTAAAATGTATGAAGCGATGCAAAAGGCAGCAAAGCTTGATATGGCCATTGTTGCCCATTGTGAAGACAATTCGCTCATCTATGGCGGTGCCCTTCATGAAGGGGAATTTTCCAGAAAAACAGGTGTTCCGGGAATCCCTTCCATTTGCGAATCTGTCCATATTGCACGGGATGTACTGCTCGCTGAAGCAGCAAACTGCCACTACCATGTATGTCATATCAGTACAAAAGAGTCTGTACGGACAGTAAGAGATGCAAAAAGGGCAGGGATTAAAGTGACAGCGGAAGTCAGCCCACATCATCTTCTTCTGTGTGATGATGATATTACGGATGCAAATGACACTAATTTCAAAATGAACCCGCCCCTCCGTGGAAAAGAGGACCGGGAAGCCCTAATTGAAGGACTTCTGGATGGGACAATCGATTTTATTGCAACGGATCACGCCCCTCATACAGCAGAAGATAAAGCAAAGAAAGTGACGGAGGCTCCTTTTGGAATTGTCGGGCTTGAAACAGCATTCCCGCTGCTTTATACGTACTTTGTGGAGAAAGGCCACTGCACCTTGAAGCAATTGGTTGATTGGTTGACAGCTGCGCCTTCCAATACATTTAACTTGGATTGTGGAACTTTAGCGTTAGGGAAGCCTGCAGATATAACCCTGATCGATTTGGAAAAAGAACAGCAAATAGAGTCAAGCAAGTTTTTATCTAAAGGAAAAAACACTCCATTCAATGGATGGACATGCAAAGGTTGGCCAGCAGCCACTTTTGTCAATGGAGAAATCAAATGGTCGGAAGGACGTGACAATTGATGAAACGCCAGCTCATTCTAGAAGATGGAACAGTTTTTGTCGGCGAAGCAATCGGTAGTGAAAAAGAGACAACAGGTGAAATCATTTTTAACACAAGCATGACCGGGTACCAGGAAATCATATCTGACCCATCCAATTACGGCCAGATTATCGTGTTCGGCTTTCCGCAAATCGGGAACTATGGAATGAACCGTGACGATTTCGAAAGTATCCAGCCTGTCATTAAAGGGGTCGTTGTAAAGGAGGCTGCTGATTATCCGTCAAACTGGCGCAGCAACATGTCCTTTGGAGAATTTTTAAAAGCGAAAGACATTCCTGGGATTACTGGTATCGATACAAGAAAATTAATCAGGATCATCAGGTCAAAAGGAACGATGAAAGGGGTCATGTGCGGATTTGGCGAAGGCATTGAAACGCATCTTTCCCGTCTGCACGCGGTTGAAAGCCTGCCGGATCAAGTAAAGCAAGTGTCAACCGTCAAACCGTTCCCGGCTCCGGGCCGCGGCAACAATGTCATCGTCGTGGATTTCGGCTTAAAACATGGCTTATTGCGTGAGCTAACTAAGAGGGGCTGTGATGTGACAGTCGTTCCTTACAAGACCTCAGCAAATGAAATCCTTTCTTTACAGCCAGACGGTGTGATCTTATCCAATGGACCGGGGAACCCAGAAAATGTTCCTGAAGCGATCGAGACGATTTGTGACATTCAAGGAAAAGTTCCTCTGTTCGGCATCGGACTCGGCCATCAATTGTTTGCCCTCGCCAATGGGTGCAAGACAAAGAAGATGTTTGTCGGACATCGGGGTGGAAGTTATCCGGTGAAAGATCTTGAAACGGGCAAAGTGGTTTTCACTTCTCAAAACCATGGATTCGAAGTGGATAAACAATCATTGGATGGCAGCGAACTGACCATCACACATGTCGAATTGAATGAAGGATCCATAGAAGGACTGTCTCACCAACATCATTCAGCCTTTTCCGTACAATTTGAACCGGAAGGCGCACCAGGCTCAGAAGATGCCAAGTACTTATTTGATCAATTCTTGGAATTAATGGATGAAAACAATAGAAAGGTGGATGACCATGCCAAAAAGAACTGACATCAATAGCATTTTAGTAGTGGGGTCAGGCCCCATCGTAATTGGACAGGCGGCTGAATTTGACTATGCCGGCACCCAGGCTTGCCTTGCTTTGAAAGAAGAAGGGTACAGGGTCATCCTAATCAACTCAAACCCAGCCACAATCATGACAGATTCCGAGATTGCGGATGCTGTTTATATCGAACCGTTGACTCTTGAATTTGTCAGCCGGATTATTAGAAAAGAAAGGCCAGATGCCATCCTGCCTACTCTTGGTGGACAGACCGGCTTGAACATCGCCATGCAGCTGGCTAAAGCAGGTGTACTTGAAGAATGCCAAGTTGAAATACTTGGTACGAAACTCTCAGCCATTGAGCAAGCAGAGGACAGGGATCAATTCAGAAGCTTGATGAACGAACTGAATGAACCGGTGCCCGAAAGTGTGATCGTCCATACATTGGAAGAAGCGGTTGACTTTGTGGAAGAGGTTGGATTTCCTGTCATTGTCCGGCCTGCCTACACACTTGGCGGAACTGGCGGAGGTATTTGCAAAAATAGCGAGGAACTCGATTCCATTGTATCGAGTGGATTAAAAAACAGCCCGGTCAACCAATGCCTGATTGAAAAAAGCATCGCCGGATATAAAGAAATAGAATTTGAAGTGATGAGAGATGCAAATGACAGTGCGATTGTGGTCTGCAATATGGAGAATGTGGATCCGGTCGGCGTCCATACCGGTGATTCCATCGTTGTGGCCCCTTGTCAAACGTTGAGCGACAGGGAAATTCAGTTGATGAGAAACACGTCTTTGAAGCTGATTCGTGCACTTGGAATTGAAGGAGGATGCAATGTACAACTTGCCCTTGACCCGGAGAGCTTCCAATACTATATCATTGAAGTGAATCCGCGAGTCAGCCGTTCATCCGCTCTTGCTTCCAAGGCGACAGGATTTCCGATTGCAAAACTGGCAGCAAAAATTGCCGCCGGATATACATTAGACGAACTTATGAACCCTGTGACAGGGAAAACATATGCCTGCTTTGAACCGGTTATTGACTACATTGTCACTAAAATTCCGAGATGGCCTTTTGATAAATTCGAATCTGCGAACAGAAGCCTTGGAACCCAAATGAAAGCAACAGGCGAAGTCATGGCAATTGGCCGCTGTTTCGAAGAATCATTGTTAAAAGCGGTACGTTCCCTCGAAATCAGCTTGTATCACTTGGAAAACGAAGAGGCAAGATCGATGGAACAATCCGACCTTCAGGCCGGAATTGAAAATGCTACAGACGAACGGCTTTTCATTGTGGCAGAAGCGTTAAGAAGAGGTATTTCAATACAGACCATCCATGATTGGAGCAAGATTGATCTATTTTTCCTTCACAAACTGAACAAAATCATCGAGCTTGAAAATAAACTGAAAAAGGAACCGTATAACCCTGAACTGGCTGTTCTAGCGAAGAAAATGGGTTTTGCGGACATCACCCTAGCAAAACTGTGGGAAAGCAATGAAAAGGAAATTTATGAATGGCGCAAAGACAATCAACTTGTGCCAGTATATAAAAAGGTAGATACATGCGCAGCTGAATTCGAATCCGACACGCCGTACTTTTACGGTACCTATGAAGAGGAGAATGAATCTGAGCGAACAGGTAAAAAGAGCGTAATCGTACTTGGATCTGGACCGATCCGCATCGGGCAGGGAATTGAGTTTGACTATGCGACCGTACACAGTGTTTGGGCCATCCAGCAGGCAGGTTACGAAGCGATCATCATAAACAATAACCCTGAAACAGTGTCGACAGACTTCAGTATTTCTGACAAGTTATATTTCGAACCGCTCACAATTGAAGATGTTATGCATATCATCGATTTGGAGCAGCCGATAGGTGTTGTCGTGCAGTTTGGCGGCCAAACAGCAATCAATCTGGCATCAGATCTTTCCGAACGTGGAGTGAATATTCTGGGCACTTCTCTTGAAAGTCTTGATAGAGCAGAGGACAGGGAACAATTTGAGCATGCCCTTTCTGAGTTGAACATACCACAGCCAAAAGGGAAGACAGCTTTTTCAGTGGATGAGGCTGTAAAAATCGCCTCAGATATTGGTTACCCTGTATTGGTGCGTCCTTCCTACGTACTTGGGGGAAGAGCGATGGAAATCGTCTATGAGGAAAAAGAACTGCTGCATTATATGGAAAATGCCGTAAAAATCAATCCTGAACATCCGGTTCTTGTAGACCGCTATTTGACAGGAAAAGAAATAGAGGTTGACGCGATTTCCGACGGAGAAAATGTGTTGATTCCGGGGATCATGGAGCATATTGAACGTGCGGGCGTCCATTCAGGAGACTCCATTGCAGTATATCCACCGCAAAATATCAGTGCAGATATGATTAAAAAAATTGAAGATGCTACGGTCCGTCTTGCCAGAGGTCTTGAAATTATCGGACTTTTGAACATCCAATACGTCATCTCAAATAATGAACTGTATGTCATTGAAGTAAACCCGCGTTCAAGCAGAACAGTGCCGTTTTTAAGCAAAATCACTGGCATTCCGATGGCAAACCTTGCCACGAAAGTGATTCTGGGCAAAAAGTTGCCTGAACTAGGATACGAAACTGGTTTGATCCAAGAAATGAGCGGTGTTTATGTCAAGGTTCCAGTTTTCTCCTTTGCCAAGCTTCGCAGGGTGGATATCACTCTGGGACCTGAAATGAAGTCCACCGGAGAAGTCATGGGAAAAGACAGGACGATGGAAAAGGCGTTATATAAAGGGCTGGTTGCTTCCGGAATAGAAATTAAAACCCACGGTACTGTATTGATAACTGTAGCGGACAAAGACAAGGATGAAGCGGTGAAGCTTGCCGAAAGGTTCTCTTCCATCGGTTACCAAATCATTGCTACAAGCGGGACGGCGAAAGCCATTACTGATTCGGGCATTAAGGTCCAAACAGTCGATAAAATTGGAGCACCCGGACATAACTTGCTCGATACGATCAAGCAAGGTGATGCACAGCTTGTCATCAATACACTTACAAGAGGAAAGCAGCCTCGAAGAGATGGTTTCCGTATCAGAAGGGAATCCGTTGAAAATGGCATCCCATGTTTAACATCGTTGGATACAGCCAGAGCAATCCTGGACGTTCTTGAATCGATGGTTCTTTCAGCTGAAGCAATGCCGTCGGGCATAAAGGTGGTTCAATAATGGACGGAAAAAATTTGCCGATCATAGCTCTTGATTTTCCGGATGGCGAAAAAGCTTGGGATTTCTTGAGCCGATTTGATGGTGAACAGCTGTATATAAAAGTTGGTATGGAGCTCTATTACCGAGAGGGGGCAGAGCTCCTCAAATCCTTGAAGGAAAAAGGACATTGGATTTTTCTTGATTTGAAGCTCCATGATATTCCCAATACGGTTCAACGGGCAATGAAAGTTCTTGCTGGACTTTCGGTCGATATGGTCAATGTCCATGCGGCAGGTGGAACAGAAATGATGAAAGCGGCACTATACGGATTGGAAGAAGGAACAAAGGCGGGTAAGACCCGCCCCACTTTAATTGCTGTCACGCAGCTGACAAGCACGAGCGAAGAACAAATGCAGCGTGAGCAATTGATAGACCGGTCAATAGATGAGTCTGTCCTCCACTATGCGTTACTTGCTAGGGAATCCGGTCTTGATGGAGTTGTATGCTCCGCATACGAAGCTTCTTCCATTGCAAAGGAAGCTGGATCCGGCTTCTTGCGGGTAACTCCGGGAATCCGTATGTCTGAAAGCAAAAGCGATGATCAAAAGCGAATCGTGACTCCTTCGGATGCAAGGGAAATGGGATCATCGTTGATTGTGATCGGTCGTCCGGTTACACAAGCGGCCGATCCAGTTTTTTCCTATAAAAAAGTGTTGACAGAATGGGAGAGGTAAAGCAATGAGCCAATCAATTGCAGAACATTTACTTGAAATAAAAGCCGTCTTTTTGCAGCCGAACGATCCGTTCACATGGTCGTCCGGGATGAAGGCGCCAATTTATTGCGATAATCGATTAACGATGTCTTATCCGGAAGTTAGAAAAGCAATCGCCGAAGGGCTCGCGGAATTGATTAAAACCAAATTTCCTGAATCGGAACTGATTGCCGGAACAGCTACTGCGGGCATCCCGCATGCAGCATGGATCAGTGAAATTCTTAGCCTTCCCATGTGTTATGTAAGATCAAAAGCCAAGTCTCACGGAAAGGGTAACCAGATAGAAGGAAAAGCTTCAAAAGGGCAGAAAGTTGTTGTTGTTGAAGACCTGATCTCTACGGGAGGAAGCTCAATCACTGCTGTCAAAGCACTTAAAGAGGCAGGCTGCGAAGTTTTGGGAGTTGTCAGTATTTTTTCTTATGAGCTGGATAAAGCGAAAAAAGCTTTTGAGAAAGAAGGCATCAAAGCATTTTCGTTAACAGGCTACTCGGACCTGATTGAAACTGCATTCAAGAAAGAACTCATTAAAGAGGGGGATCTTTCAACACTTCGCAATTGGCGCGAAAACCCTGAAGACTGGGGAAATTAATAGAAGGCTGCCTTTTTAGGCAGCCTCTTTCTAATCAACCTTCATGGACCTGACCAGCTCTTCATTGGGAGTTACATACACAGTTTTCTGCTGCTCATAAATGACGAATCCAGGTTTGGATCCGTTTGGCTTTTTAACATGACGGATTTTTGTGTAATCAACGGGAACAGAAGAAGAATCTCGTGCTTTGCTAAAATATGCAGCGAGTATAGCTGCTTCCTGGATAGTCGTATCTGTCGGGTCGGTGCTTCGGATAACGACATGTGATCCTGGTATATCTTTAGTGTGGAGCCAAATTTCGTCCCTTCGTGCCAACTTGTTTGTCAAATAATCATTTTGAGTATTATTTTTCCCCACAAGAATTTCGGTTTTGTCACTCGCTTCGTATCTTTCGATAGCAGGTTTGCCCGTTGCCTTTTTTCTTGCTTTTTGTTGTCGGCGTCTGATGTAGCCTCCTTCAATCAGCTCATTCCGGATTTCGTCGATATCTCCGACTGATGCAGAAGATAGTTGCTGGAGCAGCCCATCAAAATAAGTTATCTCTTCCTTGGCTTGCTGAATCTGTTGTTTGACTACGCCAAGAGAGTTTTTGGCCTTTTGGTATTTGGAAAAATAGTTTTGAGCATTTTCCGATGGTCCTTTTCGCGGATCGAGTGGGATGTTGATTGTTCCCCCATCAGGGTCATAATAATTTACCACAGATATTTCCTTCATCCCTTTTTTTACAAGATGCATATTAGCAGTTAAAAGTTCACCCAAAAGCTGGTACTCATCCGCTTGTTCAGCTCTTTCCAATGTCGCCTCAAGTTTAATGACTTTCTTTTCATTTTTTTCCTTCTCATTCTTCATCAATCTTTCCAGATCCATCGCCTGTTGCTTGACCCGGTCTCTTTGGGCTTTGCCAAAATAAAAACTGTCAAGCATGCCGCTTAAAGTTGAAAAAGACTTGAGTTCTCCCATCATGTGAGTAATCGGAATCAGATAAAAAGCACTCTTGACCCCGTTTGTGGTAATGGAGTAGTTGTATTGTTGTGATTTAAAATGTTTCATTAACTCTATAAAAACAGGTGGTAGTGTGCTCCTGTTTGCAATGCCGCAGCGGAAGGTGATCTCTTTGGCGATAAGCGGGGAAATTCCCGCAAAATGCTGGACGATCTGCCGGTCAATTTTACCACTGTTAAAATCAATGTTCCGTAAAATATCGTCAACTTCTGCTTCCAGTGGATTCAATTTGTTTTGTTCAGGCGGATATACATAGGTACCGCCAGGTAATACAGTCCGGTAGCTGTTAACAGAAGCCGGAATATGCTTGATGCTGTCTATTATTTTATCATTTTCCTTATTCACAAGAATAATGTTACTGTGCCTTCCCATAATCTCTATGATTAAAAGCTTGATTGATTCATCACCAAGTTCGTCTCTGCCTTTTAATTCAAAAATGATGATTCTGTCAAGGCCTGCCTGATATATATTTTGCACAATGGCACGGTCCAGGTGTTTTCTCATCATCATGCAGAACATGGGTGGCTCATCCGGACTTAAAGATGATTCTTCAGTCAACTGGACCCTGGAATAGCTGGGATGGGCGGAAAGCAGAAGCTTATGGTTCTTTCCTTTCGCACGGACTGTTATAATCATTTCATTTTTATAAGGCTGCTGAATTTTATTGATCCTGCCGCCAACCAATGTATCATTAAGTTCTTTTGTCATAGCCCTGGTAAACAATCCGTCAAAAGCCATAAAAAACATCCTTTACTTTATTTATAGTGAAGCAATTGAAAGGTACGTCTAAAACAGGCGACCGCGCTGTTCTATTATCAAGCTGCGGTGCTCAGAGACAAGAGGTTCTCTTCATCCCTATGACCGTCAATATCTGCTCGCTGCGGTAATGCCGGAATTTCTTTAGCACCTCAGGAACCGTCCAGCCTGAATCGCTTCGCCTATCTTTAAAAAAATTATATCATGAATCTCCCTTATCCTGAATAAGCTTGCAATGATAGGACAACTATTGCTTGTCATAGAGGGAAGGCGGGGGTGCGATGATATACCACCAAATGGATGAAAATGATGTGGCAAAATCACTTCAAACAAATATAAAGACAGGCTTGTCCACTAAGATGGCTGATGAGAGGAGAAAAAAGGTTGGCCTGAATGAATTGTCGGAGGGTGAAAAACAATCTGTCATCCTTCTTTTTTTCAGTCAATTCAAGGACTTTATGGTGCTTGTATTATTGGTGGCCACGTTAATATCCGGACTTCTGGGTGAATATGTTGATGCGGTTGCAATCATGGTCATTGTTTTAATCAATGGCCTGCTGGGTTTTATTCAGGAAAGAAAAGCTGAAAAGTCCTTGCAAGCATTAAAAAATTTGTCTGCACCAAAGGTTACTGTTCTCCGGGATGGCCGTTGGATGAAAATAGATTCAAAAGAGGCGGTTCCGGGTGATATTCTTAAACTTTCAAGCGGTGACCGGGTAGGCGCCGATATGAGGATAATCGTTTCCAACAATATGGAAATAGAAGAATCGGCCCTAACGGGGGAATCAATCCCTGCTCAAAAACATTCAGATCCCATTTCGGATGACAATCCTTCTCTGGGAGATTTAAATAATATGGCATTCATGGGAACGATGGTCACCCGAGGAAATGGACTGGGCATCGTAACTGCAACCGGAATGGGCACAGCCATGGGGAAAATTGCCGGGATGATCCAGGCAGCCGAAACGATCATGACTCCTTTGCAGAGAAGACTTGACCAGCTTGGAAAAATTTTAATATCTGTAGCTCTTCTTTTAACTGTTGCGGTCGTAATAGCAGGTATTTTTCACGGGCACGACATTTATACAATGTTTTTGGCAGGTGTTTCCCTTGCAGTAGCTGCTATCCCGGAAGGTCTGCCTGCTATTGTCACTATTGCCTTGTCACTTGGCGTACAAAGGATGATCCGTAAAAATGCCATTGTCCGAAAGCTCCCGGCTGTAGAAACGCTAGGATGCGCCTCAGTCATTTGTTCAGACAAGACGGGGACGATGACACAAAATAAAATGACTGTCACTCATTTATGGAGCGGAGGAAAAACATGGACAGTTACAGATTCATCTTACCAGGGTTCCGGAGAATTTTCCGCTGATGGAAAGAAGGTTGAGGTCGATAGAGAGAAAGCACTTTACCAGTTACTCACTTTTGGGACACTGTGCAATAATGCTGAAGTGAAATATAAGGGCCAGGAAATGATGGTTGATGGGGATCCGACGGAAGGTGCATTGTTAATTGCAGGAGCTAAGGCTGGAATCGAAAAAGAGTCGCTCCTTGAGCAGTTTACAATTGAAAAGGAATATCCATTTGATTCCGCGCGAAAGATGATGAGCGTCATAGTCAAAGGTCCATCTGGAGAACGGTTTATCATTACAAAAGGAGCACCAGATGTACTGTCATTAAAAAGTGATGCCATCTTGTGGGAAGGGAAACAAAAACCTCTAGGTAATCAACTGATGCAGGAAGTCAATGGAGCCGTAAAACAGCTGGCATCAATGGCGCTCAGGACGATTGCCATTGCCTATAAGCCTTTGATAGGCACAATCCCGGAAAGAGCCGATGATGTTGAACAAAATTTGACATTAATCGGTTTACAGGGAATGATTGATCCTCCACGCCCAGAAGTGAAAGCAGCCGTCGCAGAGTGTAGGAGGGCAGGGATCAAAACGGTGATGATCACTGGTGATCATATGGAAACCGCATGTGCCATCGCCAGACAGCTGGGCATTTTGTCAAAAGGCGAGAGGGATTCAGAAGTCATGGACGGACGCAGGTTGAATGAGCTTACTGTAAAAGAGCTTGAATCCGTAGTGGAAGACATATCTGTTTTTGCTAGGGTATCTCCGGAGCATAAATTGAAGATAGTGAATGCCCTGCAAAACAAAGGCCATATAGTAGCGATGACTGGAGACGGAGTAAACGACGCACCGGCGATCAAAGCTGCCGATATTGGAATCTCGATGGGAGTCACTGGAACAGATGTGGCAAAGGAAGCCTCTTCCCTCATCCTTTTAGATGATAATTTTGCAACGATTAAAGCTGCAATCAAAGAGGGAAGAAATATTTATGAAAACATCCGGAAATTCATTCGGTATTTGCTTGCATCAAACGTGGGTGAAATACTTGTCATGCTGTTTGCCATGTTGATGTCTTTGCCGCTTCCCTTAGTTCCAATTCAAATTCTATGGGTCAATCTGGTCACCGACGGATTGCCGGCAATGGCTCTGGGGTTGGATCAGCCTGAGGAAAATGTGATGCAAAGGAATCCGCGACACCCAAAGGAAGGTGTATTTGCCCGAGGGCTCGGCTGGAAAATCCTTTCCCGAGGATTTCTAATCGGAGTTGTCACTTTAGCTGCTTTTGTCATCGTCTATCATCGGAATCCAAGCAATTTGCCATATGCACAGACTGTGGCATTTGCTACACTTGTCATGGCCCAACTCATACACGTATTCGACTGCCGAAGTGAAATATCGATTTTCTCACGAAATCCCTTTGAGAATAGGTATTTGGTATGGGCAGTGATATCCTCGGCTTTATTGATGTTCATTGTCATTTATGTACCTATGTTCCAGCCGATTTTCCACACCGTGGCGATTGTGCCGAGCGACTGGCTGTTGATACTTGGATTAAGTGCAGTGCCTACTTTTTTGCTGGCAGGAACGTTTTTTTCAAGAAAAAGAAGATAGTGTATGTTATAATCAACAAGGTGATAGAGGAATCTATTGCCTTTTTCTTCATGTTTAAAAAAACAATTCATATTTTTACACATTTTAGACAGGAAAAGTACAAGTTTTGGTCCAGCTTTGAGGGACAGGACATCCTGATGTCACCGACTCTAAAGGATGTGGCAGTTCGGAGGCAACCAGATCTAGCTCTGCAAGGTTCAAACCACTATCCTGTGTGGTTTGTAAACTGCCTCGACGTGCTGACCAAGGCGCTTTCGCTTTTCTCTAACGGGGGTGACTCACTTGGTGATGAGCATGACCGGTTTTGGACGGAGTGTTAAACAGACAGATAAATGCATGGTGCAGGTTGAAATCAAAACTGTTAACCATCGCTACCGCGAATTCCACATAAAAATGCCTCAACAGCTTTCCCAGGCTGAAATTCCGCTTCGGAACCAACTTAGCAAGCAATTTAACAGGGGCCGGATTGAACTGAATGTCAAATTGTCAGGCAATATTTCTCCAGGCAAAGAATTGCATATTGACTGGGGTTTGTTGGACAGTTATTATCATTTTATAAAGGAAGCAAAGATCAGATATCGATTGACTGAAGAAGCGACATTATCGGATCTGCTGAGGATGGATAACGCTGTTCTAGTCGAAGAAACAGGTGATATTGACGTAGAAGTACTTCCATTATTATTTGGTGCTGCCGAAGATGCAGCAGATCAAGTACTGAAAATGCGGGAAACGGAAGGCAATTCTTTATCCATTGAATTGGATACCTACATAAGCTCCCTAGAAGAACTTGTCCAAAAGACAAAGGAACTTTCCCCAATGGTTCAAAAAACATATACTGAACGACTCCGAAGCAAATTATATGAAATGGTTAAGGAAAACATAGATGAAACAAGAATTGTTTCCGAAGCTGCCATTTTTGCCGACAAAGCCGACATAAGTGAAGAAACGGCAAGACTCTTAAGTCATATATCCCAATTTAGAGAAGCGCTTATTGCGAGTGGGCCGATTGGGAGGAAAATGGATTTCATCATACAGGAGATGAATCGGGAAGTAAATACGATCGGCTCCAAAGCGAACGATTCAAACATTGCCATCATGGCTGTTGAAATGAAAGTGTTGATTGAAAAGTTGCGAGAACAGGTGCAAAATATCGAATGAATGATTGAAATAAGGCTGAGAAGCCGAAGTTGACTGGAGGAGCAGCATGCCGATACAGCTCTTAAATATAGGATTTGGAAATATTGTTTCTGCTAACCGGATCATTTCAATTGTCAGCCCTGAATCTGCTCCGATCAAAAGGATGATTCAGGATGCAAGGGAACGGGCGACGTTAATAGATGCCACCTATGGTAGAAGAACACGTGCAGTTATTATTATGGACAGCGAGCACGTCATTCTTTCAGCAGTACAGCCTGAAACGGTTGCCCAACGTTTAATTTCGAATGGCCAGGAAGAAGGGTAGGATTATTAGATGAGTGATAAAGGGATATTGATTGTGCTTTCCGGACCATCAGGAGTAGGGAAAGGGACTGTCAGAAAAGCGGTTTTCTCACGGCCTGATGCCAAATTTGAGTATTCTATCTCCATGACGACCAGAAAACCCCGGGAAGGGGAAGTTGACGGAGTCGACTATTTCTTTAAGTCCAAGGAAGAGTTTGAAAAGCTGATTGAAGAGGGAAAACTTCTTGAATACGCACAATACGTGGGAAATTATTACGGTACCCCTGTTGATTATGTAAAGGAAACATTGGAAGCTGGAAAAGATGTCTTTTTGGAGATCGAAGTTCAGGGAGCCAAACAGGTCCGGGATAAATTTCCAGATGGCCTCTTCATCTTTCTCATGCCCCCGAGCCTTGACGAACTGAGAAACAGAATTGTCGGCAGAGGAACAGAGTCGGTTGATCTGATTCACAACCGAATGGAAGCGGCAAGAAAAGAAATTGAACTGACAAGTATGTATGATTATATTGTTGTAAATGATGATGTTGAGCGGGCAGTTGATAAAATCAATGCGATTGTACAGGCAGAGCACTGCCGCAGTGAACGCGTCATAGATAAATATATCGAAATGCTGGAGGTAAAATAGCATGTTGTATCCTTCTATTGATAAATTGATGAATGTGATTGATTCAAAATATTCGCTTGTAACGATTGCAGCCAAAAGGGCGCGTCAGTTGCAAGAAGATAATAATCCGCAGCTTGATAAGTATAGATCACACAAATTTGTCGGAAAATCTCTGGAAGAGATCTATAATGGTGTCTTGACGATGAAAGAATC
The DNA here is from genome assembly GCF_000374565.1 of Siminovitchia fordii DSM 16014 = CIP 108821. Lineage (GTDB taxonomy): Bacteria > Bacillota > Bacilli > Bacillales > Bacillaceae_C > Siminovitchia > Siminovitchia fordii. Next base: position 364,294 of record NZ_KB894685.1, on the reverse strand, counting down.
AGCAGACGATGAATCTGAGGATGAAATCAAAGGCGAACCGACATCATAACTTATCCTATTCAACCTGTCGACAAGATAGGTTGTTTTTTCTTTTATATAGGCTAAAAATCATTCATAATAGAAGGAATAAAGTAGAACGAACTAGGAATATTTAAAGGGGATATTTGCTGTGGAAAAAAAGAATGTTTTGTTATGTGTTACAGGAGGCATAGCAGTTTATAAAGCTGCCGATTTGACAAGCAAACTTGTACAGTCAGGCTTCAATGTGAAAATCATCATGAGTGATTCCGCGAGAAATTTTGTTACTCCGCTGACGTTCCAGGCTTTATCACGGAATGAGGTCTATATAGACACTTTTATCGAAAATAATCCGGAGGTGATCGCCCATATAGACCTTGCTGATTGGGCTGACCTCATTTTAGTGGCGCCTGCAACGGCCAACATAATTGGCAAGCTGGCAAATGGGATAGCGGATGACATGATGACGACAACACTACTGGCGGCGACAGCCCCTGTTTGGATCGCTCCCGCAATGAATGTTCATATGTACGCTCACCCGGCGGTCAAAAGGAATATAGAAACACTTTTGCAAATGGGGTGCGATTTTATAGAACCGGGGGAAGGATATTTAGCCTGCGGCTATGTGGGTAAAGGCAGATTGGAAGAGCCGGAAAAAATATTGGAGAAAGTGAAGGGCTATTTTGGAACAGAAAAACTATTCAAAGACAAAACGTTTTTAATAACAGCTGGACCTACTAAAGAAAAAATCGATCCTGTCAGGTATTTTACCAATAGATCTAGCGGGAAAATGGGTTATGCCATTGCAGAGCAAGCAGCGATGTTAGGAGCTGATGTCATTTTGGTTTCAGGTACAAATGCTCTGCCGGAGCCAAGGGGAGTAAAAGTAATTCATGTTGAAAGCGCAGCGGATATGTACGACGAGGTAATGATGAATGCGGATAAATCTGACGTGATCATCAAAAGTGCCGCGGTGGCAGATTATAGGCCCAAGCAGGTGTTTGAGTCGAAAGTGAAAAAGCAGCAGGGAAATGTAACCATAGAAATGGAGAGGACGAAAGACATCCTATTTGAATTGGGTCAAAAGAAAAAACACCAATTTCTAGTAGGTTTTGCTGCGGAAACAGACAATATAGAAGAGTATGCGCAGAATAAGCTGATCAAGAAAAATGCCGATATGATCGTGGCAAACAATGTAATGGAAGAAGGGGCAGGATTTGCGGGGGATACGAATATCGTTACAATTTTCCATAAAGATTTTTCAAGCGTTTCTCTCCCATTATTAAGTAAAAAAGAAACAGCAAGAAGGATTTTATATGAGATATCGGAAAAGCTGGAGGATGAACACTCTTGACAATAGCACAGGTCATTGTTGATGTCCCTTCTTTGGGAACAGACAGGGTATTTGATTATGCTATTCCAAAAAAGTGGGAAGGCATGATCCAGCCGGGAATGCGTGTTGCTGTTCCGTTCGGTCCAAGGTCTATACAGGGCTTTGTCGTTAAATTAAATGAACATACGGATATAGAAAAAATAAAAAAAATTATTCAGCCGCTTGATTTGGCTCCCGTTTTAAATGAAGAGCTGCTTCGGCTCGGAAGCTGGATGGCTAAAGAAACGATATCTTTCAAAGTTTCTGTATTTCATGCGATGCTCCCCGTGGCAATGAAAGCCAAATATGAAAAAGTCATCAAAAAGAAGGATGGTTCGAGCCTGTTGCTTGAAGGATTATTCGAGGATAAGCAGGAGATTTCATGGAAGGAAGCCGAAAAACGCAACCTTCTTCCTGCACTTTATAAAGAAATTCAAAGCGGCAATGCCGAAGTGATTTACTTTGTGAAAGACAGGGCAAGGAAAAAACTGAAAAGGGCAGTTGAGCCGAATGTGGAAAAGACAGAAATGGAGGAGATGCTTCAAACACTCCCTTCCAATGCTGTCAACCAAAGAAAAATCATTCATCACTTGTTAAAATCAAATCAAGATATGGTTGAAGCGGCTGTTTTGGCCAAGGAAGCCGAGGTCCCAGCATCTACCATTAAGGCCCTGATCAAAAAAGGCGTTTTATCGGAACATATGGTAGAGGAATATCGTGATCCATACGAGCATAAAGACTTTGAAAAAACTAGTCCTCTCCCGCTTACTAAGGATCAGCAGGCAGCGATGACTCCGATTTTACATTCCATTGGGCGCCAAACCCATGAGACGTTTCTTTTATATGGCGTTACAGGTAGCGGAAAAACCGAAGTGTATCTCCAGGCGATCCAGGAAGTGATCAAACAGGGAAAGGAAGCGATTGTCCTTGTTCCTGAAATTGCTTTGACTCCCCAGATGGTTGAACGATTCAAAGGAAGATTCGGAAGCGATGTTGCAGTCTTGCACAGCAGACTTTCAATAGGGGAGCAATATGATGAGTGGAGAAAGATTCAAAGAAAAGAAGTAAAAGTAGTCGTCGGTGCAAGGTCTGCGGTTTTTGCCCCTTTTGAAAACCTGGGCATCATTATCATTGATGAAGAGCACGAGTCAAGCTATAAACAGGAAGAGATTCCAAGATATCATGCCAGGGATGTTGCCATCAAAAGAGGGGAATACCATCGCTGTCCAGTCATTCTAGGCAGCGCCACACCTTCACTCGAGTCTTTTGCGAGAGCCCAAAAAGGTGTATACCACCTTCTCACTCTCTCCAAAAGAATGAATGACAGGGAATTGCCTCCTGTTTCGGTTGTTGATATGAGAGAGGAAATGCGAAGTGGAAACCGGTCCATGTTTTCAACAGAACTGTTTGAAAAAATAAAGGATCGCCTTCATAAAGGGGAGCAGACCGTCCTTTTTCTTAATCGGCGGGGGCATTCCACTTTCATCATGTGCAGGGATTGCGGTTATGTCATGCAGTGTCCACATTGTGAAATCTCGATGACCTATCACCGCTCTTCCAATGAAATGAAGTGCCATTATTGCGGTTTCCAAACAGGGGTTCCAACAGAATGCCCTGAGTGCAGCGGCAACCATATCAGGTATTTTGGGATGGGGACTCAAAAGGTTGAGGAAGAATTGGTCAAACTCCTTCCTGAAGCAAGGATCATAAGGATGGATGTGGATACAACTACAAGAAAAGGGGCACATGAGCGGATTCTTGAACACTTTCAATCAGGTAAAGCCGATATTTTACTGGGTACGCAAATGATTGCCAAGGGGCTGGATTTTCCAAACATCACTCTTGTAGGCGTGCTTAGTGCGGATACGATGCTCCATCTACCGGACTTCAGGGCAGCTGAAAAAACATTTCAGCTTCTTACCCAGGTCAGCGGGAGAGCGGGAAGACACGAATTATCCGGAGAAGTAGTCGTTCAGACGTATACTCCCGAGCATTACAGCATCCAATTGGCAGCCATGCAGGATTATCCACGCTTTTACAACCAGGAAATGTCAATGAGAAAGATTGGTTCTTACCCGCCTTTTTATTATCTGGCGCTCGTGACCGTCACCCATGAAGATCTGATGCAGGCGGTGGCCGTTACCGAGAAAATCTCAAACTACTTAAAATCAAAAATATCTGAAGAAGCGATACTATTGGGTCCTGTCGCTTCGCCGATACCTAAGATCAATGATAGATATCGGTATCAATGTCTGATAAAATACAAGCGTGAACCTAACCTTTTTTCAGCATTGAGAAAAATACTAGAGCATTACAATCCTCAAGCTTCCCGTGATGCATTATCCATCACGATTGATATAAACCCATATAACATGATGTAGTGAATAAAGAAAGAAGGGACAGCATTGCCTATACTAGAAATCATCCACTATCCTAATGAAATTCTTGATACTGAATGTGAGCGGGTGAGTAGCTTTGATAAGGATCTCCACCGCCTATTAGATAACATGTACGAAACGATGATCGCTGAAGATGGCGTCGGACTGGCAGCTCCGCAGGTCGGTATACTTAGCCAAATTGCTATTGTAGACATTGGGGAAGGGGAAGAGTCAGAGCTCTTTGAATTGATCAACCCGGAGATTGTTGAGCAAAGAGGCAATCAGATCGACATTGAAGGATGCTTGAGTTTTCCGGGACTTTATGGAAAAGTCCCTCGGGCAAAAGTCATCAAAGTCAAAGCGAATGACCGATACGGCAATGAATATCATTTGGAGGCAGAAGGCTATTTGGCGCGTGCTATCCAGCATGAGATCGATCATTTGCATGGAGTACTTTTTACCTCAAAAGTGGTTGAGTATGTCCATGAATCGGAATTGACGGATTGGAGTGAAGAACAATTACAAAGGTAATATTCATGGGCACGCCTGATTTTTCCGTGCCCATTTTAAAAAGACTTGTCGAAGATGGATATCATGTTGCGGCTGTAGTGACCCAACCTGATAGGCCAGTTGGAAGAAAAAAGGTGCTGACCCCTCCGCCAGTGAAGGGTGAAGCGGTTAACCTTGGAATACCTGTCATCCAGCCGGAAAAAATACGTTCTGCGGAAGAAACAGATAAAATATTGGCTATTGGTCCTGATCTGATCATAACGGCAGCCTATGGACAAATTTTGCCAAAAGAAATTTTGGAATTTCCAAAACTTGGGTGCATCAATGTACATGCCTCTCTTCTGCCTGAACTTCGCGGGGGTGCCCCTATTCACTATGCCATTTTACAAGGGAAAGAAAAAACCGGTGTTACAATTATGCATATGGTTGAAAAATTGGATGCGGGCGATATGATTAGCCAGGTCGAAGTTCCGATTGGAGAAGGGGATGATGTCGGGTCCCTCCATGATAAATTGAGTGCAGCGGGTGCGGAGCTGCTTTCAGATACACTGCCGAAGATAATCTCCGGCGAAGCGGAAAGAATTCCACAAGATGATGACTTGGCCACGTTTGCTTCCAATATTACCCGTGAACAGGAGAAAATTGACTGGAGCAAAACAGGCCGCGAAATCTACGACCATATCCGCGGGTTGCGTCCTTGGCCAGTCGCCTATACAAAGCTGAACAACGAAGTTTTAAAAATCTGGAAAGCTGAAAAATATCAGGACGGACAATATGAGAAACCCGGGACGATTGTAAAAGTCGAAAAAGACGGTTTTATCGTTTCCACCGGTGACGACACAGCCATAAAAGTAACCGAACTTCAGCCTGCCGGTAAGAAGAGGATGGCCGCTTCTCAATTTTTAAGGGGAGCCGGCTCGTTCATTGGGCAAGGAATGAATTTGGGCGGTCATGATGAGTAGACCTAAAAAGAAAGTCAGGGAGGCTGCACTGGATATCATTGAAGCGGTTGAAAAGAACCAGTCATACAGCAATCTGATACTCAATCAAACCATTAAAAAGTATCAATTCACAGGCCCGGATGCTGCTCTTTTGACGGAAATCAGCTATGGAACAATCCAAAGAAAATTGACACTTGATTATTATTTGAGCCCTTTTATGAAAAAGAAAGTAGAACATTGGGTCAAGCTTCTATTGAGGCTTTCTGTTTACCAGATGGTGTACCTTGATAAGATCCCTGATCGTGCAATCATTCATGAGGCTGTTGAGATTGCTAAAAAACGCGGTCATAAAGGAATAGCCGGGATGGTAAATGGAGTTTTGAGATCCATCCAAAGAGAAGGGCTTCCCTCTTTGGACAAAATAAAAGATTCAACCAGGCGGCTTTCTATAGAGACGAGCCACCCCGAATGGCTTATCAAGCGCTGGATTGGTCAATATGGTCTTGATCAGACAAAAAAAATGTGTGAAGAAAACCTTTTTCCCCCTGTTCAGACTGGAAGGGTGAATGAAACCCTTACAACCCGGGAAGATGTCATTAATCGATTGAAGGAAGAGGGGGTTTCGGCAGTCCCGAGTCCTTTTATTCCAATAGCCATCAGGGCGGTGGAAGGAAATCTTGCGCGTTCAAAAGCATATAAAGAAGGACTTTTTACGATTCAGGATGAAAGCTCCATGTTAGTGGCTTATGCCCTGGAACTTGAACCTGGCCAGCAAGTGCTGGATGCATGTGCAGCCCCGGGAGGAAAAACAACCCACATTGCAGAAATGCTCAATAATACAGGGAAAGTGGCGGCCTTGGATCTTCACCCCCATAAGGTGAAGCTGATTTTGGATCAAGTTAAAAGACTTCGTTTGGAAAATGTTGAGGCTAGGGCCTTGGACAGTCGGAAAGCTGGGGATGTCTTTGAGATTGAATCATTTGACAGAGTCCTTGTTGATGCCCCCTGTTCGGGACTTGGTGTACTGAGAAGAAAGCCCGATATCAAATATTCAAAGGTTGAAGAAGATATATATGCACTAAAAAGTGTCCAGATGGATATCTTGCATGAAACGTCCAAGCTAGTAAAAAAAGGCGGATTGCTTGTGTTCAGCACGTGTACTGTCGATAAAGAGGAAAATGTTGAAACGGCTGCCCATTTTCTCGAACATCACCCTGAATTTGAACCTAATCGTCTCCAAATGCCCGAAGGAATCCCAATGAAGGATCATGAATATTTATTACAAATTTTCCCGCAGGATTTTGGTGGAGACGGGTTTTTCATATCCTCTTTCAGAAAAAAAGGATTATAGAATGGAAAGAATGAAAGTAGCAGATTACGTATAAGGGTGAGGTGATTGGAAATGCTGGCAATTTTTAAAACAGATAAGGGAAGAGTCCGACCGCAAAATGAGGATAATGGTGGGATATTCCTTAATATTCACGGAGAAATGCTTGCTATTGTCGCTGATGGAATGGGGGGGCATAAAGCGGGTGAAGTGGCAAGCGGTATTGCAGTGAATGATCTAAAGGGTCACTGGGAAGAGGTCCGAACTGCCCTATCGCCTGCAGAAGCAGAACAGTGGCTTCGGGACCATGTTGCTGCGGTCAACAAAAAAATCTTTGAACATGCGAAAGAAAACACACAGTGTGAAGGTATGGGGACCACAATTGTTGCCGCAATCTGCACAGAGAGGTTTGCCACGGTGGCGAATGTCGGGGACAGCCGCTGTTATGTAATGAATGAGCAGGGCTACGTCCAATTGACAGAAGATCACTCTTTTGTGAACGAGCTTGTCAAAACAGGCCAAATATCACCTGAAGATGCTGTGCATCATCCCAGGAAAAATATCGTATTAAAAGCCGCAGGGACACAAGAGGAAATAGAAATAGATACAAAAACCATTACTTTTGAAGAAGGGGACAAAATACTGCTTTGTTCGGACGGTTTATCCGACAAGGTAAGTAAAATTGAAATGGAACATACATTAAAAGCATCTTTGACAAAAGAAGAGAAGGCTGATCGATTGATAGACCTGGCCAATCAATATGGCGGAGAAGATAATATATCACTTGCCATCATAGAGTATGCGGCCCGCGATGAAAGCAGGTGCAAGGAATGCTGATCGGAAAAAGAATTAGCGGGCGCTATAAAATCATAAAAATGATTGGCGGCGGCGGAATGGCCAACGTTTATCTGGCCCATGACATGATATTGGACCGGGATGTTGCGGTGAAGATATTAAGATTGGATTTTGCGGACGAAGAAGAATTCATCCGTCGGTTCCAACGTGAGGCGCAGTCAGCGACCAGCCTGAACCATCCTAATATCGTGAACGTTTTCGATGTTGGGGAAGAAGACAATATCTATTATATCGTCATGGAATATGTCGATGGGATGACCTTGAAGCAATACATACAAAGCTATTACCCCATTTCAGTTGAAAAAGTGATTGATATTGTCAAGCAGTTGACTTCTGCCCTTGAGCATGCTCATTATAACCATATTATCCATCGTGACATAAAACCTCAAAATATTTTAATAGATCACGAAGGCATTGTGAAAATCACAGATTTTGGTATTGCCATGGCATTGAGTGCCACGTCTATCACTCATACAAATGCAGTGCTTGGATCTGTACATTATTTGTCTCCCGAGCAGGCAAGGGGAGGAATGGCGACCAAAAAGTCGGATATTTATTCACTGGGGATTGTCATGTTTGAGCTTTTGACAGGAAGGCTTCCTTTTTCAGGTGAGTCTGCTGTCTCTATAGCGTTGAAGCATCTACAATCGGAAACTCCCCCGCCGACAAGATGGAATCCAGATATACCGCAAAGTGTGGAAAATATCGTATTGAAGGCAACTGCGAAAGATCCGTTCCTCAGATATAACAGCATTGAAGAAATGGAAAAAGATTTGGAAACGGCACTTGATCCTGATCGTCTGCAAGAACCCAAGTTCATCATTCCTGAAGATAATGAAGCAACCAAGGCCATCCCGGTCATCACGGATGAGCATGTTGAATCGATGAATGATGATACAATGGTCCATAAAATCGATAATAAAGAGCCAGCAAAACAGAAGAATGAAGAAAAAGTTGCAAAGAAAAGAAAAAAATGGCCCTGGGTGGTTGGCTCCATTTCAGCAGTCTTGCTTATTGCCATTGCGCTTCTATTAATTGTTATGCCCTCACTGATGAGCGCCAAAGTAGTACAAGTGCCTGATGTAAGCGGAGAGATGTATGATGATGCGGTTTTAAGCCTTGTAGAGGCAGGTTTTGAAGTCGGTGAAACAATTGAGACTCCAGATGAAGAAGTTGCGGAAGGTGAAGTGATTAAGACAAGCCCGAAGGCCGGACGTGAAGTGAAAAAAGGCAGTTTGATCAATATTTATCTGAGCACAGGAAAGGAAAAATTTCTCCTATCAGATTATAAGGGCAGGGACTATGAAGAGATTGATGAACTGCTCGACAAAGAAGGATTCGACCATATTGATAAGGAAGAAGAGTATGACTCTGCTGCTCCGGGCACGATTATTGGGCAAGATCCGGCACCAGGCTCTGAAGTAGTTCCTTCTGAAACGACAATCATTTTTAAAGTAAGTATTGGTGAAGAGAAGGTCACGTTGAAAGATTTATCGGGCTATAACCAAAAAGGCCTCGAAAACTATGAAGAATCAACAGGATTAAAAATTGATTATTCCAGTGAGGAATACTCAGATGATGTACCTGAAGGACTTGTCATGGCGCAGGATCCAGCTCCAGATACAGAACTGATGAAAGGTTCTACTGTAAAGGTGACCATATCAAAAGGCCAGCAAGAAATACCTCCTGAAAAAGTGACCAAGGAAATTACCATACCATATGAACCGGAAGAAGAAGGCAAGCCGCAGGAAGTCAGAATCTTTATTGAAGACATGAACAACAGTATGACTGTCCCGGCAGAAACATTCACAATAAATTCCACTACGAAAAAAGAATTGGAATTCACGATAGAAGAAGGAAAAAAAGCAGGATATAAAGTTGTTCGGGATAATACGGTCATCTTGGACGAGGAAGTATCATATCCGAAAGATTAATCATTAGGAAGGAAGGATGCCATGTCGGAAGGAAAAATCATCAAAGCATTGAGCGGGTTTTACTATGTGCTTGCAGGAGAGAGCATCATTCAATGTCGTGGACGGGGAGTTTTTAGAAAAAAAAATATCACGCCTCTTGTAGGTGATTATGTTGTCTTTCAATCTGAAAATGAAACAGACGGTTATATTATGGAAATCAAGCCGAGAAAAAATGAACTCATCCGGCCTCCGATAGCCAACATCGACCAAGCGATATTGGTCTTCTCAGCGGCTAGGCCTGACTTTAGTCCGGTGCTTCTAGACCGTTTTTTATCAGTCATTGAAGCAAATGATATTACTCCCGTTATATGCATCACAAAGATGGATCTGTTATCTGGGCAGGAGAAGGAAAAAATCGACTGGTATATTGAAGGATACCAGTCGATTGGCTATGAAGTTTTTCAATTATCGGCAAGGACTGGTGATGGGCTAAAACAGCTATATCCATTAATTGATGGGAAAATCAGTGTATTGGCCGGACAATCAGGAGTGGGGAAGTCGTCTCTGCTCAACTCATTGCATCCTTCATTGGAAATAAAGACAGCAGATATTTCTGAGCACTTGGGAAGGGGAAGGCATACCACACGCCATGTGGAACTTCTTCAAATCGGGGGGGGACTTGTTGCTGATACCCCTGGATTCAGTTCATTGGAGTTCCCGGAAATGGAGGCGGCTGATTTACCATACACATTTCCGGAAATACAGCAATATGGAGAAAACTGTAAATTTCGAGGCTGTCTTCATATCAATGAACCTGGTTGCGCGGTGAAGCAGGCGACCGAATCTGGAGAAATCCGCCAATATCGCTATGATCATTATCAGGACTTTTATGAAGAAATAAAGAATAGAAAGCCGAGGTATTAACGATGAAGATTGCACCATCGATTCTTGCAGCAGATTTTTTAAAACTTGGAAATGAGATAAAAGAAGTAGAAGCGGGAGGAGCGGATTACATTCACATTGATGTCATGGATGGACATTTCGTCCCGAACATCACGATGGGGCCCGGAACTGTCGCCGCTATCAAATCAGTGACAGATCTGCCGCTTGACGTCCATTTAATGATAGAAAATCCTCATCTCTATATAGAAGACTTTGCTAAAGCGGGGGCGGATTACCTAACGATCCATGTCGAAACGGACCCGCATCTTCACCGGACACTCCAGGAGATAAAGAAGCATGGAGTTAAAGCGGGGGTCGTATTAAATCCAGCCACTCCCGCAGAATCAATCCAATATCTTTTGGAAGACATCGATATGGTTTTATTAATGACAGTCAACCCCGGTTTTGGCGGACAGTCATTTATTGAGTCAGTCCTTCCAAAAATAACAGAAATTAAAAAAATGGCGGATGAAAGAGGGCTGGATTTGGAAATCGAAGTGGACGGGGGGATTCATCCTGAAACAGCCCGTCTATGTAAGGAAGCAGGTGCGAATGTATTTGTAGCCGGTTCTTTCATCTTTAATCAACCTGATCGTACAAAAGCGATAGAAGACATTCGAAAACAACTTGGACAGCCATGACCAGAGGTGAAGGTCCATTGGAAAAAACATTTCATATCGTTGCAGGGGGACCGGAAAATTTAATTCCGGATTTATCTGAATACGAAAAAGAAAACACTATATGGATCGGTGTCGACAGAGGCGTACAAATAATTATCCAGGCGGGTCTCTACCCTGATTTGGCTGTGGGCGACTTTGATTCGATCAAGGAAGAAGATTGGGAGAAGATCGAACGGAAAGTTCCGTCACTACGTCGGTATAAGCCGGAAAAAGATGAAACGGACATGGAATTGGCAATCATGTGGGCATTGGAAATGAAGGCGTCTAATGTAAAAATTTTCGGTGGAACAGGTGGTCGGCTTGATCATTTCATGGCAAATGCGCTGATGTTGGGCAAATTTAAACAAGATTATCCCGATATCAATTTTGAATTAATTGATGTTCAAAACAATCTTTCGGTTCATTTGCCTGACAGTTATGAAATAAAATGGGATGAGGAGAAAAAATTCATCTCCTTTATCCCTATTTTTTCAGATGTATACGGGTTGACATTGGAAGGATTCAAATACCCCCTTAATCATCATCACGTCCCAGCAGGTTCCTCGCTATGCATCAGTAATGAACTTATTCAGGAAACTGGTCATTTTTCATTCAAAAAAGGCATACTTATGATGATAAGGAGCAAGGATTAATATTGTCTTGAATGAACCGGGCATGTGTACTTATGTATAGATCATGAATATGATATGAGTGAGAAAATGTCAGTTTCTTATAGTGATGAGGAGGGAACCTGTATGAAGTTTTATACAATCAAGCTTCCGAGGTTTTTAGGGGGCATTGTAAGGGCAATGCTCGGAACGTTTAAAAAAGATTAACTCAAAAGTGCAGCGGCTGTTCATCGATATAAAGACAGGAGCACTTCCTACGAGGGAAATGCAAGGGAGATTCTTATCGGTGACAAGCATAAGACAGGCGTTTCAGGAAAAAATGAGCTTAATCTTGGGGCCGACGACATTTGGCAAGCTTAGACATCGACTTTCTTTCGGTCGGAGCTGGCTGTTAAATGATCGTAGAAGTATACGCGAAGTTTGCAAGTTGATAGGTAATGAAGCTGGACGTAAGGTAAGTAGTTTCTTGAAAGTGAAATTAAAGCAAAGGAAAAGAGGCACCTGTTCGAGGCGCCTCTTTTTGACATTATTTAAACTCTTTCAACTTTGCCTGATTTAAGGGCGCGGGCTGAAACCCATACACGCTTTGGCTTTCCATCCACCAAAATGCGGACTTTTTGAAGGTTTGCACCCCAAGTGCGTCTATTAGCATTCATTGCGTGTGAACGTTTGTTTCCTGTGCTTGTTTTTCGTCCTGTAATAACACATTTTTTAGACATTGATGTTCCCCTCCTATCACTAACACTACCTCAAATAATCGAATGATTATTTCATCCTCTTTTATGAAAAGATACTTTAATAATTTATCATAGAAAGTTCCGCAATGCAACAAATCAATCGACTCTGTCATGGTTGCTTCCTTGACAGAAGAGATGGCTTGATATTATCCCTATGTTTCCGCTTTTAAAAAAGAACCCGTTATAGTAATATAATCATAGCTCTAGCACTAAAAGAGGATGTTCAAAAGTCACCAAATGATAAGCGGCGAATCTCTTCGTTGGCTCATTTCTGTGCTGATCATGTATTTAAAAGCATTCAGTCCGCTGCTCGAAGCTTTGCCATTAGGCTTGCTTGTTTCTGATTTGGCAACTTTTTGAACACGGACTAAAAGGAACATAACGTACGTGACTCATTAAACTAGGGGGGGATATTTTGTGTCCATTGAAATGAAAACGAAATTTGGCCAAATTGATATTTCCAATGAAGTGATTGCTACGATTGCCGGTGGCGCTGCCATCGACTGCTACGGCATCATCGGGATGGCTTCCAAAAACCAGATCCGTGACGGATTGACGGAAATCCTGCGAAAAGAAAACTTCTCCAGGGGTGTTGTCTTGCGTCAGGAAGGTGATGAACTTCATATCGACATGTACATAATTGTCAGTTATGGGACAAAAATTTCTGAAGTGGCCTTTAATGTACAGTCTAAAGTCAAATACACATTGAAAAAAACGATCGGAATGTCTGCCGATACAGTTAATATTTATGTTCAGGGGGTTCGTGTGACGAATCCATAATGAGGAGGAAAAGTTCGTGTCGATAACATCTTTGGATGGGAACCGCTTTGCCGAAATGATTCTAAGCGGTGCGAATCATTTGTCAGCAAACGCTGAAATCGTTGATGCATTAAATGTTTTTCCCGTACCGGACGGTGATACGGGAACAAATATGAAGTTATCTATAACTTCCGGTTCAAAAGAAGCACAGGCAAATAAGCAGAGCCATATCGGAAAAGTCGGGGCAGCGTTTGCCAAAGGTCTGTTAATGGGAGCTCGAGGGAATTCAGGGGTCATTTTGTCCCAGCTGTTCAGAGGCTTTTCAAAAGATATTGAACACAGATCTGTTATCACAGGTGAGGAATTCGCCCACGCATTGAAAGCAGGAGTTGAAACAGCCTATAAAGCGGTCATGAAACCTGTCGAAGGGACCATTTTAACAGTAGCCAAGGATGCCGCAAGTGAAGCTGTAAAGACTGCCGGAAAAACAGATGATCTTATAGAGATCATGCAAAAAACATTAGAAGAAGCAAAGAGGTCTTTAGAAAGAACGCAGGACCTTCTACCGGTATTGAAAGAAGTCGGAGTCGTAGACAGTGGCGGGCAGGGACTTGTATTCGTCTATGAAGGTTTTTTATCTGCTCTCACTGGAAAGGAGATTCCTGAAGTGGGTCCTGCTGTCCCTTCGATGGAAGATTTGGTCAGCGCGCAACATCATCAAAGTGTTCATGGCTTTATGGATACCGAGGAAATTGAATTTGGATATTGCACCGAGTTTATGGTTCGGCTGGAAGACGGCAAACGTTCTTTTGTCGAAGATGAGTTCCGCTCTGATCTCAGTCAATACGGTGATTCGCTTCTTGTCATTTCGGACGATGATGTGGCGAAAGTCCATATTCATTCAGAGCGGCCCGGCGATGTACTATCGTACGGACAACAATACGGCCCTCTGATCCATATGAAAATTGAAAATATGAGGGAACAGCACAGTGCCCTTACGAAAGAAAAACCAGCCGTACAAGCTCCGGTGAAAGAAAAGCAAGAGTATGCCATTATTTCGGTTTCGATGGGGAAAGGTGTTGGGGAGCTGCTCAAAAGCATAGGAGCTTCTGCCATCATAGAAGGCGGACAAACGATGAACCCAAGTACGGAGGATATCGTGGAAGCTATAAAGGCTGCAAATGCAAAAAATGTCATCATTTTGCCAAATAATAAAAATATCATTATGGCAGCAGAGCAGGCTGTGGAAATTGCGGAAGAGAATGTCGTCGTTGTTCCATCAAAGACGCTTCCTCAAGGGATGGCCGCGATTCTTGCTTTTAATCCGACTGCTTCTCTTGAAGGCAACCGCGAGGGTATGACCGATGCTATGAAGGAAGTAAAGACGGGGCAGGTCACATACGCAGTCAGGGATACGGTCATTGATGGAGTGGAAATCACTAAAGATGACTATATGGGTATAGCGGATGGTAAAATTGTAGCGTCAGGGCCAAATCTTTTGGATACTGCCAAAAACCTGTTAAACGAAATGATTGATGAAGAATCAGAAGTTCTGACCATCCTTTATGGTGAGGATGCGGACAAGTCTATACTGGATCAACTCACTGATTTTGCAAGTCAGAATTTTGAAGACGTGGAAGTCGAAGTCCATGATGGAGGACAGCCGGTATATACCTACATTTTTTCCGTTGAATAATGATTAGATCAGGGGGCGGTCTGTAGATCATGAATAGTCCGTTGGATCAAGAAGTGACAGTTTTAAAGGGAATAGGCGAAGAGACCGCTGTTCAGCTGGCCGGCCTGGGCATTCATACAATCCGCGATTTATTGTACTATCTTCCTTACCGATACGATGACATGAGGCTGCGTGATCTGTCCGAAGTTGAGCATGAGGAACGCATTACGATTGAAGGGAAGGTTCATAGTGAACCTTCCCTTGTGTATTACGGCAGAAAAAGAAACCGTCTGACCGTCCGTCTGCTGGTTGGCAGGTATTTGGTAAAAGCGGTCATGTTTAACCGGGGATACTTGAAAGGGAAACTAAAGCCTCATAGCACAATCACTGTCACTGGTAAATGGGATAAACACCGGCAGACGATCACATGTAATGAGGTCGTGCTAGGTCCTCACGAAGGGGTTGGAGATTTCCAGCCGGTATATGCAGTAAAGGGACAGTTGACTGTAAAATCTTTACGGCGCTTTATTAAAGATGCATTCGATGACTACGGTGGATACATTAATGAAACCCTTCCAGAATCTCTCTTGGAAAAATACAAGCTGGCAAGCATTGCTAACGCATTGAAATTCATGCATTTTCCCGAATCAGGAAAGGAAATGAAACAGGGGCGAAGACGCTTCGTATATGAGGAATTCCTTTTATTTCAACTAAAGATGCAAGCTCTTCGAAGGACGAGGAGGGAAGGTACACGGGGTGTCGACCAAAACTATGACCTTCATAGACTCAAAGCCTTCATTTCTGAACTTCCTTTTTCACTTACAAATGCTCAGAAAAAAGCAGTGAACGAGATTTGTTTTGATCTGAAATCCCCATATAAAATGAACAGGCTTCTCCAGGGAGATGTCGGTTCAGGAAAAACAGTTGTGGCTGCCATTGCACTGTTTGCCAGCGTAACCGCAGGATACCAGGGAGCCCTCATGGTGCCGACAGAGATATTAGCTGAGCAGCACGTGGAATCGCTCCAAAAGATTTTTTCGCATACCGAATTATCTATCGAATTGCTAACAAGCTCAGTGAAAGGGAAAAAGCGGGAAGATATTTTGAACCGCCTTCGATCCGGTGAAATAGATATTATGATCGGCACGCATTCCCTGATACAGGAGGATGTGGATTTCCATCATCTAGGCCTTGTCATTACAGATGAACAGCACCGATTCGGAGTGGAACAGCGCCGGGTCTTGAAGGAGAAGGGAGAAAGTCCGGATGTCTTGTTTATGACGGCCACACCTATCCCCCGCACACTGGCCATAACAGTTTTTGGGGAAATGGATGTCTCCATCATCGATGAACTTCCAAAAGGAAGGAAGCCGATTGAAACGTATTGGGCAAAGCATGATATGTTGGATCGGGTGCTTGACTTCATGGAAAAGGAACTACGCGAGGGGAGACAGGCCTATGTCATCTGCCCTTTAATTGAAGAAAGCGACAAACTGGATGTCCAAAATGCGATCGATGTTTACGACATGCTATCCCAACATTTTAAAGGCCGTTTTAAGACAGGCCTGATGCATGGCCGTTTGCATGCAACAGAAAAAGATGATGTCATGAAAGCCTTCAGTAAAAATGAGATTCAGTTGCTCGTATCGACAACTGTCGTGGAAGTCGGAGTAAATGTTCCAAATGCGACATTTATGTTGATTTATGATGCGGAAAGGTTTGGATTGGCTCAGCTCCATCAATTACGCGGCAGGGTTGGAAGAGGAAGCAGCCAGTCCTATTGTGTTTTGCTTGCGGACCCGAAAACGGAAATCGGGAAAGAAAGGATGCAGATCATGACAGAAACAAATGACGGATTTGTTCTAAGCGAGCGGGATCTTGAATTGAGGGGGCCGGGCGATTTCTTTGGAAAAAAACAAAGCGGCCTTCCGGAATTCAAAGTGGCAGACATGGTGCACGATTACCGTGTTCTCGAGGTTGCAAGGAACGATGCATCAGAACTAATAAAGTCCGATTCATTTTGGAAAGATGAACAGTTCCTTCCGCTTAGAGAGCATTTGAAGGAGTCGGGCGCCCTGTCCGAAGAGAAATTGGATTAGGCTTCCCAGTTGCTGATTTTTTAGTTGCAAGCTTCCAAAGCATTTTATATACTACTATTAATACCAAGTCTTAATATCGGGAAATGATGTGAATCAGATGAAGCCTTCGAAAAAGGAAAGACAGAAATTGCTCATAGAGACGATAGATGCCAATCCTTTTGTTACGGATGAGGAGCTTGCAGAAAAGTTCATGGTAAGTGTACAGACCATTAGGTTGGATCGTATGGAGTTGGCAATACCGGAATTGAGGGAAAGAATTAAATCCGTAGCGGAAAAGCATGTGGAAAATGAGGTAAAATCACTTCCGATGAGCGAAGTTATCGGTGAGGTGATCGATCTCAATCTGGATCAAAACGCCATTTCGATATTCGATGTGCAGGAGGAACATGTTTTCACACGCAACTCCATCGCTCGGGGCCATCATTTGTTCGCTCAGGCCAATTCACTTGCAGTTGCTGTAATCAATGATGAACTGGCTTTAACCGTCAAAGCGAAAATCCATTTCACCCGCTCCGTTAAGGTAAGAGAGAGGGTAGTGGCAAAAGCAAAGGTCCGTCCGTTTAAAAAAGGTGATAAACGGACGGTCGTGGATGTTGAGAGCTTTGTCGGCGGGGAACTGGCGTTCAGGGGAGAATTTGAAATGTACCGTTCCAGTGAATAAGAAAAAGAAGGCACCTGATGAGCTTCGTACAAACCGGAGCACTCTAGAGTGGGATCGAAGTGAGATGAAAGAAACACGGCGCAGAAGCCAGCCTCAAGCCGCCTCATTCTGCGGCTTTGGCAGGCTTTGGAATCGACATGTTTTTAGTACTTCATGTACCTTCATGGACTAGAGATGTTATCCATCAAGGCCGATGTTGATCTATAGTGTCCTCTGTATTAACTTCCCTCGAAAAAGCGAGCTTTTTTCGAGGGAAGCTGTGTGAAGTTTACAAGTCGCCGGGTTATGTGGGTGGACAGTTTTTAAATGAATTTTTTGCAGCCTTAGCTTTTGAAAAAAGGGAGATAGTTTATGAAAATAGCAATTGATGCCATGGGCGGCGATCACGCGCCGAAAGAGGTCATTCTAGGCATAAATAAGGCTGCCCAGGATTTTTCTGATACTGAGTTTATTTTATATGGTGATAAAGAACAGATAGAGAAGTACCTTCAGCCGAATGAACAGGTGACAATTGTCCATACGGATGAAATGATCAGTCCCACGGATGAGCCGGTCAGGGCTGTCCGTCGCAAGAAGGAAGCTTCAATGGTGAAAATGGCCCAAGCGGTAGCGGACGGTGAAGCCGATGCCTGCATATCTGCAGGGAATACCGGAGCACTGATGACTGCCGGTTTATTTATCGTCGGTAGAATCAAAGGGATCGAGCGGCCTGCACTTGCTCCTACTCTTCCAACATTGGATGGAAAAGGTTTTTTGATGCTGGATTTGGGAGCAAATGCTGATGCGAAGCCGGAACATCTTCTTCAGTACGCGTTCATGGGGCAGATATATGCTGAAAAGGTGAGAAAAATTGAAAAACCAAGGGTCGCACTGTTAAATATCGGCTCTGAGTCCAATAAAGGCAACGAATTGACCAAAAAAACATTTGAACTTCTCGAAGGGTCTAATGTTAATTTTGTCGGGAACATTGAAGCGCGTGAATTGCTGGAAGGACATGCAGATGTCGTTGTTACAGACGGTTTTACCGGAAATGTGGTACTGAAAGCCATAGAAGGGACCGCTGCTTCCCTCTTTTCAATGTTAAAATCGACCTTCACAAGCAGCTTTAAAAATAAGCTTGCCGCTGGATTAATTAAATCAGATTTGGTTGAGTTGAAGAACTTGATGGATTATTCGGAGTACGGGGGGGCCGCATTGTTCGGTTTGCAGGCACCTGTTGTAAAAGCTCATGGTTCGTCTAATTCTAACGCGGTGTATCATGCGATTCGTCAAACAAGAGATATCGTGATGAATGATGTGGCCGAAACGATAAAATCCGCTGTAGCGGAACAAAAAGAATAAAGGGGTTTGGACATTGGGAAAAATAGCATTTATCTTTCCTGGCCAGGGTTCGCAGACCGTAGGCATGGGAAAAGAAGCGGTTGAAGTGAACGAAAAGGCCAAAATGATTTTTGAGCAGGCAGATGAACGTCTGGGATATTCACTTTCTTCTATTATTTTCGAAGGTCCTCAAGAAAAGTTGACATTGACTGCCAACGCACAGCCTGCTCTTCTGACGACAAGTATCGCCCTTTTACAAAGCTTAGGGGAAGCGGGCATCAACCCGGACTATACTGCGGGCCACAGCCTTGGTGAATATACAGCTCTTGTCGCCAGCGGAGCAATTGATTTTGCAGATGCAGTTTATGCAGTACATAAACGCGGCGAATATATGGAGGAAGCTGTTCCAGATGGAAAAGGAACAATGGCCGCTGTTTTGGGACTTGATAGAGGCATCCTTCAGGAAGTTTGCGAAAGTGTTTCCGAAGAAGGGGCCACAGTCCAATTGGCCAATATGAACTGTCCTGGTCAAATTGTTATTTCCGGAACGGTGGCAGGTGTCCAAAAAGCAGGTGAAAAAGCGAAGGAGCGAGGGGCAAAGCGTGTCCTTCCATTGCAAGTAAGCGGTCCATTCCATTCAAGCCTTATGAAGCCCGCAGCCGAAAAGTTCGGTGCGGTCTTGAATGATATTCCTATTCGTGATGCTTCTGTCCCGGTAGTCGTCAATGTGACGGCTGAGCCAGAAACAAATAAAGAAGCATTTCAGGAAAAACTGATTGAACAGCTATATTCCCCGGTACTATGGGAGGATACAGTACAAAAGCTTATTAACCTTGACGTAGATACGTTTGTGGAAATCGGACCTGGAAAAGTGTTGTCCGGATTAGTGCGAAAAGTGGACAGACAGGTCAGGACAATTTCAGTTCAAGATCCGGAAAGCTGTCAACAGGCTATAGAATTATTAAGGGGGGAATCAGTATGAAACTGGAAGGAAAGGTAGCGCTTGTAACGGGTGCCTCAAGAGGGATCGGCAGAGCAACTGCACTAGCGCTTGCGGAAGCTGGAGCCAATGTGGTAGTGAACTATGCAGGCAGTACCGATAAAGCCAATGAAGTCGCTGAGCAAATAAGGGCAATTGGTAGAGAAGCCATCACCTATCAGTGCAACGTATCAGACAGTAATGCAGTACAAGCTATGATTAAAGATACGATAGCAAAGTTTGGGAAGATTGACATTCTTGTGAATAATGCCGGTATCACCAGGGATAATCTTCTGATGAGAATGAAAGAAGATGAATGGGATGATGTGATTAACACAAACTTAAAAGGAGTCTTCCTTTGCACGAAAGCTGTCACTAGACAGATGATGAAACAGAGAAGCGGTAGAATCATCAATGTCGCTTCTATTGTGGGTGTCATCGGGAATCCTGGACAATCCAACTATGTAGCAGCAAAAGCAGGAGTGATCGGCCTGACGAAGTCGACTGCCAGGGAACTTGCATCCCGGGGAATCACTGTCAATGCCATTGCACCTGGATTTATTACAACAGATATGACAGACGAGTTGACTAACGAGCAAAAAGAAGCAATGCTGCAGCAAATCCCTCTTGCCAAGTTCGGGCAGGCTTCGGATATTGCTAACGCAGTATTATTCCTAGCCTCAGATGATGCTAATTATATTACCGGCCAGACGCTTCATATTGATGGCGGCATGGTCATGTAATGTGAATGTTTATCAGGCTTTGATGGGTACGATACCTATAGATTGCATTCAACGTGCTTCGGTAAATAAGCAGATACTGCTCCTTGTACCATAGCTTAATTGTGAGGTCTTGACCAAACTTGTCAAAATGCAGCACGGAGGTTTTTCAAGGAGCAAATTCCTGATGAAGTGAACGGCTTAGCTCCTGTAGTGCGATATTTTCTGTATCAAAGCGGCGTCACTCTGTTAGCTGTAAATCTTGGTCCCTCGAGGTCATCATTCAATTTCTGGTGAGTGGCAGAAAAACTGCTTCATCGGGAATTGTCTTATTATGGTTGACGGGCTGATCAGGTCGTTCCTGCATTTTCGGTTGATGGGCAGGTTCGCACTTTTGTTCTTACAGTGTTTCGATTATAATGGCTTGAGGGGAGGTGAACCGGATGGCAGATATTCAAGAAAGAGTAACTAAAATTATCGTAGACCGTCTTGGAGTGGAAGAGTCAAAGGTTGAATTGGAATCTTCTTTCAAAGATGATCTTGGAGCTGACTCGCTTGACGTAGTAGAACTTGTCATGGAATTGGAAGATGAGTTTGATATGGAAATTTCCGATGAAGATGCGGAAAAAATTTCCACTGTCGGCGATGCAGTCAATTACATAAAAAGCAATAGCTAGTCGTTGGAAACTAAATGTCCCGTTGATTGCCAGCGGGGCTTTTTCTACTTTAACTTTACCTTATAAGGTGGATAGACAATGCGAAAATCTAGAAGAGATGCAAAAGCGGCGGAAAGGGAGGCGTGCCTGTTTAAAAAGCTGCAGGAGCGGACAGGCATCCATTTCTCAAATGAAAAACTATTAAAGAAAGCTTTTACACATTCATCCTATGTGAATGAGCATCGCAAAAAACCGTATGAAGACAATGAACGCCTTGAATTTCTCGGTGACGCTGTCTTGGAATTGACAGTCTCCCAATTTTTATATGAAAAATACCCTATGATGAGCGAAGGTGAATTGACGAAATTAAGAGCGGCAATTGTTTGTGAGCCATCTCTTGTCACATTTGCCAACGAACTGGAATTTGGTGAAGCAGTCCTGCTCGGTAAAGGGGAAGAGATGACGGGGGGAAGGAAAAGGCCTGCATTGCTTGCAGACGCATTTGAAGCATATATTGGAGCTTTATACCTTGATCAGGGGTTGGAGAAAACCCAGGCATTTTTGGATGAGATTGTTTTTCCAAAGGTTGAAATAGGTGCTTTTTCTCATGTGATGGATTTTAAAAGCCAATTGCAGGAAGTTGTCCAAAGAGACGGATCCGGTACGCTTGAATATCAAATTTTGAAGGAACACGGCCCGGCTCATAACCGGCTATTTGAATCGCAGGTCACACTCAATGGAGAAGTGCTCGGTGAAGGAAAAGGCCGTTCCAAGAAAGAGGCCGAGCAGCATGCTGCACAGATGGCCCTTGGAAAATTGAATGAACAGTGATAGATGGTAGATGAAAAGGAGGAAAAGTGATTGTTCCTCAAGCAGTTGAACATTTATGGCTTTAAGTCATTTGCAGAAAAAACGGAACTGGAATTTGTCCCTGGTGTAACTGCTGTTGTGGGACCGAATGGCAGTGGAAAAAGTAATGTAACCGATGCGCTCCGCTGGGTTCTTGGGGAGCAATCCGCCAAGTCCCTGCGCGGCGGTACGATGGAAGACATCATTTTTGCAGGCAGTGATGGAAGGAAACCTCTGAATTATGCTGAAGTATCCATTATTTTGGATAATCAGGCAGGAAAACTGCCTATCGATTATAATGAGGTCAGTGTAAAAAGACGTGTTTTCCGAACCGGAGAAAGTGAATTTTTCATCAACGACAATCCTTGTAGATTAAGGGACATCGTTGACCTGTTTACAGACTCTGGCCTGGGCCGCGAAGCATTTTCTATCATTAGCCAGGGAAAAGTGGACCAAATTTTAAATAGTAAACCCGAAGAGCGGCGAACCATTTTTGAAGAAGCCGCAGGTGTGCTCAAATATAAGCAGCGCAAGAAAAAAACCGAAGAAAAGCTTACTGAGACAGAAGAGAATCTTAACCGTGTACAAGATATTCTTCATGAATTGGATAGCCAGCTTGTTGTATTGAAGGAACAGGCTGAAACAGCTGAAAAGTTTCTCGAAAAGCAGGATGAGCTGAAGAAAATTGAAGGGGCCCTCATCGTCCGGGAAATTGAGAATCTATATGGCAAGTGGGAGAAAATAAAAAGTGAGGTTGAAGCACATACAGACTCAGAAATCAAGCTATCCAATGAAGTGCACCAACTTGAAGTGGCAACGGATGAAGAAAGAAAAAGACAAAATGAATTGGATGAGAATATAAGCCGTTTACAGGAAGAGCTTCTTTCGGTTTCCGAACATTTGGAGAAGCTTGAAGGCAGGCGCCAGGTACTTCAGGAAAAAAACAGAAATGCGGTCCGAAATAAGGATATGCTGGAAGAAAAAATAAAGAACGCACAGGCAAAAAACAACGAACTACTGAATGAAAAAAGGGAAACAGAACGACTCATCTCACAAAAACAGACTGAAGCAGATGCTTTTAAGAAGCAGCTATCGGAAAAGAAGAGGGAACTGAATCAGTTGGATGATTCAATCGATCATACAATTGAATCATTAAAAAGTGACTACGTTGACTTGATGAACGAGCATGTTTCAGACAAAAATGAACTTCAGTATATTGAAAAACAATTAGACCAGATGGAAGTAAGATTGCAAAAACTTGCAGGGGACAAAAATAAATACGACGAAGAAAAGACTTCGTTAGAAAAAGAACTCAGAATAAAGCATGAGAAGCTGCAGGAACTGAAGGACCGGATAAGCGCTTTTGAAAAAGAAGAGCAGCTTTTTTTAGAGGAATCGGAATCTCTCAAAAAACAGAGTGAGCTTCAGCAGTCAAGGCTATTTCAATTGTACCGTGAACATCAGCAATTGAAAGCGAAAAAAGAGAGCCTTGAAACGATGGAGGAAGATTATGCTGGTTACATGCAAGGGGTTCGTGAGATCCTAAAAGGCAAGGGAACAATTTTACACGGCATTGAAGGCAGTGCTGCAGATTTAATCCACGTTCCGAAGGAACTTGAAACGGGGATAGAGACGGCTCTTGGCGGTGCGGTTCAACACGTAGTGGTCCAAACCGAAGCCGACGGGCGTGAGGCAATCAACTATTTGAAAAAGAATCGCCTGGGAAGGGCTACCTTTCTGCCTTTAAGTATAATAAAGGCGAAATACCTCAACGCAAGCGTAAAGGCGGTCCTTCAGAACCACGATTCTTTTCTGGGTGTAGCCGCAGACTTGGTAGGCTGTGAAAAGAAATATGAACCTGTAATCAGGTATTTGCTCGGCAACGTCGTTGTTGCAAAAGATTTAAAGGGCGCCGGGGAATTGGCAAAGTTGGCTGATTATCGGTTGCGCATTGTCACTCAGGCCGGGGAAATCATCAATCCGGGAGGCTCCATGACCGGTGGAGCATCCAAGCAAAAAAAGAGCTCTTTGATCGGAAGGAAAAATCAACTTGAACAGATCAGAAAAGATCTTGTTGTTTTGGAACGCGAGATAACTTCCACTGAGTTGTCTGTCAATAGTGTAAAAGAAAAACTGGCTGATTACGAAAAACGTATGTCTCAAGGGCAGACGAAAAAGAAAGAATTGGAAGGCTTGCTTTATGAGCTTCAGTCAGATGCTGCACGGCTAGAGATTTCAAAGAAAAACACCGAAGAATATCTTACTCTTTGTGCGATGGAGGAAAAGGAGCTTGCTGAAGAAGAAGAAACGTTAAAGCTCCATAAGCATGAAATTACAGAAGCCATAAAAAACATGGAACAGTCCATTCGTTCATTGGAAGAAAAAATACAGGGTCTATCTGAAAAGAAAAGCTTACAACAAAGTTCAAAAGATCTTCTTATGTCTTCAATCAACCAATTGAACATTCAAAATGCCCAATTAGAAGAACAACTGGTTGCAGCACAATCGAATCTTGAGCGGATAGAGGCTTCGATTGAACAAACAAGCTTGGAGTCAGAAGCAGCCCATAAAGAATTGAATGCTCTTTATGCCGAAAATGAAGATATATTGGGCCAAGTAGCTGAACTAGAGAAAGAAGCAGAGAAAGTCCAAGCCAGGAGAGAGGAAACATTTCAAAATATCTCAAATTGCCGAAATGAAAGAGCTCGGCTTCAGGAAGCTGTCTCTGGCAAGGAGATTGAGTTGAAAGAACTTGCAAGACAGCAAAAAAGACTGGCAGATAAACTGAAAGGCGAAGAACTGAAGGTTAATCGCCTTGAACTTGAGATGGAGAATCTCATAAAAACTTTGAGAGATGAATTCACCATCTCCTTTGAGCGTGCCCAAAATGAATTTTCTTTATCTGTGGAAGTTTCCGAAGCGAAGCAAAGGCGGGATGAGCTCAAAAAGGAAATATCGGAAATCGGAACTGTAAACATAGGAGCGATCGAGGAATATAAAAGGGTGAACAACCGTAGCCAATTTTTAATGGAACAGCAGACAGATCTTTTACGTGCGAAAGAAACACTATACCAAATCATGGATGAAATGGACGAAGAAATGACAAAAAGATTTGGCAGAACGTTCCAATCCATTCAACAGGCATTCCAAGGAGTGTTTTCCTCCTTGTTTGGAGGAGGAAGAGCGGAGTTGAGATTGACACAGCCCGATGATTTGTTATATACAGGGGTTGATATCATTGCCCAGCCGCCGGGAAAGAAGCTCCAGAATCTAAGTTTACTGTCCGGAGGAGAAAGATCCTTGACTGCCATCGCATTGCTCTTTTCAATCTTGAAGGTCAGACCTGTGCCTTTTTGTGTTCTGGATGAAGTTGAAGCAGCCCTGGATGAGGCAAATGTCAATCGGTTCAGTGAATATTTAAAAAAATTCAGCGAAAACACCCAATTCATTGTGATCACCCACAGACAGGGAACAATGGCTGGTGCTGATGTCTTATATGGGATCACTATGCAAGAATCGGGTGTTTCAAAGCTAGTATCTGTCAAATTGGAAGAAGAACGGATGATGGCGCAAATTTAAAAATTGAGGTGATGCAAATGAGCTTTTTTAAAAGGCTGAAAGATAAATTAACAGCTTCCAGTGACTCTATTTCGGAAAAATTTAAAGATGGACTTGTGAAAACCCGTGATAATTTTTCCAATAAAATCAATGATCTGGTCTCCCGTTACCGTACGGTCGATGAAGATTTTTTTGAAGAACTGGAGGAAATTTTGATCCAGGCGGATGTCGGCTTTGAAACGGTCATGGAACTGGTGGAAGAATTGAAAATGGAAGTGAAAAAAAGAAATTTAAAAGATCCAGGAGATGTGCAATCTGTAATATCCGAGAAACTGATTGAAATATACGAATCCGGTGAAGAGAACCTTAACACTCTCAACATCCAGGAAGATGCCCTTACGGTTATTTTGTTTGTCGGAGTGAATGGGGTAGGTAAAACAACCACCATCGGTAAGCTTGCCCATAAGTTCAAATCTGAAGGGAAAAATGTACTCCTGGCTGCAGGCGACACTTTCCGTGCCGGAGCCATTGAACAGCTCGAAGTATGGGGGGAGCGTGTCGGTGTCGATGTCATTAAGCAGGCTGAGGGGTCAGACCCGGCAGCTGTCATGTATGATGCAGTGCAGGCAGCCAGATCTCGTAAAGTGGATATACTGCTGTGTGATACAGCAGGGCGCCTTCAAAATAAAGTCAATCTCATGAAAGAACTGGAAAAGATCAAAAGAGTGATTGAGCGGGAGATTCCGGGAGCACCCCATGAAGTTCTCCTTGTGTTGGATGCGACAACTGGACAAAATGCTCTTGTACAGGCAAAAACATTTAAGGAAGCAACGGATGTCAGCGGCATCGTCTTATCTAAACTTGATGGGACTGCCAAGGGCGGGATCGTATTGGCAATCCGTAATGAAATGAACATTCCGGTGAAATTTGTCGGTCTTGGCGAAAAAATGGACGATCTTCAAGTGTTTGATCCGGAGAAATATGTGTATGGGCTATTTTCAGATGCAATCGAAAAGGCCGAGGATTAAAAGTTGTTTTAAGTAGTTGCAGGTTTAATATGACGAATGTCCAACCCTGACGTACAGGAGGTCCTAGTACCAACAACTCTGCATGATTTGTCGGTTTATAACTGCCAGTTCCTAGCCCCTTCAGACGTTCCCCTGTGGGGCTTAGGGGTTCCCTCTTCTGAAACCTCTTGAGCTGTCAAGACTGAACAAGGTTCTATTAGTATGAAAAATTACCTTGTTCTAACAAAATTTTTATTTTAGGAGAGAGCGAATTAGAAGTTTTTAAAATAGAATTTGGCGAAAATGATAACCTCCAACATCGGAATCAAATGGAAGAAGTTTTGGCTTGTGTACTAAGAAATTTCCAAATATAATGCTAAAAATACAAGGAGTCAGCCTATGTGTTTACCGATCACAGCATAAGGTTGGCCGTTTTTATTTGCTCGGCGGTTGCTTAAGGGAGGGGGGCGTCAAGAGACAATGGTCAACGGTATTGGAATGAAGCTGATGAGTTGACCATTTCATTGCACCAGAACCCTCTTGGGTTATTGAGAAATCGATTTTTTATCTTTTTCGGTAAGAACTTGACGCCGCGTTGGAAAGAGTATATCATTTAAGAAGTGTAAAGGTTTTTGACTTAACAAGGTGGAGATTAAAGTATGCTTGAGAAAACAACGCGAATGAATTATTTATATGATTTTTATCAATCGTTGTTGACTTCGAAGCAGCGTAGTTATATGTCCCTTTACTACCTTGACGATTATTCGCTTGGTGAGATTGCCGAAAATTATGGAGTCAGCCGCCAAGCGGTATACGACAATCTTAAAAGAACAGAAATTTTGTTGGAAGAGTATGAACAGAAACTTTCTTTGTTCAGGAAATTCGAAGAGCGAAGGAAATTGATCGCATTAATTAGACGAGGTATGAATGAACATCCGGATGACAATGGCACGCTTAACCGTTATTTGGATGAATTAGAGGAATTGGATTAGGGGGCGGAGATCGATGGCATTTGAAGGATTGGCCGACCGCTTGCAAACGACCATCCAAAAGATCCGCGGTAAAGGCAAGGT
This sequence comes from Siminovitchia fordii DSM 16014 = CIP 108821, assembly GCF_000374565.1. Classification (GTDB taxonomy): domain Bacteria; phylum Bacillota; class Bacilli; order Bacillales; family Bacillaceae_C; genus Siminovitchia; species Siminovitchia fordii. The sequence goes on along the minus strand of NZ_KB894685.1, from coordinate 336,658 downwards.
GACCGAAGCGGATGTCAAACAGATGATGCGAGAGGTACGCCTTGCACTCCTCGAAGCGGATGTCAACTTTAAAGTAGTCAAACAGTTTGTGAAAAAAGTAAGTGAAAGAGCGGTGGGCCAGGAAGTGATGAAGAGCCTCACTCCTGGCCAGCAAGTCATCAAAGTCGTTAAGGAAGAGCTGACAGAACTCATGGGCGGCGAGCAGAGTAAAATCGCTGTAGCGAAACGCCCGCCGACTGTCATCATGATGTCGGGTCTCCAAGGGGCAGGTAAAACGACGACGACCGGAAAGCTTGCTAATCTGCTGCGGAAAAGCTACAATCGCAAACCGTTTCTTATTGCGGCGGATATTTACCGTCCTGCAGCGATCAAGCAGCTTGAAACAATCGGGAAACAGCTGGATATGCCTGTCTTTTCACTTGGGGACAAGGTGAGTCCGGTTGAAATTGTCCGGCAGGGAATCGAGAAAGCGAAAGAGGAACATTATGACTATGTACTGATTGATACTGCAGGACGTCTCCACATCGATGAAGAATTGATGCAGGAGCTTAGTAGTATCAAGGAATTGGCGCAGCCGGATGAAATATTCCTAGTGGTTGATGCAATGACGGGGCAGGATGCTGTGAACGTTGCCGAGAACTTTAATGAGCAGCTGGATATCACAGGAGTCATTTTAACCAAGCTTGACGGGGATACCCGTGGCGGTGCCGCCCTGTCCATCCGCTCAGTTGCACAAAAGCCGATCAAATTTGTCGGTATGGGTGAGAAAATGGATGCCCTTGAGCCGTTTCATCCCGAGAGGATGGCTTCAAGAATCCTTGGCATGGGTGATGTTCTGACCCTGATAGAGAAAGCCCAGTCTTCCGTCGATGAGGAAAAGGCCAAAGAAATGGAGCATAAATTCCGTACTGCATCGTTCACATTCGATGACTTTCTTGACCAGCTTGGGCAGGTAAGAAACATGGGCCCATTGGATGAACTGATTAAAATGATGCCCGGTGCCAATAAAATGAAAGGCCTGGACAATCTACAGGTCGATGAAAAGCAAATCGGGCATGTTGAAGCGATCATCAGGTCTATGACAAAAGAGGAAAAGGAACATCCCGAGATCATCAATGCCGGCAGGCGCCGACGGATTGCAAAAGGGAGCGGAAGAACGATCCAGGAGGTCAACCGGTTATTAAAGCAGTTTGAAGAGATGAAAAAAATGCTGAAACAAATGACCGGTATGCAGCAAAAAGGTAAAAAGAAGGGATTTAAATTTCCTTTTATGTAAGTAATTTTAACGTGTTAAGAAAAAACACTTTACAAACAAAACACAGATTGATATTATACTGATTTGTGTAAAACAATTCGGAGGTGCTATGTAAAATGGCAGTTAAAATTCGTTTAAAACGTTTAGGAGCAAAGAAATCTCCTTTCTATCGTATCGTTGTTGCAGATTCCCGTTCACCACGTGACGGACGAATCATTGAAGAAGTAGGCACTTACAATCCGGTCGCTCAGCCTGCGATCGTTGACATCAACGAAGAGAGTGCCTTAAAATGGCTTCAAGATGGTGCAAAGCCATCCGATACTGTCAGAAACCTGTTCTCCAAACAAGGGATCATGGAGAAATATCACAACGCTAAAAATAGCAAATAAAAGTGATGAATATGCAAGAATTGATTATGTCGATTGTAAAACCGATTGTTGATCATCCGGAAGATGTACAAGTACGGGTAGATGAAAGCGAAAAGCGTATTACCTACCACTTGTCAGTTCATGAAAATGATATTGGAAAAGTGATAGGGAGGCAGGGGAGAGTGGCAAAAGCCATCAGAACAGTCGTTTACGCCGCAGCAGGTTCAAAACAACATAAGAGGATTTTTTTAGAGATCGACGAATAAGGGGGCTGAAACACCCCCTTTTTTTATAAGAAAATAAAGCGATCATCAGCCTGTGTGTTATATCCAATTAGTATATAGCCTGGCTATAAACACTACCGGTACAAGGATTGGCGATGCTTAAGGAACGCCTACTCGGAACCGGCAAGGCACCTTGCGCTTTTCTTTAAACCATGAAAACTAGGGCGGAGGATGAAATTGTGAAAATTATCCAAACAGTCACCGTCAAACAGGTTTTAACTGAAAAAAGCAGAGAGGAACTTTCAGCTAAATATACACAATCGAAACAGCAGCTTCAAAAAGAGTGTGACCAATTGCTGTTCGAAATGAAAAAACTAGAGAGAACAAGAAGATTTTCTGCAGCAGGACTCAAAGCCCAGTTTGATAAAGAAGTCGAGCTTCGCAAGGAAAAGATCAAGCTGATTGACTTCCAAATTGAACAGCTTGGAATGCTTCCGTATGGAAGTGAGATTAAAGACCAGGATATCCAGGCATTAGTGGATATTCAAGTGGGAGATCAATGGGAAGATATCATCAATGGAAAAACGATAATCGTCAAAGACGGAATTATTGCAGAAATCAGGGAGAGGTGAAGTATGGACAATTGGTTTAATGTTGGGAAAATCGTTAACACACATGGCATTCGCGGTGAAGTCCGGGTCATTTCCTCAACCGATTTTCCTGATCAAAGATACGCCCCCGGCAACACCCTTTATCTATTCCCCGGAAACAATCAGGAACCGACCCCATTAACAGTAAAAACACATCGCAAGCATAAAAATTTTGATCTTCTTAGTTTTGAAGGGTATGAAAATATAAATGATGTGGAGAAATGGAAAAATGCTACGTTGAAAATCAAAGAAGATCAATTGACTGAACTTCCTGAAGGAGAATATTATTTCTATGAAATTATCGGCTGCAGGGTTGTTACCGAACAGGGAGAGGAAATAGGGGCTGTAAAAGAAATTTTGACCCCTGGAGCAAATGATGTATGGGTTGTTGACGGCAACAACGGAAAAGATATATTAATTCCTTATATTCCCGATGTAGTAAAAGAGGTATCTGTTGAAAAGAAAAAGATCGTCATTGATCCTATGGAGGGTTTACTGTCATGAGGATCGACGTATTGACCCTTTTTCCTGAAATGTTCACAGGAGTATTTGGATCTTCCATCTTAAAAAAAGCTTCTGAGAAAAATTCAGTTTCATACCACCTTACAAATTTCCGGGATTTTTCCACCGATAAGCATAAAACTGTCGATGACTACCCTTATGGAGGCGGAGCGGGCATGGTACTGAAGCCCCAACCAATCTTTGATGCGGTGTCCCATGTCCAAATGGGCAGCGGGGAATCACGCGTCATTTTGCTGTGCCCTCAAGGAGAGCGTTTCGACCAGAAGAAAGCGGAAGAATTGGCAAAAGAGGATCATTTGATCTTCATATGTGGGCATTATGAAGGATACGATGAACGGATAAGGGAAAAAATTGTCACGGATGAAATTTCAATCGGAGATTTCGTTTTGACAGGTGGGGAATTGGCTTCTATGGTTATCATTGATTCCGTTGTCCGTCTGTTGCCGGGTGTCCTTGGGAATGAAAATTCAGCAGTGGAAGATTCCTTTTCCACCGGACTGCTGGAACACCCCCATTACACAAGGCCTGCAGACTTTCGGGGAATGAAAGTTCCTGATATTTTGTTATCTGGCAACCATGGCAAAATAGAGGAATGGCGGCAGAACGAATCTTTAAAAAGAACCAGAGACCGCAGGCCGGATCTGTATGAAAAATATGTTCATGCTGAAAAGAAAAAAACTGGCTTGAATGATTAAAACTGTTTCAAAATTTAATTGTAAATATGCTTGCTATATGATATTATTACCTTTGTGACTGTGACAATCAGATTGTCCGTCTGTAACTACGGTGTTCCGCTGCAACGAAATATTTTGTAAGAGCATCGGTTGGAAGGAGATGAATACGATGCACAAATTAATTGAAGAAGTGACTAAAGAACAATTGCGTACTGATCTTCCTGCTTTTCGCGCCGGTGATACTGTTCGTGTTCACGTGAAAGTTGTGGAAGGAACACGCGAGCGTATCCAGTTGTTTGAAGGTGTAGTCATCAAACGCCGTGGAGGCGGAATCAGCGAAACTTTTACTGTCCGCAAAATTTCTTACGGTGTTGGCGTAGAGCGTACTTTCCCTCTTCATACACCAAGGATTGCCAAAATCGATGTCGTGCGTCGCGGTAAAGTTCGTCGTGCGAAACTTTACTACTTGCGTAAACTACGCGGTAAAGCAGCTCGTATTAAAGAAATTCGTTAATTTACGCTTGGTTTCTTGACGGAAGTAAACCTTGCTGGATGATAAGTAAATCCGTTGATAAAAAGGGGCTTGAGTTCAAGCTCCTTTTCTATTTCATTTGACGGGAATTTTACAGTGTTTTTACTTGTTAATATACTGTACAATAAAATTGGATATAGTGTATTCGTAGACATCTTTAGTTCAGGAATGGATGGTGACAATATGGCAAAGGAGAAAAACGAGCTTTGGGAATGGACAAAGGCCTTGCTTATTGCTGTAGGATTGGCTGCACTCATTCGATACGCCCTTTTTACACCGATAGTGGTGGATGGTTTTTCCATGATGCCGACCCTTAATAATGGGGATCGGATGATTGTAAATAAACTGAGCAAGCCCGATCGGTTTGATATTATCGTTTTCCACGCACCTGAGCAAAAGGATTATATCAAACGGGTCATTGGTCTTCCGGGGGACACAGTCGAATACGTCAGCGACACTTTGTATGTAAACGGTAAAGCATATGATGAGCCATATTTGGAAACCTATAAAGAGCAAACCCCTGAAGGGCCGCTTACTGAAGACTTTACTTTGGAGGAAATCACAGGTGAAAAAACTGTGCCGGAAGGGGAGCTTTTCGTAATGGGGGACAATAGACGCTCAAGCAAGGATAGCCGCCATATAGGAACTATTTCCATGGATAAGGTTATTGGAGATACTAGGGTTGTTTATTGGCCGATTAAAGATATAAGAATTGTTAAGTGATGATGGAGGAACAAAATTCATGACTATCCAATGGTTTCCCGGCCATATGGCAAAAGCACGTCGGGAAGTGACAGAAAAATTAAAGCTTGTAGATATCGTTTTTGAGCTGGTGGATGCCCGTATCCCTATTTCATCCGCCAATCCGATGCTCCAGGAAATCATACAACAAAAACAGCGCCTGATACTTCTCAACAAGTCAGACATGGCAGATCCGGTGTTGACAAAGCAGTGGATCAGCCGATTCTCGGCAGAGGGGAATAAAGCGCTTGCGATCAATTCCCAGTCAGGAAGAGGGTTGAACGAAATTGTTAAAGCGGCAGAAGAGCTGCTGAAAGAGAAAAGGGATCGCCGGAAAGCTAAGGGCTTGAAGCCAAGAGCTATCCGGGCGATGATTATCGGCATCCCTAATGTTGGCAAGTCCACTCTGATCAACCGACTGGCCAAGAAAAACATTGCTAAAACCGGCAACACGCCTGGAGTTACGAGAGGCCAGCAATGGATCAAAGTTGGAAAAGACCTTGAACTCCTCGACACTCCTGGGATATTATGGCCGAAGTTTGAAGACCAGGAAATAGGGTATAAGCTTGCCTTGACCGGCGCTATCAAGGATTCCCTTTTAAATATGCAGGATATCGCGGTTTTTGCCTTGCGATTCCTTGAAACCAACTATCCGGAATTGGTGAAAAAAAGGTATCAACTTGAAGTCATTCCTGAAGATATAGTGGATTTATTTGATCAGATCGGAAAACTTCGCGGATGCCTGACTTCCGGTGGTGAAGTGGACTATGAAAAGACGGCAGAGACAGTCATCATGGATGTACGAGCACAGAAACTTGGCAATATTACCTTCGATGTTCCGAGTGATACATTTGAATGAGACCTGCGAGAGTCTTTATTTTAAGTAGGAAATAAGTTTTCTAATCTAATTTAATCTTCAGGCGCAAAGATCAAGCCCAATTAAACATAGTTCAGGATGAATGTGTTTCTGCGGCACAGCTATTTGTGAAGGCTTTGGTCCTCCTCTTCACAAAGCTGCCTGAAGAAGTTTAAACAAGAAATCAGCAGATTTTCTGTTGCAGCCGTGTAACTGCTTCCTCGACATTCACCTTGAACTTCTCTTTTCTATTTGGGGAGACGAGTCCCAGTGTTAACTTGACAGGCACTTCGCTCCTTCAACTACTATATTCACTTACATATTATGATTCTGGTCCTTAAAATTCAGTTGTTAAACGGGACATTCCTACTTCAGGGTTTTCGAAAGCGAAGCGCATTTCGAATTTTTTCTTTTTATATTAAGCTATACTGACAGTAGCTTTGAATGGCAGATTGATATTGGCTTTTATTGAATTTACATAAAAAGTACAATCATAACTTTTTAGATTGAAAGGTGAAAGGAACCGGATGAAAAATCAGACCATCGCACAGATTAAGGAAGCTTTGACAGGAATAAAAAACGAAGATGACCCTTTTTTTGAGGAATTACAGTCAGATTCCAGAAAAGGTGTACAAATTCTTTTAAATAAATGGAAAGCTGAAAGGGAGAAGGAACGTAAGGAACATGATCGGTACATCCGGATGTCGGTTCATGAGAGGCGTCTAAGTAAACAGGGATTCAAGTCGATCAGTGGAATTGATGAGGCAGGACGCGGCCCTTTGGCAGGGCCGGTTGTTGCTGCCGCTGTCATTTTGAATCAAGACAGCTGTATTTATGGTTTGGATGATTCAAAAAAATTGAGTGCAGCTAAGCGGACAGAACTTTTCGATCGGATCCATGAAAAAGCAGAGGCAATAGGCGTAGGCATTATACCTGCAGAGGAGATTGACCAGCTCAATATCTACCAGGCCGTAAAAAAAGCGATGAAACAGGCTGTCAGCGAACTTGCCGTACAGCCGGATTTTTTGATTTTAGATGCTATGAAAATTGAAGCCCCATATCCTCAGGAATCGATTATAAAAGGCGACGCGAATAGTATTTCCATCGCTGCAGCCTCAATCATTGCAAAAGTCACCCGTGACCGCATCATGGAAGAATACGACCGGGAATATCCGGGGTATGGATTTGGAATACATAAAGGCTATGGAACGAAAGCCCATATGGATTCATTAAAGAAGCTCGGGCCTTGCCCGATTCACCGCCAATCTTTTACTCCCGTCAAGGCGGCTATGATTCAATCATGAAGGGGGGATCGTCCTGGATATTCACGCATTAACCCATGAATTGTTTCAAACTCTGAGTATGGAGCAAAATCGTCCGCTCACACTGAGAAAAGGACAAATATTTTTTGCTAAAGTACATAAAATCTTTCCGAACCAGCATGCTGAGATACAGCTCGGGGCCCACAAGCTGATTGCCAAGCTTGAAGCTCCACTGGAAAGCGGAAAAGGCTACTTTCTTCAGGTCGAGTCAGGGGAAGGGGAACCCCGGCTGAAATTGATTGCAACAAGGCAGGAGGGCCAGCCCTCATTCACGAAGCAATTGTCCCTTCCAAACGAAAAAGGCTACCGTGCCCTAGCTGAATTTTTTACAAAGGAATCCATTAGCATGACGCATGAGCAGATTCATAAGGCTGGGAAGTGGGTCGGGGCAGAAACAGATAAAAAACTCGCATTGGAAGTCATTAAATTGATGAGCAATAGGGGGATGCCCTTTTCGGACAATGTGTTCAAGGCGCTAATTGCCGCAGGGAATAAGTATCCCTTAACTGATCTTATTTCTTCCCTCCTTACAGCTCTTGTTTCTGAAAATACTCCAGATTCAACAGCGCTGCGGATTGCCAATTATATTGAAGCATTGGGCATAGAGTTGGCCCAAAAACGGATAACTGCAGCGCCGGATGTAATACAAGGAAAACAAGCGATGGAGAAAATAAAGTACATCATAAAGCAATTGGGAATGTTCAGTGAGCATTCACTCGTACATAACAAAAATGCAGACGGGACAGAGTCCCTTAAATCCCTGCTTATTCAATATTTGGGCCAGACGGACGCAAAGACGAATTCCGTCGCCAGGCAGACAGCGGAGCACTTGCTTAACAGAATGAACGGGCAGCAGCTTCTCTCCATTGATACAGGTCCAATACAGCAAATATGTTTTGACTTGCCAATTGAGCTCCATGGCCATCGTACAGATCTCTCCTTCCAGTGGGAGGGAAAGCGTAAGAAGGATGGGAAAGTTGATCCGGATTATTGCAGGATTATTTTTTATCTAAATTTACTAAATCTGGGAAATACGGTAGTTGACGTGAAAATCCAAAATCGGATTACCAATATTACGGTCATTAATGAATCTGCGACAGTCAAAAACCTTGCTGCTGTGCTTATTCCTGAATTGGAGGAAAAGTTAAAAGAGAATGATTATGAGTTGTCAGCAGTTCATTTTAAACAGCCTTTTCGTAAGGTAAACAGACAATTACAGAAAATCAGTACTTTTCCGTACTCAGGAGTTGATATTCAAATATGAGCAGTAACCGTGACCATTTGAATTCAAATGAAGCCGTAGCACTTGGAGGTCTGATGGAAGATGGAAGCCCGCCTGTTATTCTTGCAAAAGGGAAAGGGAGCACCGCAGAAAAAATACTGGAAGCTGCAAAACAAAACGGAATACCGATCCAACAAGATCCTGCACTCGTTGAAATGCTGGGACAACTGGATCTAAATGAGGCGATACCGGAGGAGCTTTTTGAAGCTGTCTCGGAAGTTTTTGCATTTATATATAGGCTTGATCGGAAAATGGCTGATAGCAAAACTGGCCAACCGTAAAAAGTGGACTTCCTGACGTCATTTTAATACAATAAACACGCAATCTATTTTTTCGTAGTAACGATAGGAGGACGGAAAATGAATATCCATGAATACCAGGGTAAAGAAATCCTTAGAAAATACGGAGTATCTGTACCTAATGGAACAGTTGCTTTCACCGTGGACGAAGCAGTGGAAGCTGCAAAAGGACTTGGTTCTGATGTCACTGTTGTAAAAGCTCAGATTCATGCCGGGGGCCGCGGAAAAGCAGGCGGGGTAAAAGTGGCAAAAAACTTGGATGAAGTCCGTACATATGCTGAGGAAATTCTCGGAAAAACCCTTGTTACGCATCAGACAGGACCTGAAGGCAAAGAAGTAAAGCGTCTGCTGATTGAAGAAGGATGCGATATCAAGAAGGAATATTATGTCGGGCTTGTAGTGGACAGAAGCACTGACAGAGTCGTTTTGATGGCTTCTGAAGAAGGCGGTACTGAAATTGAGGAAGTTGCAGAGAAGACACCGGAAAAGATCTTCAAAGAAGTTGTTGATCCACTCGTTGGATTAACCGGTTTTCAAGCACGCAGAATTGCTTTTAATATCAATATTCCTAATGAACTGGTCGGAAAAGCTGCCAAATTCATGATCAGCCTTTATAACGCCTTCGTAGACAACGATTGTTCAATCGCGGAAATTAACCCTCTTGTTGTTACGGGAGATGGAAATGTTCTTGCGCTTGATGCGAAATTAAATTTCGATGATAACGCTTTATTTAAACATAAGGATATCCTGGAATATCGTGACCTGGATGAAGAAGATGCAAAAGAAATTGAAGCATCTAAATATGATTTGAGCTACATCGCCTTGGACGGAAATATCGGATGTATGGTCAATGGTGCAGGTCTTGCCATGTCAACAATGGATATCATTAAGTATTATGGAGGAGAGCCCGCAAACTTCCTTGATGTTGGGGGCGGAGCAACAGCGGAAAAAGTGACGGAAGCTTTTAAAATCATCCTTTCTGATGAAGCGGTCAAAGGCATATTTGTTAATATTTTCGGCGGCATCATGAAGTGCGATGTCATTGCGTCCGGAGTAGTCGAAGCCGTTCACCAGGTTGGACTTGAAGTTCCTTTAGTTGTCAGACTGGAAGGAACAAATGTGGACAAAGGCAAAGAAATCCTCAACGAATCCGGATTAAATATCACGGCTGCGGATTCCATGGCGGACGGTGCGCAGAAGATTGTTGAATTGGTCAAGTGAAAAAAATCTGGGCAAATGCTTTCGGAATCAATCTTTAATCAAAGATCATTTGAAAGGCAGGGAAAATCATGAGTGTTTTTGTCAATAAAGACACAAAAGTAATTGTACAGGGAATTACAGGCTCAACAGCCCTTTTTCATACAGAACAGATGCTTGAATATGGGACAAAAATTGTCGGTGGTGTAACACCCGGCAAAGGCGGCCAAGAAGTGGCAGGTGTTCCGGTTTTCAATACGGTGGAAGATGCTGTAAAAGAGACAGGAGCGAATGCTTCAGTCATTTACGTTCCGGCACCCTTTGCAGCAGATGCCATCATGGAGGCGGTCGATGCTGAGTTGGATCTGGCTATTTGTATTACAGAACATATTCCGGTAATGGATATGGTGAAAGTTGTCCGCTATATGGAAGGCAAGAAGACAAGACTTGTCGGCCCTAACTGTCCTGGGGTTATCACTCCTGAGGAATGTAAGATCGGAATCATGCCTGGTTATATTCACAAAAAGGGCCATGTTGGAGTTGTCTCCCGCTCAGGTACATTGACATATGAAGCCGTTCATCAGCTTTCTGAAGCAGGTATTGGCCAGTCAACGGCAGTTGGGATCGGAGGGGACCCTGTAAACGGCACAAACTTCATTGATGTTTTAAAAGCATTTAATGATGATCATGAAACTGAAGCTGTTATCATGATTGGTGAAATCGGAGGAACAGCGGAAGAGGAAGCTGCTCAGTGGGTAAAAGCGAACATGACCAAGCCGGTAGTAGGATTTATTGGCGGAAGGACGGCACCTCCAGGAAAGCGTATGGGACATGCCGGAGCCATTATCTCGGGCGGAAAAGGAACTGCGGACGAAAAAATCCGTGTCATGAATGAATGTGGGATCAAAGTTGCCGATACTCCTGCCGTAATTGGTGAAACATTGATCGGAGTCCTAAAGGATAAGGGATTATACGATAAATGTAAGACGCATTGATTAAACATCCGGGAAGCCTCATGAAAGAGGCTTCCCTTTCAAAAATAATAAAGGAAGTGATCCGCATTTTTAATGAAAGGCTCCTTCATTTGATCCATTGTCCTCAGCTAGGGAGCGCAGCTATCCGAAATCTTCTTAAATATGACCCCTCTCTTTCAAACCTTTATTCTTTCCCTTCCTCTGAACTCCAGCAACTCCTTAAATTGAACAACTCTTGTATGAGGAAATTCTACCATGACTTCCAAAGGATCGATATCAACAAAATGGTTGAAAAATACCATGACTGTGGAATCTCGATTATTACTTTCAGAGACCAGGAATATCCGGAAATGCTCAAAGAGATTTATGATCCACCACTTGCCCTTTTTACTATAGGGGATCATTTGCTTTTAAAAAAACAATCGATTGCTGTAGTCGGAGCAAGGAAAGCTGGAACTTATGCTAAAAAAGCTATTGATCTGCTCCTTGAGCCCCTTCTGGAAAGTGGCTTTGCCATTGTCAGTGGGCTTGCCAAAGGCACAGACGCTTTTGCTCACGAGCAAACGATACGGCTTGGCGGAAAGACAATCGGCGTCCTAGGTGGCGGTTTCTTCCATTTATATCCGCAGGAGAATAAGGGTCTGGCTGAAAAGATGAAAAAAGATCACTTAATTGTATCGGAATATCCCCCGATCTGGCGACCGCAAAAATGGCATTTTCCCCAGAGAAACCGCATAATAAGCGGATTGGCAAAAGGCACCGTCATCGTACAGGCAAAATCAAGGAGTGGATCACTTATCACTGCCGACTTTGCCTTAGAAGAAGGAAGAGAAGTTTTCGCTGTTCCGGGACCGATAGATGCGCCGCTCTCGGAAGGGGCAAACCGCCTGATACAACAGGGTGCAAAGTTAGTAACTTCGGGTCATGATATATTAGAAGAACTGTATGTCGAATAAGTTATTTTATCTCTAAAAATCAAAAAAACTTGCAATTTTGTAGAAAGTGGGATAGATTCATCAAAAGAAGCTTGGAACAGGTGCTTAAGCTTTTCTCGTTGTTAAAGAAAGCATAAAATTCCACAACTGTGGATAATATTTCCTTGTCTAGCTCCAGCGCTCAGCGACTAGCAAACTTCGCGCCTCCTCCTACGATAAGTCAACATCGGCTCATGCTTCGCCGTGTTTCCTTTATCTCGTCGGAGGCGCTCCAGTTTGTACGTCGCTAAACGAGCGCTTACGCTTTTCTTGTGGCCTGTTCTATTTCTTTCGTTGACAAACATACGATACACATATAAGATTTATTCTGATTTATTGAATTTACCTCTGGGGAGGATTTTTGCATGTCGGATTACTTGGTGATTGTGGAATCGCCTGCAAAGGCGAAGACCATTGAACGATATTTAGGAAAGAAATATAAAGTAAAAGCATCCATGGGGCATGTCCGGGATTTGCCGAAAAGTCAAACGGGTGTAGATGTTAACAATAATTATGAACCAAAATATATTACAATTAGGGGAAAAGGTCCTGTCCTTAAAGAATTAAGAACAGCTGCGAAGAAGGCGAAAAAAGTGTATCTGGCTGCTGACCCCGATAGAGAGGGAGAAGCAATTGCCTGGCATTTGGCACATAGTCTTGACGTAGACATTCATTCGAACTGCCGTGTCATTTTCAATGAAATTACAAAAGATGCAATCAAAGAATCCTTCAAACACCCCCGTCCCATTAATATGGATCTAGTGGACGCGCAGCAGGCAAGGAGGATATTGGACAGGCTTGTAGGATATAATATCAGCCCGCTGCTATGGAAAAAAGTGAAAAGAGGATTAAGCGCCGGCAGGGTACAGTCAGTGGCAGTCCGGCTCATCATAGACAGGGAAAACGAAATCAAAAATTTTATTCCTGAAGAATACTGGTCAATTGAAGGACTGTTTAAAAAAGGGAAAGACCAATTCCAAGCAGCTTTTTATGGCGTAAATGGGAAAAAGCTTAAACTACAATCCGAAGATGATGTTAAAGAAGTGCTTGGAAAAATAGATGGCAGCAGCTTCATTGTTCAATCCGTGACGAAAAAAGAAAGAAGGAGAAATCCCGCTCGTCCGTTTACAACGTCTTCACTTCAACAGGAAGCTGCGAGAAAACTTAATTTTCGAGCTAAGAAAACAATGATGCTTGCGCAGCAGCTATATGAAGGGATCGACTTGGGAAAAGAAGGTACAGTCGGTCTCATTACCTATATGCGAACGGATTCCACAAGGATTTCCGATATCGCAGTGAAGGAAGCTTCTGAATATATTACAGAACAATATGGAAAAGAATATTTGGCAACCGGTTCACGCAAAGAAAAAAAGCAGGCGAATACTCAGGATGCACATGAAGCGATCCGCCCAACTAGTACTATGAGACAACCGAGTGATGTTAAACCTTTCTTAAGCCGTGATCAGTTGAGATTGTACAGATTAATTTGGGAGCGTTTCGTTGCAAGCCAAATGGCTCCTGCCGTCATGGATACGATGACTGTCGACCTGAAAAACGGCGATGTCATTTTCCGTGCGAATGGTTCTCAAATAAAGTTCCCGGGTTTTATGAAGGTGTACGTAGAAGGTACGGATGATCAATTGGAAGAAAAAGAAAACGTGCTCCCTTCATTTGACGAAGGTGAAAAAGTGGCATCTGATAAACTGACTCCAAAACAACACTTTACTCAGCCGCCTCCAAGATATACAGAAGCGAGGCTAGTCAAAACATTAGAGGAACTTGGTATTGGAAGGCCCTCGACATTTGCTCCTACTCTGGATACGATTCAAAGACGGGGTTATGTTGCATTGGATAACAAACGATTTGTACCAACAGAACTCGGTGAGATTGTTACAGAACTAATGATGGAGTTTTTTCCAGAAGTACTTGATGTTGAATTTACAGCAAAAATGGAAACGAACCTGGATGAAATTGAAGAAGGGCATGTCGCCTGGGTCAAAATTATAGATGAATTTTACAAAAAATTTGAAGTGAACTTGAAAAAAGCGGAAATTGAAATGAAAGAAGTTGAAATCAAGGATGAATATGCCGGGGAAGACTGCGAGCAATGCGGAAATCCTATGGTTATCAAAATGGGGCGATTCGGCAAATTCATGGCATGCAGCAATTTCCCTGATTGCAGAAACACAAAGCCCATTGTGAAAGAAATTGGCGTAAAATGTCCGAAATGTAAAGAAGGAAATGTCATTGAGCGAAAAAGCAAGAAAAAGCGCATCTTTTACGGATGTGATCGTTATCCCGAATGTGACTTCCTATCCTGGGATAAGCCGATCAACCGTCCATGTCCGAAATGCGATGGACTCCTTGTTGAAAAAAAGCTGAAAAAAGGAAAGCAGGTCCAATGTGTCAATTGCGACTACAAGGAGGAAACCCAACAATAAAGGTGAGTGCATCTTGCACTCACCTTTTACTGGTCTATAAGCGATAATTTGCCATATAAAGGTAACTATGCCAAATTTAATTGCGATGGTGAGGTCACAAACCGCTTCCCTGTGGTGACTGAAATACTGCCTCCTCGGGACCCGTCTTGTGCTTGTCGAGGCCGATCGAGGCGCTTCCGCTTTTCTTTTGTCCAGCTGCAGGCGGCAGGAGCTCGAGGTCGCTTCGGTCACTCCAATGAAGTCAAAAGACGACTTCCCTGGAGTTTCCTCCAGCGCTTGTCGCCTCTAAGCAGCCGCCTTCCGCTTTTCTTATAATGCGCATTGTTTTTATTTGTAACGTATTTAGGGTAAAATGCTATAGGGATTGAGGAGAAAAATTGTGAAAGATTGATCATATACTGGAGGTTACATACATGCAATCAGTAAATATCATAGGAGCGGGTTTAGCAGGGAGTGAAGCGGCATGGCAGCTTGCAATGCGGGGAATCCGGGTTGATTTATATGAAATGAGGCCTGTCAAACAAACACCTGCCCATCATACAGACAAATTTGCCGAACTGGTTTGCTCCAACTCATTACGGGCAAATTCCCTTACGAATGCGGTCGGTGTCCTAAAAGAAGAGATGAGAGTGATGGACTCCCTCATCATCCAAGCTGCTGATCAATCATCCGTTCCAGCAGGCGGAGCCCTTGCAGTTGACAGGCACGACTTTGCCGGATATGTCACGGGAAAAATCCGTAATCATCCACTCATTACAGTTCATAATGAGGAAATTACTGATATTCCTCCGGGTATTACAATCATAGCAACAGGACCGCTGACAAGCGATAGTCTGTCTAAAAAGCTTCAGGAGCTTACAGGGGAAGACCAGTTGTATTTTTATGATGCTGCTGCACCTATTATTGAAAAAGAAAGCATAGATATGGATAAAGTTTACTTGAAATCACGCTATGACAAAGGGGAAGCAGCTTACCTGAACTGTCCGATGAACGAAGAAGAATTCAATCGTTTTTATGATGCTTTAATCAATGCAGAAACAGTTCCCCTTAAAGAATTTGAAAAAGAAATATTTTTTGAAGGGTGCATGCCAATTGAAGTGATGGCACAAAGAGGAAAGAAAACAATGCTTTTTGGCCCTTTAAAACCAGTGGGATTGGAAGATCCGAAAACCGGAAAAATTCCTTATGCTGTTGTCCAGCTCCGGCAGGACGATGCTGCAGGTACACTGTATAATATAGTAGGGTTCCAAACCCATCTCAAATGGGGACCGCAAAAAGAAGTGTTAAGGCTGATTCCGGGACTGGAAGAGGTTGAAATAGTCCGTTATGGTGTTATGCACCGCAATACGTTTATCAATTCGCCAAAGGTCCTCAACCGAACATATCAATTTAAAGAAAGGCCCGATTTGTTTTTTGCAGGGCAGATGACCGGAGTTGAAGGCTATGTGGAATCTGCAGCCAGCGGTTTGGCTGCGGGTTTGAATGCTGCGTTATTGGCACAGGGAAAGGAACCGGTAGTTTTTCCGGAAGAAACAATGATTGGAAGTCTTGCCCGCTATATTACATCAACCGGCTCTAAAACTTTCCAGCCGATGAATATTAATTTCGGATTGCTGCCTGAATTGCCTCAAAGGATTAAAAACAAAAAAATGAAGAATGAGAAATATGCGGAACGGGCATTAAACACAATTCAAAACTTTGTGAAAAATGTTTAATTTCCTTTGCACAGAAAAATGAATTGTGATAATATTTAGAAGGCTTGAAAGTCGGGGTGGAGAGATGAAAGAAAACTTAGCTTTAGCTATGAACCGTTTTTTGGAATACTTGCAGATTGAAAAAAACTATTCATCCTACACAGTCGAATTTTACAAAAAAGATATTGAGCATTTCAGTTTGTTCATGCAAGAGCAAAGTATTGCAACGTTTAATGATGTGAAATATTTCGATGCCCGCCTCTATGTGTCTTCATTGTATGAACGACATTATGCAAGGACAAGTGCTGCCAGGAAAATCTCAAGCCTGCGAAGCTTTTTCAAGTTTTTGCTAAGAGAAAAGATAGTGGATGAAAATCCTTTTATATTGGTGATCCAGCCCAAAAAGGGAGTAAGGCTCCCGAGTTTCCTCTACGAAGAAGAGATGGAACAATTATTCAGCTCCTGTGATGATAGAACTCCGCTGGGGAAACGAAACCTTGCGCTCATGGAGTTGCTGTATGCTACTGGCATCAGGGTAAGTGAGTGTGCAAATATCCAGCTGGATGATGTGGATTTTGACTTGTCAACGATACTTGTAAAAGGAAAAGGCAAAAGGGAAAGGTATGTCCCTTTTGGTATTTTTGCTTCTCAAGCACTGGAATCCTACATAAATGGTGCAAGAAGCTTGCTGTTTGATCGCTCGGACCACCGAAATCTTTTTGTGAATGCCAGAGGGGGGCCATTAACTGCAAGGGGAATCCGCCATGTCCTCAATGAAGTAATGAAAAAGGCATCCTTGTCAGGAAAAATCCATCCCCATATGTTTCGGCACAGCTTTGCGACTCATATGCTCAATAATGGGGCGGATATGCGAACGGTCCAAGAATTATTGGGACATACGCACCTGTCATCGACACAGGTTTATACACACGTGACAAAGGAACATTTAAGGAAAACATATATAAACAGTCATCCGCGGGCTTGATAGTAAGGAGGTAAACGATGGATAAATTCCATGCAACGACAATTTTTGCCGTCCATCATAAGGGTAAAAGCGCCATGGCCGGCGATGGACAAGTGACATTTGGTAATGCGGTAGTTATGAAACATACTGCACGCAAGGTCCGTAAATTATTCAATGGAAAAGTATTGGCTGGGTTTGCAGGATCGGTGGCTGATGCCTTTACTTTATTTGAGAAATTTGAAGGAAAGCTCGAGGAATTCAATGGAAATCTCCCCCGGGCTGCAGTTGAACTGGCGAAGGAATGGCGGAGTGATAAAGTTTTAAGAAAGCTTGAAGCCATGCTGATTGTCATGGATGACACGGATTTACTACTCATTTCCGGTACCGGAGAGGTTATTGAACCTGATGATGGGATTTTAGCTATAGGTTCAGGCGGCAATTATGCTCTTGCTGCGGGCAGAGCCTTGAAAAATTATGCTTCTGATCATTTAACTGCGAAGGAAATGGCCAAAGCGGCCTTGGAAATAGCTGCAGACATTTGCGTCTACACAAATCGACAAATAATTGTCGAAGAATTGTAACACATGTCGACGCTGCAATACGTTACTGTAAAAGGGAGGGACTATTTTGACAGTCGTTAACAAAGGAGCTGGCATGACTCCTAGGCAAATTGTTGAAAAGCTCAATCAATATATCATTGGTCAGAATGATGCAAAGCGGGCGGTCGCGGTGGCTCTCCGCAACCGTTACCGAAGGGGCCTTTTAAGCGAAGAACTTAGAGATGAGATCATTCCAAAAAACATCTTGATGATGGGCCCAACCGGCGTGGGGAAAACAGAAATTGCCCGCCGTTTGGCCAAGATGGTCGGCGCACCTTTTGTAAAAGTGGAGGCGACCAAGTTTACAGAAGTGGGGTATGTGGGACGCGATGTCGAATCAATGGTCAGGGATCTGGCCGAGACATCAATCAGGATTGTTAAAGAAGAGAAAATGCAGGAAGTGAAGGGGCGTGCGGAGATTCAGGCGAACCGCCGTCTTGTAGAACTGCTTGTACCTAAAAAAAAGAAATCGGAAAACTTTAAAAACCCATTTGAAATGATCTTTGGCGGGAGCCAGCAGTCCGAAAGCTCCTCATCTCAGGATGAACAGGAAGAACTGAGCATCCGCGAAAAGAGAAGGATCATTGAAGAGAAACTTGCCAATGGAGAACTTGAAAACGAGATCGTTCAGGTGGAAGTTGAAGAACAGCAACCTTCCATGTTCGATTTGTTCCAAGGATCCGGCATGGAGCAGATGGGTATGAATATGCAGGATGCATTAAGCAGCCTGATGCCCAAAAAGCTCAAGAAACGCAAGCTTCCTGTCAAGGAGGCCAGAAAAGTACTGACAAATGATGAAGCCCAAAAGCTAATCGACATGGATGAAGTGACACAGATGGCGATTTTTAGGGCCGAACAAACAGGGATCATCTTTATTGATGAGATTGATAAAATCGCCAGCAAAAGCCAGTCTTCCTCTGCAGATGTCTCGAGAGAAGGCGTTCAGCGGGATATCCTGCCGATTGTCGAAGGATCAACTGTAGTCACCAAATATGGTCCGGTCAAAACAGATTACATTTTATTTATTGCTGCCGGAGCTTTCCATATGGCTAAGCCCTCGGATTTGATTCCGGAACTTCAAGGTCGGTTTCCGATTCGGGTTGAGCTCGAAAAGCTTACGGTAGAAGACTTTCACAAAATATTGACTGAACCAGATAATGCACTGATCAAACAATATTCAGCATTATTGGAAACAGAGGGTATACAAATAGAATTTTCTGACGATGCTATTAACAGACTTGCAGAGATCGCTTTTGATGTGAACCAGAATACGGATAATATCGGGGCGAGACGCCTGCATACAATTATGGAAAAACTGCTTGAAGATTTGTCGTTCGAAGCTCCGGATGTCACGATGGAAAAGGTGGAAATTACCGCTCAGTACGTTGACCAAAAACTTTCAGCAATTTCAAAAGACAAAGATTTGAGCCAGTTTATTTTATAGTAAATGTGTCATAATAGTTGTAAGATTGGAATAATTTAGGAGGAGAAACAATGGAATTATTAACAAGGACTAGAACGATTAATGCAATGCTGCAAAAAGCTGCAGGAAAACCGGTGAATTTTAAGGAAATGGCTGAAACATTGTCAGATGTCATTGATGCCAATATTTATGTATTGAGCAGGAGAGGCAAGGTGCTCGGATATTCTGTCCGCCAGCAGATTGAAAACGACAGAATGAAATCTATTCTTGAAGAACGGCAATTCCCGGAAGATTATACAAAAAGCCTATTTAATATTTCCGAAACATCTTCAAATCTCGATGTGAACAGTGAATACACTGCCTTCCCTGTGGAAAGCAAAGATTTATTCGCAAACGGTCTGACAACAATCGTACCGATCATCGGCGGAGGAGAAAGACTCGGGACATTGCTTTTGGCAAGACTTGAGCAGGAATTTGATAATGATGATCTGATTCTTGCTGAATATGGAGCAACAGTTGTCGGAATGGAGATTCTTCGTGAAAAAGCCGAAGAAATCGAAGAGGAAGCACGCAGTAAAGCGGTTGTCCAGATGGCTATCAGCTCCCTTTCGTACAGTGAACTAGAAGCTATCGAGCATATTTTTGAAGAGCTCAATGGAACAGAGGGGCTGCTTGTAGCTTCCAAAATTGCCGACAGGGTAGGAATTACACGATCCGTCATCGTTAACGCGCTCAGAAAATTGGAAAGTGCCGGTGTTATCGAATCCCGTTCACTTGGAATGAAGGGTACTTATATCAAAGTGTTAAACTCTAAGTTTCTTGTCGAATTAGAGAAATTGAAATCCAACTAAATATAAAAGCAAAAAAAGAACGTTCGAAGTCATTCGGGCGTTTTTTTTTATTTTGCAAATGGGACTAAAGAATCAAATTTCGAGTTTTTCATCGAAAATTCACCAAGATTTACTCACCACGTATAGACGCAATATGACAAAAAGATTACAATAGTGGATAGTTTAGGAAAAAGAAGAAAAAAATTGGCAGGTGTTTAATTTGAATCTCTTTTCCGGAAGCTTTCAAACAATAGAACGTTCTATGGATTATTCTGCATTAAAGCATGAAGTGACAGCCCAGAATATCGCCAATGCCGATACGCCTAATTACAAAGGGAAGAAAGTGAGCTTTGGCAAAGTGTTAGATGAGGCGGTTTCTGCTGCAAAATTGCAGATGACTGATCCGCGGCATATCAACGGCCAGAGGCAGAAAAACCCTGCTATTAAGTTATCGGACAGGCGGGTTCAATACGGGCACAATGGTAATAATGTCGATATTGATAAAGAAATGTCCGACCTTGCTTCTAATCAGATTTATTACAGCATTTTATCAGAAAGATTGAGCGGGAAATTCAATTCATTACAAAATGTCATAAAGGGAGGAAAGTAGTAGTGACAATGTTCTATTCAATGGGAATTTCTTCCTCTGCATTGACTGCCCAACGTCTGAGGTTGGATGTCATCTCCTCTAATATGGCAAATGTCGACACGACGAGGGAAAAGCTTGTTGACGGTGAATGGCAGCCTTATAGACGAAAAATGGTTGTAATGCAGCCGAACGAAAATTCATTTTCTTCAGCCCTAAATAAAGCAATGGGCTCTCCTTCCGGAAACAAAAGTTCGGCAGGAGTAAAGGTGACCAGGATTGTGGAAGACCAGACGCCTTTTAAATCTGTTTATGATCCGGAACATCCTGATGCGGATGAAAATGGATATGTTTATCAATCAAATGTAGATCCGCTTCGTGAAATGGTGGATATGATCAGTGCCACAAGGTCATACGAAGCAAATGTCACAGTATTCAATGCGACAAAGTCGATGTTGATGAAGTCACTGGATATTGGAAAGTAATCAAGAAGGAGGCGGAGAATGATGCAAATCAATCCTATGATCTCTCATTTGCCATCTACAGCGTCAATAAATAAGAAACAGCCAGGGATTGAAAATTTTAATAAAACGAATAATTTCGGTGATTACTTAAAAAATGCAATCCAGGATGTAAATAAACTTCAAATTCAATCGGACAAGGCAACATCAATGTTTGCAGAAGGAAAGAAAATAGACTTGCATGACGTGATGATTGCCGGCCAAAAAGCATCCATATCCATGCAGGCAGCGCTCGAAATCAGAAACAAGGCTGTTGAGGCATACCAGGAAGTTATGCGAATGCAAGTGTAACCAGAATGTTAAGGGGATTATCGATGAAAGACTTACTGTTTAAGCGTTTTTCAAATTTGAAAGAGTTTTGGATACAAAGAACAAAAAAACAAAAGATCGTATTTGTTTCATCGGCAATGATTTTACTTTTATTCATTATCATTTTAACGGTCCTATTAACCCATAAGACAATGGTCCCTCTTTATACAAACTTGTCTCCGTCCGAGACTGGTGCCATCAAAGAAGAGCTCGATGCAAGGGGAGTGAAGTCCGAAATAACGGAGAACGGTACTACTATAAGAGTACCCGAGGGAAATGCGGAAAGCTTGATGGTTGAACTTGCAGCAGAGGGTATCCCTAAATCCGGGAATATCGATTACTCTTTCTTTAGTGAGAACGCTGGTTTCGGCATGACAGATAATGAATTCAATGTATTAAAGCTCGATGCTACACAGAACGAACTGGCCACTCTCATTAAAAGTATTGATGGGGTAGAAGACGCAAATGTAATGATCACAATGCCTGAAAAAAGTGTTTTTGTGAAAGAGAACAACGAAGAAGCATCAGCATCAATCGTTTTACATACAAAGCCTGGCCATGAATTTAATGAGAAGCAAATTAAATCACTGTATCACCTTGTTTCAAAAAGTGTACCTAATTTGCCGACAGACAATATTGTCATCAGAAACCAGTATCTAGAGTATTTCGACTTGAATGATAGTTCTTATGCTGATAATGGCATTGATCAGCAAATGAAAATAAAGGAGCGCCTTGAAAGGGATATTCAGCGTCAGGTGCAACAAATGCTTGGAACCTTGATGGGCCACGACAAAGTTATGACTTCCGTTACAGCGGATGTAGATTTCACCCAGGAAAACAGGGAAGAGAATCTTGTTACTCCAGTGGATGAAGAAAATATGCGTGGAATTGCCATCAGTGCCCAAAGGATCACGGAAACATTTTCTGGTGACGAAGCTCAGGCAGGCGGTATACCGCAAGGCGGCGACCCAGCTGACAGTGGAGCAAGCCAATATCTGGAAGGAAACGGTAATTCAGGTGACTATGAACGTTCCGAAGAAACCCTGAACTATGAAGTAAACAAAGTGCGCAAAGAAATCGTGGAAAGCCCTTATAAAATCCGTGACTTGGGAATTCAAGTCATGGTTGAGCCGCCGGACTCGGAAGAACCTGCTTCCTTTCCGGAAGAGCGAAGGGAAGATATCCGTCAGCTGCTGTCGACTATTGTAAAAACATCCATTGACAAGGAAAGCGGTACGGACATATCTGATGCGGCTATTGACGAAAAGGTTGTTGTAACAGTACAGCCATTTAACGGAAACATGGATCGTGCGGAAGATTCATCTAAAGGTTTGCCATGGTGGGGTTACGTTGTTGGAGGAATTCTACTTGCGATCATAGCTGTTCTCCTTTTCCTCTGGACAAGAACAAGAACACGGAAAGCGGAAGAGTTGGAAGAATTGACTGCAATTCCTGCAGAAGAGCCTGAGGCACCTGCGCAGCCGACACAGGAGGAACTGGCAGCCCAGAAAGCGGCGGAGAACCGCGAGCAACTTGAAGAATTAGCCAAGGAGAATCCGGAACAGTTTGCCAGCCTGTTGAGAACATGGATTGCTGAGGAAGAGGAGGAGATATAAAGAATGGAAAAGAAACAAAAAATGTCAGCCATTCAAAAGGCAGCAGTGCTTCTCATCTCTCTTGGTCCCGATACCGCTTCAAAAATCTATAAACAATTGACGGAAAAAGAAGTAGAAAAACTTACGATGGAAATTTCAAGTCTCAGGAATGTGACCCCGGAAAGAAAAGACAAAGTGGTCAATGAATTTCACCATATTGCCCTAGCACAGAAGTACATCACACAGGGTGGTTTAGATTATGCCAAAGTGGTGTTGGAGAAGGCATTTGGTTATGAAGAGGCAACGAAAATGCTGAAAAGGCTCAATGCTTCCTTGCAAGTCCGTCCATTTGACTTCGCCAAAAGAGCCGATGCAGGACAAATTTTACATTTTATCCAAAATGAACATCCGCAGACGATTGCACTTGTCCTATCATATTTGGATCCGGAAAAAGCAGGACAAATTTTGTCTGAACTTCCGAATGACACACAGGCAGATATAGCCAGGAGGATCGCCGTGATGGATGGAACTTCTCCGGATGTTATCCGTGAAGTTGAAGAAATTCTTAAAAGAAAGTTATCAGCTACTGTTACAGATGACTATTCCCAAAGCGGTGGGATTGAATCGATTGTCCAAGTGCTTCAAGGGGTCGACCGGGCAACCGAAAAAACTATACTTGATACACTTGGAATCCAAGATCCCGGTCTTGCGGAGGACATCAGAGAAAGAATGTTTGTATTCGAAGATATTGTCATTTTGGATAACCTTTCGATTCAGCGTGTGATCAGGGAATGTGACAGTGATGACTTGATGCTTGCGCTCAGGGTTGCAAGTGATGAAGTGAAGGAAACAATCTTCAAGAACATGTCCACCCGGATGGCGGTGACTTTGCAAGAGGAAATCGAATTGATGGGACCTGTACGTTTGCGCGAAATCGAAGAAGCTCAGTCAAATATTGTGGCCATTATCCGCCGCTTGGAAGATGCGGGCGAAATCATTCTTGCCCGTGGAGGAGATGAAATCATTGTCTAACATCATCAAGCTCCAAACGGACCGGATTTTGACCGGCTCAAAGGTCATCAAACCACGGATGGTCGAAAGGCCTGCCTGCGAACAGGATGCTGTAGATCCTTTAGTTGAAGCAAAAGTCAATGAACTCATAATGACGGCGGAGGCAAAGGCTAAAGATACTATAGAGAAAGCCCTTCAAGAAGCGGAACAGCTAAGGAATGACCTTCAAGAGGAAAAGAACCTCTGGGAAGCGGAAAAAAAGCAACTGTCGGAGGAAGCGTGGAGCGAGGGCTATCAAAAGGGGCTAGAAGAAGGAAGGACGGCAGGGGAACAGGAGTATAAAAGTTTGATAGATACGGCCATCGGTACAATCGATAGCGCCAAAGCGGACACTAAAGGATACATTGTACAGGCGGAACGGACCATCCTGGACCTGGCAATGGCAAGTGCGGAATCCATCTTGGAATCCGCCATTTCTGAAGAGCCTGAAAAGTTTATCGGGGTTGTAAAAAAAGCTTTGAATGAATTGAAGAATGAAAAACAAATAGAGATCTACGTACACCCTACCAAATTCCAATTGCTTGTTTCATCCAGAAATGTGCTGGAATCTGTTTTTCCTCGAGAGGTGCAATGTTATATTTATCCAAATGAGGAAATAAATGAAAATGGCTGTGTCGTTGAATGTGAAACGATCAGAATTGAATCCGGCATCGACAGCCAATTGTCCGAGTTGAAAGAAAGGCTTGCGGAGCTTCTTACCGCTGAACAACTAGAATGAAAGCACAGGAGCTTCTACCATATATAAAAAATATCAACCCACTTAAAAAGTACGGGAAGGTTGTCAAGGTTGTCGGCCTGATGATTGAGTCATTCGGACCCGAGAGTTCCATCGGGGATGTCTGCATTATACATACTGGCACTTCAGCAAACGCCCGTACTGTTATGGCCGAAGTTGTAGGTTTTAAAGGGAAGCATCTGATTTTAATGCCTTATACTAATTTGCTGGATGTATCTCCAGGAAGCCTCGTTGAAACTACTGGAAAACCTTTGGAAGTACACGTCGGTCCCGAAATGGTCGGTAAGGTTGTGGATTCACTTGGACATCCGATGGATAAATCTGCCATTCCCCGGGGAATGACTGCTGTACAAATAGATTGCGATCCGCCGAACCCGTTGACAAGGCCCCCTATCGCCGAGCAGCTTGAAGTGGGTGTACGGGCTATTGACAGCATGCTAACGGTTGGAAATGGACAGCGGATGGGAATTTTTGCAGGAAGTGGTGTAGGAAAGAGTACGCTGCTTGGAATGATTGCCCGAAATACGATGGCGGATATTAATGTCATTGCCCTGATCGGTGAACGAGGTAGGGAAGTTAAAGAATTCTTGGAAAACGATCTTGGGCCTGAGGGGTTGAAAAAGTCGATCATTGTGGCATCTACCTCAGACCAACCGGCACTCATGAGAATCAAAGGGGCTTTTACAGCGACAGCGATAGCTGAATATTTCAGAGATTTAGGCTGCAATGTGAATCTTTTGATGGAT
Source organism: Siminovitchia fordii DSM 16014 = CIP 108821 (assembly GCF_000374565.1). Taxonomy (GTDB): domain Bacteria; phylum Bacillota; class Bacilli; order Bacillales; family Bacillaceae_C; genus Siminovitchia; species Siminovitchia fordii. Next base: position 311,273 of record NZ_KB894685.1, on the reverse strand, counting down.
TCAGTTACAAGGGTTGCCATGAGTCAGAGAGAAGTGGGCTTGGCTGTCGGCGAGCCGCCTGCCACAAGAGGTTATACCCCTTCCGTTTTCGCACTGCTGCCCCGCCTTCTTGAAAGGACAGGGACAAGCCCGCGAGGGTCGATCACTGCATTCTATACTGTACTCGTGGACGGTGATGATATGAATGAGCCGATTGCGGATACTGTAAGGGGAATTTTGGACGGGCACATTGTACTTGACCGCACCTTGGCAAACAAGGGCCATTATCCTGCGATCAATGTGTTAAACAGTGTCAGCAGGCTCATGAACCAGCTTGCCGCCCCCAAACATCTGACAGCTGCCAATACGATTCGGAATCTCTTAAGTACGTACGTGAATGCTGAAGACCTGATCAATATAGGCGCATATAAAAAAGGTGCATCGAAAGAAATAGATGAAGCGATTGATTATCAGCCGGAAATCATAAAGTTTTTACAGCAAGGGACGAATGAACAGGCAACGAAGGAAGAAAGTATCCAATCGTTGATCAATTTGGCAGAAACGGGTGAGTTTCGTTGAAGTTTGATTATAAATTCCAGCATATTTTGACGCTCAAAGAGAGAGAAAAGGAAGAGACCTATTCGCTTTACGAAGAGTCGGTCCGTCAATTTGAGCAGGCTGCCAAAAAATTATATGAACTGCTAAAGAAAAAAGAAGTCCTGGAACAATTTCAATCAGAGAAGCTGGAAATAGGCTTTTCTATTCAAAAGATCAGGCACCATCAACTGTTCATCAACAATCTTGAAGAAACGATCCACTATTGGCAGAAACAGGTCATGGCAACTCGGAATGAGATGCAATATTGGGAAGAGAAGCTTCTTGAAAGCAATATCGAAGTAAAAAAATACGAGAAAATAAAGGAAAAAAGCTATGCGTATTTTCAACAGTTGATTAATGCGGATGAAAATAATCGAATGGATGAAATAGCAGCCATCCAATTTCAACATCGAAAAGGAAATTAGGTGACAAGGTGGGTAGTACTGCAGAAACACAAAAAGAGAATAAGAAATCCAGCCTTTTTCAAAAACTTCTAATATGGGCTGTCATCCCTCTTTTGCTCATATTGTTCCTCACCTTACTGACTGCTACCATAACCGGTGTGAATGTATATGAAAAAGCTAAGGAAATCGGAGGGAAAATCCCTGTGGTATCCTCTGTTCTTGGAAGCAAAGAAACAGTGAGCATTGATGAGCACAATGAGGCGATTGTCAAGCTTGAAGCACAAATTGAGGAAAAAAATGCGAAAATTAGCCGTTTAGAAAGAAAAGTGGAAGAAAAAGAGTCCGAAGTTGATTCCCTGACTCAAGATAAAAAAAGACTGGAAACAACCATGGAAGAAAAAAGTCAGGTGGAGAACGAAGGCAAACGGGGTATGAAAGAAATCGTTGCAGTATATGAAACGATGATGCCCAAACGGGCAGCTTCCATCATTGTGGAAATGAAGGATGAAGAAGCTGTCAATATTTTATCAAACCTGGGTCCCGAACCACTTGCAAGAATTATGGAAAAGATGCCTCCTGAAAAAGCAGCGGCATATACCCAGATGCTTGCTGTGAGGACAAGTGAAGGGAGGTGAGTCAGAGTGAAGGTCCCCATTTTTGAAGCTGCTCCCAATTTTACAACGGTGAAGCAGTCCGAAAGGGTGAACGGACAAGGTAATGGATTGTTCGGCGAGATTCTGAATTTGAAACTGCAAAACCATCAGGCAGAACCCGAAATGGATGGAGACGAAACGGCAGAAGGAAATAAAGACCTGATGCATCTGTTATCGAGTGTTTTAGATGTATTACAAGATTTACAAGAAAAAGAGGGAAATGAACTGGATGAAGTGCAACAGGAATTATTGCAGAAGTCGATTGATTTGCTGGAAAGCATTGATGATGCCGAATTCCTGAAAACAGAGGCAGTTTTGAAGCCGGTTTTGGAAAAGTTCGTTTTGTCCTTTGGACAGCTCGATTCTGGTGCAGAAAAAATAGATACTGAAAAACTTTCAGCATTTTTAAAAGACCTAACGGAATCTATTAGATTTACTTCCCAAAAGAGAGAAGGGTTTCATTTTGAAGAAACTAACCAGACCCCTTTAAAGCACAATTTGTATGTCTGTTCAGACATGTTGCGGAATAATGGTGATCATCATGCAGCGAAAGCCATTAAAGGACAGTTTATCAGCGATCCGGAAAACACAGAAGCAGAAAACGCAAAACCGTTGTCTACCCGATTAGAAACTGCTAATACAACAAAAGAAGATTCCGCCCGGATGACGACGTTGACGAAGGTGACAGAAAATAGAGGTACGATTACGGAGAATATCCCATCTAAGGCTGATACAACTTCCGGTCAGGCATCAAATGTAAACAGAAACGATACGGAAGAGGTAATTGTAAGGCTTACTGAAACAAGCTCCAATGAGAGGAAGGGAAGAGAGTTAATCAGGCAATTTACAAATATTCTTCAAAAATCTCATTTTAGCCAAGGAGTTCAGATGAAAAGTATGACACTCCGTTTGTATCCCGAACATCTCGGTTCACTCAGGATAGAACTGACGCAACAGAACGGAACCATGATTGCACGCATTTTGGCATCGAGCAATATGGCAAAAGATATACTTGACTCGCAGATTCACCAACTAAGGCATGCTTTCATACAGCAGAATATCCAGGTGGACAAGGTGGATATTTCCTACCAGGAAGGACTCGATAAATACAGTAGCCAAGGTCAAAGAAATGAAGACCAGGAAGAGTCTGGAGCAGATCAAAGTTCTGACAAAGAAGCTTTTAACGGGGACAAAGATGAGGAAGAGTTCTCGAAATTTCTCCAAAAGGTTTTATTTGAAATGGAAGTGTAGGTGACGAAGAATGCCAAACACGATTGGAAGTGATTACTTTCTTCCGACAGAAACAGTGAAAAGGGAGACGTCAAATAACGATTCACTGGGAAAAGATGCTTTTTTAAAAATTTTGTTCGCACAACTTCAAAACCAAGATCCGCTAAGTCCAATGGACGACAAGGAATTTATCGGACAGATGGCCACTTTCTCTTCCCTGGAGCAATTAACTAACATGAATCAGACAATGGAAAAATTTGTGGAGAGTGCTTCACAGGCGAATCTTATCGCCTTCAGTGAATTCGTTGGAAAAGAAGTAACATGGCATCAAATAATAGAAAATGATGATCCCTTGGAAGATCCTGAAATACTTGAAGGGAAAGGTATCGTCAGTTCTGTACAATTTTTGGGTGATTCGGTAAAAATCATTTTGGAAGATGGCAAGGAGCTGATGCCAGCGAACATATCGGAAATACATAATGAAAATGGCGAAAGCCCGCTAGTCAAAGCGAGCCATCTGATCGGAAAAAAAGTATTGTGGATGGATGGTGAGCAGGAAAAGTCCGGTTTTGTCAAATCCGTGACATCCAAAGGCGGCATCATTTCGGTCATATTGGAAGATGGGGCAGTGATTGAATCCCGAAAACTTATAAAAATTGAATAAGGGAGCTGGTCACTTTTGAATACCTGTATCCATCCTTTTCAAATCCATTTGAATACAAATGCCGCAAGAAACGAGCCTTCGAAGCAAAAGGTTGAAGGAAGTTCCTTTTCAAATGAGCTAATGCAGGCAATAGAAAAAGCTGGCCATTTGAAAATCAGCAAGCATGCAAGGGCAAGGATGGAACAAAGAAATATCGATATCAGCCCGGCAAAATGGCAGCAGATTGAAGAGAAAATAAGAGAAGCAAAGGTCAAGGGTGTCAAGGAACCTCTCGTACTATTGAACAATGCCGCTTTGGTCATCAGTGCAGTAAACAACACAGTCATCACAATGATGGCGAGGCATGAAGCAAACGGCCAGATATTCAACAATATCGATGGAACGATCATAGTAGACTAGGAAAAACGGCTGGACCTTAAAAAGGAAGCCGAAAAGCCGCCGATTGACTGAAGCGGCAAACAAGAAGGGGGAAATGGGAACATGCTACGTTCTATGTACTCAGGAATAAGCGGAATGAAGAACTTCCAGACCAAACTGGACGTCATTGGAAACAACATTGCTAACGTCAACACATACGGGTTCAAAAAAGGCCGTGTGACATTCAAGGACATGGTTAGCCAAACAATCTCGGGGGCGAGCGCAGGGGATGGAGCCCGCGGTGGTGTAAATCCTAAGCAAGTCGGTCTTGGTTCACAGCTTGCATCTATTGATACGGTTGATACTCAGGGGAGCCTTCAGACAACCGGTAGAGTGCTAGATCTAGGTATTCAAGGTGATGGCTATCTGATAGTTGAAGATGTAAGTGGTATGGCCAAATATACTAGAGCAGGAAACTTATTCTTTGATAATAATGGCTACCTTGTAACTGCTTCTGGCGACATTGTTCAGGGGTATAATGCTGATGGTCAACTTGAAGGGATTCGGATAGAGGATCCGGAAACAATCTCTAATCTGAGTATTGGCGAGGATGGAGTAATCTCTTATAAAAAAGGTGAGGATTCCAATTCTGACTGGACGATTGCCGTTGCCAGATTCCCGAATAACGGCGGGCTGGAAAAGGTAGGAGAAAATTATTACATTCATACAAATGCGGCTGGAGCAGTTGCAAATGGAAGACCCACTGAAGGCGGAGCCGGCAAACTCGTATCTGGAACCCTTGAAATGTCCAATGTAGATCTTTCTGAGGAGTTCACAGAAATGATTGTAACCCAACGCGGGTTTCAGGCAAATACGAGAATTATTACAACTTCTGATGAAATTCTGCAGGAGCTTGTCAATTTAAAACGATAGGTAAGGGAGGGACAGGACCGGGCATTGTCCGGTCCTGGATGGTTCATTGATACATATAACAAAGTTGAATGGAAAGACTTTTCATTTGAATGCTTTATACATTGAAACAGTTGAGTCTTTTCCCGATACGACCATCACTTTGATGAATGGCCGCAAATATGTTGTGGCTGAGTCTGAGCAGCTTGTCAATGAGAAGATTCTTAAGTTCTATCAATCTATTCAATTGCTGGGACACGGGCAGCAGGAGGATTCTGATGAAAAAAAATAAAGTACTCATTATTATTACTGTCATTTTACTAGTTGGAGCTGCCGGGTTGCTCGCGTATGACAAACTGGGATTTGGAAAAAAGGCCGAAGTCGGAACTGATCAGTCAATTGATGATGTATTAAAGGTTTCGGTTGATATTGGAGAAATAGCGACAAACCTGCTGGATAACAGATATGTAAAAATCTCTTTCACAATCGAAACGGACAGTAAGGATGCAAAAGGTGAACTAGAGAAACGAAAGTTTCAAGTCCAGAATATCATTATCACGGAATTATCGGAAATGAAGGCCCCACAATTGGAAGGCAAGGAAGGCAAGCAGCAATTTGAAGACGCAGTAAAGACTAGAATCAATGAAATAATGCAAGAAGGGGAAGTAGTAAAAGTTTACATCACTTCTTATATCATTTCATAGGTTCCGGCACGCAACGTTAGGAGGTGACGGCAATGCCAGACGATGTCTTGTCCCAAGGGGTTTTATCACAAACCGAAATTGACGATCTCATTTCTACTTTAGCAGCCGGCGACAACAATGATGAATCAAAGAATGCTCCGGTTTCAAATGAACTTGAAAAAGTAGTCAAAGTCTATGACTTTAAAAGGGCACTCCGGTTTTCAAAAGACCAAATACGGAGCTTGACAAGAATATATGAAAACTTTGCGCGCCTTTTGACCACTTTGTTCTCAGCGCATTTAAGGACATATGCCCACGTTTCTGTTGTTTCTTCCGGACAGGTACCATACGGGGAATACATCCGTTCAATCGACAGCATGACTTTTTTGAATGTCATCGAAATCCCCCAACTCAAAGGAAGAATGATCATGGAGGTCCAGCCTGATATTGCCTATGCAATGATGGACCGTATTTTGGGCGGAAAAGGGACAGGCATAAATAAAATCTCCCTTTTGACCGATATTGAGATGAAACTGTTAACGAACCTGTTTAATAAGACATTGGATCCCTTGCAGGAGGCTTGGGCCAGTATTTCCCATATTGAACCGGAATTGTCGGAAATTGAAGTCAATCCGCAATTTTTACAGGTTGTCTCTCCAAATGAAACAGTTGTCGTCGTATCGATGCATGCAGTGATCGGTGATACAAACGGAACAATCAATATCATGATTCCCCATGTTGTCTTGGAACCGATTATTTCGAAACTGACAGCCCAATATTGGATGGAATCCGGTTCAAAGGAAAAGAAACCGGAAGCACTCGACGCACTAAAACAAAGTATCAAAGAAACCGATGTAGAGGTGGATGTCGAGCTAGGCAAGACTTTCTTGACGATAAGGGATTTCCTTTCATTAAACAAAGGGGATGTATTCCAATTACGTAAACGGATTGATGAGCCGCTTACGGTAAAAATTGCGGGAGTCCCTAAATTTATGGGGCAGCCCGGAATGAAACACAACCATCTGGCTGTTCAAATTTTAAATATGATAAATGAGGGAGATGAGGACAATGAATGGTGAGAAGCTCTCCCAAGAAGAGATTGAGTTGTTATTCTCGGAAATGAATCAATCAGAAGACGAAACGAATGAAAAGGATGAGCTGAGTGAAATAGAAAAAGACGCCTTGGGAGAAGTGGGGAATATTTCTTTCGGCAATGCAGCGACAGCCCTTTCCGCCATGATGAACCAAAAAGTAGAAATTACAACACCGACAGTATCCATCATCGATTGGCAGACTTTGTCCGCATCAAAAGATCCGGGTATGGCTGTTCAAGTGACTTATACATCGGGATTTTCAGGAGTTAATGTGTTATTCCTGAAAAAGAAGGATGTTTCAGTCATTGCGGATGTTCTAATGGGCGGTGACGGGACCAATCCATCAGAAGAAATGGACGAAATCCAGCAAAGTGCTGTACAAGAGGCAATGAATCAGATGATCGGCTCCTCCGCTACTTCAATGTCCTCGTTTTTTGAAAAACGGGTCGATATCTCTACACCGACGTTTCATGTTTCTAATGAAACATTGGGTGAAGTGCTCCAGGAACTTTCGGATCAATCGCCTTTTGCACAAGTGTCTTTCGACTTGAAAGTGGGAGAAATCATTGATTCGAAGCTGACGATGTTCATACCTGTTAACTTCGCAAGAAGTCTGGTGAAAGAGCTATGGTCACAGGCAGAAGAAACAAACAAAACAGAAACATCTGCAGAGACTTCGGCAGAAACGCAGGCAGAAACAGCCTCTGCAATAGATTTTGCTCTAGAACAGACAAAACAAGTGGAAGAACCGGTGCCTTCAACGGCGTCGGGCAATCCAAGCAAGTCACGCCGTGAAGATAATAAGGATGTAAACGTCCAACGAGCAAGCTTTGCCCAGTTTGACGATGGCTTTGAAGAACAAACGGATACTAAAAATCTTGATGTCCTGCTCGATATTCCGCTCCAGGTAACAGTGGAACTGGGCAGAACGCACAAATCGGTGAAAGAAATATTGGAAATGGGGTCGGGGTCCATCATCGAACTGGACAAGTTAGCTGGTGAGCCAGTGGACATCCTGATCAATAACCGGCTGATTGCTAAAGGGGAAGTCGTGGTCATCGATGAAAGCTTTGGGGTAAGAGTAACGGATATTCTGAGCAGGAAAAACCGTCTGCAATATTTGAAATGATTTTTTTGAAATTAGATTGTGAGGGAACGATCGTGTTAAAAAAGCTGTACAACGCTTCTAATCAACAATGTCAACAAAAGGGAAGAAGCAAAGAAAGAATAATAGTGAATTCAGGTATAAAATATGAAAAATAAATGGGTAGTTCTATTATTGCTTTTGATCGTCCTCACAAATGTCAAACCGCATCTTGTGCAAGCGAGCCCGAAAGGATCCGTGGAGGAATGCATAAAAAATCCAAATAAATGCGAGGAGCCTGACGGCCCAAATCAATCACTTCAGGAAAACAACAGTGATGAATCTTTTTCCATCAGCTTTTTTGATGTTATTAAAATGATTGCTGCATTGGTGTTTGTCATTGCATTGCTGTACTTTTTGTTGAAATTCATTAATAAAAAAAGCCAATCTTACCAGCAGAACCGCCTTATTCAAAACCTGGGCGGGACTGCGCTTGGTGGAAACCGTTCGATACAGATCGTGAAAGCAGGAAATAGGTTGCTCGTGTTGGGCGTCGGCGAAGACGTCCACCTACTTAAAGAGATTACAGATGAACAGGAGCAGCAAAATATTTTAAATCAATATAATGAACAGCTTGAGGGAAGCATCCAGCCGGCTGATGCCGTTTCAAAACTTGCAGGAGCAATAAAATCCATGTTGAACTCAAAACAAGATGAGAACAATCATGGTACATTCCAGAAACACTTTAAAAATGAAATGGATGCAATCAAGAAGCAGCGGCAAAGTATTTTAAAAGAGTTTCAGGGAAAGGAGCACGATGAAAAATGAATGAAGTAATGGAGTTTTTCAACAGCTCACCTGAAACAGTGTCAACATCAGTGAAACTATTTCTATTGCTGACTGTTCTTTCCATTGCACCGGGAATCCTGATTGTTATGACTTCATTCACCAGGATTGTGATTGTTCTTTCCTTTGTACGTACATCACTAGCCACCCAACAGATGCCTCCGAACCAAGTGATTATCGGATTGTCCCTGTTCCTTACTTTTTTTGTGATGGCTCCGACTATGAACCAAGTGAACAAAGAAGCCCTGACGCCGTTGTTTAATGATGAAATTACCTTGGAAGAGTCGTATGAACGGGCCGCGGTTCCGTTCAAGGAGTTTATGAGTTCATACACGAGGCAGAAAGACCTGGAATTATTTTTAAATTATTCGGGGGCAGAACGACCCCAGACCATTGAAGATATACCGTTGACAGCACTTGTACCGGCTTTTGCCTTAAGTGAGTTGAAGACGGCATTTCAAATTGGATTCATGATTTTCATCCCGTTCCTTGTGATTGACATGGTTGTAGCAAGTGTATTGATGTCAATGGGGATGATGATGCTTCCGCCGGTGATGATTTCACTGCCTTTTAAAATACTTCTGTTTGTATTGGTCGATGGGTGGTATTTGGTTGTCAAATCATTGCTGCAAAGTTTTTAGTCTACATCCCTATTTGAATACAATCCCAAGGAAGGTGATGTTATGAGCGCCGAATCAGTCATTTCTCTGGCTGGAAAAGGAGTATTTACAATATTGATTGTGGCCGGGCCGTTGTTGTTGCTTGCTTTGGCGGTTGGATTGATTGTGAGCATCTTTCAGGCTACGACGCAAATCCAGGAACAGACATTGGCTTTCATACCAAAAATCATTGCAGTCCTTGTGGGCATTGTCTTTTTTGGACCTTGGATGCTGAGCAGGATGCTTTCGTATACAACAGATATTTTTCAAAATCTGACCCGGTTTGTAGGTTGATAGAATGATAGACATCGTACCGGCCTTTTCAGTATTTCTTCTGATATTCATGCGTGTGTCGGCTTTCTTTGTAACCATGCCGCTGTTTTCCTACCGGACGCTTCCGGCCATGTTTCGCATCGGGTTTGCTTTCTTTATTTCGCTGTTGATGTACTATTCAGTGGATGCTCCCCCGATAGAGATCAATCTGGAGTATTTTCTATTGGTCATTAAAGAAGTGCTTGTAGGACTTTTTATTGGATTTATCGGCTATATGATTTTGTCCGCGGTCCAGGCAGCAGGCAGCTTCATTGACTTTCAGATGGGGTTTGCAATCGCTAATGTTATCGATCCGCAGACAGGCGCTCAATCCCCTTTGATCGGACAGTATTTATATATATTTTCATTACTGCTGCTTCTAGCTGTTGATGGCCACCACATGTTTCTGGACGGAATTTTTTACAGCTATCAATTTATCCCGATTGACAAGGTCTCCATGGGATTCGGAAATGCGGGCGTTGTGGAATATGTGACCAAAGCATTTGCCATGATGTTTGTCATTGCATTTCAAATGGCTGTCCCTGTTGTGGCAGTACTGTTTTTGGTGGATGTGGCGCTTGGCATTATTGCAAGGACGGTTCCGCAGATGAATGTGTTTGTTGTCGGTTTTCCAATCAAGATTGCGGTCAGTTTTATCGTTATCTTTATTGTCATTGGTGTAATTTTGGGCATTGTGCAAAACTTGTTTGAAACGACTGCCCATATGATGAGGGATGTCATGGAAATGCTCGGTGGTCTGGAATGAAGCTTCTTCAACTTGATCTGCAGTATTTTGCCGGTGAAAAAACGGAAAAAGCAACGCCTAAAAAGAGGCAGGATACTAGAAAAAAGGGACAGACGGCAAAGAGCCAAGATGTCAATACAGCTATCAGCTTATTGTCTGTCTTTGGTTTCCTATTGTTTTTTTCTTCCAGTATCGGCCAAGTGGTGATCGACATTTTTCGCCGGACGTTCAATGAATATATGCTAATGGATCTGTCAGCTGAAAATTTACACCAAATCGGATTGGATCTGATATTGGGGGTTGCTGTGCTGTTGGGTCCGATCATGCTGGTGGCATTGGTGGCAAGCCTTGGTGCAAACTTATTGCAAGTTGGCTTCCTGTTTACTGCAGAGCCTATGAAACCTAAGCTTGAAAAAATTGATCCTATCAAAGGGTTCAAGCGGATTTTCTCCGTCAGGGCGATTGTTGAACTGTTAAAATCCATCCTGAAAATTGGATTCGTCGGTTTTATCACATTTCTTGTTTTGTGGCTTCGGATTGATGAGGTCCTGATCCTATCGCATAAATCAGTTCCGTCGGCATTAAAAACGATTGGCAATTTAACTTTGCAAATGGGGATTAGCGCATCAATCGCTTTATTATTCCTGTCATTATTCGATTATTTATATCAGCGGTATGATTTTGAAAAAAATATCCGAATGTCCAAGCAGGATGTAAAAGATGAATTTAAGAATATGGAAGGCGATCCTCTGATCAAATCAAAAATCAAACAGAAGCAAAGAGAAATGGCAATGGCAAGGATGATGGAGGAGGTTCCCAAAGCAGATGTAGTTATTACGAACCCGACCCATTTTGCGATTGCCCTCAAGTACGACGAGGAAAAAGCAGATGCTCCGGTTGTTGTAGCTAAAGGAATCGACTTCATGGCCCAGAAAATAAAACGGGTAGCCTCCGAGCATCAAATTGTGCTTGTGGAAAACCGCCCACTTGCCCAAGCGCTTTACAAACAGACAAATATCGGGGATGCCATCCCGGACGAGTTTTTTAAGGCGGTTGCCGAAATTTTGGCTTATGTATACAGGATCAAACATAAAATTTGAAATTCAGCACATGGAAGGAGGGGCCAAGCATGATGAAGACAAAGGACATTGCTGTATTGCTAAGTGTGATTTTAATTGTAGCCATGCTGGTCATTCCATTTCCGCCATGGATGCTTAGCTTTTTGATCATAACCAATATATCCCTGGCGCTGCTTGTGCTTTTGACAACGATGAATGTGAACGAACCGCTCCAGTTTTCAATATTTCCTTCATTATTATTGCTTCTTACTTTATTCAGGCTGGGGCTTAATGTTTCCACAACAAGATCAATTCTTTCAAAAGGGGATGCCGGTGGGGTTGTTGAAACGTTCGGAACATTCGTAGTCGGTGGAAATATACTAGTAGGACTCGTTGTATTTTTTATCTTGATCGTCATTCAGTTTATCGTGATAACCAAAGGTTCGGAGCGTGTATCTGAAGTGGCGGCAAGATTTACGCTTGATGCGATGCCGGGTAAGCAGATGAGTATCGATGCGGATTTGAATGCGGGAATCATTTCAGAACATGAAGCAAGGAACCGTAGGGAAAAGGTTTCCCGCGAATCGGATTTTTACGGAGCAATGGATGGTGCCAGCAAGTTTGTAAAGGGCGATGCCATTGCAGGTATCGTCATCGTGATTATCAACCTGATTTTCGGCATATTGATCGGTATGATCCAGCAGGGACTTCCAATCGCTGAAGCGGCAACAAAATATTCAATGTTGACAGTCGGTGATGGAATAGTTAGCCAAATCCCGGCACTCTTGATTTCTACCGCGACAGGTATTGTAGTAACACGTGCAGCTTCAGAAGGGAATCTGGGATCGGATATTGCAGGCCAGTTATTTGCCTATCCTAAAATTCTGTATATTGCCGGTTCAACAATCCTTTTGCTTGGATTAACGACTCCGATCAGTAATGTGATTACCATCCCGATTGCCATAGCATTGATAGGCGGGGGATATGCACTGGGCCGAATCCCTGAAAGTGATGAAGATCCACTTGCTCTTTCTGCCGATGAAGCGGAAGCAGATGAAATGAAATCACCTGAAAGTGTGCTCGATTTATTACAGATGGATCCGATTGAATTCGAATTTGGTTATGGTCTTATCCCGCTGGCGGATGTAAATCAGGGTGGAGATCTGCTTGACCGTATAGTCATGATACGCAGGCAGCTTGCTCTTGAGCTGGGAATCGTTGTACCTGTTGTAAGAATCCGGGATAACATTCAGTTGGAGCCCAATGAATATCAAATCAAAATAAAAGGTGATGAAGTTGCGAAAGGGACGATCCTTTTAGACCATTATCTGGCGATGAGCCCGGGAACGGAAGATACACTCCAGGGTATCGACACAATTGAGCCTTCATTCGGACTTCCCGCGAAATGGATTTCGGAAGAGGTAAAGGAACAGGCTGAGATTGAAGGATACACTGTTGTAGATCCACCGTCTGTTGTGTCGACACATTTGACGGAAGTTTTAAAGTCAAATGCACATTTGCTGATCGGTAGACAGGAAACAAAAGAACTTATCGACCATCTTCAGGAGTCTTATCCGATTCTTGTTGAAGAGGTCACACCCAATCCTCTGACAGTTGGTGAGGTGCAGAAGGTGTTGGCTAAGCTGTTGAAAGAGAATGTTTCTATAAGGAATTTGCCGTTGATTTTTGAAACTCTGGCTGACTATGGGAAAGTCACGCTTGATACTGACATACTTGCCGAATATGTAAGGCAGGCATTGGCGAGACAGATTACGAAACAATATGCAGATGATGATCCGGTATTAAAAGTCGTTACGATTTCAGGAAAGGTTGAAAAAATGATTGCCGATAGTATCCAGCAGACCGAAAATGGAAATTATCTGGCAATGGATCCTGGGGATTCCCAAAAAATATTGGAGGCGGCTGCTACCCAAATTGAAGAGCTGTCGAAAATCCAACAAACACCGATCTTCTTATGTTCCCCGGCGGTAAGGATGTATTTGCGTCAGTTGACAGAAAGGTATTTTCCTCAAGTGCCCATCCTTTCTTACAATGAACTGGAAGCTGATGTGGAAGTCCAAAGTATTGGGGTGGTGAATGTTTAATGGGTATTAAAAAAATCACGGCACCTTCTATGCCGGAAGCCTTTCAAAAAGTAAAACAAGAGGTGGGAGAAGAAGCGGTCATTTTAAGTTCCAGGGTTGTATGGACAGGAGGCATTCTAGGTTTTTTCAAGAAAAAGCAGTTCGAGGTCATTGCAGCCATGGATGACGACAAACAAATGCCGGGAACTGATCCCGCCCTTTTGTTAAGAGAGGTCTCGGAAAACAACGAGTTAAAGCAGAACGAGCACGATTATGAAAAATCTCTTCTTTCCGAACTGGCTGAGTTGAAAAAAATGGTTGCATCCGGCCAAAAATCGGCGAATCCGGATTTGGCTGTTTATCCTGCCCCGATTCAAACGGTGCTTGGAAAGCTGTTGGACCACGAAGTGGACGAAGGCCATGTGAAGAAAATCGGTGAGGGCTTACTTGAAATATGGCGCCAGGCAAAAAAGGAGCCTGAGGTAAAAGAAGTCATACAAGAAACAAAGAAAATCCTGATTGAAAAAATAGAGCAACTAAATTTTTCGAGGGGCAAGAATAAAAAATTTATTGCTCTTGTAGGACCTACCGGGGTTGGTAAGACGACTACTTTGGCAAAATTGGCCGCACATGCCGCGTTGGAAGAGAAGAAAAAAGTGGCTTTTATCACCTTGGATACGTATCGTATAGCAGCAATTGAGCAGCTAAAGACATATGCTGGTTTGCTTAATATACCGGTAGAAGTAGCTTATGAGCCGGATGACTTCATGAAAGCTATAGAAAGCTTTTCAGATTATGACCAAGTGTTCATTGATACCGCAGGCAGAAACTATCGGGATGCTGAGTACGTTCATGCATTAAACAATATGTTGTCATTGGAGAACGATCTTGAAACTTTTCTGGTTTTAAGTGTAACAATGAAGGAAAAAGACATTGATCCGATCATGGATAACTTTAAACATATGTCGATCGATCGGCTGATTTTTACAAAATCGGATGAAACAAAACACTTCGGATCGATGCTGAATATTATGCTTAAGTACAATTTGGCCGTATCTTATATCACAACCGGACAGGACGTTCCGGACGACATCATTCTAGCAGCGCCCGAATTGTTTGCCGATTATATTTTTGGAGATGGCAGTAAATGAGGAATGATCAGGCAGAAAATTTACGTAGAAAAATCAACAGGCAACCCCGAAAAAAAGCAAGAACCCTTGCGGTCGTCAGCGGAAAAGGTGGAGTGGGGAAATCCAATATTTCCAGCAACATGGCAATTATTCTTGCCGAACAGGGGTTTAATGTGCTTGTTGTCGACTTGGATATTGGTATGGGGAATGTCAATTTGCTGATGGGCGGATCGGCAACGAAGACAATGGGTGATTTTATTTATAATCAAGAACCGCTTTCAGAAATTGTAGAGTTGGGCCCCGGCGGTGTATCGTTCATAGCAGGAGGAAACGGTTTTCAAGAGGCGGTTGAATTGGACGAGACTACGGTCGACCGGCTTTTTTACGGCTTTAAACGAATGCAGGAAATCTACGATATAATCATTTTTGACATGGGAGCAGGTGCAGGGCAATGGATGCTTCGGCTGTCACTGGCAGCTGATGAAGTCATAATCATCACTACTCCAGAGGCTACGTCCATCATGGATGCCTACTCCATGATGAAGCTGATACATCGGGTTCGGGCGGACGCCAGTCTGCTTATCATATGCAACCGTTCAGACAGCGATAAACAAGGGAAGGAGACGTTTGAACGTCTCAAAAAGGCGATGGCAACCTTCCTTCAGAAGGAAATCCATTTACTGGGTATACTTCCGGAAGATAAACATATGAGAAAAGCGGTTCTAGCCAACCGTCCGGTATATATGGAATTTCCGAAAGCCCCTGTCTCAGTCAATCTGAAAAAAATTGCACTGTCTGTTATCAATGGAAATGAACGACAAAAACCTGTTCACATGAAAGAGTCATTTATTGCAAGGTTACAAAAGTTGTTTTACAACAGATAGACTAATGCAAAAAAGATTTCTTTTCCGAAGCAATCTAATTTGTTAGAGGAGGGGATACATATGCCGCTTACACTGC
The DNA here is from genome assembly GCF_000374565.1 of Siminovitchia fordii DSM 16014 = CIP 108821. GTDB lineage: Bacteria > Bacillota > Bacilli > Bacillales > Bacillaceae_C > Siminovitchia > Siminovitchia fordii. The sequence continues at coordinate 295,825 of NZ_KB894685.1, read as the reverse complement.
CCCTTGAGGAACATAAACATTGGGAACGCTGGAGAGAGGAGCGAGACCCGGAATCAGGCAACCACTTAGTTAAAAAATACATGCCGCTTGTCACCTATCATGTTCAAAGGATCTCCGTCAATTTGCCTCAAAATGTGAGCAGGGAAGAATTAAAAAGTCTGGGAATCATGGGATTGCTCGATGCATTGGATAAGTTTGATCTTAACAGGAAGCTTAAATTCGATACCTACGCTTCTTTTAGAATCAGAGGTGCTATTATAGACGGTCTGCGAAAAGAGGATTGGCTTCCGAGGAGCACCCGTGAGAAGGCCAAAGAAATAGAGAGCGTACAAAACTCCTTGGAACAGGAACTCATGCGCCATGTAACGGCGGAGGAAATTGCCGAAAAAATGGGTGTGTCCGATACTGAAGTGGTCAAAACAATGAATGAATACTTCTTTGCTCAGGTTTTCTCTGTAAATGAATATATGACGGGAGAAGAGGAAGACGAAACTCATTCTTATACAATCAAAGACGATCACACCCCTACTCCAGAAGAGCAGATCATAAAAAAAGAATGGCTTGAAGAAATGGCGGAAGTGATTACAACCCTTACTGATAACGAACAGCTTGTTTTAAGCCTCTTTTATGACGAGGAATTAACATTGACCGAAATCGGTCATATTATGCAGCTGTCAACTTCAAGAATATCCCAAATCCACTCCAAAGCACTCTTTAAATTAAGACGGCAGTTATTGAAGACGGAAAATAATGACAGGCGGGGATGAAAGTGACAGGGACACTTATATTTATTTTATTTTTAATGAACATCCTCTTAGCTCTTGCACTGCTACTACTATATTTGCGCCAAAACAAGCTGCTGGAAATAGAAAAAAGGCAAAAACTCGTGCTTGATGAATCAGAACAGCTGATGGCTACTCTTCTTGAAGAAATCAAAGAAGAAAATGAAAAACTCTTGAGCAGAATGAATGACCGCAGGGAAAAAGAGAAAACCGAGAACGCCATGGTTGAGGAAAAAAGCCTTCTTCCAATGGAAGATGAGCTCAAAGATTTACAGTCATTTGATCCGAAAAAGCCTCCCGTTACTTCACAAACTAATGAATCTAATGAATCCGATGAAGGTGCAGTTCCGTTGTCGCTAAGGGAACAGGCGAAAGTACTGGCTGAACAAGGAATGACGGTAACGGAAATTGCCAGGAAGCTGAATAAAGGAAAAACGGAAATAGAGCTTTTGTTGAAATTTCAGTGATTGAACGTTATGCTAAACGGCCGCTTCCGCATTTCTTACTTGATTAACATTTTCGGTTATGCTATATTATTTGATGGTATTAATACACACGTTTCATGATTCTGCGACAGGGTGCTGTTTTTTTCGATAGGAACAGTCTTTCCGGAAGATGAGTGAAACGGAGGGAAAACCAAGGAGGAAAAAATTATGTCAATCATTTCTATGAAGCAATTGCTTGAAGCAGGTGTACATTTTGGACACCAGACACGCCGCTGGAATCCTAAGATGAAAAGATATATCTTTACGGAAAGAAACGGCATCTACATCATCGACTTGCAAAAAACAGTCAAAAAAGTTGAAGAAGCTTATAACTTCATGAGAGAGCTCTCCGAAAATAATGGAAAAGTTCTTTTTGTCGGAACTAAAAAACAAGCTCAGGAATCCGTAAAAGAAGAAGCTGAACGTGCAGGCCAATATTACGTGAACCATCGCTGGCTTGGCGGGACACTAACTAACTTTGAAACGATCCAAAAGAGAATCGAACGCTTAAAAGCGATTGAAAAAATGGAAGAAGACGGCACATTCGAAGTCCTTCCGAAGAAAGAAGTAGTTATGCTGAATAGAGAGCGCGACCGTCTTGTTAAATTTTTGGGCGGTATTAAAGACATGAAAACTCTTCCGGATGCAATGTTCATCATCGACCCTCGAAAAGAGCGTATTGCTGTAGCGGAAGCGCGCAAGTTGAATATTCCGATCGTTGGTATTGTTGATACAAACTGTGATCCGGATGAAATAGATTATGTCATTCCAGCTAACGATGATGCAATCCGTGCAGTGAAATTGCTTACTTCCAAAATGGCTGATGCTCTATTGGAAGCGAAATACAGTGAAGAGCCTGCAGAAGAAGAGGAAGCAACTTCAGAAGCTGCCAACGCATAATCGTCATATGATATTGGCCTGGAATCAGGCGATTCGAAAGGTGATAATAGTGATGACACTTTGTCACCTTTTTTCACAGAAATAAAACGCAAACTTTGCTGTTAAATTGATGATTTGTTATGCTTAGCTCGGGTCGTCATCGCCTTTTTCGACTTGCGCTTTCGTAACACAATCATGTCTGTTACTCACAAGGAGGAAATGAAAATGGCAATTACTGCTCAAATGGTTAAAGAATTGCGTGCCCAAACTGGTGCCGGCATGCTTGACTGCAAAAAAGCATTGACAGAAACAAACGGAAACATGGAGGAAGCGATTGATTTCCTCAGAAAGAAAGGTATGGCTTCGGCTGCCAAGAAAGCTGACAGAATCGCTGCTGAAGGTACAACCTATATTTTAAGCGAAGGCAACTCAGCAGTTATTTTGGAAGTGAACGCTGAAACTGACTTCGTTGCCAAAAACGAAAATTTCCAACAGTTAGTAAAAGAATTGGCTGAGCATCTGCTTGCCAACAAACCTTCTTCTCTCGAAGAAGCTTTGGAACAAAAAATGAGCAGTGGCGAAACTGTGACAGAATATATTAACAGTGCTATTGCCAAAATCGGAGAAAAAATTACGCTTCGCCGATTTGAAGTTAAAACAAAATCTGATAACGGCGTATTCGGCGAATATCTCCATATGGGCGGCCGTATTGGGGTTTTGACAGTACTTGAAGGTACAACGGATGAAGAGGCAGCAAAAGATGTTGCTATGCATATTGCTGCGATCAATCCTAAATATATTACACGCGACCAAGTTTCTGAAGAAGAAATCGACCGTGAACGCCAAGTGCTTACACAACAGGCATTAAACGAAGGTAAGCCTGAAAAAATTGTTGAAAAAATGGTAGAAGGCCGTCTTGGTAAATTCTTTGAGCAAATTTGTCTTCTTGATCAGTCGTTTGTCAAAAACCCTGACGAAAAAGTTGGTAAATTTGTAAAATCCAAAGGTGCTGAAGTTGTCGGGTTTGTTCGCTATGAAGTGGGCGAGGGAATGGAAAAACGCCAGGAAAACTTTGCTGAAGAGGTTATGAGCCAAACGAAGAAGTAAGCATAGTCTGATTGGCTAGTTACGACTGCAAATGTCGAGGCCTAACAATCATAAGCATCGCAATTTTATAGGTTCAAATGGGGAACACGTCGTGTTCCCCATTTTAAAAAGACAAACATGCGTCATTACATATCACTATGGGATTATTGGAGGTTCAGATGGATACCCCAAAATACAAAAGAGTCGTACTTAAATTAAGTGGTGAGGCACTGGCCGGTAATGAGGGATTCGGCATCAATCCGGCAGTGATCAAATCCATTGCAGAACAAGTCAAAGAAGTGGCAGAGCTTGATGTTGAGGTTGCTGTAGTCGTTGGTGGCGGAAACATTTGGCGTGGAAAAGTCGGCAGTGAGATGGGCATGGACCGCGCTACCGCCGATTATATGGGAATGCTGGCAACGGTGATGAACTCCCTTGCATTGCAGGATAGCCTTGAACAGCTCGGTATTGAAACCCGTGTTCAAACGTCCATTGATATGCTTCAAGTTGCTGAACCATACATAAGACGCCGTGCCATCAGGCACTTGGAAAAGAAGCGTGTCGTTATATTTGCGGCAGGGACAGGAAACCCGTATTTCTCAACAGACACAACTGCAGCATTAAGAGCGGCAGAAATAGAAGCTGATGTCATTTTAATGGCAAAAAACAATGTGGATGGTGTATATAACGCAGATCCGAAGCTTGATAAGGATGCAGTCAAGTATGATCAGTTGTCATATCTAGATGTATTGAAAGAAGGGCTTGCTGTCATGGACTCTACCGCATCATCATTATGTATGGATAATAATATTCCGCTGATTGTGTTCTCATTTACCGAGAAAGGGAATATCAAGCGTGCCGTCATGGGCAAGCAAATCGGAACGATAGTAAGGGGGAAGGAATAATGCCGACCAAAGTAATTTCAAATGCGAAGGACAAAATGGGAAAAGCTATTCAGGTGTACAGCCGGGAATTGGCAAGCATCCGTGCAGGACGTGCAAATGCAGCCCTTTTGGACAAAATTTTTGTTGATTATTACGGTGCTCCGACACCAATCAATCAAATGGCAAACATTTCAGTACCTGAAGCCCGTCTCCTTGTGATCCAGCCTTATGATAAAACTGTTTTAGGGGATATTGAAAAAGCCATCCTGAAATCAGACTTAGGCCTAACACCTACAAATGATGGCTCCCTTCTTCGGATTTCTATCCCGCAGCTTACGGAAGAAAGGCGCAAAGATCTTGTAAAGCAAGTTAGAAAAGAAGCCGAGGATGCCAAAGTCGTCATTAGAAATATTCGACGGGACGGAAACGAAGAGCTGAAAAAACTCGAGAAAAGCGGGGAGATTTCTGAAGATGACCTACGCGGTTTTTCAGATGACATCCAAAAGCTGACCGATGAACATATCAAACAAATCGATGAACTGACAAAAGAGAAAGAACAGGAAGTCTTAACTGTATAAGTCCAAAAGCGAGAGCGCCTGTTCGATGCAGGTAAACAAGAAAAGTTCTTATTTTTAAATATAGATCCCTCCTTTCGGAGGGGTTTTTCCTTTTATGGCAAATAGAAGGGATAAATCGACGGAGAATCATATCGCATCCTCATATGGATATGCTAAAATATGTTTGACGCACAGAAGAATGCATTTCTGACGGAGGACTCATTATGTTCAATAAAATGAAGTTATGGAAAACTTCAAAAGAGCAAGATTTGCAGGATGACCGTATCAGTCAAATACTAGCCCACCCCATTCCGGAACATGTCGCCATCATTATGGACGGAAATGGACGATGGGCTAAAAAAAGAGCACTTCCCCGCGTTGCTGGACACCATGAGGGGATGAAAACAGTAAAAAAGATAACAAAGGCAGCTAATAAACTTGGAATCAAAACCCTTACACTATATGCTTTTTCAACTGAAAATTGGAAGCGGCCCAAAACAGAGGTTGACTACCTTATGAAGCTCCCAGAACAGTTTTTGAGCAGCTTTTTGCCGGAATTGATAGAGGAAAATGTCAAGGTTTCAACAATGGGAGACATCGATCGGCTCCCCGCAAGTACAAGGAAGGCTGTTGATCACGCCATAGAAAAAACAAGAAACAATGACGGCCTAATTTTAAATTTTGCTCTGAATTATGGGAGTCGCTCAGAAATAATTGATGCAATAAAACATCTTTCTTCAGATTTGAAAAAAGGTATCATTAATGAAGAGGATATTGATGATGAATGCTTTTCTAATTATTTGATGACTGACAGTTTGAAAGATCCGGATTTGCTTATCAGGACAAGCGGAGAGGTTCGCTTAAGCAATTTCATGCTCTGGCAGCTTGCATATACCGAACTGTATTTCATGGATGTCCTCTGGCCAGACTTTTCGGAAGAACACTTGCTTGAAGCGGTAGAATCGTTTCAAAAGCGCTCCAGAAGATACGGTGGATTAATTGGTGAGGAGATACAATAAATGAAGGTAAGAATCATTTCAGCAATAGTGGCAATAGCCATATTTTTACCGCTTCTGTACATAGGCGGGATCCCATTCATTCTATTGGTATATGCAATGGCAACGATGGGGTTATACGAATTATTAAAAATGCGGAAACAGCCGCTAATTTCTATACAGGGTGTCTTGTCTCTAATTCTTTTATGGATTATCCTTTTACCAGGGCAGGTATTCGAAACAGGGCAGGGGGCGGATATTAAAATGAATGCCGCCATCTTGGCTGTCCTCCTTTTTTTATCATATACTGTTATAAGTAAAAATAAATTTGATTTTGATGATGCCGGATTTGTCACCTTATCGGTATTATATGTAGGGATCGGTTTCCATTTTCTAATGGAAACGCGCGAAGCCGGGATCGTTTATTTATTTTATGTTCTGTTTGTTGTATGGGGAACAGACTCCGGGGCGTATTTTGTCGGAAGATCCTTGGGTAAGCGTAAGCTGTGGCCGGAAATCAGTCCGAACAAAACGATTGGAGGCTCTGTCGGAGGTATTTTAATTGCATTGCTTATTGCATTGGCTTTTTACACCTTTACCACAATAGACATCCCTCTGCTCAAGCTTCTGATCGTTACTGTAATTCTTTCTGTTTTTGGCCAGTTAGGAGACTTGGCCCAATCAGCATTTAAGCGCCATTATGGAGTGAAGGATTCAGGCAATATTATGCCGGGCCATGGGGGAATATTGGACAGGTGTGACAGTTGGTTGTTTGTACTTCCGCTTTTCCATCTGCTGCAAATTATTTAATTGTAGTCATCAGGAGTGAGGAGTTTGAAATATATTAGTTTATTGGGGGCGACAGGTTCAATCGGGACCCAAACCCTCGAGTTGATCAGGGAGCATCCTGAACAATTTCAATTGACCGCTATATCAGCGGGAAGAAATATAGGACTTGTCAGGAAGATCATTTCGGAGTTTCATCCGCAGCTTGTTTCGGTGCAGACGAAAGAGGACTGTACAACTTTGCAGGAGGAATTTCCAACTGACATTCAATTTGTATACGGGGAAGAAGGGCTGGTAGAAGCAGCTGTTTACGACCGGTCAAATATCGTTCTGAACGCAGTCATTGGAAGTGTCGGACTTTATCCGACATTACAGGCGATTGAAGCCGGAAAAAAGATTGCAATTGCCAATAAAGAGACATTAGTGACTGCGGGTCATCTTGTCATGGCGGCGGCAAGGGAAAAAAATGTGGATATCCTCCCGGTCGACAGCGAACACTCGGCCATTTTTCAATGCTTGCAAGGTGAGAATATGAACGAAGTTTCCCGGTTGCTGATAACTGCATCAGGCGGAAGCTTCCGGGATTTGAGCCGGGAAGAATTGAAGTTTGTGACACTGGAACAGGCTTTAAATCATCCAAATTGGTCAATGGGCTCCAAAATTACGATTGACTCTGCTACAATGATGAACAAAGGCTTAGAAGTGATAGAGGCCCACTGGCTGTTTGATTTGCCTTATGATAAAATAGATGTCCTTTTGCACCGAGAAAGCATCATCCACTCGCTTGTCGAATTTCACGATAGCAGCGTGATTGCGCAGCTTGGAACACCTGACATGAGAGTTCCTATACAATATGCTCTAACCTATCCGGAGCGTCTGCCGCTTCAATCGGCAAAAAGGCTGAATCTTGTAGATATCGGACAGCTTCATTTTGAAAAGATGGACATGGACCGTTACCGCTGTTTATATTTTGCATATGAAGCAGGGCGGTGCGGGGGAACAATGCCTACAGTATTAAATGCTGCAAACGAAGCGGCTGTGAAAGCTTTTCTTGAGCAGAAAATACCTTTTACCCGGATAGAAGAACTGATTGAAAAAGCGTTGGAAAGGCATCATGTGATTGAGCACCCTGATCTTTCCGCCATACGGGAAGTTGACCAAGAGACAAGACAGTATGTTCATACACTCCTTTAAAAGGTGGTTATTTTTTTGAATACAGTCATCGCTTTTATAATTATTTTTGGCGCTTTGGTATTTTTTCATGAGCTCGGACACTTTGTCTTTGCGAAGCGTTCAGGAATACTTGTCAGAGAGTTTGCGATCGGAATGGGACCGAAAGTGTTTTCCCATAAAACGAAAGAAACATTGTACACCATTCGCCTTCTTCCCCTTGGCGGCTACGTAAGAATGGCCGGGGAGGATCCTGAAATGATGGAAATCAAGCCGGGGCATCGGGTCGCTCTCATTTTGAATGATGATGGACTGGTAGAGAAGGTTATATTGAAGGGTAAAGATCGTTTTTCCAACGCACGTGCATTGGAAGTAGAATCGGCCGACCTAGAGCATGACCTCATTATAAAAGGGTATGAAGATGGAGAAGATGAGATATTAAAAACATTTCATCTGTCTCATGAAGCCACAATTGTCGAGGATCAAACTGAAACGCAGATAGCTCCATGGGACCGCCAGTTTGGATCAAAGAAACTTAGCGCAAGGGCAATAACCATTTTTGCCGGGCCAATGATGAATTTTGTACTTGCCATAGTTATTTTCACGATATTGGGATTTATACAGGGAGTACAGGTGAATGATCCGCTTATTGGCAAAATACTTCCGAATGGAACGGCGAACGAGGCTGGTTTTAAAGAAGGCGACGTTGTTTTGAGTATTGACGGTGCTGAAATTTCAAACTTCGAAGATATTACCGAAGTTGTCCGCAAGCATCCTGGTGAAGAACTTGTTTTTACAGTGGAACGCGGTGACAGAACGCTGGATATTCCGGTTACCCCCAAAAGGGAAGTGGCGGAAGGTGAAGAGTTCGGTTTGATCGGGGTTCAGGCGCCGGTCGATAAATCATTCACTAGTGTTGCAGTCAACGGTTTTACCGAAACATACCATTGGACCGTAGAGATTTTCCGGTTACTCGGAAAGCTTGTTACAGGACAGTTCTCCATTGACATGCTTGCCGGGCCGGTCGGAATATATAAAACAACTGAAACTGTGGCTAAATCGGGAGTCCTCCTGTTGATGAAATGGGCTGCGCTCCTAAGCATCAATCTGGGAATCATGAATCTGCTTCCAGTACCTGCATTAGATGGAGGGCGCCTCTTATTCTTTGGTGTGGAAGCTTTGCGAGGAAAACCGATTGATCGTCAAAAAGAAGGTATGGTCCACTTTATTGGCTTCGCCCTTTTGATGGTCTTGATGATTGTTGTTACATGGAATGATATTCAACGATTTTTTATCATTAAATAATGTAGATTGAGGTGCAAGTGATGAGGCAAAGCATGACATTGATTCCAACTCTCCGTGAGCTGCCGTCTGATGCTGAAATCAAAAGCCATCAGCTGCTGCTCCGGGCTGGTTTTATAAAGCAAATCGCAAGTGGTGTGTATTCATACATGCCGCTAGCCAAAAGAGCTCTGGATCATATTGAGCAGATTATTAGGGAAGAAATGGAAAACGCAGGAGCAGCCGAACTGCTCCTGCCAGCCCTTCAGCCAGCCGAGTTATGGCAGGAATCCGGTCGGTGGTATACATACGGCGAAGAATTGATGAGAATAAATGACCGCCATGACCGGAGCTTTTCATTAGGGCCCACTCATGAGGAAGTGATTACAAGTATCGTGAGTGACAGTGTACCATCATACAAACGTCTTCCAATTACACTGTATCAAATCCAGACAAAATTCAGGGATGAGAAGCGTCCACGATTTGGTCTGTTGCGCGGGCGGGAATTCATCATGAAAGATGCGTATTCCTTCCATACATCAGAAGAAAGTCTTGATGAGGTTTATCAAAAGATGCATCAGGCCTATACAAATATTTTTACGAGGTGTGGTTTGGATTTTAGGGCAGTTTTGGCGGATTCCGGCTCTATAGGAGGAAAGGATACACAGGAGTTCATGGTTTTATCTGAAATCGGTGAGGATACGATCGCCTATTCAGATGCCTCTTCCTATGCTGCAAACATTGAGATGGCGGAAGTTCACCAAGTCTATGAAAGGTCGGATGAGCCGGAAAAAGAGCTGTCCAAAGTCGAAACGCCCGGCAAAAAAACGATTTCCGAAGTTTCTGGTTTTTTAAATGTACAACCATCCCATGTCATAAAATCGCTTGTTCTGATAGTGGATGAGGAGCCGATAATGGTACTTGTCAGGGGAGATCATGAAATTAATGACATTAAAGTGAAAAATGCTTTGGATGCCAGCTCTGTTGAATTTGCTGATGAAGAGCGGACGAAAGAGCTTCTGAACTGTTCATTCGGTTCCATTGGCCCGGTAAACCTTCCGGCAACATTAAAAATTGTTGCAGACAACGCTGTTGAAGCAATGGTGAATGCCGTGTGCGGTGCCAATGAAGATGATTTCCATTATATTAATGTCATACCGGGCAGGGACTTTCATGTTGACAAATATGCAGACCTTAGGTTCATTCAAGAAGGGGATCCATCACCAGATGGGAATGGAACAATCCGGTTTGCTCGGGGAATTGAAGTCGGACATATTTTCAAACTTGGGACCACTTACAGCAAAGCGATGTCGGCAACATTTTTGGATGAAAATGGAAAGGCCCACCCTTATATCATGGGGTGCTACGGTATAGGTGTATCCCGTACACTGGCTGCTGTTGCCGAACAGTTCAATGATGAGAACGGGTTGATCTGGCCAACCGCCATTGCACCGTATGATATTCATTTGATTCCAGTAAATATGAAGGACACGGAACAGAAAGATCTTGCCGAAAAATTGTATACTGAGCTGAAGGAACATAGATATAATGTATTGTTCGACGACCGTAATGAGCGGCCAGGAGTTAAATTCAAAGACTCTGATTTGATTGGAATGCCTGTCCGGGTGACAGTTGGAAAAAAAGCGGCCGAAGGCATTGTGGAAGTCAAGATACGGAAATCCGGAGAAATGCAGGAAGTGAAAGCAGGAGATCTGCTTGAAGTCCTTACAAATATTTTCAAAGAATTGTAATGTAGAGTGAAAGGTACCTTCTTGAAAAAGGTGCCTTCCTTTATCTTTAAAGAATGAATTGGGGGAGAAGAACGAATGACGTCCAAGACGCATAATCCCGCCGATAAGAAAGAACGCTTTCTACTGCTGCTTCAGCATATCGGTTTGACAGATGACCAGTATATGGAGTATTTCGGTTCCGGTCTGATCGAGAGACTAGTTGTAGATAAAACAAATAAAAGATGGCACTTTTATTTTTCATTGGAACGCCTGCTCCCATGCCGCATTTATTTAGCTTTTTCCCAAAAACTTCAACAAACCTTTCATCAGATTGCACATGTAGATTTCACATTGTCGTACAGTGATAAAACTTTCACAAAAGATTTGGTCATCGATTATTGGCGTGATTGCCTGAAAGAGATCGAGGGGATGTCACCAATGCTTCTTGCTCTTTTGGACGGACAACTTCCGGATGTCCAAGGCAATAAAGTCATTGTAAAAGTCAGAAATGACACCGAAGCTCGAGCGCTTCAGGAAAAATACGGGAAGGTTCTTTCCGATATATATATGAAATTCGGTTTTCCTTCTTTGATGTTGTCTGCTGAAATTGGTGATGAAGCACAATCCAATGAAGATTATGAGAAGTTTATGGAAGAAAAGCGCAAAGAGGACGAAGAACGTGCACGCCAGGCATTAGCAGAAATGAAGCGGATGGAAGCGGACAAAGAGAGCAGCAACGGTACTGAAGTAAGCGGGCCATTGGTGATCGGATACGCAATAAAAAATGATGAAGAGATCCGAAGGCTTGAGGAAATATATGATGAAGAACGGCGAATTACGGTCGAAGGATATGTTTTTGCAGCCGAAACAAGGGAGCTTCGCAGCGGCAGGACGCTTCTTACTTTCAAAATGACGGATTATACCGATTCCATTTCCGTGAAGAAATTTTCAAAAGATAATGAGGATGCAGCCCTTATGAATATGGTGAAAAAGGGCATGTGGGTAAGAGTTCGCGGCAGCGTACAAAATGATACTTTTGCTCGGGAACTTGTCATAATGGCTCAGGATATCAATGAAGTGAAAGCGAAGGAAAGAAAAGATCTTGCGGAAGGATTGAAGCGGGTCGAACTCCACCTGCATTCACCGATGAGCCAGATGGATGCGGTGACTTCCATAAGTAAGTATATTTCTCAGGCAAAAAAATGGGGACATACTGCCGTTGCACTTACAGACCATGCAGTTGTCCAATCGTTTCCTGAAGCATACGGGGCAGGAAAAAAGAATGATATAAAAATCCTTTATGGCCTGGAGGCCAACCTGGTAGATGACGGTGTCCCAATTGCCTACAACAGTACGCACAGGCTTTTGGAAGAAGAAACATATATTGTCTTTGACGTGGAAACAACAGGCCTTTCGGCAATCTATGATAAAATCATAGAATTGGCTGCTGTCAAAATCCGTGGAGGAGAAGAGGTCGATCGGTTCGAAAGGTTCGCAAACCCTCATCATCCGCTATCAGCCACAACAATCGAGTTGACAGGCATAACAGATGACATGGTTGAAAATGCTCCTGAAATAGAGGAAGTTCTCCATGATTTCCATAGATGGATTGAGGATGGCATACTCGTCGCCCATAATGCTTCATTCGATATAGGCTTTTTGAACGCCGGTAATCAGCGGATCGGTTTGCCGAAGGTGGAAAATCCTGTCATTGATACATTGGAGCTGGCCAGGTTTCTTTATCCCGAATTTAAAAATCACCGCTTGAATACATTGGCCAAAAGGTTCGATATCGAACTCGTCCAGCATCATAGGGCAATATATGATGCGGAGGCAACCGGAAAAGTATTTTGGAAACTGCTGCTTGACGCCAGGCAGAAGGATATTCTATACCACGATCAGTTGAATGATAATATGGGGCAGGGAGATTCATATAAACGTGCAAGACCCTCCCACTGTACATTGCTTGCACAGAATGATGCCGGGTTGAAAAATCTTTATAAACTTGTGTCTTATTCCCATATGAATTACTTTTACAGGGTTCCCCGCATCCCCCGGTCTTTATTGGAGAAACATAGGGAAGGAATTCTTGTCGGGTCAGGCTGTGACAAGGGTGAAGTTTTCGAAGCGATGATGCAAAAGGGAAGAGCAGAAGCTGAAAAGGCAGCCGGGTTTTATGATTACCTTGAAATTCATCCAAAACCTGTCTACGCACCTCTTATTGAAATGGAGCTGGTCAGGGACGAGAAGGATCTTGAGGACATCATCACCAATATCGTAAGCATGGGAGAGGACCTCAACCTGCCTGTTGTCGCTACTGGAAATGTCCACTATATGAACAAAGAGGACAAGATATACAGGGAAATCTTAATAAGATCCCAAGGCGGCGCAAACCCGATGAACAGATATAACCTTCCTGAAGTGCATTTCCGCACGACGGATGAAATGCTTGCCGAATTTTCTTTTCTTGGAGAAGAAAAAGCGTATGAAGTAGTCGTAACGAATTCGAATCTGATAGCTGATAAGATTGAAGATGTTAAACCGATCAAAGATGACCTATATACACCGAAAATTGAAGGCGCAGAAGAAGAAATCAGGTCGATGAGTTATGAAATGGCCAGGTCCATATATGGCGAAGAGCTTCCAGAGATTGTAGAGGCAAGACTTGAAAAGGAACTGGCAAGCATCATCGGCCATGGATTTGCCGTCATCTACCTCATATCTCATAAACTTGTAAAAAAATCATTGATAGACGGTTATTTGGTCGGCTCTAGGGGATCTGTCGGTTCATCCCTGGTTGCCACCATGACAGAAATCACGGAGGTCAACCCGCTGCCCCCACATTACGTATGCCCAGAATGTAAGCACTCCGAATTCTTCGATGACGGTTCGGTCGGTTCCGGATTTGACCTTCCGGATAAAAACTGCGAAAAATGTGGAGCACCCTATAAAAAAGATGGACATGATATCCCGTTTGAAACGTTCCTCGGATTTAAGGGGGACAAGGTGCCGGATATCGACTTAAACTTCTCTGGCGATTACCAGCCGCATGCCCATAACTATACGAAAGAACTGTTCGGGGAGGATTACGTATATCGGGCAGGTACCATCGGAACAGTGGCGGAAAAAACGGCTTACGGATATGTGAGAGGTTATGAGCAGGATAATAATTTAATGCTGCGAAATGCGGAAGTCGATAGGCTTGTTCAAGGGTGTACCGGTGTAAAAAGAACAACGGGGCAGCATCCAGGCGGAATCATCGTTGTACCGTCGGATATGGAAATATTTGATTTCTGCCCGATCCAGTACCCGGCTGATGATACCGGATCCGATTGGAGAACTACTCATTTTGATTTCCATTCCATCGACAGCAATCTGTTAAAATTGGATATTCTTGGGCATGACGATCCCACGGTAATTCGTATGCTTCAAGAGCTTAGCGGAATGGATCCAAAGACAGTACCAATTGACGATCCTGAAGTAATGAAGATTTTCAGCGGTACGGAGTCTCTGGGTGTGACCGAAGAGCAGATCATGTGTAAAACAGGAACGTTGGGAATCCCTGAATTTGGTACCCGCTTTGTCAGGCAAATGCTAGAAGATACGATGCCGACCACTTTTTCCGAGCTTGTCCAGATTTCAGGCCTTTCACATGGAACAGATGTCTGGCTTGGCAACGCACAGGAGCTCATCCGTTCTGGTACATGTACGCTTTCCGAAGTGATCGGGTGCCGGGATGATATTATGGTATACCTTATTTACCAAGGTCTAGAGCCGTCACTCTCTTTTAAAATCATGGAGTCGGTTAGAAAAGGGAGAGGGCTTACACCTGAGTGGGAAGAGGAAATGCTGAAAAACAATGTACCGGGATGGTATATTGAATCATGTAAAAAGATCAAGTATATGTTCCCGAAGGCACACGCGACTGCGTATGTGCTGATGGCTGTGAGAATAGCCTATTTTAAAGTCCATCATCCGCTACTTTATTATGCGGCATACTTTACTGTGAGAGCGGAGGACTTCGACCTTGAAGCAATGGTCCGCGGTTCACAGGCAATCAGATCCAAAATAGAAGAGATCAATGCAAAGGGGCTTGACGCCACAGCTAAAGAAAAGAACCTGTTGACGGTTCTGGAGATTGCTCTTGAAATGTGTGAGCGTAAATTTAAATTCCAACGGGTCGATCTTTATCGGTCAAGTGCCTCGGAATTCATCATTGATGGAGACACACTGATTCCGCCTTTTAATGCAATTCCCGGATTGGGTACAAATGCTGCAATAAATATCGTAAAAGCGCGCGAAGAAGGTGAATTCCTTTCGAAGGAAGATCTTCAGAAACGAGGAAAAGTGTCCAAGACAATCATAGAATATTTGGACCAGCAAGGCTGTTTGGAATCACTTCCTGAACAAAATCAGCTGTCTCTTTTTTAAGGATTCTAGGCATGAACCGCCTTGATTCCGGCAATTATTTGCAAACAACGCATGGTTATGGTATATTTTTATTGGAAATACTATGAATAGACTCTGCGCAAAAAGAGTGGGTGCCCCCCACTCTTTCGTAATTGTTGCAGATAAATATACGCAAAACCAAATAGAAACTCTATATAATGGAGGTTTTTATGAGTAAAGTGACAGACATGGTTGAGGAACTAGCGGCTCCGATTCTTAAAGAAATGCAGCTTGAATTAGTTGATATCGAATATGTCAAAGAAGGGAAGAATTGGTTTCTCCGACTCTTCATTGATAAGGATGACGGTGTGGACATAGAGGAATGCGGCATTGTCAGCGAAAAACTTGGTGAGAAGCTGGATGAATTGGATCCTATTCCGCACAATTACTTCTTGGAAGTATCATCTCCAGGGGCAGAAAGGCCTTTGAAAAAGGCAGAAGATTTTACGAAAGCCGTTGGAAAACTAGTGAATGTCAAAACATATGAACCAATTGATGGCGAGAAAGAATTTGAAGGCAAACTAGTAGAATTTAATGGCGAAGCTTTAAAGATCGACGTTACCATTAAAACCCGGACGAAAACATTCGAAATTCCATTTGAAAAAGTGGCAAAAGCCCGTTTAGCCGTCGTTTTTTAAACAGCCGAACAAAAAGAGAAAAGGGGAGAAAATGTTCATGAGCTCAGAACTAATGGATGCTCTAGTTGTTTTGGAAAAAGAAAAAGGAATTTCCCGGGAAGTCCTGATTGAGGCCATCGAAGCTGCCTTGGTTTCCGCCTATAAAAGAAACTTTAACCAGGCGCAGAATGTACGCGTCGATATGAACTTGGAAACAGGTACAATGAGGGTTTTTGCCAGAAAAGAAGTGGTCGATGAAGTATTTGATTCCAGGCTTGAAATATCTATGGATGAAGCGAGAAATATTAATCCATCCTATGAGCCAGGCGATATGGTGGAGCTTGAAGTGACACCAAAGGAATTTGGCAGAATTGCAGCCCAGACAGCCAAACAGGTTGTTACACAGCGTGTTAGGGAAGCCGAGCGGGGCATCATCTACTCCGAATTTGTGGATCGCGAGGATGATATCATGACAGGTATCGTGCAGCGGCAGGATCCCCGCTTTATATATGTAAGCCTAGGAAAAATCGAAGCGCTGCTTCCGCAAAGCGAGCAAATGTCCAATGAAACTTACAAGCCACACGACCGAATTAAAGTCTATTTGACAAAGGTCGAAAAGACGACGAAAGGTCCGCAAATCTTTGTTTCCAGGACTCACCCAGGGCTTCTTAAGCGTCTGTTTGAAGTAGAAGTCCCGGAAATATACGATGGAACTGTTGAAATAAAGTCGGTTGCAAGGGAAGCGGGGGACCGCTCGAAAATATCGGTCGCAACCGACTATGATGAGGTAGATCCTGTGGGCGCTTGCGTTGGCCCTAAAGGGGCAAGGGTCCAGGCTATTGTTGATGAATTGAAAGGTGAAAAAATAGATATCGTTGAATGGTCTTCGGATCCAGTTGAATTTGTGGGAAATGCATTGAGCCCCTCTAAGGTACTCGATGTCATAGTGAACGAAGAGGACAAAGCGACGACGGTGATTGTTCCGGATTATCAGCTTTCTTTAGCTATTGGAAAACGTGGACAAAATGCCCGTCTTGCTGCAAAGCTGACTGGATGGAAAATAGACATCAAAAGTGAAACGGATGCCCGTGAGGCTGGAATTTATCCAAGAGAAGATGTCTTTGATTTTGAGGAAGAAGAGATGGATGAATCATTCGATTTGGTGGACGAAGAAATCGAATAGGGGTGAGGAAGATGGCAAAGCAAAGAAAGATACCTATGAGAAAGTGTGTCGCAACTGGAGAGATGAAACCGAAAAAAGAAATGATCCGGATTGTCCGTTCCAAGGAAGGGGAAGTCTCCGTAGATTTGACCGGCAAAAAATCCGGACGCGGCGCCTATCTTTCCAAAGATAAAGATATCATCTTGACAGCAAAAAATAAAAAAGTGCTTGCCAGCCATCTGCAGGCAGAGATAAAAGATGAAATATATGATGAGCTGCTGTCCCTTGTCGATGGAGACAATAAATAAATGAAGAAAGAAAAATGGATGTCATTGCTAGGCCTGGCGAATAGAGCTCGTAAGGTGGTTTCCGGTGAGGAACCGGTCATCAAAGAAGTCAGAAGCGGCGGGGCGATGCTGGTCATATTGGCCAAAGATGCCTCCAAAAATACATCCAAAAAAGTTCAGGATAAATGTATGTATTATGATGTGCCTGTCGTTTTTGCAGAAACGAGGGAAATGCTCGGCCAGGCAATCGGTAAAGATGCAAGAGTTGTAGTTGCAATCGTGGAGGCCGGATTTGCAGAAAAGTTGGCAACATTGTTTTATGATTAAACCCGGGGGTGAACATATGAGTAAAATGCGAGTATATGAATATGCAAAAAAACATAATACTTCCAGCAAGGAAGTGATAGAAAAGCTGAAAAGCATGAATATAGAAGTTACTAACCATATGTCGGCCATTGACAGTCAGGCAATTGGAAAACTGGATTCCGCTTTTAACAGAAATAGCGGTGAAAAAGGAGGCTCTCAGAGGAGAGTGCAGCAAAGACAAGGACAACAGCAGGGCCGCCCACAGGCCAGATCAGGACAGAACGGAGAGCAGCGCGGAGACCAACGCAGAGGTGGATCGGAACAGCAACAAAACAGGCCGGGAAATCAAGGGCAAAAGAATGGCCGCAACCATAAGCCAAATCCAAGAGGAAATCAACGGGGTGGAAATAAAGGGCCAGGCCGAAACCGCAAGCAAAATCAAAGCCGTCAGCGCCAAAAGCAGCAGCAACATCATCCTGCACCTCCGAGACAAAAAGAATTGCCCGAAAAAATTACTTTTACAGAGTCTTTAACAGTTGCTGAACTTGCCAAAAAGATTCACAGAGAACCTTCAGAAATTATTAAAAAGCTCTTTATGCTTGGTGTTATTGCAACAATCAACCAGGAATTGGATAAAGACGCAATCGAACTAATCTGTGCGGAATATGGCGTGGAAGTAGAAGAAGAGATTCAAATTGACAAGACCGACCTCGAAGTGTATTTCGAAGAAGAAAATGATGGAAAGGACCTTACGGAAAGACCAGCGGTCGTTACAATCATGGGTCATGTTGACCACGGTAAAACGACTCTCCTCGATTCATTGAGAAATACAAAAGTCACTGCCGGGGAAGCTGGTGGGATTACCCAGCATATCGGTGCTTATCAAATTGAAACTAACGGTAAAAAAATCACATTCCTTGATACTCCGGGACACGCAGCGTTTACTACGATGCGCGCCAGGGGAGCAAAAGTAACGGATATTACAATTTTGGTTGTTGCTGCGGACGACGGTGTCATGCCGCAAACAGTTGAAGCGATCAACCATGCAAAAGCAGCAGAGGTTCCAATCATCGTTGCAGTCAACAAGATCGATAAACCGACAGCAAACCCTGACCGTGTAATGCAGGAATTGACCGAACACGGACTTGTTCCGGAAGATTGGGGCGGAGACACTATTTTTGTGCCGATATCCGCTCTTCAAGGAGAAGGTATAGAGAGCCTGCTGGAAATGGTCCTTCTTGTAAGTGAAGTTGAAGAACTGAAAGCAAATCCAAAGAGGACTGCTTTGGGAACTGTCATTGAGGCTCAGCTTGACAAAGGACGCGGTTCAGTCGCAACATTGCTTGTCCAGGATGGTACATTAAAAGTGGGAGATCCAATTGTAGCCGGTAACACCTACGGTCGTGTCCGTGCCATGGTGAATGATATCGGGCGGCGTGTCAAAGAAGCAGCGCCTTCAACCCCGGTTGAAATTACTGGCCTTAGTGATGTGCCTCAGGCAGGTGATCGCTTTGTCGTATTCCAAGATGAAAAGACAGCCCGACAAGTCGGTGAAGCTCGTGCCCAACAGGCTTTACAGGCCCAAAGAAGCGAAAGCTCACGTGTAAGCCTAGATACGCTTTTTGAACAGATGAAACAGGGTGAAATGAAAGAACTCAATGTGATTATTAAAGCGGATGTCCAAGGCTCCGCGGAGGCGCTTGCAGCATCATTAAGAAAAATCGATGTGGATGGTGTAAACATCAAGATTATCCATGGAGGCGTCGGGGCCATCAATGAATCGGATATCACGTTGGCGGCAGCTTCCAATGCCATTGTCATCGGATTCAATGTTCGTCCGGATGTTAATGCCAAACGCGCTGCAGATTCAGAGGGCGTAGATATTCGTCTTCACCGGATTATATATAAGGCAATTGAAGAGATTGAGGCAGCAATGAAAGGTATGCTGGATCCTGAATACGAAGAAAAAGTGATCGGTCAGGCTGAAGTAAGACAAACATTCAAGGTGTCCAGAATTGGAACGATTGCAGGTTCCTATGTAACGGATGGAAAAATCACCCGTGACAGCGGTGTCCGCCTGATCAGGGACGGAATTGTCATCTATGAAGGTGAAATCGATGATTTAAAACGATTCAAAGATGACGTCAAAGAGGTAAGCCAAGGTTACGAATGTGGCATCACGATAAAAAATTTCAATGACGTAAAAGAAGGGGACGTAATCGAAGCGTTCCTGATGGAAGAGATTGAGCGTGCTTGATTGGATTCGCTGAATGTGAATTCCGGATTTATAACGCCCAATCACTAAAAGATAAACGCTCAGTGGTAAAGCGGATTTTGACAAGAACGAAACAAAAATATAATGTCTCAATTGCTGAGGTTGGTCATCAGGACATATGGCAGCGAGCAGGAATCGCCATCGTCACTGTTGCATCAGCCCGAAGAAGAGCTGAGCGTGAACTTGAAGAGACTATTGATTTTCTAGATTCTTTCCCTGAGTGGGAAAGAATCGGGTCAACCCATTATGAGTGGCTGTAATGTGAGGTGTTATACATGAGTTTACGTGCCAATCGTGTCGGTGAACAAATGAAAAAAGAACTGGGTGAGATCATCTCCCGGAAGATCAAAGATCCAAGAGTCGGCTTTGTCACTGTTACCGATGTGGAAGTAACAGGGGATCTCCAGCAGGCAATAGTCTATATTTCGGTTCTTGGCAGTGATCAGGAGAAAGAAGATACACTGAAAGGCTTGACTAAGGCAACCGGGTTTATCCGCTCGGAGATCGGCCATAGAATCAGGCTGCGAAAAACACCTGAAATCAGCTTTGAATTTGATGAATCAATCGAATATGGAAACAAGATTGAGAAGCTATTGAAGGATATGAATGAAGATTAGGATAGACAAACTTGTCTATCCTTTTTTCAAGAGGAAAAGTCTGCCTTGCCCATCTTCGACGTACAGGAGGACCTAGGCAGCAGAATCCCTACAGGATTGGCGATTTGAGACGGCCGGCTATTACCTTCTGAGAATGTTGTGATGTTTCGGCACACTATTCATGTTTACCTTGTTGCCGAGTTCTAAGGAGTTATCCAAGTGAGTTCTTATGAAGTCAGCGAGTAGCAACTTGGCAGAAGAGTTGCCTCCTTGGGGATCGTCTTGCCTGATCGCACTTATTAAGGTGCTTAAGATTTCTGAAAAGGAGGAGAAGCCCATGGAAGGGATATTGCCGTTGTGGAAGCCCAAAGGATTGACATCCCATGATTGCGTTTATAAGGTCAGGAAGCTTTTGGGAATGAAAAAGGTTGGGCATACAGGGACTCTTGATCCCGATGTGACAGGGGTGTTGCCGATCTGCCTCGGCAGAGCCACTAAAATAGCCGAGTATATCACAGATGCAGGCAAAGAGTATGAGGGTGAAGTCACAATCGGTTTTTCAACAACTACAGAAGATGCTGCCGGTGAAATAGTGGAAGAAAAGCCAGTTCAGGAAAAAATTCCAATCGAGTCCATTAAGAGCGTTCTTCAATCCTTAACTGGTAATATACAGCAAACCCCTCCAATGTATTCTGCGGTTAAGGTCAAAGGGAAACGCTTGTATGAATATGCCCGTGCTGGTATTACGGTTGAACGTCCTGTCCGGACAGTCAAAATATACCATTTGCGGCTATTGGAGGATACACTATCTTTCCGTGACGGGCTTTTCTCTTTTCGTTTTTCCGTCCATTGCAGCAAGGGCACCTATATACGGACGCTAGCAGTGATGATAGGGGAAAAATTTGGTTATCCAGCCCACATGTCAGACCTTGTCCGGACAGCATCTGCCTCATTTAAGAAAGAGGATTGTGTAACATTTGATCAGCTCCATACAATCCTTGATCAAGGAAAAGTACAGGAAGCCATTTTTCCGCTTGAAAAGGGATTGTTACATTTGCCCTCCATGGAAATTAGTGATAAATTAGCGTTGAAAGTGCAAAATGGCGCTGTTTTGGAAAAACCTGAACATTGGACAGACGAAGAAACAGTACTCTTCTATAAAGGAAGGGCTTTGGCCATTTATCATACCCATCCGGAAAAAAACAGGCTGATCAAGCCTGTTAAAGTGTTAAGAAATGAATGAAACAGGTGACATATATTGAAAGTTATAATGATCCAGCATCCCCATTCTTTTCAAAAGGATGATTTTCCGCTCCTTTCCGTAGCCTTGGGCTTTTTTGACGGAGTACACGGTGGACATAAGAGAGTCATACAGACTGCTAAAAAAACTGCTGACAAGCACAGGATAAAGAGTGCAGTCATGACGTTCGATCCCCACCCTTCCGTTGTATTGTCTCAAGAGGGTGGAGCTGTCGAATATATCACTCCATTAGAGGATAAAATAGAAGTTATTTCAGGATTAGGAATAGATTATCTCTTGATTGTCAGATTCACATCTGCCTTTGCAAGCCTGCAGCCTTCTGAATTTGTTCAGCAATATCTTATAGACTTGAACGTGCGCTATGTTTCGGCAGGGTTTGATTTTACATACGGAAAATATGGAAAAGGCACGATGGAGACCCTTTTCGAAGATGGACAGGGAAAACTTCAGGTAATGACTGTACCCAAATTCGAGAATAATGATGAGAAAGTCAGTTCCACTAGGATCAGGAAACTGTTAAGGGAAGGCAGGACCGAAGAGATCCCCGGTCTGCTCGGAAGATTTTATACTACAAAGGGAACTGTCATCCATGGTGAGAAGCGGGGAAGACAGCTGGGGTTCCCCACGGCAAATATCCGGCTGAACAATGATTATCTCGTTCCAAAAGAAGGGGTTTATGCTGTTCGAATGCTTGTAAACAATCAATGGGAAAAAGGAGTTTGTAACGTAGGCTATAAGCCCACATTCCATGAACCAGGACAAATGGAACTATCGATAGAAATCCATTTGCTTCAATTCGACCGTTCGATCTATGGTGAGGAAGTGACCATAGAATGGAGGTTAAGAATCCGGGATGAACAAAAATTTGATCATTTGGAGCAGCTTAAAGGTCAAATTTTGAAGGATAAGCAGACCGCTGAGAGATTTTTTCAAGATGATGCAAAATAACTTGATTTTTGCAGATTAAAGTTGTATTCTAAAACAGTATCAAGAACCGTTGCTTGGCAGTGCGATTCACCAACGCCTGCTCGGTATCAGGGGATGAAAAACAGGAGGTGTCGGACTAATGTCCATTACGCAAGAACGTAAAAACGAAATTATCAACCAGTACAGAATTCATGAAAGCGACACGGGATCACCGGAAGTTCAAATTGCGGTTTTGACAGAGGAAATCAACAATTTGAACAACCATCTCCGCGTCCACAAAAAAGATCATCATTCAAGACGTGGATTAATGAAAATGGTTGGACGCCGCAGAAACTTATTGACTTACCTGCGTGAAAAAGATGTTCAACGTTATCGTGTATTGATCGATAAACTTGGCCTGCGTCGATAGGATGATAAAGATGTAACTGAAAGCGGGATTAATTCCCGCTTTTTTGTTAGGATGAAAAGGCAGACACCTGTACGTAAGTTCATATGAAAATGCGGCGATCAGCCTGCATATTCGAACTGAACATTGGACATGGATAGGACTAGCTCATATCCATGTCTAATGTTCAGTTGCGTACAAGGTGGGAGTTTTACTTTTCAATTCTGCCTATTATTTACATTTAGTTTTATGAAAGAGAGGCGTTGTAAAAATGGACCATGAGAAAAAAGTGTTTTCTATGGAATGGGCCGGACGGGATTTGACCGTTGAAATTGGCCAACTTGCAAAACAGGCCAATGGAGCGGTTCTTGTCCGTTATGGAGATACAGCTGTATTATCTACTGCTACTGCTTCAAAAGAGGCAAAATCAGTTGACTTTTTTCCGTTGACTGTAAATTATGAAGAAAGATTATACGCGGTAGGTAAAATACCTGGCGGCTTTATTAAGAGGGAAGGGAGGCCGAGTGAAAAGGCAATTTTGGCTAGCCGCCTGATCGACCGGCCGATCCGCCCGCTGTTTCCTGATGGTTTCAGGAATGAAGTACAGGTTGTAAGTGTTGTAATGAGTGTAGATCAGGATTGTTCTCCGGAAATGGCAGCCATGTTTGGTTCTTCCCTGGCATTATCCATTTCTGATATTCCGTTTGAAGGGCCTATCGCAGGAGTCGTTGTCGGACGAGTGGATGGAAAATTCATTATCAATCCTAACGTAGAGCAAATGGAGCAGAGTGATATTGACCTCACTGTTGCCGGAACAAAAGATGCAATCAATATGGTGGAAGCAGGCGCGGAAGAAGTGTCCGAAAAAACAATGTTAGAAGCAATCATGTTCGGCCATGAAGAAATCAAACGCCTGATCTCATTCCAGGAAGAGATTGCCGAAAAGGTTGGAAAAGAAAACAGGGAAATTGAATTGTATGAAATTGATTCCGAACTTGAACAGGAAGTCCGTTCCATATGCGAACAGGAGCTTATTGCTGCGATTCAAGTCGAGGAAAAACATGCACGTGAAGATGCCATCCAGGAAGTAAAGGATAAAGTTATCGAAAGCTTTTCTGAGCGGGAAGATGGCGATAATGAAGATTTGATCAAACAAGTGAAACAAGTTTTGGATAAACTTGTCAAAGAAGAAGTACGCCGTTTGATCACTGTTGAAAAGATCCGTCCGGATGGACGGAAGCCTGAGGAAATCAGACCTATCCATACAGAAGTACATCTGTTGGCAAGAACTCACGGATCCGGATTATTTACAAGAGGTCAAACTCAGGCGTTCAGTGTATGTACACTTGGAGCCCTTGGAGATGTTCAAATTTTGGATGGCCTTGGAATTGAAGAATCAAAAAGGTTCATGCACCACTATAATTTCCCTCACTTCAGTGTTGGTGAAACAGGCCCAATCAGAGGTCCCGGCCGCAGGGAAATCGGACACGGTGCACTTGGGGAACGGGCATTGGAGCCTGTCATTCCGAGCGAAGCAGATTTTCCATATACGATTCGCTTAGTATCTGAGGTCTTGGAGTCGAATGGTTCATCATCACAGGCAAGTATTTGCGCAAGTTCACTGGCCATGATGGATGCAGGAGTTCCCATTAAGGCGCCGGTTGCTGGGATTGCGATGGGGTTAGTGAAATCCGGAGAACATTATACCATTTTAACCGATATCCAGGGGATGGAAGACCATCTGGGCGATATGGACTTCAAAGTGGCCGGTACGGCGGAAGGAATCACCGCCCTGCAAATGGATATAAAAATTGAAGGCTTGTCACGTGAAATTTTAGAAGAGGCGCTACACCAGGCAAAAGAAGGCCGGATGTTCATTCTTGAGAAAATGAATTCCGCGATTTCTGAGCCAAGGGAGCATCTATCACCGTATGCACCGAAAATTCTTACTCTCCATATCAACCCTGATAAAATCCGGGATGTCATTGGACCGAGCGGCAAGCAGATCAATAAAATTATTGAAGAAACAGGCGTAAAAATAGATATTGAACAAGATGGTACAGTGTTTATTGCATCGGCCGATGAGAAAATGAACGAAAAGGCCAAGAAGATTATCGAAGACCTCGTTCGTGAAGTAGAGGTTGGACAAATGTATCTTGGAAAAGTGAAGCGCATTGAGAAGTTTGGCGCTTTCGTTGAAATTTTCCCTGGAAAAGACGGTCTTGTTCATATTTCACAACTGGCTGAGGAAAGAGTCAATAAAGTTGAGGACGTTGTTTCCATTGGAGACGAATTCCTTGTGAAGGTAGTGGAGATTGATAATCAGGGAAGGGTAAACCTGTCCCGGAAAGCTGTTCTTAAAGAGCAGAAAGAAAAACAGAATCAAGACAAGCAGTAGTACCCAAAAAGCCAGGTCTTCCTGGCTTTTTTTATAAACCTTAGAGTATAAAAAAGTTGATAGCATGACCAAATACACAGACATCTTCGGCTTATGGGCTTATTTCAAGTATTTATGAATCTAGGCCACCGCATATGCAAAAAAATGTACCATATATTATTTGCTTTTTTCAGTTCCGGTGTACAGCAGGCTATGCCACACAAGTACCCGGATACTGTGTTCTACCTTGTCCATTATCCTCATAAGATTGGTTGAAGGAGGAAATGGACGTGATTAATACAAAACACTTGCCAGGATTGGGCCTTATTGCTATCCTAGCAATATTGATTGTCAATAATCCCTATACGACGCTTTATTTAAATGGGTTAGTAAACGATTCTTATCCGGTGGACTCCCCTTCAGATGCATTATATCAGCAGATAGTACGTGCTGCTGAAAAATATGATGCTCAGCCTCAGGATGCCAAAATAGACAGGGTTTGGAAAGCGATGCCGGGGTATAATGGAGTTAAAGTGGATATCAAAGCTTCCTACAAAAAAATGAAAGGAGGAATCTTTGATACCCGTAAGCTTGTTTTTAAGCAAATTCCTCCTAAAGTCCATTTAGATGATTTGCCTCCGGCTCCCATTTACCGGGCACATCCGGATAAACCTATGGTCGGATTCTTGATCAATGTAGCCTGGGGAAATGAATATTTGCCTCAAATGCTGTCAACTTTAAAAAAGCATAACGTGAAGGCAACTTTTTTTTTGGAAGGCCGTTGGGTGAAGGAAAATCCTGATCTGGCGAAGATGATTGCCGCTGATGGACATGAAGTGGGCAACCATTCATACAGTCATCCAAAAATGGAAATGCTCGGGGAAGGAAAAGTCCGGGAGGAGTTATTGAAAACTAATGAAATTATAGAAGCTACAACTGGGGAGAAGCCTGTTTGGTTCGGACCGCCCAGTGGTGGTTTCCGTGATAAAACAGTTCAAATTGCAAGCGAACTTGATATGAAGACAGTCATGTGGACAGTTGACACGATTGATTGGCAAAAGCCATCACCGGAAACGATTATTGACCGTGTAATGACCAAAGTCCACCCCGGCGCAATGATTTTAATGCATCCGACCGATTCTACAGCGAAAGCACTTGACCCGCTGATAAAGCAGATTAGAGAGAAGAACTTAAGGATTGGTACAGTCACGAAACTGATGGATGAAGAACACATCCTTAAAATAGACCAGCAAATTGAGAAATAGCGCGTGCCCATTTTCCGGGCACAAGACTTCCCCTTGGCGGCCTGAGAACTGCTTCCTCGGGGATCATCTCATGCTTGTCGGGGCTGGACAAGGCTTTTGCTATTCTATAGGGCCAGCTTCAAACGGCTAGGGATCGAGGCCGCTTCTGTTTGGCCAATGAAATCACAGAACGGTTTCATTGACCAGACCTTCAGCGCATCTCGCCCCTAAACGGCCGTCTTCCGCTATTCTTTTTACATCATGAACAGGAGGAACTTCAGTGATAAAAAAATATACTTGCCAAAACGGGGTCAGAGTCGTACTAGAAAATATCCCTTCTGTCCGGTCCGTTGCCATCGGCATATGGGTGGGGACCGGCTCACGTGATGAATTGCCGGATAACAACGGAATTTCCCATTTTCTTGAACATATGTTTTTTAAAGGAACAGCTACAAAAAATGCAAAAGAGCTTGCCGAAGCATTCGATTCAATCGGCGGGCAGGTTAATGCCTTTACCTCAAAAGAATATACTTGCTATTATGCCAAGGTGCTCGACAACCATTCGCAGTATGCACTTGAAACCCTAGCTGACATGTTTTTTAATTCCACCTTTGAGGAGGAAGAGCTGAATAAAGAGAAGAATGTAGTCAGCGAAGAGATCAAAATGTATGAAGATACTCCGGATGACATTGTGCATGACCTGCTTAATAAAGCAGCATTCGATAATCACCCCTTAGGGTATCCGATACTAGGAACAGAACAGACGCTGTCTACGTTCACAGGGGATAAATTAAGAGCCTATGTGGAAGAGACCTATACACCTGAAAAGATCGTAATCTCCATTGCTGGAAATATTGACGAATCTTTCATAAAAGAAGTTGAGCGGCTTTTTGGCTCCTTCGAAAGAAAAGGGCGGCGGCAAACCAAATCAGAGCCCGTCTTTAAGGCAAATCATGTCTCAAGGCAGAAGGATACAGAACAGGCCCACTTATGTATCGGATTTGAAGGTCTAGCTATCGGTGATCCTGATATATACAGTTTAATTGTTATGAATAATATTTTTGGGGGAAGTATGTCATCCCGTCTTTTTCAAGAAGTACGAGAAGAAAGAGGACTCGCCTATTCGGTATTTTCCTACCATTCTTCGTATAAAGACAGCGGAATTGTCACCATATACGGAGGAACAGGGGCCAACCAGATTGATGATCTTTTCGAGACAATCACCAATACGTTTGGCGAGTTGAAAAGGGACGGAATAACCGAAAAGGAGTTGAGGAATAGCAAGGAGCAGTTGAAAGGAAACTTAATGCTCGGACTTGAGAGTACAAACAGCCGCATGAGCAGAAATGGAAAAAATGAATTGCTGTTGAAACGCCATAGAACTTTGGATGAAATCGTGGATGAAATTGATCGTGTCAGTATTCAAAGTGTGAACGACATGGCAAATAGGATATTTGCGGATCAATTTACGCTTGCACTGATCAGTCCGGATGAAAAGTTATTATTGCAGCCTAGTTAAAGGAACCCCTTTTTAAAAAGGGGTTTTTCCCATTCTAAAAACCGTAAACAGGCTATATATTTTACAAAGGGAGTGGATTAATAAGGAGGCGCACTATGCGATTAAGCGAGCTAGGCGGAAAAGAAATTGTCGATTTTAAAAGGGCAGAAAGAATGGGAGTCTTGGGGCAGACCGATCTTGAGATTAACAGCAGTACAGGCGAAATTGATCACTTGATCATCCCGACCGGGAAGTGGATCAGGAAAAATGGCGGTGAAATCCGGGTACCATGGAGAAATATCAGAACGATCGGCACGGATATGATTATCCTGGAAGTACCTGATCATTAGAATTGAAAAATGACCGGCGCTCCGTCAAATCGGAGGTCGGTTTTTTTGTATGCAAATAGTTTTATTTGACGGCAAAGAGTCACTACTCTATCATCAATTATTGTAATCTCTTAACTGTATTGGACTATAAAGAATTGGGGGATGTCATGCTTCGGATCTTATTTCTAACCATTATTTCGTTATATTTGATTTCCACGCTGTTTCCAGCGCTTCCAACTGGAAATTTTATTTCTTTTTTATGCTTTTTCATTGTTTGTATTACTTTTCCTCAGGTTAAAACATTTGTAAAATTACTTGGGGGAATCTTCTTAATACTTGGAGCAGGCTTGCTATGGTATGACGGTGCGGAATGGCAGCAATACATTCTATCTTTTGGCCCCATGCTTGATCTGATCACGATGTTTGTTATTTTGCCAATTTTGGCGATACCTATTAAATTAGGCAATTATGGAAATGATATTCAATATCTTATTCAGAAAAATATCAAATCGGCAAAGCAATTGTATAAAATGACATCCGGAATTTCCTATTTTTTCAGCATTTTTATGAACCTTGCCACATTGCCGATGACCTATTATCCAATTAGACCGGCTCTGGAATCCTTTCATGTTCAAAATAAGGAGAGGTTCATGAGCAACTCAATAACGCGGGGGTTTGCCATGCCGCTCATTTGGGCGCCAGTAACCCCGATAGTCGGTGTTGTCATTGTGTTGACGGGGGTCAGTTGGGTTTCAATCCTTCCGTTATTAATTCCACTCAGTATTTTCGGACTATTACTGGACTGGGTTATGGAAGGCAGAAAAATGAAAAGTATCCCGGATTTGAATCTGTCTGTCTCCACCAAAAGCCCTGTTGCTGCAGCAACTGAAGAACCTGGCCATGGGCGTCCAGGAAGGGTGTTACATATTCTCACCGCGATTCTTGTTTTTAATATCTTCATATCAATGGCGGAGGCACGATTCCCTTACTCATTTTTGATTCTAGTATCTATATTGGTGGTCCCTTTTTCCTTAATCTGGTCATCCATGCTGAATAAAGGAAAAGAGTTCATGTCCAGTCTGAGGGAGCATATTAACATTTTCCCGGATAGGATGAAAGAACAGTTCTTTATTTACTTATCTGCCGGATTTTTGATTTCGTCAATCAAAATTTCCGGTGCCAATGAAACGCTGAATCATATTATCGTCAATTTAATAAGTGTAATCAGTGCAGAGTTTTTTATCATATTGTTACCGCTGTTCCCACTGGCATTTGCTTTTGTCGGGCTTCACCCCGCTGTTACCTTATCATTGATGGCCGGCGCGCTGGATCCTGCGGTGATTGGTATTTCACCCATTGTTCTTGCAGTGGCGATGCTTTCGGGTGCCATCTCCGCCTTTTTAATCGGCCCTTATAATGCCACCCTTGGACTCATGGCTAGTATTATAAAAGAGAGCTCTTTAAAAGTATCCAATTGGAATTTGAAGTTTACGATTATTTTTATTTGCTGGATCATGCTTTATTTATTTGTATTACAACTTATAATTCATTCGTAAAAAATCAAAGAGGATCCATTAATTAGAGTGCTGGAAACCGTCC
Organism: Siminovitchia fordii DSM 16014 = CIP 108821; assembly: GCF_000374565.1. Taxonomy (GTDB): domain Bacteria; phylum Bacillota; class Bacilli; order Bacillales; family Bacillaceae_C; genus Siminovitchia; species Siminovitchia fordii. Next base: position 265,878 of record NZ_KB894685.1, on the reverse strand, counting down.
AAGCACTCTATTTTTTGTGCAATCATACAATAAGGTTGCAGAGGGATACAGCACGAGCGAAAGAAGGTGATGGAACTTTGATGTTGACGGATATGCAGATTGTTATCATGGGCGGAGATGCAAGGCAATTGGAAATAATAAGAAAATTGACGGAGCTTGACGCAAAATTATACCTTGCCGGTTTTGAACAACTGGAACAGCCTTTTTCCGGAGCTGTGAAAGAGAAGCTCCATGACCTAAATTTTTCCCATATAGATGCGATTATCTTACCAGTACCTGGAACGAGTTTGGAAGGGGAAGTGGAAACGATATTCTCGAGTGAAAAAATTATTTTAACAGAAAAAATCCTTCAACAGACGCCATCTCATTGTACTGTATATTCAGGGATCAGCAACAAGTACCTGGATAATATCATAAAAAAGTCGAATCGGAAGCTGGTCAATCTGTTTGAAAGAGATGATGTAGCTATATATAACTCGATCCCTACAGTTGAAGGAACGATTATGATGGCCATACAAAATACAGACATAACAATCCACCAGTCTTCCATAGCCGTACTCGGTTTGGGGAGAGTCGGAATGACTGTGGCCCGGATTTTTTCATTGCTTGGAGCAAAAGTGAAAGTGGGGGCAAGAAAGAGCGAACATATTGCAAGGATCACCGAAATGGGATTGCAGCCATTTTATTTAAACGATCTGAGGAATGAAGTCAAAGATATAGATATTTGCATTAATACAGTACCATATCCTATAGTCGACGCAGCAGTCATTGCTCAAATGCCTTCCCATACGTTAATTATTGATTTGGCTTCCAAGCCTGGCGGGACAGACTTCCGTTATGCGGAGAAACGCGGGATCAAAGCTCTCTTGGCCCCCGGACTACCGGGAATCGTTGCACCGAAAACAGCGGGACAAATCTTGGCGAATGTTCTATCGCAATTGCTGGAAGAAGAGCTTGAAAACCGAAAGGGGAAAGAAAAAAGATGAGCTTAAAAGGGAAACGTATCGGTTTCGGTTTAACTGGATCGCACTGTACGTATGATGCTGTGATACCGGAGATTGGCAAGCTGGCTGATGCTGGAGCTGAGGTTGTTCCTGTTGTGACTTATACCGTCAAAAGCACAGATACTAAATTTGGAGAGAGTGATGACTGGATTACCAGAATAGAACAGGCTGCAGGCAGGAAAGTCATCGATTCGATTGTCGCTGCAGAACCGTTGGGACCGAAAGAGCCGCTAGACTGCATGGTTATTGCTCCATTGACGGGAAACTCTATGAGTAAATTTGCCAACGCTTTGACTGACTCACCCGTATGATACTCATGGCACTAAAGAACGCCCATGACAGAACGTCCATGCTCATACGCTCTCCGGAGTAAAGAAACTGCTTCTTAAATAAGGTTCAATCATATGGACAGCGGCCTTTCTTCCCCTTCCTTTTTCAAGGATTTCTATATTTACTTGACTGAAGACCAAGTGGAGCAACTGGTTTTTGACTGATTTGCTATCTGCCTTTTTGTATGCTTCTAAAATATTCGTAAGGTTGCTTTTCACTAATTTGATATCGATTCGCTTTCTTTCTTCCTGAATGTCATCATCCACTTTAACTTTTTTTAAGTTATCTAATTCCTTATCTAGCTCATCTTTCCTTTCTAGAAACATCTCATCCGTGTAAATTCCTGTTTCGTATTTATCATAAATAAAATTCATTCTTCGTTTAATTTCTTCTTCCCGTATTTTTATATACTCTTTCATATCGTCTTTTGCACGACTGGGCTTTTCTTCTATGCGTATACGATTTAACTGGGCTTCTAAAGCGATGGGGTCAAGTCCTTTCAAAAATCTGAGTGTTTCTAACAGATCCTCTTCTATGCTAGTAAATTTTACATAAGTACAACCGGTTGTTCCGCAAAAAAGAAAATCTTTTATATAAACACTATAAGAGCCATCCTTTTTTTTATACTTTCGTTTAGAATGTCTTCGAATGAATTTTCGTCCGCACATTTTGCATACACACAATCCAGCCAATTCGTTCGGTTCAAAGTCTAACTTTGTTTTTGTGGTTCCTTCACGATTTTCTATTCTATATTGAACCCTGTTCCAAGTATCCATGTCGATGATAGGGGGATGTGCATCGCGTACAATTATATGCTCATCTTGGGGCCTGGGGACTTTTTTTCCGTCTGTTGTTGTTTGGGTGGTGTTATACCGCAAAACTCCTATATAAAGATCGTTTTCGAGCAAGTAACGCAGGCTTGCGACACCCCAATTTTTCTTACCTTTTGGTGTTTTTATACCTATTCGTGTCAAGTATGTTGCCAGCGCCCGGAATTGGACCAGTTTCCGTCTGCCGTTATTCAAGATAATACCATTTGCGTAAAAATCAAATATCAATCTTACGGTTTCGGCTTCAGTTTCATTCATTATCAGTTTTTTGGTTTCATGATTATAATCATATCCAAATGGGGCAGGACCGCTTACCCATTTCCCCTCCATAGCAGCGTTGTATCTGCCGCCGGTTAATCGCTCTCTGGTCGTTTCAAACTCTTCTCTTGACATAAACAATTCAAAGCGAATTTGACGCAAATCTGAAGGGTTCGTGGGGTCATAAATCTTCCATGGAGTAATGATGAATATTCTCTTTTCAATAATAAGGTCATAAATAGTTCCCATATCCGTGTATGATCCCCTGCCCATCCGAGAAATTTCCTTGACAGCAATAGCGTCGAACTTGCCTCTATCTAAGTCTATTATTACTTGCTTAAAGACTGGCCGGGTTGCAATCTTGTCACCGGAACCAATTTCAGGACGCTGTTCATATGGGAGCCCAAATTCGGATAACACGCGGTCCATTAATTTTTTTTGCTCATGAAGAGTATCTTCTCCCGTTTTCTTTTCACGTTCTTCATCTTGCCGGGATTTTCTGAGGTAATTAATTATAGAAGTAATCCCGAATGTTTCAATTGTCTTCTTTGCTACTGACAATGAAAATGCCCCTTTCATTTGGTATCATACTCTTGTGACATATATATCCAACATCGAATCAGACAATTATTAAAAAAGTTAAAAGATATTCGGTTTATTCTTATGTTGTTAATGATGTGGATTTGTCATCAATTTCGATTCGTTTAAACGCGATAATATAAAGATTTTAATCATGTGTGAATGGAAGGGGATATTGATTAGCCAGGTGACTTTAAATGTATGAAAGTAAGGTCTGAAAACTTTTAGTATCAGAATTGAGGACAATAAAACGATGTGAATATAAAAAGGGGATATAGAAATGAGCAAACCTGAATTTTATATTAGCTTAGCAGTAGGTCATGATTGTGATATGGAATCATATGCATTACGATCAACACTTGAATACTTTGGGGCACGGGTCACTATGCATTGGATAGGAAGACCAAATGATTTAGTAGAGGTATTATCTGGTGAAGATCGAGAAGATAAAATTGATTATCTAATATTAAACTTCCATGGTGATGAAGGAAGGTTTTGTATGAATGAATTAGGTGAAGATATCTATGAACTTGATGAGCCAAGGGGGGAGTTTTTTAATGCTCAAGATGTACTGCGATTTTCTAAATTGAAAGGTGTAAAAGTTATTGCAGCAGGTTGTACGTTAGGGAGAGAATCTTTAGCAAAGGCATTTCTTAAAAGCGGTTGCCATTCTTATATAGGTCCAGATGATTATATAGATGGTAATTCTAATTTAATGTTTCTTATAAGGTTTATGTACGAAATAATAAACAATAATAAAAGCCAGCAAGAAGCATTTGAAATCGCAAGGTCTATCGACGAAGAAACTTCTATATATAAAATCTATTTATCCCAATAAAATCAATAATGAATGCAGGTTCCAATTCACAGGTTTGAAAGAAAAAGGAGCGTCATAACTTCCCCTCATAAAACAGGCAAGATGGAAAAAAAGTGGCTAGAAAGTTCTCTTTATGGAAAAGTCTGAGACAAAAAAGAAGACGAAAGGCCAGTTCTCTGAAATGAATATTCCTTTGAGATCACGGTGTCTATATAAAGTTGAAAAGCGGTATAAGTTTTAAGGCAAAGCCCGTCTACATAAGTAGATGGGCTTTTTTAGACGAAGAATTCCGATTCAGATGAAACCTAGCCTCTTGAAGAAAGCTTGTAAGATGGCAGAAGTGATAGCAGGAACACATTTGCTATAGACCGTGAATTCCAAAAGATAGGGTGGTCAATTCCGAGTCTTTTTTCATTATAGGAAAGACCTATTATAGGGAAAAATATAAGAGGAAAAGCAATAAGAATTGATGAAGATTTGACTGTCTAAAAGAGAAAAGCCGAAGATCAAAAAAGAAATGATCAAGAGGCGTAATGTGGACTGCCTGTATGCTCATATAATCATATTGCCCTTGGCTGAACATCAAGAGAAGGAAGTGACCTGTTCATGAGAGCCAATGCATTGGCAGTAGAGAAAAATAGACAGTCAGTTTGCTCAAGCAAACTATCAGAGGGAAAAAATTTACTCATTAAAGATAGGAGCTCCGCTACAGAAGTTGGAAAAAAACGGCATAAGAAGAATGTGGAGGAATATGACATTATTGAGATTCAGGGTAAGCACGGACTGATAAAACTTCATGTTCCAAAAAGGGAGCCGACCCAGGATGAGATTGAAAAACTTCACAGGAGTTTTGCTGAGATAGCAATTGACATCAGTAAAAATGTTAAGAAAAAAGCCGCTGAAAAAAGATAGCGGCTTTTTATCATTGTGCACCCATCATTGGTTCAGGCTTTAGGGGAATGTCCTGTGTATGACGATGTTAATCTTGTTGATTACCAGTATAATCATGGGGTGGAAAGTATTCTCGGTTTTCGAAATGGTAATATGATAGTTGTGAAAAGTATATTTAATTGAAGTAAAATCACTTTTTTCACTGATTCGTAAAAAATCTTGCTATCATTATGGAAAGTTCATCACGAAAAAAGGAGAAAAAATGGAGAAGCGAAAAATTTTATTAGTGGAAGATGATATAGAAATTAGCGAAATGCTCAATATTCACTTAACAAATGAACATTATCAGGTAGAGTGTGCCTATGATGGAGAAGAAGCGATGGAGAAGTTCATGAATAACTCTTATGATTTAATTTTGCTGGATTTGATGCTGCCAAAGTTAAACGGAATGGATTTTTTACAGCTTGTACGGACAAAAAGTTTTACGCCCGTTATGATTTTATCAGCAAAAGATAGTGATGTAGATAAGGCACTGGGATTAGGATTTGGTGCTGACGATTACGTAACTAAGCCTTTTTCAATGGTAGAGTTATCTGCACGAGTGAAAGCTTTAATTCGGCGTTCGACACAATATGCAGAAGACAAAATGCCAGTCGCATCATCTATTATTCAAGTGCACGACATTCAGTTGGATCGAGAAAATCATCAAGTAACTAAAAATGGAGAGATACTGAATTTGACAGCGACAGAATGGGCGATTTTATGTTTGTTCATTGAGTATCCGAAAAAAGTCTTTACAAAAGAGCAAATCTATCGTTCTGTTTGGAATGAAAAATATTACGGCGATGAAAATATTATTAATGTGCATATCCGACGACTTCGAGAAAAAATTGAAGACAATCCTTCGAAGCCTCAATACATTAAGACGCTTTGGGGAATTGGCTATAAATTAGGTGAATTCGAATGATTGTTTTATTGAGCATTATGGTTATGTTTTTATGTATTATTTTGTTTTTACAGTATCGTGCAAAGCAAGAAAAAGATCAACATTTACGTTATATGGCAGAAAAGTTAGAAGGAATTATGATGGATTCTACAAGAGAGCAGATTCAAATTGTAACAGACGATAAGCAGGTCGTTCATTTAATGATGCAAATCAATCAACTGCTTGATCGAAGTAGAGAACATGAAAGAAATTTTATACATACAGAGGCATCAATGAAACGGATGCTTGCGAATATCTCACATGATTTGAAAACACCTTTGACCGTTATTGTTGGTTATTTGGAAATGCTGGAGAATCAATCAAACTTGCCTGCATCGGAACAAGCGCAGTTACTAAGAAAAGTACGAAGAAAAGCTAATGAGCTAATACATTTAATGAATACCTTTTTTGACTTGGCAAAATTGGAATCCGGTGACCAGGTGATTGAATTAGAGCGTGTAAATTTAACGGAGATTGCTAAACAAAATTTGCTTGCTTTTTACGAATTGATTGAAACGAAAGGCTTTGAAGTGGATATTCAGTTGCCGGATAGACCGATTTGGATGAGAGGGAATGAAGAGGCGTTAAATCGAATTTTTAATAATTTAATTTCGAATGCATTGAAATACGGAGCTGATGGTAACTGGTTTGGACTTCATTTATGTGAAGATAAGCAATTTATTACTATTCAAATCATAGATCGTGGAAAAGGTTTGGATGAAATTCAGCAGGAGCGTGTATTTGAACGAATGTATACGTTAGAAGAATCACGCAATAAAGCATTTCAAGGAAGTGGATTAGGTCTGACAATTACAAAACGATTAGTGGAGGCAATGGATGGTGTAATTCAAGTAGCGTCCAAGCCTTATAAAGAAACAAACTTTACGATTCAATGGAAGCGCTGAGCGAAACGTAAGATTTTTGTAAGAAATAAGACAGAAATAAGAAAAGATCGGTGCTTAGAATGAATTTGTGAGGGGGAGGCAGGAGATATGGAATTTGTTGTGCAGCTGAAAAATATAACAAAAGTTTTTCAAGACCATGAAGCATTAATTAATGTAAACTTACATATTCGTAAAGGTGAAATTTACGGATTTTTAGGTGCAAATGGAGCGGGAAAATCAACGATAATGAAAATTTTGATGAATATGATCAATCCAACATCAGGCGAACGCTGGCTGTTCGGTGAAAAGGTTAAAGAAGAATCCTTTGGCTATTTGAAACGAGTTGGGAGCATGATAGAATATCCCATCTTTTATGAAAATCTAACTGTACGCAAAAATTTAGAATTGCATTGTGCTTATATGGGCTACCATCATCCCACGGCGATTGAAGATGCCTTAGAAAAGGTTGGCCTTGAAGGTGTTGGAGAAAAGCTACCTAAAAACTTATCGCTTGGTATGCGTCAACGACTTTGTGTGGCGCGAGCAATTTTGACAAAGCCTGAACTATTAATTTTGGATGAACCGATTAATGGGCTGGATTCTGAAGGGATTCAATCAATGCGAAATTTATTTCAGACATTGAATAAAGAATATGGTATGACGATTTTGATTTCGAGTCATATTATCGGTGAAATTGAACAAATTGCTGATACGATTGGGATCATTAAAAAAGGTCGTGTCATTGAAGAAATATCAATGGAAGATATCCGAAAGCAAAATACTGAGTATATTGAAATGATTGTGGAGCAGCCTCAAAAAGCAGCGGTGCTGCTTCATGAACGATTCGGTATTCAGAATTTTAAAGTATTAAAAGATGGAATGATACGAATTTATGATTCACCAATTCCAAGTACAATGATTTCAAGGGTATTGATATTAGAGCATATACAAATTCAATCGATCGAACAAAAACGAGTAACATTAGAAGAGTATTTTTTGAAGAAGATGAAAAGCGATTTGTAGGAGATGACATGTTTTGTACCATTTGATGAAATTAGAACTACAAAAATACCGAGTCAATAATTTTTTTAAAGCAAGTATCATTGTGATTTTTTGTATAACGGTCTTAGCCTGTGGAATTCCAATAATAGAAAGTCACGAGAACGGGCTTGAATTTCAAACAGCGGCTCATTTTTTTACAATAAGCAGCGCTATTGCAAGAGGAAGTTTTACTGTCTTTGCGGGTGTCCTGATTGCAAAAATGGTGATTTCAGAGTTTAAAAACCGGACAGTTTTAGTGATGTTTTCTTATCCGGTAAATCGTAAGAAATTAATCATTACGAAGTTGCTTCTTATTTTTCTTTTTACCTTTGTATCAATGATTGTAGCTAACCTTTTTGTAAATGGTATTTTCATATTATTGAACTCTTTTTTTCCGCTTGTAGTTGGTTTAGAGGTTACCATGAATGATTTCTTCAACGAATTGCCGAGAGCTATGTTATTTTGCTTTGCAAGTGCAGGTGCTTCTCTTGTTCCTCTATATTTTGGAATGAAAAAGTATTCAGTCCCTGCGACAATTGTTGCGTCTATTTTGGTCGTTTGTATTTCATGCCAGTCCTTTGGTCCAGACTTTTCACTTGCAAGTATCTGGTATATTCCTGTCATTTTAGCATTCGTGGCATTTGGTCTCGTAGTATGGACAATTCGTCATATTAATCAAATTGATTTGGAGTGAGAAAATGGGGATGATGATAGGAGTGATGACAGTGTGCATTTTCGGTGTGGTTTTACTATTAATCGGCATTATTTTAATGTGGAATAAATGTGCAATAGCAGCAGAAAAGAGAAGGTGAATCACTACGTAATAATGGGATCAAAACGGCAGGTGTTGCTTCGCTAATTACGAGTGGCAGAGTTTTATTATGATAACAGGGTGTTAAGCTTGCAGCATAAGCGTGGCTCGGCTCTTATCCATGGCGTTGGAGAAGACGTAGAATATCTGGTTGATTTAATGCAGAATTATGGGAGTAGTACAGTAATATGACCTTAATAAAAAGGGCAAGCCCTTACCAACCTTTAGACAGTAAGGGCTTAGTTCTATTGTTAATATTCCAGCTTCTTATGATGATGCTTGTGTCCTGAAGAAGATCATTTCATCTCGATCGAAAGCAGGATATTGCCGAAAAATAATCATCACTCTTGAGGCTGATAGGTTTATATATCCAACAGCAAAAGGGTCTCACTATTAAACTGAAATACTATCTAACATTTGAAAATACGATCGTATTTACACAAATAATCATCCTTTTTCTTATCGAATGGCAACAAAAATATCTATCTGGGCTTCATTCGGATCGATACTTCTTTCATCATATATCTCAAAATCACCAGTATAAGTACGCTCATAATTATTTTCTTCAAACCATCGCCAGATGGCAGACCAGGCCTTTGGAACAATTTCTAAAACAGGACCAACCTCTGTCGTAAAAACAGCATATTTCGCTTGTGGGACGTGAAAAACCTGGAAACCTTCTATAACAGTTTGTTTATTGGAAATTTCCTTTCCGACCGCAAAAGTATATGCACCGAAAACATCGCTCTCATAGTTTGAATACAAGCCAATTATCGGAGTTTCATTTCCCTGTTTAGAGAATTGTCCTTGAATTTCTTTACTGAAAAACCTGTCCCATATTTTGGGGATTTCTCCATCCCCAGTTATTTCTGCAGCATTCGAAGTTCTCGAGCTTATTCCTAAAACGGTGAACGCCTCTTTTTTAATGATTTTGGGTGTGATGGTTGGCTCCTTCTTTTTCCACCTTTTCAAAAAAGGAATCGTGTTTTTTAACATCGTCTTTGCTTTTTCCTCTTCCATTCCATCCTCTTTTAACACTGAAATGCAAAAGTCAATCATTTCTTCCATCGTCAAATTCGGTTGTGAAAAATCTCCCTGGTCATAACAATAGCGGCAATATTCATCATTCTTTTCACCAGAAACTTCAGTTCCGAATAATTCGGAATCTGTCATTGGCATGCCGCAGCTTTGACAAAAGGTTTGAATTTCTGTCAATGGTATCTCCTCCTTTTCTGAAAATCATTATACGAACTGTAATATGACAACTGTTTGTCATATTGCAAAATATTTATTTATACTTCCTGTAAATATTTTGGGATAATTGCTTTAATCGATTGCGAACACGCATTGGTTCCACAACCTCTACATTGTCCAAAAAACTAAGTAAAAAGCCATACATCCAATCATTCTCCGGCATTTCAATGATGATTTGACACTTTCCCGTTTTATGATCGATGGTCATTTGCTCATCCTCAAACATTTCATCCATTGATCTACGTATGGATTCGTCAAATATGATTTTCAGGGAAACGATATTTTTCGGATCATACCAGTCAAGATCCCAGGGTGATTCCGCCAATTGGATCTCTCGTCTAACGAATTTTTTTTCATTCATGCATACATTTTTCATTCTTGTTAACTTAAATAACCGAAAGTCATTCCGGTTTAGACAATAACCATATAAATACCAAGATCGTCCCTTTAAAACTAGCGTATGTGGTTCAACTTCCCGATCCATCTTTTCACCATTTGGTTTTAAATAACAGAAATTTACACAATTTGTTGCTGTAATGGCCTCTTTTAATAATGAGATTTTCTTTTTAAGTAAAGGGTTACCCCCCCACGGACTAAAATCAATAAAAATAGATTCTTGATTCTGTTCGGTTAAACTGGTTATTTTTTCCAGTACCGATTTAGTGTTTGTATCATCATAGGATGTTGAAACGCTTTTTAACGCAATGGCAATTGCCTGAAGTTCCTCATCTGTCAGTATATTTTTATCAAGCCGATAACCTTCCATCAGGCCAATCCCGCCATTCGTACCTTGAAACGTTATAACCGGAATCCCTGCCTGACAAAGCGTATCAATATCTCTGTAAATAGTTCGGACGGAAACATTAAATGTCTCTGCAAGCTCTTGTGCCCGCACACGTTCCCTATTAATTAAAATCATTGTCATCGCTAAAAGCCGGTCAAGTTTCATGATTATTTCCTTTCACACGATATTTTTACTAAAGCACAGGGGGCAATGCTGAATCTATCGTAACAATATAATAAATGCCGTCGCTGTTTTTTAGAAGCAGAGCTCATCCGTTTTCTGGCTGGAAAATGGATAGAAATGAAAAAACACCTTTATTGTTAGCAAAGTAAGAATCCCTTAAATTACTATAACAGAAGAGGTGTCCCATTCTATGGTAGATCGAAATAGCCATATTAATCAACATATTTTTAGTAGTGTACTAGGGATTGTTATGCTTTTAATTAGCTTGACACATAAGTCTTATTCTATCATATAATTGATAATGATAAACGTTATCAATTAGGTGAATCTTGGAAAGAGGGGGAGATCTCTTGTATATAATGATAAGAAAAATGGTTGTCACCGAGGGAAATGCACATAAAGTTATTGAGCAATTTAGCAAGGAAGGTATTATTGAAAAACAGGACGGGTTTATTGATGTTACTGTTATGAAAGAGAAGGCTCGACGTGGTGAGGAAACTGTTGTGGCTATGATACGATGGGAATCAGAGGATCATTGGAAAAATTGGGAGAAAAGTGATGCCCACTTAGCAGGTCATAGAGCAAAAAAGGAACAACCAAAGCCAGATTATCTTCTAAGAACTGAAGTAAGCATGTATACAGTTCAAACCATAAAAAAAGCTGCCAACTAGGAATGTCCCGATGGAGCGGTCGAAGAATCTAAAATACTTTCATCAAATGGCAGGTAAAGCTTAATTAACAATACTTGCCATTTATTTTATAATTGTGCAAGGCAAATCATTATTGTGCAATGGGTGTTTTTATTGAAAAAACTCTCTTTAGATAAACTTCTTTTTAGAAAACTATACTAGGTGAGAGTGAATTTTTCCTCGAAAGAGAAGACAAAAAATGATACCGTATCATTAGCGGTAGTTTAATAAAACGGAACGAGATATATCTGTATCTTGAACAAGAAGACCTGGATGCAGCCGTGCAATTTAATAGCGTACATATAGAATAGAGTCAAAATGTTTATAAGTAGAACACTTTCAGCTTTTTCAATTAAAGAGATTTTGAGGTCCAGAGGCTGGTTGTACTGGTCTGTGTTCAAGAAAAATCTATGTCTGTTCTTACTTTAAAACTTTCCTTTTAAGGAGCATTAATAAATGAGAAATATTGATGAAATAAAAGCGGGTATTGCAGTTATTGTTTTTAATGAAAAGAATCAGGTCTTGTTACAGAAAAGAATTGATGTAGGGCTGTGGGGTATTCCATCAGGACATATAGAAATAGGGGAAACAGTTTCTGATGCTGCTATCAGAGAAATGAAAGAGGAAACGAATTTAGATATTAAGATTAAAAAATTAATTGGTGTTTATTCTGACCCTCTTTCACAGGTGTTTGCTTACCCAAATGGAAAAGTCGTACATTTTATAACAACTTGTTTTCTTGCAGAAATTACTGGTGGAGAACTTATATGTAATTCAAATGAATCACTTGACATTAAATTTTTTGACCTGCAAAACCTGCCTGAAAACTTGTTGAACATGCATCCTAAGTGGTTAGAGGATGCTCTTGCTGAAAAAGAAATGGCATTTATTCGTTAACCTAATAAAGTTATCAGGATACTGGGGACGATACTAATGGAATTCACACCGGACCGTTCGGCTAAAAAACCTATTTATAAACAAATTGCAGAATACATAGAAAAGGAAATTTCATCAGGAGAATTTTCTCCTGATACCCGCTTGCCATCTGAACGTGCATTAGCCAAAAAGCTGAATGTAAATCGTAGTACTGTTGTAGCTGCTTATAATGAATTGGAATCTATTGGACTAGTGGAAAGAAAAATAGGAAGTGGAACGCACATAAATACAGATATATGGGGGATATCCCACAAACGAATACCGAACTGGGGAAGATATGTGGAAGACGGTTCTTTTTTACCCAATCTCCCGTTAGTACAGAAAATTCGTACAGAAACTCAGAAAAATGCGTTAATTAATTTGGCAAGTGGCGAATTAGCACCTGACCTGTTCCCTGTTGATCAATTCCGTTCGATTTTAATAAAGCAGCCTTTCAGTGGTCATTTAGGATATGATCATCCGCATGGAAATGAGATGCTGCGTGAGACCATTTCTAATCACTTATACAATTATAAAAATATATGCGTCCGTCCAGAATCAATATTAATTACTTCCGGGGCACAACAAGCCCTTCATCTTATTGTACAATGTTTGCTAAAACCAGGAGATACTATAGCGATTGAAAACCCCTCGTATGCCTATTCTTTGCCTCTCTTTCAATCTGCTGGACTTAGAATTTTATCATTACCAATTGATCGATATGGTGTGAATCCTTATTCTATTATAGAACTTCAAAGAAAACACCGGATTCGAATGCTTTTTTTGAATCCGGATCATCAAAACCCAACAGGTACGAAGTTGTCCATAAACAGGCGTAAACGAATTCTGGAATTATCTTCAGAATACGGAATTCCGATTATAGAGGATGATCCATATAGCTTAACTTCGTTTAACGGGGATATAGGCCCTTGTTTAAAATCGATGGATGAGAACGGAAATGTTGTGTATATTAGTTCGCTCTCTAAGATTGTTGCATCTGGATTAAGAATAGGATGGATAATCGGACCACAGAAGGTGATTGAGAAGTTGGCAGATGCCAAACAACAAGTGGATTTTGGGCACAGCGTTTTTCCTCAATGGATAGCAAATGAATTTTTAGGATCACCACATTTTGACTTACATATCTCCTTGCTCAGAAAACATCTTAAAGAGCGTAGAGATTTAATCATATCAGCCCTACTGAATTTGTCGGAAGTTGAAACGGATTTTATTGTACCAGAAGGCGGAATTCATTTATGGTGTAAGTTAAATGAACAGATTGATGAATATAAGTTGCTGGATGCATCTATGAAAAAAGGAGTAGCTTTTGTTCCAGGAAGTATTTTTGGCTCTGAAAAAGGGAGTATACGTTTTTCGTTTGGGCGAGGAGAAAAGCACTTAATTGAAGAAGGGATCTATAGGTTTGCCAGCGCACTAAAAAGCTCCGGCTCCGGATAAGAAATACTCCATCATTAGCAAGTCTGGTTAAGATTGACCCATGGATTAATCCATGGGTCATATTTTATTCAGTCAAAAAAGTGGATGAGGAAAAAGGTAGTGGATTGGATGGTCTAATGTCTCATTAAATTTATTATGATTAATGAGAGATCGGTATGAAAAAATTCATCTGAGATAAAAATAGCATGGTAGGAGTGAATTCTATGACATTATACATGATTATTGCTGGTGTTATAACAAGCATAGCTGCTCTTGTGGGAACGTTTCTTGTAGGAAGAGACGTTACAAGACAATTGAAGAAATATGAAGAAGAGGGGGATACTCCCGAAGATCAATTGGCAAGATCAATTGATTACGAGAAAACCTCTTTAAAATATAATATAAAAAGATTGTCATGGATATATGTAGTATTGGGACTTGTTGTTCTATTTGTTTCTATCAGCATAGCCTATTTTGGTAATTAATCACCAGAAATCCATTAAATCAAGAAGAAAACCGTTTACGTGACGCTGAAAGGAGAAACACTTTGCCAAGAAGTAGACGGTACTCTTTTAGGTTTGTCCTGAAAAGACGGAAAAATGGATGAGCAATGATTAGAAATCGGTAAAAATTGAGGGGTACAACAATATAGAAACCGTTATAAATAGAAGCCGTTATAACCTTTTTGCCCCTTTCAAAGGGGGCGTTTCTATATGTACTAGAAATATAGTTTCCAACGTGATGTACGTACATCTCTTGGCCTTGAAAGCCTGTATAAATGATCTCATGAAATGTGTACCTCTTTGTTCAAGAGTTTCCCACTATTAACTAACATTAAATAATTGTGTATCGTGGGATCTTCTTACTCATATTCTTCAGTTTACTTCATGGATAACGGTGTTGCCACAACTAAATCTAAAGGTTGGAGTTGAAATAAAGTTAAACATGAACAAATAAGAGGACTCATTTTGATCGCTGTTTATCCAAAATGAGCTCTTTTATTTTTTCTAAAATCAGTAAGTTAAACTTCAAAGGAAAGTCCTTTCGTTCCACTTTGGAAATATTAGATACTATATCCAACTGCAAAGGACTTATAATTTGAACCAATATGTGCCTGCAAGATAGAGTTCCATGAATTTTTACTGCCTGGGGTTTGGGATGGTCACCTTTATACAAGCTCCACCTTCGGGATGATTTTGGGCCGAAATGGTGCCATGATGTTTTTTAACGATTATATATGCAATATAAAGGCCCAAACCAAAATGGGCTCCTGTTCCTGTTCTCGATTGATCTTCCCGATGAAACTTGGTAAATACTCTTTCCGTGATTTCGTTTTGAAAACCAGGACCGTTATCTGTTATATCAAAAGTAACGGTATCTCCATTGGTTGTTGTTTTCCATTCTATTGTTCCATTTTTCGGTGTATGACGTATGCTGTTCATTATAATATTATCTAATACTTGCGATATTCGCTGCGGATCCATGTTGACATTGAAATGTGATGACTCAATGTTAATTGAAGTGATAAAGAAAATATTTTTTTCCGTACAAAGAATATCATATTCATTGGATTTATTCTTAATAAACTCCTCCACATTAACTGATCGATATTCGATTGAAAATTGAGGGTGATCAATAATGGATACAGTGTTTAACTGATTCATTAATTGAACCGCTCTTTCCGTGCTTGTAAAAATGGCTTGTAAATAACGTTCTAGTCTTTCTTTATCTCTTACTCCGCCATCAAGCAACCCTTCCACATGACCATGGATAATCGTCAGTGGAGTCCGAAGATCATGAGCAATCGCTGCCACCATTTCCTTACGCTCTTCTTCTATTTGCCACTGGCGTTCTAAGGAGTCCTTCAAAGCAACCCTCATTTCCTCAAATGCCGCCACTAGTTGCTGTAATTCCTTCACTGTTTTAAATTCAACCAATTTGAAATTTAAATCATGGTTTTGAACTTTCTTTACACCCTCCATTAAAGAGTGAAACGGTTTTTCCATTTGTTTACTAAACTTCTTCCCTATTAAAAGGGAAAATAACGAAAAATACATGAATGGGCAAATAAAAACTACAAATCCAAGTAAGATAATGATGAGTCCTAATTGCGGATTAGAAGCTGCGAGCGTCAATTTATAACGAAAACCTATTGCTCCTAAGAAATCACCATTTTGACTAAATACAGGGTAAAATCGAATTATATTATGACCCATATATAAGTTTTGGTTAAGACTATCGAACAAATCTTTTTCATTTTGAATATATGATTTCGATGTAGAACCATATAAAAGTCCCCCGTGTTTATCCAGTACCTGATAATCCATTCCCTCTAA
Source organism: Siminovitchia fordii DSM 16014 = CIP 108821 (assembly GCF_000374565.1). GTDB lineage: Bacteria > Bacillota > Bacilli > Bacillales > Bacillaceae_C > Siminovitchia > Siminovitchia fordii. The sequence goes on along the minus strand of NZ_KB894685.1, from coordinate 249,850 downwards.
CGGAATCTGCTCTTCCAATTCTTGTTTCGTTTCTTTTAATAACAATTTTCCCTGCAATTGTTCCACATACTCAAGGATGGCGGGAATTTGATTTTCGTAATAATTAGCGGGTTGTAACTTATTGTCGTAATACATAAAAACGAAAAAGATCATCCCCCATGTCAAAATCGTCGCACCCATACTAAAAAATAATATTTTATAAAAAGATGTTACGATTTGCCTGCGAATAGGTCTCACTGCTTTTCCCATTTATATCCTACTCCCCAGACTGTGGCAATATAAGGTGAATCTTTGCTAACACTTGATAACTTTGCACGGATCTTTTTTATATGTTCGGTTACCGTAGATGAATCTCCCTCTGCATCATACCCCCAAATCTTTTCGTAAATTTGCTCACGTGAAAAGACTTGCCCAGCATGAAGAGCCAGTAGTTTGATTAATTCAAATTCCTTTATTGTAAAAGCAACTTCTTGATGTTGATAAAAGACAGCATAACCATCCAAATCAATCATGAGATTTCCAAAGTACAAATGTTTCATATTCTTTCTGGCTTTCCTTTGTTCATGGCGTAAGTGAGCGATGATTCGAGCATGCAGTTCTCTCATACTGAAAGGCTTAACTAAATAATCATCGCCACCTACTAGTAATCCTTTAATTCGATCTTCCTCATTACTTTTTGCGCTCAAAAAGATAATGGGGCAGTCGATATTTTTTCGAATTCGATCACAAAGTTCGAGCCCACTCATTCCGGGCATCATCACATCAAGAATGATGATATCCGGCTTGCTCACAAGTGAAGCTAGTGCCTCTTCACTATTGTAAGCTGTTATGACTTCATAGCCCTGATCCTGAAGGGAATCTGTAATGAAGGCAACAATGTCCTGTTCATCATCCACAATTAAAACTTTAGTCATGGTTTGCTCATCCCATCCACTGTTTCATTTTCCAAATTCCTATATTTATCATACTACTGATCGAGATGATTAAAAATAAGCTTATAAAAAATGCAGCTTGAGGTTCACCAAGCACTTTGAATATTGAATCCGTTGTTAAGAAGTAATCAAAAACATCATGAATATACAGGCTCCCGACAAGTGTCACTACTGTTCCAGCATAAGCCAAAATTGGATTTGGCATTAACACACTGATCAAACTGCACAGGCCAATGACCGCAATGATGATGACGAAGGCAATGCCATAGAAGACTACCGTATAAAGCAGTCCAGCAAATGGATTCATTGCGTCTGTTTGATAAAAGGTCGTTTCCTCAACATGCGGCATAAACAAAATACCAAACACCGTAGCAACTATCCAAGTAAAGATCATAATCCCTAAAAATATACTTACTTGAACAAACCATTTTGCTAACAGTACTTTTATTCTATTTTGGGGACGAATTAATACAAGCCGTAAAGCCCCGGAAGAATACTCCCCATTAAAGCTGTCTACAACAAACATCGGAATTAAGACAAAGTACAGAAATATCCCTAATTCACGTAAAAAGAATGGTGCGGTATTAATCGAATTTAACTTTACAGCATGTTCCGCATCATAAAAACTAACCCCATCCATTGCATATAGAAAGACACATTCAAACGCTAAAACAAAACAGACTATAAGTAAGCCAATCATCGTCTTTTTTCTTTTAAATGTCCGCTCATATTCACTTAATATAAGATTTTTCATAAAATCATCCTTTATATAAACATATCTTTTTTCCTTGTTACAAAAAGGAGTAATAACTGAAACAGTATAAAATAACTTATAAGTATCAGTAACATCCAACCAAGAAGATAAGGTGTCTCTGCCAACATCATCGTGATCCCTTCCCATTGGATCATCGGAATAGACGTGAAAAATATATTTATCATTTTTTCGTTCCCTGCAATTGATGAGAACAACTGTATAAAGTTTGGATAAGCGAAACAAATAAGCAAATAACCAACACTTACACCAAGCGCTGTTGTCATCGTTTGTGAGATGGCGGTAAAAAAGAGGATGACACTGCTAATAGCAATTAATGTTAGAAAAGCTAAAGCGTAAAATTTCAAATTATACAAAAATCCATCTGACCATGTGACAGGATCTTGATGATAAAACTGCGGATATGTGTCAGGACATGAAAACATCGCTAACCCAATCCCATAACAAACAAGGAAATAGACAAGTAAATATACAAAAAGATAACTGATTAACACCAAATATTTGGCAAAAACAAGTTGCTGAAATGATTTTATTCGCATCAACACCATTCGTAAAGATCCGGATCGATATTCTTCCGTTACGATTAGTGCGGCAATGATGGTAGCGACAAGATTAAAAACAGTCATTAACATTTCTGAAAGTCCAAGTATAGGAAAGTTTCCTGCTACCGTATATTGCGGTAGATCTGGGGTTAATGCTCGATTTTGTTGTTGGCAAAATTTTGCGGCTGCATAAACCATGACAGGGATCACTGCTAATAAGAGCCATGGTATTTTTCTTTTCCACAATTTTTGCCATTCTGTTGCTATTATTGTTTTCATTGGGACACCAGCTCAATAAATAGTTCTTCTAAATCTTTCTCCTGATCAAGCTTCCCTTTCCAGACTAATTCTCCCTCACGGATAATGAGAATTTGATCACATATTTTCTGTAATTCATCGAGAAGGTGACTAGAGATAAGGATCGTTTTTCCATATCGATTTTTTAAAGTAAGGATTAATTCTCTCAATTCCCGCATACCCATTGGATCAAGGCCATTCGCTGGTTCATCTAAAATGAGCAATTCGGGATTGCCCAGCAGTGATTGCGCAATTCCAAGTCTTTGTTTCATCCCTAGAGAATAGGTACGAACTTTTTCGTCCGCTCGAGTTTCGAGTCCAACAATCTCCAATACCTCTTTCACCTTTTTGCTTATCTCTGATTTTGATAACCCATGAAACCGAGCTAAGTTTCTTAAATTATCTCTACCTGTCATGTATGGAAAAAAGATCGGCGATTCCACAATGGCCCCTACATTTTTCAACGCCAATTCCCGCATTGTGCCCACGCTTTGATTTTGAATGAATACATCGCCTTTCGTTGGGCGAATAAGCCCCGTTAACATGCGAATCAATGTCGTTTTCCCCGCCCCATTAGGTCCAAGCAAGCCACAGATAACCCCTTTTTCTACATGAAAAGTAACATCTTTAATTAAATATTTACCCCGTATTCTTTTGGAAACATTCCTGCATTCTAAAACAGTCTTTTTCAATTTTAACCCTCCTTAGAGAGAGTGTATTAAACAAATATAAAGAATTTATAAAGTTTTCCATGTTTATTTTGAAAGGAGTGTTAGTGAGACAACAAAAACGTAAAAAATGATCCCCATTTCTACTGGTACATTCGAGTATAAAATCAAGAAGATGGAGGAATCCAAACTACTGTTGTCCAGCAACGGCTGAAGAAGGAAGTGATTCTCACATCGGAATACGGGTTTCAAGTGGCCCATTACCAGAAAGCCCCGAACAAAGGAAAGTGGAGAATTCAGTCAAATATGTGAGGTATAATTCTTTACTACAGGAAGCATGAACCTTCTTAGATGCCTGGAATCGGAGGACGCCCTCAACTGCAGGAAAGCGCGACGTACGCTTTGCGAATCAAACAACCGGGGTGGCATCCGACAAACGATTTAAGTGTGAACAGAAAGTGCTTCCAAGCGGAGAAATACATAATGGCTGTATTTCTATTAAATCCAAAAATACTCTAAATGATAAAGTTTTAAGTTGGATTCTTTTGGTTAAGACGATATCTATAAACAATTGATTTCCAGTGGGGAAACAGTATGACATCTATCTAGTGTGTACTTCCCGGTATATTTAACTTGTTTCTTTTTATTTCTATACCCCTAAAATATACATACTAAGTATGTATATTTTAGGGGTATTTATTAACAAGAATAGAAATTTATTTATAATTATACTTTTATTATATATATACTTAGTATATAATTTGAAAGGCAAACAATAGGAGGAATTAATCATATGATTAAAGTTAGCAATCTAACAAAAGAATTTTTACAGGGACAAGAGAAAACAAAAGTGTTAAAAGGTGTTGATTTAAGCATTGAAGAAGGTGAATTCGTGGCTATTATGGGTCCAAGTGGCTCTGGAAAAAGCACTTTACTGCAATTACTAGGGGGGCTAGATGTACCCACCAATGGGGAAATACAAATTGATCATCATTCAATAAACGAAATGAAGGAAAAGGAAAGAACGAGATTTCGGAGAAAAAAACTTGGTTTTGTTTTTCAAAATTATCAATTGTTGCCAAATTTAACTGTTGAAGAAAATATCGCTTTTCCTCTTCATGCAGATGGAAAATTGACAAATGAAAAAAGTAAATGGATCCATGAATTGATCGATTCTGTAGGATTAACGGGTTTAAATCGAAAACGAGCCAATTTGCTTAGTGGAGGTCAGCAGCAACGAGTGGCTATTGCTCGAGCACTTGCTAATAACCCGACTGTATTGTTAGCAGATGAACCTACAGGGAATTTGGACAGAGCAAGGGCAGAAGAAATTCTTGGTTTATTGTCAATGTTCCATCGTAATCATAAACAAACCATTGTGATGGTTACACATGATATTTTCGCAGCTGGTTTTGCAGATCGCATCATACTTTTTAGAGATGGTATTGTCGATCAAGTTATATCTAGGAAGGATAGTGACTATGCTAAATATTTGGCGAATTTCATGGCGTAATGTAACACAAAACAAAAAAAGGTTTTTCTTTACATTACTTGCGATAATACTAGGGACGTCCTTTTTAACATCTATGTTGATAGCCGACAAAACAACCAATGACGTTTTTGACTACTATGAGCAAATGTATGTCGCTAATGCAGATTATTGGGTGTTAAGTGATGAACATACCTATCCAGAAAAGATGGTCTCATCTATTCAAAAGGATCCCGCTGTTACTCATACACTGCTTGCCCTTGATAAGCAGGCTTTCTTTGAGCTTGAAGGCGATCACTCTTTGAATGAAAGATCTGTACGAATTACAGGAGTAAATGATCAAAACAGCCCTTTGCTGGAGCTACCAGTTATTGAAGGCAGCTTAGATAATGAGGGAATAGTTATACCAAAGGCTGTTGCCAATTTATTAGGGGTAGGGGTTGGAGATTGGATTGGGTTTACCGATATGGGAGAAGCAAAGGTATCGGCCATTGTTGAGTACACGCAATTACTTGCAAGTCCTAGTAATTGGGAACGTGCTGAATCAACAAGTTTTCGCATTATGGCACCGCTTGAAATGTTAAGAGAGTGGAATGGGAAGAATGATGAGATTTCCTATATGCGTTTTCAAGTCAAAGGTGATGGCACGAAGCTCTTTCACTCTTTTCAACAGAAGTTTAGTGGGTCTAGTGTGTACATAGAGCCCGTTGTAGCAGATGATCTCCAAAGCAACGATATAGGTGGCCTTTATACCTTTTTCTACTTAATAGCTGGGTTGTCAATGTTTATCAGTGGGTTTATTGTTTTTAATATGATTTATACAAGTGTAATAGAAAGAAAAAAAGAATTTGCTATAATGAAAAGCCTGGGTTATACACAAAGTTCTGTTTCTAAGCTCGTTCTTATTGAAATGATACTCTTGGCATTGATTGGCACAACTGTTGGAGTACCGATTGGTATATGGCTTGGAGACCTGTTCATGCAAGCTCTGTTAAGTGTATTTGAATTTGATATGGTCTACACATTAAATTGGAAGCTGCCAACGATGATGGCGATCATCATAGGTTTGTTATTCCCTGTAGTTTTTTCATTATTTCCTATCTATAGTGCGGGTAAAACATCCATTTTATTGTCATTAAAAATGTCGAATAAAACGGACACATCATCCAGGTGGTATTTTCTTAGAGCCATTGTTGGTGTGATCCTTTTATGCTTTGTGTTTATAGATCATCCAGTTTCATATGTTGCTATATTAATAGGGGTTATTTTATTATTCCCTTTACTATTATCGGGTTTAAGTAAAATGATAAAGCCTATTTTTAAATCACTGTTTAATTACCCCGGCACTATGGCTACAAAAAATCTCTTGCAGCAATTAAACCGTAATGCTAATACTGCTGCTATTCTAGCTGTTGGAATATCGGTTATATTGTTACTGGGGGCGGCTGTAGAATCAGCTCCCCAAGAATATGAAAAAGAGATTAGAAATACGTATGGGGGAGATATGAGAGTTACTTCTGAGGTACCTTGGTCTTCAGAAGACATAGAAAAAATACTTTCTTATAGTGCTGTTACAAGTGTTGAAATGTTAACTGAAGCAACCCCGATTACTTGGGAAACAAGTAATGGAAGAAGTAGACAATTTTCTGTTATTTCTGTAAGCGAAAATGGCCCCTCATTATTTACAGATCACCGGGAAAAGGATTTGTACCAAAAGTTAAAACAGAAACCTTCTGTGTTGCTTGGAGAACGTGCATTTAAAGAATGGGGTGGGGATGTTGGCCAAAGTATTCTAATGAATACTCCAAATGGTGAACAGCGATTTGAAGTTATTGGCGTTGTTAAAACATCACATTATTCTGGTTATGTCGCATTTATGGACAAGCTATACTTGAATGACGATTTTGGATGGAAAAATAGCTTTGATTTGCTACTGACTGTAGACAATAAAGCGGATGGTTCAATCCGTGACCAGTTATGGTCTGATTTCGGTAAACATATTTCAAAGGTTCAAACGGTCGAAGACGAAATTGAATCCACTACATCGGCCATTTCAGGTATGAATAAACTTATCTTCATTTTATTGTTTATGATTATCGGGTTAGCTAGTATTGGTACAGCCAATACGCTATTGATGAATACTTTTGAACGCATCTCGGAGATTGGGACTATGCGAGCACTCGGTTTTACGAAACAACAGGTTACAAATATGATATTAGCAGAGGGGGTGCTCATTGGCTTTTCAGGGGTAATCGGAGGCATTGTAACAGGTACCATTTTAATCTATGCAACAAGTAAATCTCATTTAATGGAAGGGTTTATGTCTTTCCAATTACCTTTCGGTAATATGATATCAGCAATAATTGCAGGTGTGTTGCTAAGTCTTTGTGCAGCCTGGATTTCCAGTAAAAGTGCGAGTAGAATAGATATTCAATCATCGCTCAAAGAAGGTTGATATGTTGTCAGTAAAATATGGAATCTTAACGTTATTATTCCGTCAAAAGCATCATGGATACGAGTTGAAATTAGAATTGGATTCCCTTCTTGGAATTAAAGGTAAAATCAATCCTGGTCAGATTTATACCACTCTCGATCGCTTGATCCGTGACCAGCTTGTCTCATCCCCAGGATTGGATGAGCAGGAAAGAAAATTGTTTGAGTTAGAACCAAAAGGTAAAAATGAGTTGGAAAAATGGTTATTGGAACCTGTTCCTTATTACATGACAAGAGAGGACTTTTTCTTTAAATGGAGCTGTGCCCGTAAAATTCACTTTGCCCATGAAAAGCAAATGCTTGAACAACAGAAAGCAATGATTATTAAAGAAGTGATGGAATTAACTAAATTAAAAACTGAATTATTACTGCAGGGTGATGAAAATAAATATTTATTAATCACTGGGATGTTATTACATTTAGAAGCAGATTTAAACTGGATAAATCAAGTGGAAAATCGAAACTTTTAATAAAAGTGTCAATCTATATACGCTCGACAGAGGAGTTTCTATTCTTAAAAAACTTCTGCCACTTCCTAGGTGGTTTATAAAAAGGGTAGAGCAGGATATTAGAACGGTTTATCACAGTAGCGGTGTTATTATTATAATCTTGGGGGTCTTTCAAAACACAGATGAAAAGATTACTCTAACGTTGCATTAATAAGTGATATGCTCATAAGATTGATACAGAAAAATCCCACTTAATGCAATATCCGAAGAAATTCGTAACCAAGCAACCTAAGCAGTCAGTCGCCTGTATAATGTCGGCAGCTGGCTGCTTAAAGGTGTTTTGCCTCCTGTCTCAATAACAGGGAGCAGTTACCTTGAACTGCCTTTGTCCCATGTTTGAAAGAATTGAAAGGTTAAGAAATATATGAATACAATGTAGAAAAAAATAGTGATATATTGAAAAATTATCACCTTATTGATCTATCCTGTTGAACTGGGGACGTATCGTATGCCTGTGTCCGAGATGTAGAATAAAGTGCACATAGAATTGATAGAACAACAACTAAACTACCAACCCAAGCATTGTAATCAATCGAACTCCACATAATCACCAGTCCTCCCAGTCCGGAACCGATAGCCACACCTATATGCATTGCAGACGTGTTTACTCCGATAGCCACATCCCCATTTTTAGGGTCATTATGAATCAAATAGTTTTGTACAGCAGGTGAAATCATCCAACTTATACAGCTCCAAATCATCATAAACGGCAAAAACCAAAACAGTGATGTTGTCATAAATGGCAAAATTACCAAAAATATAAAAAAAAGAGAGGGAATCAAAACAACTGCTCGTGATCTTCCTAATTGGTCAGACAACAAACCACCGATATATCCTCCGAATACCGCAGAAATTCCGAAAAGCAACAATACAACACTCATCATAGTATCAGTCACATGCAACTGTTTTTGTACATAAGGTAATAAATACGCATACAGAGTGAAGTGTCCTCCAATCATTAGAATGGAAATCAATTGACCACTTGCCATTTTACGGTTTTTTAAATGCAACCAATACTTAGAAAATGGAATCGCTGGTTTTGGCTCAATCGTCGGAAAAACAAATCTAATAGATAGTCCAAGTAAAAGAGCAATGATAGCGATAAATATAAAGGGGGCACGCCAGCCGAATCCGCTACTTAAGAGTATTCCGAAGGGAACACCTAATACTAATGAGCCACTAATCCCCATGAAGACAAAGCCGATTGCTCTTCCCTTATGAGAATCGGGGACAATGCAGGATGCTATAGTCGTGGCCAAAACAATGATAAGGGAACAACTAGCTGCAGAAATAATACGTACACATAATAGCATTTCATAATTAATGCTCATTGCGGCAATCAAATTACTTAGGGCAAAGATCAAAACTGTTATTTGAAGCAAATTTCTTCTCTCATAAGAAGCGGTGCATGTGAGTAATAAGGGAGCACAGATAGCGAATACTATGGAAAAAATACTGGTTAATTGTCCTGCAGTGCTTACAGTAACATTTAAATCGCTTGCTACTAGAGATATGATCCCAACAATGATATTCTCATCTATCCCTGCCGCAAAAGCGATAAAGGCTAATAAGTAGACACGGTAGTTCATAAAAGACCCCTCTTTCCCAACGGCATATAATTCAGCAATTATTATTGATTGACTGATTATTCAGTTATTTTTATACAGTCTAAAATCAAAATAAAATTGTTCTATCATTTCATGATTTCATCATTTAGTAAAAATAACGAATTATAACTCTACAGACTTTAAAGAGCGTTGATTTTTCCGGCTATTTTAGTGAACAGTTAAATGGATAGTATCAAAAAGAATGACCAGAGAAGTAGAAAATGAATGCTTCATTCTTTCAAGTGTATCAACAGCTTATTTGTTTAATAAAAATCACTGCTTATCTTGCTCATAATCATTACACAGCATTTTCTCACCTCGTTTTTTCAAATTAGCGCGGGATTATATGTATTTTGAATGGTCATTTTTTCTAATTCCTTATTTCCCTAAAAGTCACGCTCTCATGAATGTACATACTATAATACTAATAATCAGGTGACATTGAAACGAACTTTTTTAGTGATATGTGTGCCTAACGTATTCTCCTGTTCTTATGGCTGCCAAAGCCACTTTGAGGAACAGAAAGCCTGTTGTTTTAGGAATCTCCACAAATGACGCTCTTGGATTGAATGGCGTAAATTTGATGAAGCTCATGGCTGCCAAGAATATATACTTTATTCCATACGGACAGGATGACCCGGAAAGAAAGCCGACTTCCATGGTTGCCCGGATGGAAATGCTTCCTGCTGCCGTGGAAGCCGCCATTAATGGCTACCAGATACAACCGGTGATTATTGAGAGGTTCAGGTACTTTTCATGAGATGGATATTGGGAAAAGAAGGATGCCAATGATCTTTCTTTTCCCGTCAATTCAATATTTTAAAGAAAAAGGATTTCGACAGCTGAGTAAAATGTGTTAAAATGATTATTATTGAAATAATCCTTATAAACCTTAATTCAGGTATGCCGGGATTAGGAGGAGAGTCTTTCAAATGGAAAAAACTACAGGTTATCATGTCGCCGTCATGGGTGCGACTGGAGCAGTGGGACAACAAATATTGAATACTTTGGAGAGAAGGGACTTTCCAATTCGAAAGTTGACGCCGCTGTCATCAGCACGTTCAGCGGGTAAAAAAATCCAGTTTAAAGGGGAAACTCTCACGGTTGAAGAAGCCGTTCCCGAATCATTCGAAGGAGTAGACATTGCCCTATTCAGTGCAGGAGGGGGCGTATCAAAAAAGTTCGCACCCGAAGCAGTGAAACGAGGGGCAATCGTAATAGATAATACAAGTGCATTCCGTATGGATCCAGAAGTACCGCTTGTTGTGCCGGAAGTGAACGAGACAGCTTTAAAAGGGCATAAGGGGCTTATTGCCAATCCGAACTGTTCGACTATTCAAATGGTTGCAGCCCTTGAGCCGATCAGAAAAGCCTTCGGCTTGAACAAAGTAATCGTTTCTACTTATCAAGCAGTGTCCGGTGCGGGCGCTCAAGCGATTGCAGAGTTGAACAATCAAACAAAGTCTATTCTTGATAAAGAAGAGATCAATCCTGAAATTTTACCGGTGGGCGGGGCGGAAAAACACTATCAAATCGCTTTTAATGCTATTCCGCAAATCGACCAATTCTCTGACAACGGCTATACTTTGGAAGAGATGAAAATGATCAATGAAACGAAAAAAATCATGAATCTTCCAACCTTGAAGGTCGCAGCCACTTGCGTACGGCTTCCGGTCGAAACGGGACATTCTGAATCGGTCTATGTGGAAATTGGACAAAATGATGTGACTGTTGAGAATATTAGACAGGTACTTTCGGAAGCGCCTGGTGTAACTCTTCAGGATGAACCGAATGAGCAGATTTATCCTATGCCGGCAATGGCGTCAGGAAAAGATGATGTATTCGTAGGAAGAATCCGTGAAGATTTGGATGAAAAAAATGGATTCCATTTGTGGATTGTATCCGACAATCTCCTTAAAGGAGCTGCTCTGAATACGGTTCAAATTGCAGAGAGCTTGGTCAAATTGGGCATGGTATCGACGCCGCAACACAGTTAAATTTTAAATCGGGGTGTTAGAATGAAAGTTGTAGTTCAGAAGTTTGGCGGAACATCTGTAAAAAATAGTGAAACACGTGCACATGCAAAAAAACATATACAAAAAGCTCTTGAAAGCGGAAATAAGGTAGTTGTGGTCGTATCGGCGATGGGGCGAAAAGGAGATCCATATGCAACTGATACTTTATTAGGGCTGATTGGAGATAAAAAAACAACCCTCACCGGCAGAGAAAAAGATATGTTGGTATCCTGCGGCGAGACAATCTCAAGTGTCGTTTTTACGCATATGTTGAATGAGAAAGGTATTAAAGCGACTGCAATGTCAGGTGCCCAGGCTGGATTTCTCACTAATGATGATTTCACAAACGCCAAGATTTTAAAAATGAACTGTGAGCGGCTTAAAGAGGAATTGAAGACATATGACGTAGTTGTAGTTGCAGGCTTCCAGGGAGCTGCAGAAAACGGTGATATCACAACAATCGGCCGTGGAGGAAGCGATACTTCGGCGGCAGCACTTGGAGCAGCCTTAAATGCGGAATTTATAGACATTTTTACTGATGTTGAAGGTATGATGACTGCTGATCCGCGTATTGTAAAAAAAGCACGTCCGCTTTCAGTTGTCACATACGATGAAGTGTGCAATATGGCTTATCAAGGAGCCAAGGTCATTCATCCTCGTGCAGTCGAAATCGCTATGCAAGCCAAAATACCACTTAGAATCAGATCAACCTATTCTGATTCACCGGGTACATTAGTTACTACACTGGACCGAAAAAGAGAGCAGCCCGAAGTACGTGACCAATTAGTGACAGGGATTGCTTTCTTAGAGAATATTTCTCAGATAAAGGTTTCTGCAAAAAAAGGACAGTATCATTTCCAGTCTGAAGTTTTCAAAGCGATGGCCAATGCAAATATCAGCGTGGACTTTATCAATATTTCGCCTACAGGAGTAGTTTATACGATCCCCGAAGACGCCGTTGAGCGTGCTATTGCCGAATTGAATGCAGCCGGTTATGATCCAATTGTGGAGCCTAGGTGCGCTAAGGTATCTATAGTCGGCGCAGGAATAACAGGGGTCCCTGGGGTTACAGCTAAAATTGTAACCGCCTTGGCAGAAAAAGAAATTCGTATCCTTCAATCGGCAGACAGTCATACAACCATCTGGGTCCTTGTTGAAGGAAATGAATTGGAAAATGCAGTGAATGCATTGCATGATGTGTTTGAATTGCAAAACGAAAAAATTGAATATGAATTATATGATTGAGGTGTGAGTGTATGGCTCATTTTGGCAGGGTATCAACGGCAATGGTGACACCCTTTGACAATAGGGGAAACATTGATTTCCAAAAAACTTCTAAACTTGTAAATCATTTGATCAGTAACGGGACAGATTCCCTCGTAGTGGCCGGGACAACTGGAGAATCTCCAACTTTGACGACAGAGGAAAAGCTTGCTCTTTTCGAGCATGTTGTCAAAGAGGCAGCAGGAAGGGTTCCTGTTATTGCAGGTACAGGAAGCAATAATACGTATGCATCGATCGAATTGACAAAAAAAGCCGAAGAGCTTGGGGTAGATGCAATCATGCTGGTTGCACCTTATTACAACAAACCCAACCAGGCCGGTTTGTTTAGACATTTTGAGGCAATTGCGTCTGCAACTAAATTGCCTGTAATGCTTTACAATATTCCGGGAAGGTCAGCGGTCAACTTATTGCCTGATACTGTTATTGAACTGTCAAAAATTGATAATATTGTTGCTGTCAAAGAGGCGGGCGGCGATCTGGACGCTATGGCTAAAATCATTGCTAATACTGAAGATGATTTTATGCTGTACAGTGGCGATGATGCTTATACATTGCCGGTGCTTTCAATAGGTGGAGTGGGAGTTGTTTCTGTTGCCAGCCATGTTATCGGGAATGAGATGCAGGACATGGTTCAATCGTTTTTAAGAGGTGACCATGCGAGGGCAGCAGTCTTACACCAACAACTGCTTCCGTTTATGAGAGGAATCTTTAAAGCTCCAAGCCCTGGTCCTATTAAAACGGCCCTTCAGCTTACAGGATTTGACGTAGGCTCTGTACGCCTGCCCCTTGTTCCTTTGTCTGAAGAAGAAAGATTGGATTTGCAAAGTGTATTGAATACTGTAAAGAAGATATCCAATAACTGACAACAACTTTTAAAAAAATCCCCTGGATAAAGAGGCAGGCTCTTTAACCAGGGGATTTTTTCATATTTTCCGGAGGGCTGAAAGCCGGAAAAAATACGCTGATTGTGGTTCCTTTATTAATTTCACTTTCGATATTCATTGTTCCGCCATGATTTTTAATAATCCGATTGCATATCATCAAGCCCAGACCGGTCCCTTTTTCTTTCGTGCTGTAAAAGGGTTCTCCAAGGTTAGGCATTCGCTCTTCCGGAATACCGATGCCTTCATCCATGATTTTCACCACGATTTGTTCATTGTTTGTCCTAATGGCGCTAACGGTAATTTTACCACCATCCGGCATGGCTTCAATGGCATTTTTCAATAAATTGATAAAAACCTGTTTTAATTTATTGGATTCACCCTTTATAAAAGGTGTGGTCAATTCTATTTCGGAAAAGATCTCTACATTATGAAGAATAGCCTCCGAACGGAAGAGATCAACAGTTTCATCCAGCAACAGCCCAATATCAACTTGTTCCTTTTTGGAAGGCTGAGGTTTTGCCAAAATTAATAAATCACTTACAATGTCTTCGATACGCTCCAATTCACTCAACATAACTTCAAGATAGTCATTATTATCCTCTTTTTTTAACAATTGAGTAAAGCCTTTTATGGCTGTCAGAGGATTCCGGATTTCGTGAGCGATTCCTGCAGCAAGCTGTCCTACAACGGACAGTTTCTCTGTCCTGTGCATGATTTCTTCAGCCTTCTTTTGATTGGTCAAATCCCTGATCAAGATTTGAAAGGTTTCCCTTTCTTTATAAATCGTCGGAATCAGCTTGACCTGTACATACTTTTTGAGTCCGTCATGTCTTGAAACAGTAAGTTCAAAGGCTCCATTTATCCCATTCTGCGCTAACTGACGCTCTATTTCTTCATGAGATGCAGCATATATGAAGTCAAAGATCGACTTGCCGATCACTTCTTCTTTTCTTGTAACGCCGAACAATTTCTTGGCTGTATCGTTAATGTAAATCCAGTGTCCGCTTTTAGTGATGATACCGACAGTATCTTGAAAATTTTCAACGAGAAGGCGGTACATTTCTTTATTTTCCTCTAACTGCGCTTCAGTTGCAATCTGATTCGTCACATCCCTTGAAATACAGGAGAATCCTCTTTGCTCATCGATTCCGGAATACGGTATCAATGTGGTTTCCAACCATATATAATCGCCTTCTTTACGGCAGAAACGATATTTGATCCTTTCATAGGTTTGAGCGAAACAAATATCTTTTAACTTTTTTCTGTCACCCGGATGAGAAAAATCGTAGAGGCAGGAATTGAGCAGTTCCTCTGGTTTATATCCAAGTAAGGGATATGAAGTCGGTGACACATATGTAAAGTCTCCATCAACTGAATGAAACGAGAAAAGGATATCAGAGTATTGAAGGAATGAGCGGTAAATCTCAAGCTCCTGAAGCAAATTTCCCTTGTTCATGCAATATCTCCTTTATTTCAATTTCATATAATTATAAAAATTGTATCATATTTTTCAAGAGATTTAATATTAAGCTTTAGACTTTATTACCTGAGCCCGCTAATTTCCGTAATTGTTGAACATGGAAATCACAATCAAGTATAATGGAATGTAACTGATGAAGATCGGGAATACACATCATGGGAGGAAGAAGTATTTTGACTAAAATAAAAAATGACAACATAAAAATAATCCCGCTTGGAGGAGTGGGAGAGATTGGAAAAAATATGTATGTCATCGAAATTGATACGGATATTTTCATTATCGATGCCGGATTGAAATTTCCTGAAAATGAAATGCTCGGCATCGATATTGTTATACCGGACACAACGTGGCTTGAGGAACAAAAAGATCGAATCAAAGGGATATTTTTGACGCACGGGCATGAAGATGCAATTGGTGGGCTTCCTTACGTTTTACAAAAAATAAATGCTCCGGTATACGGTACAAAATTAACTATCGCACTTGCCAAAGAAAAATTAAAGGAATTCGGATTAAAAACGTCTAA
This sequence comes from Siminovitchia fordii DSM 16014 = CIP 108821, assembly GCF_000374565.1. GTDB lineage: Bacteria > Bacillota > Bacilli > Bacillales > Bacillaceae_C > Siminovitchia > Siminovitchia fordii. The sequence goes on along the minus strand of NZ_KB894685.1, from coordinate 234,355 downwards.
TCGATTTCATACCGTGAAGTCCAATTCTAGAATAAAATTCGAACGTACTGTCATCACGTTTTTCCATACAACACACAGCATTCCTGATTCTGTAGGGATCTGCATACAAACATCAGAAGGAAAAATAGTTCATACCGGTGATTTTAAATTCGATCAGGCAGCCACCGAATTATACAGGGCAGAGATTGGAAAGATGGCAAGTATCGGCGATTCCGGTGTCCTTTGCCTTCTCTCGGACAGCACCGAAGCGGAAAACCCCGGCTTTACCACTTCGGAAGCGGTCACGGAAAGGGAATTATCCAACACATTCCACACAGCACAAGGTAGGATCATTGTTGCCTGTTTTGCATCCAATTTCATCAGGATCCAACAGGCATTGGATGCTGCGCATGAGAACGGGAGAAAAGTGGCGGTTGTTGGAAAAAGCATAGAACGGAGCTTTGAAATCGCACTTAAGTTGAACTACCTTTCCCTGGCATCAGATGAGCTTATGGTGCCAATCAGCGATATACCAAAATATAAAGATAATGAAATTGTCATTATTTCAACCGGAACAATGGGCGAGCCATTTGAAGCCTTACAAAAAATGGCAAGGCAAAATCACAAACAGATCAATATTAAAAAAGGAGATACTGTGCTGATCACAGCCACTCCTTCCCCTGGATTGGAAACATTTATGTATAAAACGATTGATCTTTTATACCGGGCAGGCGCGGTCGTCAGTACACCATATTTTAAAATCCATGTGTCGGGGCACGGAAGCCAGGAAGATCTCAAATTAATGCTCAATCTGATGAAACCTAAATTTTTCATACCAATCCAGGGAGAGTACCGGATGCTTTTCGAACATGCAAAGCTGGCGGAACAAACAGGTTTAAACAAGAATCAGATATTTATTCCAAGCAATGGAGAAGTCGTCGAATACAAAGATGGCAAAATGTCTGTTGGCGGAAAAGTGCCTGCCGGAAATGTATTGATTGACGGAATCGGCATCGGGGATGTCGGAAACATCGTCCTTCGGGACCGAAAGCTGCTTTCACAGGATGGAATTTTCACTGTCGTCGTTACACTTGATAAGAAGAACAAAAAAATAGCATCCGGCCCAGAAATCATTTCCCGCGGTTTTGTATACGTAAGGGAATCAGAGAAGCTGATAGATGAATCAACAAATATCGTTCGGTCGATTGTTGAACAAGCCATTTCTGAAGGCTCATTTGACTGGTCAGGTATCAAACAGGATATTCGGGACAGGCTGAATCAGTTTTTATTTGACCAGACTAAAAGGAGACCGATGATTCTGCCGATTATCATGGAAGTATGATATCAAACGAAAAGCGCCAGCAGCACCAATGCGGGTGCTTTTCTTTCTTTCTGCATGAAACAAACAAAGTAGTTAAATACTAATTTTAATTATCTTTTGTTTTGGGGGTATTTGATGCAGAACGAACATTCATCCAAATATCGGCTCGAAGAAGGGCCTAATGAACCAGATAAGACACCGGACCTGAAGCCGTCCGGAATTGTGGAAAAAATACAACAGTTGGGGCAGACGAATGTTCCCGATGCCGGACAGGATACAAATACAAATATTCATTGTTTGACGATTATTGGACAAATTGAAGGACATATGCAGTTGCCCCCTCAAAATAAGACGACGAAATATGAGCATATCATCCCGCAACTCGTGGCAATTGAACAAAATCCAAAAATCGAAGGATTGCTTGTCATTTTGAACACGGTTGGCGGAGATGTAGAAGCGGGACTTGCCATATCCGAAATGATTTCGACTTTATCAAAACCATCCGTATCCATTGTTTTAGGGGGTGGTCATTCCATCGGGGTGCCGATTGCTGTGTCTTGCTCCTATTCCTTTATTGCCGAGACGGCTACCATGACCATTCACCCTATTCGATTGACCGGTCTTGTCATAGGCGTCCCTCAATCATTTGAATATATGGATAAGATGCAGGAACGTGTTGTCAGATTTGTTAAGAAGCATTCCGGTATTTCCGAGGAGACATTCAAAGACCTTATGTTTGCCAAGGGGAATTTGACGCGTGACATCGGTACAAATGTGATCGGGGCTGACGCGGTAAAATATGGGTTGATTGATGAAGTAGGCGGTGTTGGCTCGGCGATGAAAAAGTTGAATGAAATGATAGCTGCCAATAAAGAAAGTGATGAGGACGGAGGGCTGCTGCAATGATTATCCATTCCATTGTTCCTCATGAACATATTTTCCCGTCTAATCAAGAGGATTTTTCAAATCAAACCGAATGTATGTGGAATGATATTCCATTGTTGGTGGAGCAAGTCGGGCATAAATGCAGGGTGATCCGAATCATGAGCAGCGACCCTGCAGATTATTTGAGAAGCGAGATTCAGCCGGGCTCCCAAATTTATATAAATGAAGTACATTTCTCTTAAGAAAAAAGCTATCCCCGTTTGGGGAAAGCTTTTTTCCCAATCTATCCACTTTTTCCTCAGCTTTTCAAATTCTCCATTCAGGTTCATTTCATCAATCCATAAATTGACCCAGTCATGGAAGCTTTCTTCACCCTGATTCATTAAGTATCCCATTTGACTGTGTGTTAATGTATCTTTTTCAAAGGCTGAAAATAGCCGCTTATCCTCTTTTGCATATATGATGGCTTCTATGTTATCAGTGATCATGACATCAAACTCTCCTTCTGCCACCTTTGGAGGAATTTCTAGGTTTTTTTCCACAACAGTTACATTTGCATCCTTTAAATAGGTTACAACAAATTGCTCATTTGTTCCGCCGGGATTTACCCCAATCCTGACATCGGGCTTGTTGATGTCTTCCATGGTTTTGTACTTATCTTTATCTTCCAGCCTGATAAGTGCCCCTTTTCCAAAATCCAGATAAGGGTTGGATAGGAAGCCTGTCTTTTGCCGTTCAAGCGTTCTTGTAATGCCACCCATCCCAATATCAAATTTGTCTGCGAGCAGATCATCCATCAAGTCGGGCCATGTAGTCTCAACAAACTCGACTTCCACTCCCAGATCCTCAGCTAATTTCTTGGCTGCATCTATATCGTAGCCTTCAAATTCATCCGTCTCAGGGTTCAAATATGTAAAAGGTTTATAATCACCGGTTGTTCCAACCCGGATGACCCCATCCCTTAGAATACGGTCAAGCTGCGCTGTTTTATCATGCTCAATCTGATTTTCTTTTGAAGCAGTTTCGTTTGCAACTTCTTCCGCAGGATTGCATCCAGCCAGAATGAATGCGATAAAAATGATGAAGAATAAATGATTTTTATTAAACATTCTAAATCCTCCTTTTTATTTAAACTTCTTTTCTGCAATATGCCGATCGATTCCTGCTTCTGACTCCCCATATTTAGAAAAACAGGAAAAACATCCTAAAGAGAACAGTGATATGTGATATAATTGAATGACCATACAGCTCATATGTTCTAGTTTCTTTATAAGCATTTTTCAAGTTCAAGATGATAGATTAGGCAAGGTGATTAAAATGGCAAAAAAGAAAAGAAGAAGTCGTAAAACAAGTAATAAACTAAAAAAAATCCTTCAATTTGAACTGTCAGGAATCGCTTTGATTGCTTTGACGTTGATATCCATTATTGAACTTGGTGCTGTGGGCAGGGGAATCTCCCATTTTTTCTATTTTTTGCTCGGTGAATGGTATATGGTTGGATTGCTGGCGACTCTATGTATTGCCGGTTTTTTCATTATAAAAAGGGAATGGCCTGTTTTATTTAAGGGAAGGCTCATTGGGTTATATCTAATATTTGCCAGTATTCTTGTACTTGCCCATGTCAAACTCTTTGGCTTGATGAATAAAGAAGGGATGCTTACGAATAACAGTGTTATAAAAAGCACGTATTATTTGTTTATGCAAATCATCAAAGGGGAAGCGTCAACGAATGATTTAGGCGGAGGAATGATCGGAGCCATTTTATTTTCCGGATTTTATCTTCTTTTTGATGCAACGGGGACAAAAATCATCAGCTTTTTCCTCATATTGGTCGGGCTCATTTTAATAACAGGGAAATCAATGGGGGAGTTTGTTGAAAAGGCCGGAAAAAAATCCGGAGTATTTATCAAAGGACAATGGGCAGCTTTTTTAAAAGATATAAAAGAACTGAAGGAAGAAAGAAAAGCAAAAAAAGAGGCAAAAAAGACGGATATTGGCGGAGAAAAGGAAAATGCCGGCCAGCCTCCTCTTATTATTGAACCTCCAAAAAACACTATACATACAGATGAACCGGTAGAACCGATCATCTCAAGCTTTTCCGAACGGAACAACCATCCTGAGAATGATAGAGAAGAGAAGTTGATTGAGCCGGAAGACTACGAGGAGGATATGGATCTTGCTCCGAAGCTCACGTTCATAGAGATGGAGAACGAAGATTATGAACTGCCGCCTTCAACGCTGCTTTCCAGACCTCGTACAGCTGACCAAAGCAATGAATATAATTTGATCAAGAGCAATGCAGCGAAATTAGAACAGACATTTCAAAGTTTTGGAGTGAAGGCACATGTTACCGAGGTTCACCTTGGCCCGGCAGTCACAAAATATGAAGTGCACCCGGAGGCAGGGGTAAAAGTCAGCCGCATTGTCAGTTTGAGTGATGATTTGGCATTGGCCCTTGCAGCGAAGGATATTCGGATTGAAGCTCCAATCCCAGGGAAATCGGCAATCGGCATTGAAGTACCTAATTCGGAAATTGCCGTTGTTTCCTTGAGGGAAGTGCTCGAGGCGAAACAGCACCAGAAACCGGAGGCAAAATTGCAGATCGGTCTCGGAAGGGATATTACCGGTGATGCCGTTGTGGCTGAATTGAATAAAATGCCGCACCTTTTAGTTGCTGGCGCTACCGGAAGCGGGAAAAGTGTATGTATTAATGGGATCATTACAAGCATTTTAATGAGAGCCAAGCCTCATGAGGTAAAAATGATGATGATCGATCCGAAAATGGTTGAGTTAAACGTCTATAATGGGATTCCTCACCTGCTGGCACCAGTTGTAACAGATGCTAGAAAAGCATCACAGGCACTCAAGAAAGTGGTAAGTGAGATGGAAAGGCGTTATGAATTATTCTCTCATACAGGTACAAGAAATATTGAAGGCTATAATGACTTTATCCAACGAGAAAATGCTGAAAGGGAAGAAAAACAGCCGCTGTTACCTTATATAGTTGTCATTGTTGACGAATTGGCTGACTTGATGATGGTTGCCTCTAATGATGTGGAAGATTCAATTACACGATTGGCGCAAATGGCTCGCGCTGCCGGCATCCATTTGATTATTGCGACCCAGCGTCCGTCTGTTGATGTCATTACAGGTGTCATTAAGGCAAATATCCCATCCCGGATCGCTTTCGCTGTATCTTCCCAAACCGATTCGAGAACCATACTTGACACCGGTGGGGCAGAAAAACTTCTCGGAAGAGGAGATATGCTGTTTCTACCGGTAGGGGCTTCAAAACCGGTCCGGGTACAAGGTGCATTTTTGTCGGATCAGGAGGTGGAGGATGTCGTTAATTTCGTCATCTCTCAGCAAAAAGCCCAATACCAGGAAGATATGATTCCCGAGGACGTCCCGGAGACATCCCGAGAGGTGGAGGATGAGCTGTATGATGAGGCTGTACAATTGATCGTCGAGATGCAGACCGCATCTGTATCCATGCTGCAACGGCGTTTCAGGATAGGCTATACACGGGCAGCCAGACTCATTGATGAAATGGAGGCAAGAGGTGTCGTCGGGCCGTATGAGGGTAGTAAACCGAGAACTGTCCTGGTTGCACGGTCGGAGGAACAGACTTCGTGATGACGGAATACAAATCAGGATTTTGAATATAATGATAAGATTGGACATACGATAAACATAACCTGTAAACTAGCCTAAAAGTCAGACCTGCATTAGAAAACGCAAAGCGACAGGCACAGCAAATTACAATGATCTTAAGCCATCACAGCAAATGGCTTGATCTTTGCCCTGATGGCGCCTGGATTCTGACAGACAAATACACATATTTTCTTTAATGAAGGAGGCGTGACGGATGCTGTTATTGCATGAAGAAACAGTGAAAAAGCAAGGGTATACCTTGCATCTTATTAATACTGATAAATTCAAGACAAACACCATTATCTGGAAAATGAAAGCACCACTTGAAAAAGAGACAGTCACTTATCGTGCGCTACTGCCTCATGTTTTACAGAGCAGCACAAGAAAACATCCGACTACCGCACAATTGCGGACGTATCTCGATCATTTATATGGCGCAACCTTACAAGTGGATCTGAGTAAAAAAGGTGATTACCATATCATCACATTGACGATCGAAATGGCTAACGAGGTGTTCTTGAAAGATTCCTCTCCACTATTGCAAAAGGCAGTCCAGCTATTAAAAGAAGTACTGTTGGAGCCCAATGTGAGTAACGGGGCTTTTGATCCAGAAACGGTTGAAAAAGAAAAACGTACCTTAAAACAGCGCATCAAGTCAGTATACGATGATAAAATGAGATATGCTACTTATCGTGTCACCGAGGAAATGTGCAAGGATGAACCTTATTCGCTATTTGTCCATGGAGAACTAAACCAAGTGGATAGTATAACTCAAAGCTCGTTGTACGAATACTATGAGCGTGCTTTGAATGAAGATGAACTCGACCTCTACATAGTTGGTGATATTGACAAGACTGAAGTGGAGAGTTATTGCGATGAACTCCGCTTTGCGCAACGCTCACCGCAGAGGAGTTCAGCATCTGGTGAAAAATATGATATAGAAGTGAAAGAAATCATTGAAAGGCAGGATTTAAAACAGGGGAAATTGAACATCGGCTACCGTACGAATATCAGGTACGGTGATCAGGATTATTTTTCATTGCAAATGATGAATGGCTTATTCGGGGGATTTCCACATTCTAAGCTTTTTATTAATGTACGAGAAAAAGCTAATTTGGCCTATTACGCCGCCAGTAGAATCGAAAGTCATAAAGGCCTGTTGATGGTCATGTCCGGGATTGATGATAAAAACTATGAAAAAGCGGTCAATATCATCAAAGAACAAATGGAATTAATGAAGAACGGAAATTTCTCCGATCAGGAAATAGAGCAGACAAAAGCCGTCATTCTCAATCAATTTCTTGAATCCATTGATACAGCGCGCGGCCTGACAGAAGTGCTCTATCATAACGTTGTTGCCCATACTTCCATTACTCTTGATGAGTGGCAGGACCGAATTTCCAAAACGACTAAACAGGAGATTGTAGATGCCGCCCAAAAGATTAAAATGGATACAATTTACTTTTTGACGGGCATGAAAGAGGGGGCCAAAAAGTGAAGAGCATATTCTTTGATCAGTTAAAAGAAACCTTATTCCATGAAACGCTTGATAATGGGCTGCAAGTGTATGTCCTTCCTAAACAGGGTTTTAATAAGACATTCGCAACATTCACAACAAAATACGGCTCTGTCGATAATACATTTATCCCTTTGAATGAATCAGAAATGAAATCTGTCCCTGACGGTATTGCACATTTCCTTGAACATAAAATGTTTGAAAAAAAAGATGGAGATGTGTTTCAGCTTTTTAGCAAACAGGGGGCATCCGCCAATGCATTCACATCTTTCACAAGAACAGCTTACTTGTTTTCCAGCACGTCAAATGTCGAACAGAATTTAAGTACACTGATCCATATGGTTCAGGAACCTTATTTTACCGAAAAGACCGTTGAGAAAGAAAAAGGAATTATTGGTCAGGAGATTACGATGTACGATGATAACCCGGATTGGAGAGTTTACTTCGGTTTAATCGAGAATCTCTACCATAACCACCCGGTCAAAATCGATATAGCGGGCACTATTGAGTCGATCTCTCATATAACAGCCGACCTGCTTTACTTGTGTTATAACACTTTTTATCATCCGAGCAATATGCTGCTTTTTGTCACGGGACCGGTCGATCCGGAAAAAATCATTTCTTTCGTCCGTGAAGACCAGAGCAAAAAGCAATTTGAAGAGGCCCCCAAAATCGTCAGGCATTTTGAGGAGGAACCGGATGCTGCAGCAAAGAAAAGGCAGGTTATTAAGATGGATGTCCAGACGCCAAAATGCATGGTCGGGGTAAAAGCACCTCATTTTGACGGCGATGGGGAGGATATGCTTAAGAACGAACTGACTGTTAATATTTTGCTCGATATTTTATTTGGTAAAAGTTCAGCCAACTACGAAGCATTATACAATGAAGGGTTGATCGATGAGACATTCCAATTCGATTACAGCCAGGAAGATAACTTTGGCTTCGCCATCGTCGGCAGTGATACCCAAGAACCGGATGTATTGTCCGAGAAATTGCAGAAGATGATGCTGAATGCTGCAGCCCACGTGAATGAGGAAGACCTTGAAAGAGCCAAGAAAAAGCGGATTGGCGGATTTTTAAGGGCGTTCAACTCACCTGAGTTTATTGCAAATCAGTTTACACGCTATAAATTGAATGGAATGAACTTGTTCAATGTTGTACCGGTTATCGAGAATTTGACATTTACTGATCTGCAGTCCGTGGCTACGGAGTTCTTTTCAGAAGACAGGATGTCCACATGTCAAGTAGTACCGAAGTAAACCATTCAATTCAAACCCGGCCATGAGCCCGGGTTTTTTCTGTGGAAGGAAGTGTATAATGAAAAAATTTGCTTTGATTACAGGCGCAAGCGGTGGAATAGGTGCCGCAACCGCGATGAGACTTGCGAGTGAAGGTTGGAATTTGTATTTGCATTATCACAGCAATGAGAAACGGATCTCTGAACTCTTAACTGATTTGACCAAGTTCAAGGTTGAAATTATTCCCATCAAGGCTGATCTTTCAGTCGAAAGCGGTTGTGAACAAATCATCGGGAATATTTTTCAATTGGATGCGATTGTCTATTCAAGCGGAAATGCCCCTTTTGGACTTTTCTCAGATCTTGAAGATGAAACAATGGACAACGCGATTCAGTTACATGTAAAAAGCCCTCTTATTTTGATTAGAAACCTGCTTCCAAAACTGATGAGAAACACAATTTCCCAAATCGTCATCATCAGTTCACTTTGGGGACAGACAGGTGCCGCATGTGAAGTGATCTATTCCACAGTAAAAGGTGCACAAATTTCATTCACAAAAGCTTTGAGCAAAGAAGTGGCACGATCTGGTGTAAGAGTGAACTGTGTAGCCCCTGGCGCCGTCAATACAGGTATGCTTCATCGTTTTTCAAAAGAGGAGCTGGAAAGCCTTGAAGAAGAAATACCGCTAGGCCGACTTGCTGAACCTGAAGAAATTGCGGATACCGTTTCATTTTTGCTATCACCCAAAGCCTCTTATATTACAGGACAAGTCATTGCTGTTAATGGCGGTTGGTATACATAACATATGTATTGTTAACTGAAGAATCATGCATATTTCCTTCACTCATGCAAATAATAACAACGTACCAAAATGTGAAGGAGGCACAGAAGCATGTCAGTACTTGAAAACTGGGAACAATGGAAGAACTTCCTTGGTGACCGTTTGGATCAGGCTCAACAGCAGGGAATGTCACAAGAGGTCATAAACCAAATGGCCCATCAAGTCGGAGATTATTTGGCTAATCAAGTTGACCCGAAAAATGAGCAGGAGCGAGTGCTTTCTGATTTATGGTCTGTTGCATCTGAAGAAGAACAGCAGGCGCTTGCCCGTGTGATGGTTAAACTGGTTGAAAACAATAGCGCTCACTAAATCAATAAGGGTAATGTTACGGAGAGGAATTTTCCTCTCTTTTTTACTTGGATTAATCCCTTGCAACAACTCTTACGGCTGAATTTTATGTTGTTTATGTAATAAGTCGGAGCATTTTGGCACCGTTGTTTTCACAGGTTTTACGTAGGACTGTATTTTATTATAAAGTTTTTTCTTTTTTCTTTGACTAAAATCAGATATGATATAAGCTAGAAATGATGTGATAAAGGATCGATTTCCATTTTTTCGAGGAGCTGTTTTATATGGAAAGTAAAGAATGGTATTTGGAATATGAAATTACAATCGACCGTCCTGGCTTACTAGGGGATGTTTCTTCACTTCTAGGCATGCTTTCAATTAATATTGTTAGTATTAACGGTGTTGATGCAGGCAGAAGGGGACTTTTGATTCGCGCACAAAGCGAGGATCAAATCAAGCGACTTGAATCTATTTTGGAAACAGTGGAAACGATCAAAGTAAGAAAAATCAGGGAGCCTAAATTGCGCGACAAACTGGCTGTAAGGCATGGGCGTTATATTCAGAGAGATATTGATGATAAGAAGACTTTTCGGTTTGTCAGGGATGAGCTGGGGATTCTTGTTGACTTCATGGCTGAAATTTTCAAGGAAAAAGGACACAAATTGATTGGCATAAGAGGAATGCCTAGAGTCGGCAAAACGGAATCAGTTGTGGCGGCAAGCGTTTGTGCCAATAAAAAATGGCTTTTTGTTTCTTCCACTTTATTAAAACAGACAATTCGAAAAGAACTCATAAAAGACGAATATAATGAAAACAATATCTTCATTATAGATGGAATTGTATCAAGAAGAAGAGCAGATGAACGGCATCTTCAACTGGTCAGGGAAATTATGAGGATGCCGGCTGTAAAAGTGATTGAGCATCCAGATATTTTTGTAGAGCATTCGGAGTATTCAATCGAGGACTTCGATTACATAATCGAACTGCGTAATAATCCTGACGAAGAGATAACATATGATGTGGTCGATAAGCAGAACTTATTTGACGAGCCAGGACTTGGGGGCTTTGGTAACTTCGACTTTTAGGATGGGTAGGTGTTAGCTTTGACTGAATTAGGGAGCCGTCTGAGAACGGCTCGTGAGGAAAAAGGGATCAGCCTGGACCAGCTGCAATCAATGACAAAAATCCAGAAAAAGTACCTCTCAGGTATTGAAGAGGGAGATTACAGCAAGATTCCGGGTAAATTTTATGTGAGGGCTTTTATTAAACAATATGCCGAGGCAGTGGGCCTGTCTGCTGATGAACTATTCGAGGAATATAAAAACGAGATTCCAGCTGCTTATGAGGATGATTTGTCGGAAAAGTTTTCCCGTGTACAAACGAGGAAAACAGTATCGGCAAGAACCTCGAAAATTGCCGAGTTGCTGCCGAAAATTTTGATCGGTGTTGTCATTGTCGCGGTACTCTTCTTTATTTGGTATCTTTTTTCGAAGAATGTAGATACCGGTAATCAGCCTGCTGGTAATGGTAAAGATCAAACCGTTGATATTGAAGAGTCAGATGAAATCAAAACTCCTGAGCCATCTAAAGATAAAAAGGAAAAAGCTGAATCAAACAAAGATAATAAAAATAATGAATCGGAGAATCAGAATGAAAGTCCAGGCCAAGAGATGGTCATGGATAACGTCACTGGGAATGTGACTACATACAATTTATCAGGCACTGACAAATTCGAACTGAAGGTGAGTGCTGCGTCTTCGGGAGAGACATGGGTCAAAATACTCGATGGGAACAACCAAGAACTATTTCAAGGGATGCTTCAAAATGGAGCAAGCCAAAGCTTCGACTTGTCCGATCAAAATGGCGCATATATCATTATTGGGCGGGCATTTGAAACTGATATCCATGTAAATGATCAAAAATTAGAATATGAACTGGACCCGGGTCAGAATGTCACACAGGAAATCAGTATCAAGTTTGATCATGAATAGACACCATGCTTCAGGGAGGCCGCCGCGCGATCGGCGGCCATTTTTCAAGTATTGAAATTATAAGTACAAAGCTTGTTGCCGCCAGGCGGCGTCTTGCGTTTTTAGGAGGAAGACAACGGATGAATTTACCTAATAAAATAACTGTATCAAGAATATTACTTATCCCCGTATTCATGATATTGATGCTTGTACCTTTTGACTGGGGGACACTCCATTATTTTGGCGCAGATTTGAAAGTAGCGCATCTTACCGGGGCCGTACTATTTATTATTGCTTCGGTCACCGACTGGATCGATGGCTACTTTGCACGAAAATATAATCTTGTGACGAATCTGGGGAAATTTCTTGACCCGCTTGCCGATAAATTGCTTGTTTCTGCCGCACTCATCGTCCTGGTTGAAATGCATTTGGCACCTTCATGGATTGTCATAGTGATCATAAGCCGTGAATTCGCAGTCACTGGTCTGCGCCTTATATTGGCAGGTACCGGCGAAGTGGTGGCAGCCAATATGCTTGGGAAAATAAAAACCTGGACCCAAATTATTGCAATCAGCGCTCTGCTTCTTCATAATATGCCATTTTCAGCAATCCAATTCCCCTTTGCTGACATTATGTTATGGGTAGCATTGATCTTTACCGTTTGGTCAGGATGGGATTATTTTTACATTAACCGTGGTATATTTAAACATTCGAAATAAGGAAGTGATTCATGAATGAGAGCTGAAATTATCGGTGTCGGCACTGAGTTGCTGCTTGGCCAGATTGCCAATACGAATGCCCAGTATCTTTCCGGACAGTTGGCAGAGATCGGTGTCAACGTCTATTACCATACAGCCGTAGGTGATAACCCAAACCGGCTGACAGATGCTATAAAGCAGGCGGAAAAAAGAGCTGATCTGTTAATTTTTACAGGCGGATTGGGTCCCACGAAGGATGATTTGACAAAAGAAATCATTGCAGATCATTTGCAACGTGAGATGGAAACTGATCATGAAGCCTGGGAAAGAATCCAGAATTACTTTAAAAAAACTGGGCGGTATATGACAGCAAATAACGAAAAACAGGCCCATATCATCAAAGGGGCAAAAGTGCTCCCGAATGAACATGGGATGGCACCGGGGATGTTTGTTAAAGAAGGCCAACACTTTTACATGCTGCTTCCTGGTCCGCCCCACGAAATGAAGCCGATGTTCCGGAACTACGGGAGTCAGGCAATCATTGATCAACTGGAAACAGTGGATTGCATAGAATCAAGAGTGCTTCGTTTTTTTAATATCGGTGAGGCTGAGATTGCTGAGAAATTAGCTGATATTATTGATGCCCAAACGAATCCTACTGTGGCTCCGTTAGCCGGCGATGGGGAAGTGACAATCAGGTTGACCGCTAGAAGCGACAGCAGGGATAAAGCCATGGCTATGCTTGATAATATTGAAAAGGAAATCCAGGAAAAAGCCGGCGAGTATTTTTACGGATATGATGACACTTCATTGATGGCCGAGTTGCTGAAGATACTGGAGGATCGGGAATTGACCATCACTGCAGCCGAAAGCTTGACAGGCGGATTGTTCCAGTCTGAAATGACCTCGGTAGTGGGAGTCAGCACTATGCTGCTAGGCGGTATCGTCTGCTATTCTAATGAGGCCAAAGTCAAGCTGTGTAATGTAAAGCCCGAGACACTGGAAAAGCACGGAGCAGTAAGTGAGCAGTGTGCAATAGAACTTGCTGAAAATGTCAGAGAGTCGTTGAATGCCGACATCGGAATCAGTTTCACCGGTGCAGCAGGGCCGGATTCGCTTGAGGGGCACCCCGCCGGAACTGTATGGATCGGCATGTCTTTCAAAGATCGGGAATCCAAAGCAGTTCTCGTAAAACTGGCGGGTACACGTAATGGAAACAGGCGACGTTCTGTCAAAATGGGATGCTATTACCTGTTGAAAGAATTGGACAAAAAATAGAGCTGCCAGGCTCTATTTTTTCTGGCAAAAGAATCACCCTATCAAACGGTATTCCGGTGACCTAGGGAAACCTGGGCTCTTATCACATTGACAAGCCAAGAAATATTGCCATTTTGATATTTAAATTTTCATGGTAAATAAATGCTCGAAAATACAACTATCAGCTAATGAAAAATACATTTTCTATCATTATCCTCCATTTCAAAATACAGAATAAATGTTCGCTTTTTGCTTGGCAATGATATGAAAAAAAGGTATAATATAAATAGATTTTGTTAGGAAATCCCAAGGTTTAAACTTGAATGAATATATTTGAGGAGGAAAATGTGTGAGTGATCGTCAAGCGGCATTAGATATGGCTTTGAAACAGATAGAAAAGCAATTTGGAAAAGGGTCCATCATGAAATTGGGAGAACAGACGGACCGTAAAGTATCAACGATTCCAAGCGGATCGCTGGCGCTTGATATAGCGCTCGGTGTTGGCGGCTATCCAAGAGGGCGGGTCATTGAAATTTATGGCCCTGAGAGTTCCGGTAAAACGACTGTTGCACTTCATGCAATTGCGGAAGCACAGGCACGTGGCGGAACGGCGGCTTTTATTGATGCGGAGCATGCACTCGATCCGGTATATGCACAAAAGCTTGGTGTAAATATTGATGAGTTGCTTCTTTCACAGCCGGACACAGGCGAGCAAGCTTTGGAAATAGCTGAAGCACTTGTCCGGAGCGGTGCTATCGAAATTCTTGTCATCGACTCTGTCGCTGCTCTTGTACCAAAAGCGGAAATCGAAGGGGAGATGGGAGACTCACATGTCGGGCTGCAGGCCCGTCTCATGTCCCAGGCTTTAAGAAAGCTTTCCGGCGCCATCAATAAATCGAAAACAATCGCCATCTTCATTAACCAAATCAGGGAGAAGGTGGGGGTCATGTTCGGAAATCCGGAAACAACCCCTGGTGGACGTGCTTTGAAATTTTATTCATCTGTGAGGCTTGAGGTACGTCGTGCCGAGCAATTGAAGCAAGGGCAGGATGTCGTGGGAAGCAAGACAAGAATCAAAATTGTCAAAAATAAGGTGGCCCCTCCTTTCAGAACAGCCGAAGTAGACATCATGTATGGAGAAGGTATTTCACGTGAAGGGGAAATCATTGATATGGGTTCCGAACTTGATATTATTCAAAAAAGCGGATCCTGGTACTCTTATAATGATGAACGTCTCGGACAAGGACGGGAAAACGCAAAGCTCTTCTTGAAAGAAAACGAGGATTTGCGCAGGGAGATCATGTTTAAAATACGGGAATATTATGGGCTGGACGACGAAAACACAGTACCTGAGGAAGAAGAACAGGAAGAATTTAGCCTGTTAGATCAATAATTAAGATACTTAAACAGCAAAACTTCGGTTTTGCTGTTTTCATTTTGGAATAACGGGGTCTATGCTTGACAATAATTCTCGGCACCTATAAAATTAAACTGTATATTTTACAATTTTTTTCGTAAAATTTAGAGCTTGGCTCTGCATATTGTAACATGTACCAACCGACAGTTAGAGAATGATACAAGTTTATAGCAAGAGGGGGTGAAAACATGGATCTGACCATATTCATCATCTCCATTTTGCTTGCCCTTATCGTCGGTGTAGTTGTTGCCTATTTCATCTTTAAATCAGTTGCTCAAGCAAAAATAACAGGTGCACATGGTTCTGCGGATCAGATTTTGGAAGAAGCCAAAAGAGAAGCGGAATCTTTGAAGAAAGAGGCCCTGTTGGAAGCGAAGGATGAAAACCACAAACTCCGTATTGAAACAGAACGTGAACTTCGTGAACGAAGAACTGAATTGCAAAGACAGGAAAATCGCTTATTGCAAAAGGAGGAGAACCTCGACAGAAAAGATGACACTCTGTCCAAGCGTGAAGAACAGCTTGAACGGAAAGAGGACTCTCTGAATGGAAGACAACAACATATTGAAGAGATGGAAAGCAAAGTGGATGAAATGATCCGCCAGCAAAAAGCAGAACTGGAGCGCATCTCAGGGTTGACACGCGAGGAAGCGAAAGCACTCCTTTTATCAAGTGTTGAGAAAGAATTGGCGCATGATACTGCGTTGATGATCAAAGAGAGTGAAACGCGGGCAAAGGAAGAAGCGGACAAAAAAGCGAAAAGCATTCTTTCGCTCGCAATCCAGCGTTGTGCTGCCGAGCATGTAGCCGAAACAACAGTCTCGGTTGTCAACCTGCCTAATGATGAAATGAAAGGACGGATTATCGGCCGTGAGGGCAGAAATATCCGGACTTTGGAAACATTGACAGGCATTGACCTCATTATTGATGACACACCAGAAGCTGTAATTTTGTCAGGCTTTGATCCAATCAGACGGGAAACCGCTCGAATTGCACTTGAAAAGCTAGTACAAGACGGACGCATCCACCCAGCCCGAATTGAAGAAATGGTAGAGAAAGCAAGGCGTGAAGTTGATGAGCATATTCGTGAAGTCGGTGAACAAACAACATTTGAAGTTGGTGTTCATGGCCTCCACCCCGACTTGATTAAAATTCTCGGCCGTTTGAAATACCGGACAAGCTATGGTCAAAATGTACTCAAACATTCTATTGAAGTTGCCCATTTATCCGGGTTGCTTGCAGCCGAATTAGGGGAAGATGAAGCCTTGGCTCGCCGCGCAGGACTCCTTCATGATATAGGAAAAGCAATTGACCATGAAGTCGAAGGAAGCCATGTGGAAATCGGAATTGAATTGGCGACTAAATATAAAGAACATCCGGTTGTTATTAACAGTATTGCCTCTCATCATGGAGATACTGAACCTACTTCAATCATTTCTGTTCTTGTGGCAGCAGCTGATGCATTGTCTGCAGCAAGACCAGGAGCACGTAGTGAAACTCTTGAGAGCTATATTAAACGACTGGAGAAACTCGAAGAGATTTCAGAGTCATATGACGGAGTCGAAAAATCATTTGCCATTCAGGCGGGTAGAGAAGTTCGAATCATTGTCAAGCCGGAACAGATCAATGATTTGGAAGCACATCGGTTAGCCCGTGATATTCGAAAAAGAATTGAAGATGATCTTGATTATCCCGGTCATATCAAAGTTACAGTTATCCGGGAAACAAGAGCAGTTGAATACGCTAAATAAAGCGGTGTGATTTTTCACACCGCTTTTCCTATGTACAAAACCGACTGTCTGCTTTTGGGAGACTGAAGATCTTATAGTTTGGTTTATATATCTTTATTTTTTGAGTATGATACAATCATGAAAAACAGTTTTTTAGAAAAGAAGGAGCACTTAATGAATATTTTATTTGTCGGTGACGTGGTCGGTTCAATGGGAAGAGAAATGGTCAAAGAATATTTGCCTAAATTAAAAAACCATTTCAGGCCACACATTACCATAGTGAACGGCGAAAATAGCGCCGGAGGCAGAGGGATTACTGAATCCATATACAAACAATTACTTGAAGCTGGTGCCAATGCGGTCACACTTGGCAACCATGCTTGGGATAACAAAGCGATCTTCGATTTCGTAGATACCGCTAAATATATGATAAGGCCTGCTAACTTCCCGGAAGCGCCCGGATCTGGGATGGTCTTTTTAAGGTTGAATGATTTGGAAGTGGCGGTTATTAACCTTCAGGGACGTACTTTTATGCCGCCGCTTGACTGTCCATTTAAAAAAGCGGAGGAACTAATTGAGATTGCAAAGGCTCGTACCAATATTATTTTTGTCGATTTTCACGCAGAAGCTACGAGTGAAAAGCAGGCAATGGGCTGGTTCCTTGACGGTAAAGCCACTGCGGTTATCGGAACTCATACACACGTGCAAACTGCAGACGAAAGAATCCTTCCTGCCGGGACTGCATATCTCACTGATGTTGGCATGACAGGCCCGTACGACGAGATTCTTGGTATGGATAAACACGCCGTCTTGTATCGCTTCCAGACCTCATTGCCAGCACGCTTTGAGGTTCCCAAAACAGGAAGAAAGCAACTCAGCGCCTGCCTCATACAAGTGAACAAGGAAACAGGTAAGGCAAGATCGATTGAACGGATTATGATTAATGACGACCGGCCTTTTTTTAAAGACTGAAGCCTTCCTCCTTCATTTTCAGTTTAGGACAAACCGGAATAGTTCCTCCATTCCGCGAATATAGTATCAGTGGAAAGGTCTACCGCGATTGCTTGTCTAATGGCAATCGATATGGGGAAATGACAAGGAGGAACAGGAAATGGAGATATTAAAAGTTTCAGCAAAATCCAATCCAAATTCTGTAGCGGGCGCGTTGGCAGGGGTTCTCCGTGAAAGAGGCGGGGCGGAGATTCAGGCAATAGGAGCCGGGGCTTTGAATCAGGCAGTAAAGGCTGTTGCAATTGCAAGAGGATTTGTCGCCCCCGGAGGTGTAGATTTAATCTGTATACCTGCTTTCACGGACATTCTGATTGATGGGGAAGAACGAACAGCAATAAAATTGATTGTGGAACCGAGATAGTGAAAAACATATAAAAGGCCCGTTTCATAGTTACGGGTTTTATATAAGTGATATTTTTAAGCCGAATCCAACATATGGAACCGGCTTTTTTTGTTTGGAAAATAATCCATTATTATAGATTATTTCTTCGAAGGTCACATGCAGTTAATGCTGGGGGAAAAGTACGCATCCAACAGAGTTCCTCCAGCATTACACATGCAGGCCAGGCTCTTGATGTGGTCAAAAATTAATTCTTTTGCTTAGTTCAAAGATATCTTTTTACGCGTATAAATATAGTACAAGAATGCCGAATTAAAAAAGGTGGTGTGCATCTATGTTTGAAATATATAATGTTGCTATCGTTCCTCTGATCATTGGTATCGTTCAATTGCTAAAAAGATATGGGTTCCCGGTGAAATATTCTCCATTGGCAGCAATTGTTTTGGGACTTGCATTCGGTATTTTTTTTATTACTCCAAATGTTAAAGAAGGGATCATTATTGGATTGATGCTCGGTTTGTCTGCGAGCGGCCTGTACAGTGGCGGGAAAAACTTAATGGATAATAATCATAAGGATTCCAAATAGGGCTGAAAAAGCTCTTTTTTTTGAATATGGTTTTTCTATGGTGGCCATTTAAGGTCTATCAGTCAGCCTTCAAAATACATAAGGTTATTCGAACTATCTTGCTGAGATCTATTTGAGAGGTTTTCACTATTTTTATGTAAAGTAATTTGACCCCATCCATCATGTATTTCCGAATAATTGTCTACAAAAGTACCCTCCTGTTGTATTCAAAAAAAAAAGGGATTATACTAAAAGAATGTATGGAAAAATACTGCATTACATTTTACATTCATTTTGGCTTACAATGGGCCGGATTCGTTCTTTATAAATAGAAAGGGGATTTTTATGAACGAGAAACAGCGTTTGGAAAGCAACCAAGTGCAGCAAAATGCCTCCTCTGAAAAGAAAGAGAAGGATTACAGCAAGTATTTCCAAACTGTCTATATGCCTCCTTCCTTGAAAGATGCAAGAAAGAGGGGACGGGAAGAGGTAAAATATCATAAAGACTTTGAGATTCCCGAGGAATTTCTTGGCATGGGAAATGGGAGAAAGTTTTATATCCGTACGTATGGATGCCAAATGAACGAGCATGATACCGAGGTTATGGCCGGCATCTTTATGGGATTGGGGTACGAGCATACTGAAACAGTTGAGGACGCAGATGTCATTCTTTTGAATACGTGTGCCATTCGCGAGAATGCGGAAAACAAAGTTTTCGGTGAACTTGGACATCTGAAATCACTGAAATTAGAAAGACCAGGCCTTTTGATTGGCGTGTGCGGCTGTATGTCACAGGAAGAATCTGTTGTCAACCGAATTTTGGAAAAACACCAATTTGTGGACATGATTTTCGGAACGCACAACATTCATCGATTGCCTCATATCTTAAGTGAAGCCTACATGTCCAAAGAAATGGTCATTGAAGTATGGTCTAAAGAAGGCGACATTATCGAGAACCTTCCGAAAGTCCGTATGGGAAACATCAAGGCATGGGTCAACATCATGTATGGGTGTGACAAGTTCTGTACGTACTGTATCGTTCCATATACTCGTGGAAAAGAAAGAAGCAGACGGCCGGAAGACATTATCCAGGAAGTCCGCCATTTGGCCGCACAGGGTTATAAAGAAATCACCCTCCTTGGGCAAAACGTCAATGCGTATGGAAAAGATTTCGATGATATGGAATACGGGCTTGGCGATTTAATGGATGAGCTAAGAAAAATTGATATTCCACGGATCCGCTTTACAACAAGCCATCCACGTGATTTTGACGACCGTTTGATCGAGGTCCTTGCCAAAAAAGGGAATATGGTGGAGCATATCCATTTGCCGGTCCAATCTGGATCAAGTGCCATTTTGAAAATAATGGGACGTGTCTATAATCGTGAACAGTACCTTGAGCTCGTAAGAAAAATTAAGGCGGCTATTCCGGATGTTTCCTTGTCAACCGACATTATCGTTGGCTTCCCTAACGAGACGGATGAACAATTTGAAGAGACACTGACGCTTTACAAGGAAGTCGGATTCGAAACAGCTTATACTTTTATCTATTCACCGCGTGAGGGCACTCCTGCAGCAAAAATGAAAGATAATGTGTCAATGGAAGTGAAGAAAGAGAGATTGCAGCGTTTGAATCAATTGGTAAACGAGCTTTCCGCGGAAGCAATGAAAAAATATGAAGGCCAAGTTGTGGAAGTGCTTGTTGAAGGCGAAAGTAAAAATAACCCTGATGTTCTCGCAGGCTATACACGTAAAAATAAACTTGTAAATTTCAGAGGTCCGAAGTCTGCAATCGGGAAATTGGTCAATGTAAAAATTGTAGAGGCAAAAACATGGACGCTGGATGGAGTAATGGTGGAAGAACCAGAAGTGGCTGAGGTGAACTAAAATGGCAAAGTATACAAAAGAGGATATTGTTGAGCGTGCGCATGAATTGGCAAGAATGATCGCCAATACGGAAGAAGTGGATTTCTTTAAACGTGCAGAGGCCCAAATTAACGAAAACCAAAAAGTAAGGGAAATGATTGCAAGCATCAAAAGCTTACAAAAACAGGCGGTCAATTTTCAACATTATGAAAAAGACCGGGCATTGAAGCTTGTTGAAGAGAAACTTGAAAAACTTGAAAAGGAATTGGATGACATTCCTATCGTTCAGGAATTTAAGCAATCACAAACGGATGTCAATGACTTGCTTCAAATGGTGGCAAGCGCCATTTCGAATAAGGTCACAGATGAAATCCTCGTTTCCACAGGCGGAGACCTGCTGTCAGGCGAAACGGGATCAAAACTGAAAAACAGCCCATCAAGCTGTTCTTGATTTACCTTTAATCATAAGTTCATAAGAAATATCCGGAGCCTTCGCCCATTTGGGCGGGGCTCTTTTTGTTGGACAAACACCCATTCATGACAGATGCCATAATTTATAGTGTGCAAGCAGGCTCTCAATGCATCTATTTCATAAACAGGGAGATACCTATTAAACACTTTAAGGTGAATCTGGATGACTGCCTAAATATAGGCGGGCAAGGGCTTGCAAATTAAGCACAGGAGTCCAGATGAATGCATACGATGAAATGAAAATGAATGAGGAGGTTTCGCTCGAATGGCAGAATATAGAGAAATTATAACGAAAGCGGTCGTTGCGAAAGGGCGCAAATTGACACTGTCCAATCATACGATCAACCCGCCAAACCATCCTTCGAGCATACTCGGCTGTTGGATTATCAATCATAAATATGAAGCGCGGAAAGTAGGCAAAAATGTCGAAGTCTGCGGCTCTTTTGATATTAATGTTTGGTATTCCCATCACGATAATACAAAGACATCGGTGGTGACAGAAAAGGTTGATTATAAAGACGTAATCAAACTTAAATACCGTGACCCTGATTGTCTGGATGATAAAATTGTCTCAGCCAAAGTGCTCCAACAGCCAAATTGTGTCGAAGCTGTCATATCAAAGAAAGGGAACAGGATACTCGTCAATGTGGAGAGAGAATTCCTGGTTGAAGTCATCGGGGAAACAAAGATTTGCGTCGCAATCCATCATGATAAATGCAGCTGCGATGATGATGACGATGATTGGGAAGATGAATTGGATGACAAAGAATTTGAGGAAATTGATCCGGATTTCCTTGTTGCACACGAAGAAGAAGAATAAGTATAAAGCCGGGGAGAATTCCCGGTTTTTTCTTTGAAAAGGAAGATTTAAATCGGAAAACATAATACATCATGTCTAACTTTCCGACGGGCTGGATGTCCGACGCTGGCGAGTGACACAGCACAATTCTCTAGATAGACTTCCTCATCAGGTTCACCAAGCACTTTTTCTTTATGGAAACTTCTTCTGTAATGATGGTATGATATAATCAGTCTAAGCGTTTGAATGGAAAGGAAACGGGTACATATGGGTCAGTATACACCAATGATACAGCAATATTTAAAAGTAAAGGCAGAGTACCAGGATGCCTTTTTATTTTTTCGTCTTGGAGACTTTTACGAACTTTTCTTTGAAGATGCCTTGAAAGCATCCCAGGAACTGGAAATCACATTGACAAGCAGAGATGGCGGAGCGGAAGAAAAAATCCCCATGTGTGGTGTTCCCCATCATTCTGCTGCAGGTTATATTGAGAATCTAATTCAAAAGGGCTATAAAGTGGCGATTTGTGAACAGACAGAAGATCCCAAGCATGCCAAGGGTGTTGTAAAAAGAGAAGTAGTCCAGTTGATCACTCCCGGAACAGTCATGGATGGGAAAGGCGTAGCAGCGAAAGAAAACAATTACATAGCAGCGATTGCCAATTTCAACAACCAATCATACGGGATAGCCTATACGGACATTTCGACTGGGGAGAACAGGGTAACAGTGCTGGAAGGTTCGGTTGATCTGCTTTTGGATGAATTGGGAACAATCGGGGCAAAGGAAGTCATTGCATGTCCGGATGAAGATAAAGCCCTTCTCATGAAAATTAAAGAAAGATTCCAAGCGGTTATTTCTTACGAAGAGAATTGCCATACACAGGATGAATTCAAACAAATCCTAAAGAAATTGAACGTTAAAGAGCTCCAAGAGCCGGCTCAACGGTTGCTTCACTATTTGAAAAAAACACAAAAGCGCAGTCTTGATCATTTGCAGCCATTTGCAATCTATGAAAATAACCAATTTATGAAAATAGATTTTTATTCTAAAAGAAACCTGGAAATAACGGAGCCCATTCGCGGAAAAGACAAAAAAGGGACACTGCTCTGGCTGCTGGATGAAACTTCCACTGCAATGGGGGGACGTCTGCTTAGGCAATGGCTTGACAGGCCACTGATCAGCAAATCATTGATTGAAAAGCGTCTTCTTTTAGTGGAGTTATTCATTGAGCATTATTTTGAGCGGCTTGACTTGCAGGAACTATTAAAAAGCGTCTATGATTTAGAACGGCTTGCTGGAAGAGTGGCTTTCGGTAACGCAAATGCGCGTGATTTCATCCAATTAAAAAAATCACTGGTCCAGATCCCGGCGATACGAAGCTTAATAGAAGGTATGGGAAACGATGAAACAGACAAGCTTGCCCAGGAACTTGATCCTTGTGAGGAATTGACTGATTTGCTCGAACGGGCAGTGGCGGAAAATCCGCCGATATCCGTCAAAGAAGGCGGCATCATCAAGGATGGCTACAACGAGGAATTGGATCAGTACCGCGATGCAAGCCGAAACGGCAAAAGCTGGATTGCCGCCTTGGAAAAGGATGAACGTGAAAAAACCGGTATTAAATCATTGAAAGTTGGCTACA
The DNA here is from genome assembly GCF_000374565.1 of Siminovitchia fordii DSM 16014 = CIP 108821. GTDB lineage: Bacteria > Bacillota > Bacilli > Bacillales > Bacillaceae_C > Siminovitchia > Siminovitchia fordii. The sequence continues at coordinate 210,867 of NZ_KB894685.1, read as the reverse complement.
ATCGGGTATTTGGCTATTACATAGAAGTTACAAGAGCCAATGTGAAATTTCTTGAGGAAGGCCGATATGAACGAAAACAGACGTTGACGAATGCAGAAAGATTTATTACCCCTGAGTTAAAAGAAAAAGAAGCTTTGATTCTTCAGGCCGATGAAAGGTCCATTGAACTGGAATATGATTTATTTCTTGATCTCCGGGATCAAGTAAAACAATTTATTCCAAGGCTTCAAAAGACGGCAAAAATTATCAGCGAGATTGATATTTACCAAAGCTTTGCAACTGTTAGCGAGGCAAGGCATTATGTGAAGCCGGAGCTCCATTTCAACCGCGACTTGATCCTTGAAAACGGAAGACATCCGGTTGTTGAAAAAGTGATGGGTTCGCAAGAGTATGTTCCAAATAACTGTATGATGGATCCTAAAAGGGAAATGCTTCTCATTACAGGACCGAATATGTCAGGTAAAAGCACGTATATGAGACAGGTAGCCCTTACGGCAATCATGGCGCAAATCGGATGTTTTGTACCGGCGTCAACAGCAAAGCTTCCGATCTTTGATCAAATTTTTACGAGAATCGGTGCAGCAGACGATTTGATTTCGGGTCAGAGCACATTTATGGTTGAAATGCTGGAAGCAAAAAATGCCATCACTCATGCTACTAAAAACAGTTTGATATTATTCGATGAAATCGGACGCGGTACCTCTACCTATGACGGGATGGCGCTTGCCCAGGCAATCATTGAACATATTCATGACCGAATCGGTGCAAAAACCTTGTTTTCAACCCATTACCATGAGCTTACAGGATTAGATAAGCAGTTATCCCGTTTAAAAAATGTCCATGTAAGTGCAGCAGAACATCAGGGAAAGCTCGTTTTCCTTCATAAAGTAAAAGACGGAGCTGCTGATAAAAGCTATGGGATCCATGTAGCCGAACTTGCAGAATTGCCCGGGACGCTCATTCGACGTGCGGAAGAAATTTTAAGTCAACTGGAACAGTCCAATGGCAAAAAAAGTTCCGAATCTATTTTTGTAGAAGAAGTGAAAGAGCCGGTTCCAACGAATGTTTCGAATGAACAATTGGCCTTTTTCTCTGAACCTAAGGAATCAGACGTTGATAAGCATGAGAAAAAGGTTTTAAAAGAAATCGAGAGCTTAAACCTGCTCGAGATGAATCCTCTGCAAGCTTTAAATGTTCTTTTTTCGCTACAGAAAAAATTAAGGAAATAACAGGGGAGGAGCGAAATAATGCGTGAAATCATAGAGCTGGATGATTCGCTGTCCAACAAAATAGCTGCTGGTGAAGTCGTTGAACGTCCTGCCTCTGTTGTAAAAGAGCTAGTGGAGAACTCCGTTGATGCAGGCAGTACTATCATTGAAATAAATATAAAAGAGGCGGGTCTAGGCGAAATTCGTGTCATAGACAACGGCAAAGGAATCGGAGAAGAGGATACTATCTCAGCTTTTAAAAGGCATGCGACCAGTAAAATCAAAGATGAACATGATCTGTTCCGGATTCGTACTCTTGGTTTCCGCGGAGAAGCTCTTCCGAGTATCGCCTCAGTCTCACGCCTGACAATGGTTACGGCAAGGGAAGGGGAAGACGGAACAAAAGCAGTATTGGAAGGCGGAAAACTGATCAACCATGAAAAAGCTCCTTCACGAAAAGGAACAGACATCACGGTTTCCGACTTATTTTTCAATACGCCTGCACGGCTTAAGTATGTTAAGACCCTTCATACCGAAATTGGACATATTACCGACGTTGTCAACCGTCTGGCGCTGGCTCATCCGGAAGTATCCATACGCCTGAGCCATGAAGGGCGCATTCTGCTTCATACTAATGGAAGCGGAGATATAAGGCAGGTTCTGGCAGCTATCTATGGAAAAAACGTTGCGAGGGACATGATCCATGTAAGTGCCAAATCATTGGATTTTTCGGTTTCCGGGTTTATTGCCCGGCCTGAAGTTACGCGGGCATCCCGAAACTATCTTTCAACAATGATCAACGGCCGGTTTATTAAAAACTATTCACTTGTCAAAGCAGTACTTGATGGTTATCATACACTTTTGCCCATCGGGAGGTTTCCGATCGCTCTTTTATCCGTTGAAATGGATCCGATCTTAGTAGATGTCAATGTTCATCCGGCTAAATTGGAAGTCAGATTGAGCAAAGAGCAAGAATTAAAGGAATTCATCACTGAAACAGTCAAGCGGGCATTTAAAAAAGAGCAGCTGATTCCTTCCGGTGTTATGCCGACTTCCCAAAAGAAGAATGTGAGTTTCCAAGCGGAGTTCAGACTGGAGCCAGCTGAGAAACAACCGATCAAGACAGACAGAAAGCTGCCCGCGTCACCTTCTTATAAAAAAGAAAAACTGCCGTCAGCAGAAGAAATGAAGAAGCTTTACGATCCGGTAGAATATGAACCGGCTGCCCAAATATCAAAAACAAATGAAATAAACGTACAAACGATTGAAAAAAATGAAGAGCCTGAGTACGTCCATGTTGATGAAGTTGAAGAAACAACCTCTGGAAAAGAACGATTTCCCGCACTTTATCCAATTGGTCAAATGCACGGCACTTATATATTCGCACAGAATGAACTTGGTCTGTATATGATTGACCAGCACGCCGCTCAAGAAAGGATCAAATATGAATATTTCCGTGAAAAGGTCGGCAAAGTGTCGAATGACTTGCAACAACTGCTTGTTCCGTTCACATTGGAGTTCTCAGCCGATGAGTACATGAAAATCAAAGAACATAGTCAAGAGCTCCAGTCTGTAGGGGTCTTTTTGGAAGAGTTTGGAATGAACAGCTTTATTGTCAGGTCACATCCCGCATGGTTCCCAAGAGGCCAGGAACAGACAATCATTGAAGAAATGATTGAGCAGCTGCTTTCAATGAATAAGATTGATATTAAGAAGCTTCGTGAAGAAGCAGCAATCATGATGAGCTGCAAGGCTGCCATTAAGGCGAACCGCTATTTGCGTGACGATGAAATCCAGGCACTTCTGGATGAATTACGGAGGGCGGAAGATCCGTTCACCTGCCCTCACGGCAGGCCGATCATCGTACATTTTTCCATTACCGACATGGAAAAAATGTTTAAGAGAATAATGTAAAAAAACAACAACGTGAAATCCTTGATATATAAGGGTTTTACGTTGTTGTTTTTATGATCTTGTCCATATTCTTGGATCGGAACCTGAATTTCGTATCGCTTTTGAAGAGTTTTCTATTGAAGAATCTTGTAATTGGGGGTGACGTGACTATATTTATTTAAAGTAATATTAGTGTTTGAGTGTCCTAATCTTTCAGAGATCACTTTTGGATTTTCGCCAATTTCTAACATGATCGAAGCATGAGTATGTCTTAAATCGTGAAAACGAACCTGTTTTACTCCTGCAAGTTTTATATCATATAAGGATTGCTTGTGAATCGTATTAGGATTAGTCGGTTCTCCGCCAAATGAAGAAATAACGAAGTGATCATCATTTAGCTTCATACCCACTTTAAGTAGTTGTTTTTGCTTTTTAAGTTTATACGACTGTAATTCAATAATTTCTTCGGTTATGGAAATATCTCTATTTCCGCTATTTGTCTAGGGGCTTTGCATTTCTTCTTGCGAACGTATGTTCTTTTTGGTTATAAGAAAAGACCAGGAAGGGCATATTAATGATTTGAAATTTTTTCCTTTTCTTTCTGAAACTCCTCTTCTGTTAGTATCCTGCTATCTCTTAAAGATGCTAATTCTTTTAATTCCTCGACAACACTTCTGACTCCCGGATTAATTGGTTCCGGACTCGATCCTTTTTTCCCATCGTTTGTCTAACGTGGTTAATAAAACCATCGATGTCCCCGTCGTTTATTCACTTTATTTCCACTTGCAAAGAAACCTAATAGTATGCCCGATCATTCCCTTGCTTGCTTCAAAACTACTGATATTGGTATAAGGAAATGATACCGAATCGTACCCACCAAGTTTTTTAGCGTAAAAGAAGCAATTATTAAAGTGATGAATGTGAACGTATATTAAAAAGGAATTTTAATATAGATGTAGGTTGGTCACTTGAATATTATATGATTCCTATTTTAAATGATGACGAAGAGAAACAACTTGCGTCACGGTTTTACAAACTAAATAAGTACACCGGGCTAAACCATAATTATATAGTGGATAAAAGAACAAATGAATTGGTAAAAATAATTAGTGGTCAAGCGATTATGCATCAAGTTAACAAAGATTTGGACAAATTGACGGCAAAAGATTTTTTTACTAAATATGAGATTTAAAGCACCAATGCGGTGCTTTTTATTTTGTAGAAAAGGAGGTGGTCATGATTATTTAATTTTAAATCACTTTTCTTATTTTTCCACATCTGACGCATTGATCAGTATAGTAGTTAAATTTATGTTTCTTAGAAAATATACAAATTAAGGCTTTTATGCTCATTTGGTAACTCCTTAGATGTTATTTGGCTGAGTTATAAGATTACCATTTGGGGATTACAGCTAGATGACTAATAAATTAATTTAAGATGTTTATTTCATTACAAAGTCTTAGACAGAGAATTGGGAGGGGGTAAATAATGCTTGATGAGAAGCTGGATAACAAGCCTATTTGGCAAAATCACGAACAACGTATAACGGCCTTGGAAGTGACGATGACAGGGTTATCCTCAAAAATGGATAGCGTTGAAAATATGGTGAAGGAAGGCAACAACGAGCAAAAGAAAATACTCAATACCATCAATAATCGAATGAAGGAGGAGTTTTTTTATAAAAAGCTATCAAATCACGATAACAATTGGCAGATACTAGGTAAGGTTCTAGAGCGGGTGGGATTGTCTACCTGCTTTTTGAATTTATTACATCTAAACTTTAGGAGGGAAACAAAGTGGAACAGATTTTAATATTTGCAACAATCCTGGCGCCAATCATCACGGTGTTTTTTCAATTGGTCAAAAAGGTTTTTAATATCCAAGAAAGATGGACTCCATTGGTGTCCCTGGTACTTGGGATAGGCATTGGAGCAATAGCAACTTTGTTTACAGATATGGAAATTGTGTATCGACTATAGGCCGAAGCTTTCGGTGGATTTGTAATTCGGGGTGACGTGATATTTTTATGTAAAGGAGTGCCTCAATCTTTCGGAAACCATTTTTGGATTTTCACCGGTTTCTTACAAGATTGAAGCATGCGTATGACTGATCGTGGAATTGAATTCTCCTGATTTCAGCTAATTCGATGTCATAGAAAAGTTGCTGATACGAAAGGTGAAATAAATGCGTTCTTTTAGGAGGAATGAAACAGGTAATGGCAGAACAAATGACATTGACTTCAGATTTTATGTAGAGATTGAACAACATCGTTATGGAATTTTAAATGAAATGTTTTAAGTTCTTGAATCCAATGCCTTGATAAGATGTGCTATTCAGTGGGACTGCGAGCAGCCTGCAACTCCACGATCATGGAAACAGAATGTAATTTGTCGGTGTGGCAGATGAAACGATAGTGATTGCATAAAAATGTGGTGAGATTCCAAAACGCCCCCAGTTTACAAAAAAAGGGCACCAGTTTGTACCCCTCAAAAAATACCGTTAGTTACGTTTGCAATCAGTAAAAGAGATTACTTCATTTATTATTTTCTTAGCAGAAGAAAAACTTTCATCTATTGATTTGTTGAGTTCCTCCGATTGAGGATGACTTTTGTCAATCTTACCAATGATAATATTTTTCCATTGAAAATATTTTTTCACCGCTATCGCCTCCTAATAACAAGTATAAAATATGACGCTACGTTAACTTCAACAAATAATTATTTTTTAAAAAATTATGGTCTGACATAGGACACTGAATGACGCAAAAAGCGTTGTTTTGTGTCCTTTTTCTATCGCTGAAAGAAGTGAAACTGTCAACGAAGAAAGAACAATGTATGGATTGGAAACGGCAGCATCAGAAGTAAAGCAACTGGGAAGACTCAGAGACGTACTAAATATTTTCTTGTTTAGTTGTAAGAAAATATTACCACTTGAATAACAAACAAACGTTCGCATATAATAAGCGCAAACGAACGTTCGGGGTGATGATATGAAAAGCTTGTTAAAACGTGCAGCAAGGTCCAAGCAGAGACTTGAAATGATCTACATGAATAAAAACGCTCAGCTGTCACAGCGCACCATCAAAGTGATTGCTGTTACTGATTCGGCGATCAAAGCCTACTGCTATCAAAAGAGGCAATTCCGCACCTTTACATTGAGCAACATATTGTCAGTCGCCCCGATAAAGCAAAGGAGAAGAGGTGTATGTTGAAAGAGAAGGTAATTTTCCTTACCGACATGCAAAGCTTCTATGCATCAGTAGAAAAGGCCAGAGACAGTTCCCTGCAAAACAAGCCTGTGATCGTTGCCGGGGATCCGGAACGCCGTAGTGGAATTGTCCTAGCTGCATGCCCTTTAGCAAAAAAGTTCGGAATCACAACAGCTGAAACACTGGGATCGGCGTTAATAAAATGCCCCCATGTGAAAGTAGTCAGACCGCACATGCAGTTGTATATAGATATTTCAATTCAAATTAGCAAAATCATGGAGCAGTATACCGATTTAGTTGAGCCGTTTAGTATTGATGAGCAATTCATGGATGTCACTGGCAGCCAAAAGCTTTTTGGTGATCAGTTTGAAATGGCGAAAAAACTGCAGAGTACCATCCTTAACAATACAGGAGTATATGCCAGAGTAGGCATTGGGCCAAATAAGATATTGGCAAAGATGGCCTGCGATAATTTTGCAAAGAAAAATGCAGATGGTATTTTTCGGTTGGATCAAAGTAACATAGAAAAACTTTGGCAGCTGCCAGTCGGAAAAATGTTCGGGGTTGGAAGTCGGATGAAAAAACATTTAAATGGAATGGGGATCTCTACAATCGGCGGTCTTGCCAAGTTTCCATTGGAAAGACTCAAAAAGAGATGGGGCATAAATGGAGAGGTCCTTTGGCAAACAGCAAATGGCATTGATTACTCTCCCGTCACAGTGACCACGTACAATCGTCAAAAAGCAATCGGTCATCATATGACGTTGCCGAGGGATTACTCCGAGTTAAATGAAATCAAAATTGTGCTCCTGGAGCTGTGCACAGAAGTGGCACGTAGGTGCAGGAAAAAAGGGTATATGGGTGTAACCGTTTCTTGTGCCGTCAGAGGCGCTGATTTTGATTTTCCCACCGGTTTTCATCGGCAGGTCACATTACCGGTCCCAACTAATTATGATTTGGACATTTTTAATGCAGCTTTTCAATTGCTTTTAGAATTTTGGGATCGGCAGCCGATACGGAGTTTAGGGGTTAGTATGTCAAACCTGCAGCCGGCCAATAATTATCAGATTGATTTATTTGATCGGTATGCCTTAAAAGAAAGCTTGAACACAGCATTTGACACCATTTGGGATAAATATGGCCGAACGGCATTGTATAGAGCATCATCATTAACAGGAGCCGGTCAGGCTGCTGAGAGGGCGGTAAAAATAGGCGGACACTATAAATAGAGAAAAAGGGGCGTTGCATCATGGGTAATTTATCAATAAGACAGATAGAGATGATTGGAGCAATAAAGCGACATGTGGACGGAAAAGGATATCTGTCGGCCTATAGAGAATTGACTGAAATGGTAAGTGTTAAATCAGTACCATCAATATCTGGTCATTTAGACAAACCTAACGCTAAAGGTTATACCAGGAGTACATCGAACACTTACTGTAAACGGAAGTGTTTATCATGAATAAGCTCACTAAAGGCAGTAACATGCGATGGGAATCAAGCAGAATGACATTGCCCGAGCACGTTGAAAAGATTCTATCTTGGCGGGATGAACAGGGAGAGGTTCAGCAGCCTCAGCTTGATGAACAGCAATTGGAGGAAATCAATGATATTCTGTATATCGCAATTGAGTATAATAAGTCTGTTATTATTACTTTATGGAAAGAAAGGCAGTTCCAGAAAATCACGGGGAACCTCCATTTTATTGACGAGATAAATAAACAAATCCACGTGGTGGATAAGAAGGAGCAAATACATAAAATAAAATTTGATGCAATTGTTGAAGTTGAATATTCTGAATAAAATAGGCGGGGTTTTGAATATCCAAATGACTCTGATGCCATGCTTAATTCGAAAAAGTATCACCATGGATTTTAAATGTGGGGCAGTTTGGCAATGCGATAAAAGGGTGACCTTCAATCCCGATTGACCAGAACTCTAACAACCTGACCTAATTTTTCTAAACGGTATTGAAATAATTCAAAAAACTAGTTACCATTAATATTTTCATAACCCCTGAAAGATCCGATTTACATGAATAATGTCACGCGAAATAAAAATATCTATAATTTGTAACAGATTCTTTTTTAAAACAATGAAATATTTTAGTAAAGCGGTATAATGTTGGTATAGGATGCCAAGGAGTGAAAGATATGACTGCTTATATGATCATTGCCGGGATTATTGTAAGTATAGCTGCTCTTGTCGGAACGTTTCTGGTGGGAAGAGATGTTTCAAGACAAATGAAACAGTATGAAGAAGAAGGGGATACCGTCGAAAACGAATTATCGAGATCCCATGCTTACGAGAAAACATCATTAAAGTATAATATTAAAAGGCTGTCATGGATGTACGCGGCATTGATGTTTGTTGTGCTTATTGTATCCATCGGCATAGCCTATTACGGCAAATAATCAAGCATCAGTTTGGGTGCTTGATTTTTTAATCCCAATTTATTGGCAGACTGCTAGATGGGAAGATTAGGAGGAGGTACAAATCATTCTGAAGGACAACGTTTATGCCAATGCTTCTTGAAGAAGGTGCGGAGAATCAGACCGATGAGTGGGGTAACCCCAGAAATACGGCCGCCAAAGCTTCAAATAGGTCAAACACTTTGAGGTTGCCCCAGAAGGTTCTTTGGAATCCTCTATTTTACCAAGGTAACAAACCTAAAATCGGGCATAAGTTTTTTGATAACGCATACTGCATGGAATTCTCGTTCTACGACTCTTATTGCTATAATATATAAACTATTGGAAAGGGGAAAAAACCAATGGATAATTACATAATGGCTATCGATCAGGGAACAACAAGTACGAGGGCTATTCTTTTTAATAAAGATGGTGAAGTGGTCAATATATCGCAAAGAGAATTTACTCAGTATTTCCCCCATCCCGGCTGGGTGGAGCATGATGCGAATGAAATTTGGGGCTCGGTGTTGGCTGTTATCGTTTCCTGCTTGACTGAAGCGAGGGTGAACCCCTCACAGGTTGCAGGTATCGGCATTACCAATCAGAGGGAAACAACAGTCATATGGGACAAGTCTACAGGCCAGCCGATCTATAACGCAATCGTCTGGCAGTCAAGGCAAACCGAGTCCATATGCAGCGAGTTGCGTGATCGCCGGCTTGAAGACATGTTCAGAGATAAGACAGGACTGTTGATCGATCCGTATTTTTCAGCAACGAAAGTGAAATGGATACTTGATCATGTGGATGGAGCAAAGGAAAAAGCAAAGGACGGACATCTGCTGTTCGGCACTATGGACTCATGGATCATTTGGAAACTATCAGGTGGGAAGGCGCATGTAACGGATTACTCAAATGCCTCAAGGACTTTGATGTTCAATATTCACACATTGGAGTGGGATAAGGAGTTATTGGATATACTTGAAATCCCTGCTTCGATGCTTCCGGAAGTCAGGCCATCCTCTGAAATTTACAGCAGGACAGCGCCGGAGCATTTTTTTCAACAAGAAGTGGCGATTGCAGGAGCTGCAGGAGATCAACAGGCTGCATTGTTCGGTCAGGCTTGCTTCGAAACAGGAATGGCAAAAAACACTTATGGTACAGGCTGCTTCATGTTGATGAATACGGGTGAAAAGCCTGTAAAATCAAATCATGGACTGTTGACAACCATAGCTTGGGGATTGGAAGGCAAAGTGGAGTATGCGCTTGAAGGAAGCATTTTTGTCGCAGGATCTGCCATTCAATGGTTAAGGGACGGATTGAAAATGATCGATGACACTCCTTCGAGTGAACAGTATGCCATGCAGGTGGAATCTTCGGATGGGGTATATGTGGTTCCTGCATTCGTCGGACTGGGGACCCCTTATTGGGACAGTGAGGTCCGTGGTGCAGTATTCGGGTTGACAAGAGGAACTTCCAAAGAGCATTTTATCCGTGCAACTCTTGAATCACTTGCATATCAAACGAAAGATGTGCTGATGGCAATGGAGGCGGATTCGGGTATTGCCCTGAAAAAGCTTCGTGTTGATGGCGGTGCGGTAAAAAATAACTTTCTGATGCAATTTCAAAGTGATTTGCTTAGGGTTGGAGTGGAAAGACCGCAAATCAATGAAACAACAGCTTTGGGTGCAGCTTATTTGGCGGGGCTTGCTGTCGGGTTTTGGAAGGATAAAAAGGAAATCGGGTTAAGGTGGTCCTTGGATCAGGAATTCCTTCCGCACATGTCTGAAACAGAATCGATAAAATTGTATAGGGGCTGGAAAACCGCTGTCAAAGCCGCCACAGCTTTTAAGTTGTCCTGATCTGTCTATATAAAAGTGGGTGAAAAAGCGATGATTTTTTCTTCTTTGTCTAGAGAACATATTTTGCATGAACTGGCATCCCGTGAGTATGAGCTTTTGATTATTGGTGGCGGCATCACAGGAGCTGGCATTGCCCTGGATGCGGCCACCCGCGGAATACAAACCGCCCTTGTGGAAATGAATGATTTTGCATCAGGTACATCCAGCCGGTCAACAAAATTAATCCATGGCGGCCTGCGTTATTTGAAGCAGGGTGAGATAAAGGAAGTTGCTGAACTTGGCAGGGAAAGGGCCATTGTCTATAAAAACGCAGTGCATATCACAACGCCGATTCGGATGCTTCTTCCTTTTAAAAAAGCCGGTACATTTGGAAAATGGACTACTGGTATCGGATTAACACTCTATGATGTTTTAGCTGGTGTTAAGCGAGAGGAAAAGAAGAAAATGTTATCGCCCGCCGAAGCCATGGTGAGAGAACCGTTATTGAAAGAAGCTGGGGTGTTGGGAGCAGGCGAGTATGTAGAATACCTTACAGACGATGCCCGTCTTACGATTGAAGTATTGAAAACGGCTGCTCAAAAGGGGGCGGACATCATCAATTATGTTAAGGCTGAGTCGTTTATCTATGATCAAGAGAATAAAATAATGGGTGTTCGTGTAAAAGATGTGCTTAGCAGGCAGTCTGTAGACATTCGGGCGAAAATTATTGTTAATGCGGCGGGGCCATGGGTGGATGGTGTACGGTCAGCCGATGAAAGGGCAAATGTTGATAATAAGCATTTGAAGCTTTCCAAAGGGGTTCACATCGTCATTGACAACTCCAAACTACCATTGCAGAACGCAATCTATTTTGACGCACCGGACGGTCGTTTGATTTTTGCCATTCCGAGAGCTGGAAAAACGTATATAGGAACAACGGATACATTTTACAAAGGGGATCCGGCAAAAATTAAGGTGAATAAGGAAGATCGTGAATATTTGCTTGAATGCATTACGAATTTCTTTCCGAAGGTTCATTTGACATTGGAAGATATCGAATCAAGCTGGGCGGGAGTGCGTCCACTTATTTATGAAGAGGGGAAAACTGCATCCGAGATATCCAGAAAGGACGAAATCTGGGAATCACATACCGGCTTGATTACAATTGCGGGCGGCAAATTGACTGGTTATCGGAAAATGGCAAAACGAGCTGTTTCACTGGTCGTTAAAAGACTGTTATCAAAGGGCAGCGGACCTTTTGCTGCATGTGCAACCAAAAACTGCATCCTGTCGGGCGGGGAAGTCGGAGACGCTGAACAATTCGATGAATGGATCCATTTTCATGCCAAAAAGGCACCCTCACTTGGCTTAACCGAGAAGGAGGGCAGCTACTTGGCTGCTAAATATGGATCGAATGCCGGTATCTTGTTCAATTATGCTCTGGAAGCAGGTTTTTCTGTCAACCGTCTCTTGTATGCAGAGTTAATGTATGCAGTGAATGACGAAATGGCTGTGTCACCCGTTGACTTTTTTATAAGGCGGACAGGAGACCTTTATTTTAATATCCAGAGAGTTAAACGCTGCAAAGTGGAAGCCGTACAAGTGATGTCTGATGTCTTTAAGTGGCCTTTAGAACAAAAAAGGGCATATGAGCAAGAGCTGGAAAAATATATGTCGGATGCAGCTGCTCCTGAACCTGAAAAGGAATAGAACATCTTGCAAGAAGATTTTATTTTTGGCCTGAATTCGTAGTTACCAGTGTGCTGTAAAAATTCCCGTATATGGTTCGCTTTCACCAAACCGGTCACCAATCGCTGGAAAGATCTGCTTTAAATAAGAATCGGTACCTGTTTTTAATAAAATGGATGCCTGTAACTGGTTTCATGAACCCTTTTTTTAAAAACCATTTTCAACCTCGATTAAATTCCTATTTTGTTTAGCTGATCCGGGACTGTCGGCTTACTTTGCAAACCATCTTCATCAAGGCATGGTGTGCGGAAGGAAATATGGCGAAAAAGGTATCCATTGTTTTTCGCAAAGGCATCGGACATATGACTGGCTTATTTTTATGGACTTCATCCAAAGTGATTTTTGCGAGTTTTTCCGGTGTCATGACTTTCTGTTTTTTCAATTGCTTCATAATAAGTGATTTATTGATATTGACTGCTTTGGCTTTTTCAAAGATGGGAGTATCCACGAACGCTGGGCAGAGAGTACTTACTTTGATTCCGAATTCCTCAGCTTCATAATGCAGTGATGTTGTCAGTCCGACTACTGCGTGTTTAGTCGTGGAGTATACTGATGAAATGGGAGTTGGTCCAAGCCCTGCGGCTGATGCGGTGTTAACGATATGACCGAATCCCTGCTCTTTCATAATGCTATATCCAGCCTGAGTACCATATATAACGCCCCATAAGTTGATGTCCATCATCTCATTCCAGTCTTCGATGGTCATATCATATAACTCGCCATACATGGCAATTCCAGCATTATTAAACAGATAATCCAGGCGGCCATATTCTTTCTGAATTTTTTTGATAAGCTGTTCAACATGTTTAAAGTTGGTCACGTCCAAAAATTCGTATCTGGAGACTACTATTTTTTCATTAAGATCCGCTTCAACGCTCTGTCCTTTCTTTTCATCGACATCGGCAATAATGACAAAAATGCCTCGTGAAACAAGCTCATGGCACAGTGCTTTTCCGATTCCGGAAGCACCTCCAGTTACAATAGCGATCTTTTTCTCGGGTTTCATAAATATCCCTCCGGATTTGGAGAAATTAGAAGACGCATGATAGATACCAGTCTGAAAACGCGGTCAATCCTCTGTTTTAATCGACTTCAAGAATATCGAAACCGCCTGTGCAAACAGGTGTTCAAGTTTTCTTAACTCCTGCGTGTATGTGAGCTGGCACAATCCACCAAGCCAGGAGCCGAGCAGAGTCGTCCACTCCTCTAAATTCCCATTTTTGAATTCCTCATTTTCGATCCCTTCTTTCAATATGGAACGATAGGCACTCATTGGAATAATGGCCAATTCGTATAATTGCCGAACAGACTCTTGACTTGATTTAGGGTTGGAGGCCAACTCCTGACCTGATTTTAATAATGGGGTCTGGTAATTATATAGAACGTGACTGGCCATTCCGTATAGTTTTTCTTCAGCTGACGTATAGCCGGGTTCTAGTTTCAGCCATTTTTCGTGCCAATTTTTCATTGTTTTTTGAGCTAAAAGAACGAAAAGCTTCTCTTTATTTTCAAAATGATAATAAATATGTCCTTTACTAAAACCTGAAGCTTTCGCTATGTCTTGTACGGAAGTTTGGTTGTACCCTTTTTCGGAGAATAATTTGGTTGCTTGATCCATTATTTCTTTTTTTGCCTTTTCACTGTCATAACGTCTTTTTGACAAGAATTACACCTTCTTAAATTTGAACGATCGTTCAAATTTTATTATACATATTTTATATCATAAGTAAACTGATAAATCCCAAAACAAAAAAAATTATTCGCCTCGAGATTTAGATATTTTGATAAAAAGCTCATTTCTGTTAAGATGGGAATAAGCATTCAAATGAAAGCAGTGAAACAATTGAATGATAAAAAAAAACTTATTGTTCTAGTAGGGCCTACCGCAGTCGGCAAAACAAAAACGAGCATTGAGATAGCAAAAGCATTTAACGCCGAAATCATCAGTGGAGATTCCATGCAGGTATATAAAGGCATGGATATCGGAACGGCTAAAATTAGACCTGAAGAAATGCAAGGAATTCCACATCATCTGTTGGATATCCGGGATCCTCGCGAATCCTTTTCGGTCGCCGAGTTTCAAGCGGTTGTCAGGAAGAAGATCGATGAGATCACCGCCCGCGGTTCCATTCCATTCATTGTTGGAGGAACCGGGCTTTATGTTCAGTCGGTTCTTTATGATTATCGTTTTACGGAAATGGAAGGTGATCCTTCCTTTAAGTACGAATTGGAGCAGAGAGCCGCTGCAGGGGAAAGTGCTGAACTATACAAAGAATTACAAGCAGTAGATCCTGACAGTGCTATGGATATCCATCCTAATAACGTAAAAAGAGTTATCCGGGCTTTAGAAATCCATCATTTGACCGGTATTAAAAAAAGTGAACAGTCAAAAACAGAGAACAAGGACCTTTTATATGATACAGCTTTGATTGGTTTAAACATGAATCGGGAAAAATTGTATAAACGGATCAATAAACGGGTAGATTTGATGATGGAAGAAGGGCTGCTGGATGAGGCAAGGTATTTTTATGACAATGGCATACGTGAGGTCCAATCTGTCCAGGCAATCGGATATAAGGAATTGTATGAATATTTTGCAGGCAACCTAACGCTTGATGCTGCGGTGGAGCTATTAAAGAAAAATACTCGTCGCTATGCCAAACGACAATTCACTTGGTTCCGCAATAAAATGGATGTTACATGGTTTGATATGACAGATGAGGGGGAACACTTGAACAAAATAGAGCAAATTATTGATTTTATAGCAGGAAAGCTAGAAATAAAATCGAATACATAACTAATAGAGAAAAAGAGGAGGCCATCAGATTGAAACAACCCGTCAATATTCAAGATCAATTTTTAAATCAATTGCGCAAAGAAGGAATCCCAGTCACTGTTTTCCTCTTGAACGGTTTTCAACTTCGCGGGCAGGTGAAAGGATTCGACAATTTTACTGTATTATTTGAAACGGAAGGCAAGCAGCAGTTAGTATTCAAACATGCGATTTCTACATTTTCTCCGCAAAGGAACGTTCAGATAAACTACGAGGAACAATAGGGATACCTGGCCCATAAATGGAAGCGTACCGGCATATTCTAAGCCGGTACGCTTTTTTATTAACTCTTTGGAATACTTCATCTGAAAAAGACAAAATTGAACACAAATGGACTCGACCGATGCAGTTTGTGTTCGGTTAATACTTCTGGTTGATGCAGTTTGTGTTCGGTTGAAGTTAATTTTGCTTCAAAACATTGAAAGCGGTACCATTTTGGGTTGGCACGGTTATTGCTATAACAGATAAACGACAAATTAAAATGGAGGGGTAGCGATGGGGGAACTTATTTTTACATTTTGCTATGGAGGTGCATTGGTTGTCGCAGGCGTTCTCGTTAAAGTGGTAACATCCAGACAAACATCCTTACAAAGAAGGGAAGAGGAGATGGCTGTCAGCACCAAAAAGCAGGGGAGTGTGATTTAAAGTGGCTTTTTCGATAGGGATATTAATCTCTTTTATTATTTTTATTGGTATCGGCATCGGCCTTTCAAGAAAGGTATCGAGCATTGAGGAGTACTATGTAAACGGCCGAAATGCAAGCACACTTTTGATCACCGGCTCACTAGTAGCTTCCTTTTTAAGCACGGTTGCTTTTATGGGAGAAGTTGGCTTTTCATATGACGGCTATCCGATCCTATTATTGATTTTAACGATATTCAATGCAAGCGGTTACGTTTTTGGGGTTCTGTTTTTTGGAAAATACTTACGTCGAAGCAAGGCACTTACACTTCCAGAGTATTTTGGAAAAAGATATGCTTCTTCCAAAGTGAGAACATTGACGGCTGCAACTACTATAATCGGTGTATCTGCTTATTTGGTTGCTGTTACACAAGGTGGGGCCGTACTTTTATCCGAGATTCTTGGTGTCAGATACGCTATTGCACTTATATTGATGTGGGTCGTCTATACCTCTTTTACGACGTTGTCGGGAGCAAAAGGAGTTCTCGTAACGGATACATTTATGTTTTTACTTTTTTCAATTGCTACGTTCATTTCCATCCCGCTTATTATCAAAGCAGTCGGGGGGTGGCCGGGGGCCATTACCAAAGGTGCATCACTTATGGAGCGTCCTGATTTACTGAGCTGGCACGGAATAACAGGTGAGGGGGCTTATATGGGGACACCGGGAGAAGCACTTGCTTGGGCGATCATCATGGGACTTGTATGGGGGTTTGTCATTGCTGTTTCCCCATGGCAGACAAGCCGTTATCTGATGGCTAAAAATGAGCATGTCGCCATTCGTTCAGGAGTGATTGCCATGATTTCGCTTATTACGCTCTATCTGTTTTTACAAATTGGAACTTCACTTGTCTCCGTCGTCAATCCGAATATTGAACCATCAGAAAAAGTGTTCATATGGGCTGCTCAAAATTTGCTGCCAACGGGAGTGGGCGTCATTGCGGTAAGCGGGATACTGGCTGCGGCCATATCATCCTGCTCCACTTTCCTTCAATTGATCGGAAATAGTGTCGCACGCGACCTTCTTCCAAATGCGCAGGAAGGGAAACTCTCTAATAAGAAGGCATTGAAGCTCAGCAGGCTATCTATGTTCGGGGTCAGTGTCGTCATCTTATTAATCACATTATGGCAGCCGCCATCTGTCATGTGGATCGGTTACTTTGCAGCCACTTTATTTGCAGCTTCGTGGGGACCTGCCGCCTTTTTCAGCATTTATTCCAAAAAGGTTACCAAAACAGCGGCGTTTTGGAGCATCATTCTTGGTTTCCTCGGTGTTGTGGGAGGAGAGGGGCTGAAGTTGTTGGGGATCACCCTTCCGATTTTTCTGCATCCTGCGATAATAGGCTTTTCATTGAATACCATCACCATCATAGTCGTCTCACAATTTACTGTGGTCACTGAACAGGAGCGCGTTTTCAGAGCCGAGCTTCTCAGATTGCCAGTTGAAGAAATGGATGTCAAAGAGACAAGGCTTACAGCAAGGTACCCGTATTATTTGATGGCAAGTGGTGTGATTCTAATCATCTTGACATTCATCTTTTATTACCTGCCAATATCAAAGGTGGCGCAGTAAGGAGGAACTGGACATGACGTTATGCTATATTCCCCTTTTGGATGGAAAGCAGATCAAGCCGGAAGGATACGCTCTTGTAGAGCAGGCAAAAAAGTTGGGAGACAGTGTGACAGCTTTCATCATTCACTGCGGTATCGATGAACAAACTATCCGTTTGGATTGTGAAGATGTCCATTTGATAGAACTTCCTGAAAAGCTATGGCCTATTTCTTCAATCCATATCGAAGCCTTTCGGAGTTTTCAAGAGAAACGTACGGATGAAGCCATTTTATTCAGTTCTTCTCCCATGGCAAATGAAATAGCGGCTGGATTGGCTTTTAAGCTGGACAGACCACTTGTAAATAATGTAATGGATGCTGTTCGAGAAAATCAGCATCTATCTATCAAAAAAGAAGTCTATGGTGGTAAAGCCTGTTTATATGACGAAACCGGGCTTTGCAGCATTATCACTTACGATTCGGCATTTCTTCCACCGGTAAAAAGCGAGACTGACAGGAGGGCCCCAGCCTTTCACTTGCATATAAAAGCTGAAGGCAATGCCAACATCAGGTTTATCGAGAAAAAGAAATTGTGCTGGGAAGAAATTGGGTTAACAGAAGCTGCATGTGTAATTGGTATAGGCAGAGGAGTCTATAGCCTGGATGGCAATAACCGGCTGGACATGATCAAGGAACTGGCGAAGGTCTTCAATGCACCGGTTGGAGGCAGCAAAGTGGCGGATGAACTGAAGCTTGTTCCTAAAGAAAGGCGGATCGGTTCGAGCGGGGTTTCATTGGATCAGGCAGATATATACATCGCAATTGGAATTTCCGGATCTTCACAGCATCTGGATGGAATAAAAAATGTCAAACACATTCTAGCCATTAACATTGATCCGGCTGCTCCCATTTTTAAACGCGCAGACCTGGGGATTGTCAGCGATTTTAAAGAAGCCGTTCCTCAGTTGGTTGAAATCATAAAGAACAAAAGTGGAGTGAATAACAGTGAGAATATTAGTCATCTTAAGGCAAGTGTATGAGCAGAAATCCATTCACTGGGACTACGAAATTAATGATTTCAGAAACAGGAAGCTAGCCATTAACAAGGCGGACTTGCATGCGCTGCAATGGGCCGCCGACTTTTCAGAACAGTATACTGCCCCGATTGACATAATGATTTTAACTGAAGAAAACCGGAATGATAGTTTGAAAGAAATCCTTACTGGGTTTCCTGTGGAAAGTTGCATCCAAATACAAAAAAGTAGAAGTGAACAAATGGATGCGAGTCATCTTACTTCATATATCGGCCAGGAAGCATATGACCTGATTGTTTGCGGAGATGAAACAGAGGATGAACACAACACTTCACTGCTCCCGTTGCTGGGATATTCATTGGGGATGGAAGTTTTATGCTCAGTCAATCAGATTGAAACAATAGATTCGGCCAGGCTTCGTGTACATCGAAAAGAGGAGAGGGGAGCGATGCAGATATTCGAAATCAAAATGCCTACAGCTCTGTCTCTTACATCCCATATCAGCAAACTAAAGCATCGCAGAAAGCGAAAAAAAGAGATGGATATCGTCATAAAGGAAAGAACTCTGGAACCGGCAGGGTCAAACAGAAGGTTGGGCGCACCTGATCCGAAAATTATTTTTGGCAGTGTACCTCAGGAAGAGAACCCGCTGAAAAGGTTAATGAACGTCATGGGCTTTTCCAGCAATAATGATGCAGGACTTTCTCAGCAAACCCAGGCATTATCAGATGAACATCTTCATTTCACAGCGGAGCGTCTGATGAAATGGCTAAAGGAGTAGATTGAAATGGAGATAAGAAGGGATACCTTTTGGAACATATCATCAGATATGCAAATTTGGTTTTATATACTTGCAGGAGTCGCTTGCTTGGTTTTTTTGTATGGTTTTTACCGGAGATTCAAGCTGTGGAATAAAGGGCGAAGAGAAAAAGTCCAATGGAAAAATATTAAAGATAATCTTAAACATTTTTTAAAGTTGGCAATCAGACAGACAAAATTGCAGAAAGATAAGCCGGTCGGATTAATGCATAAAATGATTGCTTATGGCTTTGCTGCATTATTCATTGGTACTGTCCTTGTTTTTATCGACGAAGATTTTAACCTTCCCATCTTACAGGGGACATTTTATTTGGTGTATGAGTTTGTACTGGATATCTTCGGTTTGGTATTCCTTGTCGGGTTAATCGCTTTCTTGATTATCAGAGGAGGAAAGTTCAGGAAGAGAATGCTCCAGGGAAAAATGGATTATCTCTTTCTTATCCTATTCATCTTAATTGGAATAGGCGGTTATGTTACAGAAGGAATCCGTTTGGCTGAATCCAATTTGGATTACGCTCAATGGTCTCCTGTTGGCTATGGCCTGAGCCGTTTGTTTGTGAAAAGCAAACTATTTAACATAGACACTTATTGGTTCTGGTGGCTCTCTCATGCATTGTTGGCATTCATATTAATAGCCATTATTCCATTTACGAAGCTGCTGCATATATTGACCGCGCCGTTGAATATTTTGATTTCTCCGGTGAAACGTACAGGTGACTTTGATGCAATGGTTTTTTTGAAAGGTGATCATAGGGACCGCATTGCTGTCAGCAATATGTACGACTTTACTAATATGCAGTTGATGAGCACGGATGCCTGCACGGAATGTGGCAGGTGCGATAATGTTTGCCCTGCCAGATTAAGCGGCAAGGATCTGGCGCCGAGAAACATCGTTATGAAAATACGGGATAACATGTATGAAAACAAGGCTATTTCCTCTTTTATTTCGGCGGAGGAATTGAAGCAGTGTACGAACTGTGCCGCATGTGTGGAAGCCTGTCCAGTCTCAATCAATCATATCGACTTGATACTGGCCATGCGCAGAGGTGCGCTGCCGGAAGAATTGCTGAACCCACATGCTGAGGAGACACTTGTCAATTTGGATTTTGATCAGAACATTTGGGGTTCCGCATGGTCTGAACGGGAAGCCTGGGCCGAGGGTATGAATGTGCAGGTTTTAAAAAATTTAAAAAATACATCCAAGGAGGCATGACATCGTGGAAGTTTTATTTTGGGTCGGATGTGCTGCAGCTTATGATATGAGGTTAAAGAGAATTGCTGTCGCCTTTGGAGATATCATGAACAAAGCAGGGGTGAGCTTTGCGATCTTAGGCAATGAAGAAAGATGTACGGGGGACATAGCCAGAAGGATGGGGGACGAAGACCTCTATGAAAACCTGGCGAAGACGAATATTGAAACCTTGACCAGGCATGGAGTCACATCCATTGTCACGACATGCCCACATTGTTTCAACATGTTTAAAAATGAATATCCCAAACTGGGCGGCTGCTTTGAAGTCGAGCATTATACGACTTTCATTTATAAATTGATTCAGACGGGAAGGCTGAAAGTCCCTAAAAGCGAAAAAAAAGAAATTATCACTTATCATGATCCTTGCTATCTCGGAAGGCAAAATGGCATTTACGAAGAGCCAAGAAGTATTCTGGAGATCTTAGGTTATGAAATCAAGGAAATGGAACATACAAAAGAGAAATCATTCTGCTGCGGGGCAGGTGGCGGCATGATGTTCCAGGATGTGGATAAAGGTGAAAAAATTAACAATATAAGAGCGAAAGAAGCAGTGGCGACTGGTGCATCGACTACTGCGACGGGCTGCCCGTTCTGTCTTGTCATGATGGAGGAAGCGATTGGTGCAATCAATCAAAGGGACGGAACCAATTACTTTACACGGGATATTGCAGAAATCGTCAATGATCTAACAGAAGGGAGATAGTTGTGAATGTCAACATTCAAATATTTGTTCACACCTCAGAAAATAGGAGCCACAACTGTCAAAAACCGTATATTCAGTACCGGGCATATGACAACATATGTTCAGAACGGGCTTCCTACCGACCAGTTGATTGCATATCACCGGGAACGTGCCAAAGGCGGGGCTGGACTTGTCATCGTTGAAGCAAATGCGGTGCACCCGTCCGCAGCATTTACCTCAAATACGCTAAGTGCGTACACGGATCACATTATTCCCCATTATGAAAAAATGGGAGAAGCCGTGCATGAATTTGGCTGCAAAATGTTTGTCCAGCTTTTTCATCCCGGCAGAGAAATTTTCCCGTCAGGAACGTCAGTGGCCGTAGCCCCTTCAATGGTTCCGACTGATCGCTTCGGTGTCATGC
The DNA here is from genome assembly GCF_000374565.1 of Siminovitchia fordii DSM 16014 = CIP 108821. Taxonomy (GTDB): domain Bacteria; phylum Bacillota; class Bacilli; order Bacillales; family Bacillaceae_C; genus Siminovitchia; species Siminovitchia fordii. The sequence goes on along the minus strand of NZ_KB894685.1, from coordinate 189,284 downwards.
CAAAGGCTTTGGAGAAATGGGAAATAAAAGAGATTGTCAATGGCTATGCCGAAACGGCACTCAGGGTAAAAAAAGGCGGGCTGGATGGATCGGAAATCGTGGCTTCTCATGGCTACCTGCCAAGCCAGTTCTGGTCCCCACGGTTGAACTTACGGGAGGATGAATATGGTGGGTCGCTCGAGAACCGGATGCGCTTTCTAGCAGAGATTATTGAGGCGGTCCGCAGCAAGACAGGCTCCGACTTTACGCTCGGACTAAGGTTGAGTGTTGACGACTTTGAAAAGGAAGGCTCAACGTTTCAAGAAGTTTTAGACATATTGAAATATGTCGAGCGGGATATTGGAGGTCTTGATTATTTCAACTTGATTGGAGGGAGTTCGGCCACTCTCGCAAGTTCAGTGTTTATTGTTCCTCCTGCAACCATACCGCCGGCGCACTTTGCACCGCATGCTGCTAAAATTCGGGAGGCTGTTACCATTCCGGTCATGGTCGGATCGCGGATTAATGATCCTATAATAGGAGAAAAAATATTAGCCAACGGCCAGGCAGATATGGTGGCAATGACAAGGGCGATGATTTGTGACCCGCACATGCCAAATAAAGCTCTGAGAGAAGAATTAGATCGTATACGCGTTTGTATAGGCTGTAATCAGGCGTGTATCGGGCACATGCATGACAATATCCCGATCAGCTGTCTTCAAAATCCGGTAACAGGCCGTGAGCTTCAATACTCAGTCATGCCTAAAGCGAAGAAACGTAAAAAAGTAGTTGTTGTCGGCGGAGGACCGGCTGGAATGAAGGCAGCGGTCATTGCTGCTGAAAGAGGCCATTATGTTACTTTATATGAAAAGAGCCGTGAATTGGGAGGGCAGGTAAAGCTTGCACGAAAAATCCCCACAAGAGAGGAATTCGGCGAATTGGTCCCAAATCTTAAAAGGGAACTTGACTATTTCAGAGTGGATGTGATATTGAATAAAGAAGTAACAAGCCAGTTGCTTCAAGAGGAACAGCCGGATGAGATCATATTGGCGGTTGGCGGAAAGCCGTATTATCCCAACGCAGCGGGAATTCGGGAATCATATGTATTGAATACCTGGGAGGTTCTTGAAGGGACAGGAAAAGTAGGGAAAAAAGTAGTGATTGCCGATTGGAAAGGAGATATGCCCGGAATAGGCGCTGCTCTTTATCTTGCTGAGAAAGGCCATGAAGTCGAGCTGGTCACGAATTCAGTCCACGCCGGATATTCACTGCAGCAGTATATCAGAGATATGCTTCTTGGTCGCTTGGCAATCAAGGGGGTAACTGTGACCCCACAGTTTAAGCTGTTAAAAGCTTTACCTGGAAAAACTATTTTTGAAAACATTTATACAGGACAACAGATGGAGAAGGAAGCCGATACTCTTGTACTGGCGTATGGACACATTCAGGAAATGGGTTTATACAATGAATTGAGACAGAAATTTTCCAATATTAAAAGAATCGGAGACTGTATGGTTCCCCGCACAGTGGAAGAGGCTATATTGGAAGGTTTTGAATATGCAGCAAGTCTGTAAGGAGAGAGGATTTTATGACAGGGCAATCAGTTTCGTTCATTCATAATGATATGCAGCTTAAAGAGCTGAGAAAACTGGCTGAAACAGCCGGTTTTCCAGCTGTTTTAACAGGAGATGGAAACGAAGCCATTGAGGGGATCATTACCGAATCGGGTTATTGGCGGGCGCTGGCTCTGTATGGAGATGAAGCACCTGTCAGTCTGAGCAGTAATAAAAACTTTAAAGTGGTGAAAGAATTAGCTGAAATTCAAAATTCAGCTTTTTTTTCTGCCGAGTTTTTTCTTGTCTCGGAGACTACTGCTGGCGGGATCTCAATCTATAATAAGGAACAACTCAGAAATATTTGGCTTCAAAACCAGCTAGTCAGCACTGAAAGGATGAATGGGTTATTAAAAGAGGAGATAAATATTTTACAAAAAAAAGTGATCGAGCTGGAGCAGATACTGAATACATCCTATGATGAGATTTTTGTCACGGATGGTGATGGTAAAGTTTTGCTTGTGTCAGATGCTTGTCAAAGGATGACCGGCATTCCAAAGGAAAGATTTTTAGGAAAAAGCATCTACGATCTGGAAAAAAAGGGATTAGTGAACAACAGTGTCACAATTAATGTTTTAAAAGAAAAAAGAATGGTATCCGCCAATCAGATATACCCGAATGGTGTCCAGGTAGTTGCTACCGGAATCCCCCTATTCGATCATGACGGTAATATTTATCGTGTGATCACAAATTCTAGAGATGTGACAGAGCTGGTAAAGCTTCAGAATGAACTGGAAGTAGCAAAATCTATCATAAATGAAAGAGCAATAGGGAAGAACAACAACAAGGGAAAAGGCCCGTTGTTTACTAACAATGATGACATGCTTGGCTTGATCGATATGGCCATGAAAGTCGCTGTGACAGAATCAACAATTCTTATTCAGGGAGAATCAGGAGTCGGAAAAGGGATACTTGCCAAAATGATTCATGATGAGAGCTTAAGGAAAACCAAAGCTTTCGTTCCAGTTAACTGTGGGGCAATTCCTTTGTCACTCATTGAGGCGGAACTGTTTGGTTATGAAGCAGGTGCCTTTACCGGGGCACAGTCAAAAGGGAAAGCTGGTCTTGTAGAGATGGCAGATGGTGGTACGCTTTTTCTTGATGAAGTAGGAGAGCTTCCTCTTGAGGTACAGGTGAAACTGTTACACCTTGTACAGGAAAAGACATTCCGGAGAGTGGGGGGTAACAAATTAAGAAAAGTCGATATCCGGATCATATCGGCCACGAATAAAGAATTAAAGGCGCTGATGGAAAAAGGGTTGTTTCGTGAGGATCTTTATTATCGGCTTCATGTTGTTCCTCTCAACATATTGCCGCTTAGAAAGCGCAGTGAAGATATTCCTTTTCTCATCCAAATGTTCTTAAAAAAATTCAATAAAAAATATAACCGCAAGGTTATCATCTCCGATGAATCGCTTGCCGAGCTTCGGACATACAGTTGGCCGGGAAATGTACGTGAGCTTGAGAACATGATCGAGCAGCTTGTTGTGACTTCTGGTACGGATATGGTTTATATGGATTGTTTGCCTGATGAGGTCAAGAGTGGCAATGGAAAACCTCTTGTGGTCATGAAAGGGATCGTTCCCTTAAATGATGCAGTAGAAAGCGTTGAAAAGCAGCTATTGAAAACGGCGATTGAGAAATACAAGACCTCTAGGAAAATAGCTGCAGCTCTGAAGGTGAATCAGACAACCGTGATCAGAAAATTGAAGAAATACGGGCTAAGCACCAAAGGAGAAAGGCCGCTTATCAACCATTGAAAAAGGCTTTGGGAAAGCACATAAGTAATCATATATAGTGCTGACGAATATAATGAAATAAGCCGGAGCTTAGTTCTAGGAACATAAATACATAATTGGGCGTATACTGTGTCTGAATGAGAGGTGAGGAGCTGTGGATGAACCAATCAAGATGAAAAATAACGGACAGATCAGTATAATGCTCAATGTGCAGAAACGCGATAAAGCTAAAAAGATTGAGGGAAGGCCGGCTACTTCGAATTCTTTGCCAAGCCAGCACGCCATATTAAGAGAAATTGAAGAGGAAATGAGTGCACTTGTAGGCATGCAGGAAGTGAAAAAGACTTTAAAAGAAGTGTATGCCTGGATATATATTAATAAGAAGCGGGAGGCCGCAGGTCTGAAGACGAGCCCACAAGCCCTTCATATGATGTTCAAGGGGAATCCGGGAACAGGAAAAACCACTGTTGCCCGCCTGATTGGAAAGCTTTTTCAAAAGATGGGAGTCTTGCCCAAGGGGCATTTAATTGAAGCAGAAAGAGCTGATCTAGTCGGGGAATATATCGGTCACACAGCTCAAAAAACCCGTGATCTGGTTAAAAAGGCAGCGGGAGGAATTTTATTCATAGATGAGGCGTATTCTCTTGGGCGTGGCGGTGAAAAAGATTTTGGAAAAGAGGCGATTGATACACTCGTCAAACATATGGAGGATAAGCAGCATACATTCATCCTGATATTGGCGGGTTACTCAAAAGAAATGGACTATTTTCTGAGTTTGAATCCAGGACTTCAGTCGCGTTTTCCGCTTGTGTTCGAGTTTCCCGATTACTCGGTAAACGAACTAATGGAAATAGCCGGCCGAATGTTAAAAGAAAAACAATACGAATTGAGCCGGGAAGCGGGTTCAAAATTAAAGGATCATCTGATATATGTGAAGGCAAGGAGTATGCCTTCATTTTCAAATGGAAGATACGTCCGGAACATAATCGAGAAAGCTGTGAGATCGCAGGCGATGAGACTTTTGGCAGAGCCACATCTCAACCGGAATGATTTAATGATGCTTCACAGCAATGATTTTAAACTTACCGAAAATACTTAGTGTTATCCGCCTTAAGGCGGCTTTTCTTTTTTTTATCCCACAACATTTGCTATGATGGGGGAAGCATCGTGCCAGAGCACATGCGGTTGTTTATCAATGTGCAGGCTGTAGTACCTTCCCGAGATAAAGGAAATACGGCGAAAAGGCGCATAGAAGCTTGCTTCAACATATCGTGAGTTATCTTCTTGAAAAGTTCATGCGTTACGATAAGGTAATATAAAATCCAGAAAAGACTATACCTAAAGTGTATTAGAAGCGAAGCCTGATAGTCGATAACCGCTTCCGCCTAAGAGCAACTGTTGCGCCGGCTAAATTAGGCAGTCCTGTCCCGTAGGCAGTCCAAGCAGCGATATTCTGTCCGTCGGCTGTCTCAGTCAGCGAAGTCCTGTCGCTTCGACTGCATTAGGACATCCTATCCATCGGGTCTGGACTTAGAATGATACGATAAAAATATAATCGACAACTTAAGAAATATTATCATATAAACCGAAAAGAAAGCAGGGGATATTGTGCAATCAGCAGAAAAAGAAAAAGTAATTCTCGTCGGATGCCAGCTGGATGAAAATAGACAGAGATTCCATTATTCCATGGATGAGCTTGCTTCTTTGACAGCTACCGCTAATGGAGAAGTCATTGCAAAGTTGGAACAAAAGCGGGAACGCCTTCACCCTGCCACTTATATCGGGAAGGGCAAGCTGGATGAGCTTTACCAAATTGAAGAAGAACTGGAACCCGATTTGATTATTTTTAATGATGAACTAACCCCGACGCAATTGCGAAATTTGCAGAACGTGTTGTCAAGCAGGGTCCTTGACCGCACTCAATTAATTCTTGATATTTTTGCTCAGCGTGCAAAATCCAAGGAAGGGATTCTCCAGGTCGAGCTGGCCCAGCTTCAATATTTATTGCCAAGATTAGCAGGACAGGGGACTGCGCTCTCCCGGCTTGGAGGCGGAATCGGTACAAGAGGGCCGGGGGAAACTCAGCTTGAAACGGACCGTCGACATATCAGAAGGCGGATAGATGAAATCCAAAACCAGCTGCAGAAAATCGTCAAACATCGTGAAAGGTATCGCAAAAGGAGAAAAAAGAACAATACGTTCCAAATTGCAATCGTAGGATACACGAATGCCGGAAAATCCACATTATTTAACCGTCTATCAATGGCAGAATCATTTGAGGAAAATAAACTGTTTGCGACACTTGATCCGATGACAAGAAAAATCGTGCTTCCAAGCGGGTATTCTGCACTGATAACAGATACTGTTGGTTTCATACAAGATTTGCCAACAACGCTGATTGCCGCTTTTCGTTCAACTTTAGAGGAGGTGAATGAAGCGGATCTCCTGCTTCATGTTGTTGACAGTTCAAATCCCGATTATTTTAATCATGAACGGACAGTGAACGAATTGTTAAAGGAACTTCATATGGAACATCTGCCGAAATTGATCGTGTATAATAAAGCGGATGGGGTGCGTAAGGATTTTGTACCGAGTCCTGGAGAGACAATGTTGATCACTGCTTTCAGCGAAATGGACAGGAACCAATTAAAGCAAAAAATTGAAGACATGGCAGTTGCATCCATGCGGTATTATCATGTTATCGTACCTTCTGATGAAGGACGCATGCTTTCGGTCTTAAAAAATGAAACCATTTTACGAGAGCTCGTTTTTCTTGAAGATAAACAGGCCTATAGATGTAAAGGCTATGTCCTTCCAAGCCACCCAATCACCGGATCTTTAAACTTATATGAAATTTGAAGGGGTATCGAAAACAAGATGCATAAGTATTTACAACATGAAAAGATATTAGGGCCTTTAATTGAGAAGGCTGAAGAAAAAATAAGCCATATCCATCGGAAGATCGATCGTGTCATTGAAGAGAACCAATGCAAAGTATTACAGAGTTTTCAGCAGCATCAAGTAGGAGAAATCCATTTTACTCCATCAACAGGTTATGGATACAATGACTTGGGTCGGGAAACATTGGAAAAAATATACGCTGATGTATTTGGCGGAGAAGCTGCTCTTGTCAGGCAGCAGATTGTTTCAGGTACACATGCAATTTCCATTTCCTTGTTTGGCGTATTACGGCCTGGCGATGAGTTGTTATATATAACGGGAAAGCCATACGATACATTGGAAGAAGTGGTTGGAATCCGCGGAAGTGGGAGCGGGTCGCTAAGAGAGTTTGGAATTAGTTATAACGCTGTACCGCTTAGGGAGAACGGAAAGGTGGACTTTGAGGCCGTATCGCAAGCGATGAAGCCGAGTACGAAAGTCATTGGCATTCAGCGTTCAAAAGGCTACGATGACCGCCCGTCTTTTACTATCAAGGAAATCGAGGAAATGATACGCTTCGTAAAGGAAATCGATCCACATGTGATCGTGTTTGTTGACAACTGCTACGGAGAATTCGTTGAGACGCTTGAACCGTGCAATGTTGGAGCTGACTTAATGGCAGGCTCTCTCATAAAAAACCCAGGTGGAGGCTTGGTGAAAAGCGGTGGATATATTGTTGGAAAAGAAAAACTTGTAGAAGCCTGCTCATACAGGATGACATCTCCCGGATTGGGAGCAGAGTCTGGAGCTTCCTTATATACGCTTCTGGAAATGTACCAGGGGTTCTTTTTGGCTCCGCATGTGACAGGCCAGGCATTAAAGGGAGCTGTGTTTACATCAGCTCTATTGGAATTAATCGGGCTTCAAACAACACCAAAATGGGATGATTTCCGGACGGATTTGATTCAAGCGGTCCAATTTACGAATGCTGATATGATGATAGAGTTCTGCCAGGCAATTCAGGCCGCTTCCCCTGTTGACTCATACGTTACGCCTTTTCCAAGCGAAATGCCTGGCTATAACGACGAAGTCATCATGGCCGCCGGAGCGTTTATACAAGGATCAAGCATTGAATTATCGGCAGATGGACCTATCAGGCCGCCATATTCTGCTTATGTACAGGGAGGACTCACATACGCCCATGTAAAAATTGCCATCGCCTCTGCAGTGGATCGTTTAATTGAAAAAGGTTTGATAAAGGTCAATTAAGTGTATAAATAAGAATGACAGCATTTTACTGCTGTCTTTTTTAAAAAAATCTTGACAGATGAAAACGTGGGAATTATATTACTAAAGTAATATTTTTCTCCGCAGATCATGTCATGGCTGCAGAGTCATTCTGCTTCACACGGGAGGAATTTTGTTCGATGGGAATATTTACAAAAGAAAGTATTACACAGCTTGCAGAAGAGCAAAATGTAAAGTTTGTAAGACTTCAGTTCACTGATATTGTGGGTACCGTCAAGAATGTGGAGATCCCGATCAGTCAATTGGAAAAGGCGCTTGATAATAAGATGATGTTTGACGGATCTTCAATCGAGGGATTTGTGAGGATTGAAGAATCAGATATGTATTTGGTCCCGGACCTTGATACATGGGTCATTTTCCCATGGACTGCCGGAAAGGGCAAAGTTGCTAGAATGATTTGTGATGTTTACCATAAATCCGGAGAGCCGTTCTTGGGTGACCCAAGGAGCAATCTGAAGAGAGTATTAAAAGAAATGAAACAATACGGATTCACGGAATTCAATCTGGGACCTGAACCTGAGTTCTTTTTATTCAAGTTGGATGAAAAAGGCGCCCCGACTCTTGAGCTGAATGACAACGGAGGATATTTTGATTTGGCCCCGACGGATCTTGGTGAAAATTGCCGTCGTGATATCGTACTCGAGTTGGAAGAAATGGGATTTGAAATCGAAGCATCCCACCATGAGGAAGCGCCTGGCCAGCATGAAATCGATTTTAAATATGCGGACGCTGTAACAGCGTGTGACAATATTCAGACATTTAAGCTTGTTGTCAAAACAATTGCACGGAAACATGGCCTTCATGCTACATTTATGCCAAAACCATTGTTTGGTGTGGCCGGTTCCGGTATGCATTTTAATATGTCATTATTCCAAAATGGCAAGAACGCTTTTTATGATACAAATGGCGAGTTGGAATTAAGCGAGACAGCCTATCAGTTTATGGCCGGTGTAATCAAGCACGCTCCTGGATTTACAGCAATTACAAATCCGACAATCAACTCCTATAAGCGTCTTGTGCCAGGCTATGAAGCCCCATGCTATATCGCTTGGTCTGCACAAAACCGAAGCCCGCTTGTCAGGGTGCCTTCTTCAAGAGGCCAGAGTACTCGCATTGAGCTTCGAAGCGTTGATCCTACTGCAAATCCTTATTTGGCGATGGCCGTGCTATTACAGGCTGGCCTGAACGGGATCAAAGAACAACTAGCACCGCCGCATGCGGTTGACCGCAATATTTATATTATGAACAAACATGAGCGTGAGGCAGAAGGGGTAGTGGATTTGCCGCATAACCTTGAAGAAGCGCTCGTAGAATTGAAAGCTGACGAAGTGATCAAAGAAGCGTTGGGAAACCATATCTTTGAAAACTTTATCGAGACGAAAGAGATCGAATGGGAGATGTTCCGAACACAAGTCCACCCTTGGGAAAGGGAACAGTATATGACGTTGTACTAAGCTTGATATAACAACGTTTATGTTTGGGGTGAATGGTGGGGATGTGAGTTAAAAAGAGCCTTCCCCCCCTAAAACACCCCTAAAAATTAAAATTTTCTTTAAAGTACTGTCCATTTATTCATCAAACCGGGCAGTATTTTTTTGTCCATTTTTAGAAACATAAGAATAAGTATAAGGCGTGATCTGCATGCTGCCATGACCTCATTTTTCTTTTATGAATATCCTATCTGCCTTTGCTTTCCGAAGTAACACCGCATGAGTTTGGCAACGAAGAGAGATGCGGCGGTATGATTGTAACAGGCATTGGAGGTAGTATGCCTGGCTTAATTTTTAAATGGTTTTGCAGATTTCTTTGCAACCTTTAGTTTACGTTAATAAAGTCCCTCTCTTACATATTTTTCTCCATTTCAATACAATATCAACTGCATCCCTTTCATCTTCAAAATCCACATCGTTTACTGTCACGTCCCATTTTCTTAGCATTCTAACTCTTTCTCCAACAGGGATGGGCTTAACAACTTTACTTTGGTACATCGGGTTATTGGAGAATCTAAAAAGTCGTAGATTCCTTGTAAAAATAAATCAAGGTTTGTGGGGCGACCAAAGATATGTTAGGAAAAAGTTGATACATTACATTGGAATGTAGCCCTTAGAAAAGTAAATAAATATAACAACGGGGACGAAACTGACCAAGAAACGATCCCTAGAATTAATAGAATAATAGATCCCCAATAATAAAATTTAGTTTTCTTATCGAACAAAGCTTCACTCAATTATGTCACCACTTTACCTATTAGAGGAACAAAAATAAACAAATAGCAAGGGTTGCTAGTGCTGACCGGTTTCCTTATGCTATTAGTATTCGGATAATTAGTCTGGAAGTCTATAAACGAAAAACTCCATATGTGTTTTTTCTTGTTTGTAGTAATCTAATCTATCTTGTAAAGTCCCTGTATGAAACTCGAATTTATGACCATCAGGGTCAGTAAAATAAATAGATTTCTTATCTCTTTCATCTCTTGGACGGCCTGCCAATATGTTTACATTCAAATCCTTTAATCTGTCATACATTTTATCAAATTCTGCTTCATCAATTGAAAAGGCGATGTGAGTATAGGAGTGGTTTATTTCATTACGAGGAATGTCTCTCTCTACATTAAGAGCAAGCCATAGACCATTTAAATCTAAGTACGCAGTGTTTCTGCCCTTGACTAACAACTTAGCATCAAAGACTTTTTGGTAGAAATCAATAGAATTTTCTAGGTTGGAAACTGAAAATAAAATATGATTAATGCCTTTTATCGACACTTTTATCACCCTGCCTTAGAATCATTTATTTTCATCACTCATAGTTCATGTAAATATACTTCTACAACAAGACCAGTTATCCTCTAATAAAAACCAGACCGGTGCTGATTAAAAAGTACCCCTATAGGATAGACTTTTTTATAGTGTCTACTCTATAGGGTACACTTTAGATCGAGCTTCGTTTTTATTTGTATACATCATATCGGCGAACTGCTGTTTGTCATTCTTCTAATATTCCCCCTATAGAGTAACGATAAAGTTGTTTAAATATCAGGGTTATTTATATGAAGTTATAAAACAAAGTCCTATCAATTGACTGTTATATTGATGAGGTTTACAATTAAAACGAATTAAGAAATCTTTAATTCGAGGTATATACAACTTACTAAGGAGGAACTTACCATGAGATTTCGAGATAAAGTTGTAATTGTAACAGGAGGAGCAAGCGGACTTGGAGAAGCTACTGTACTTGAATTTGTAAAAGAAGGTGCTAAAGTATCTATCGCTGATATTTCAGATAATGGACAAGCTTTTTCTGAAGAGTTGAATTCAAAAGGTTACGATACAATTTTCGTAAAAACAGATGTTTCAAAAGAAGATGAAATTAAAAATCTAGTTTCAAAAACTGTTGAAAAATATGGAAAGTTAGACGTTATGTTTGCAAATGCTGGTATAAACATCGAAGCTGATGTACACAATCTTGATCTAAAAACTTGGCACAAAGTACTAGATGTGAACTTAACAAGTGTCTTTCTTTCAGATAAATATGCAATTGAACAATTCCAAAAACAAGGTACAGGTGGAGTTATAATAAATACTGGTTCTATTCATAGTTTAGTTGCACGTGATGGTCTTGTTCCTTATTCAGCTTCAAAAGGCGGCATTAAAATGCTAACTCAACAAGTAGCCGCTAGATATAGCAAAGAAGGAATTCGTGCTAATGCGATAGCTCCAGGCTATATTGAAACACCACTTATGAACACATTATCACAAGATGTAATTGACAGCTTGGTGGGGCTCCACCCAATGGGGCGTTTAGGTAAACCGGTAGAGGTAGCAAAAACTGTCCTATTCTTAGCAAGTGATGATTCATCATTTATATCAGGCGTAACTTTACCAATTGATGGCGGTTATACAGCTGTTTAATCATTTTACAACTATAAAAATCTCGTTGTGAGAGACACGATAAAACACCTTCGAAATGCTGCACTTCAAGTATGAATTCGGGGGTGTTTTTTGCTGAGTAAAAAATCAAGTGAAACGAAGGGGCAATCTTAGAGATAAAATGGTTAATGCCCGATAAACATTAAAGGGAAGCGGCTATCCGGCAGGGAACATGTCCAAATCATTCGTTTTCTCCACAAAAATATTTATTTATCAAAAATATACTCGTTTGGCATGAAGAGAATATAAAGGCTTCATTCATCCATCTTGAATAGGACAGGCAAAAACTGTAAATACTTGAAGTAAAATTATATGGAGACGAGTTGAGCCGTTTCATGTCTTTGTTTAAGAAAAGGAAGGGCAAGCCATTAAAAACTTCAGAAAATGATGAAAAGGAAATTCAAACGCTTTTTCCTTTCCTTGAAGAAAATATCAATTACATTTGCGAAGCTTTTGGGAACACGGACGATTTGAAAACGCGCAATGTGACTTTTAATGGCCGTAACGGAAAGCTTATATATTTGGAGACAATGGCTGACGCGAAGGAAATCCAGAAAAGTTTTCTGATTCCATTGGCAGAAGCGGAAGAAGGAAAGGATATCAAGGACTTGATTACCAGCGTAGAGTCCAAAATATCAACTAGGCTAAACGAAGCGGTATCTGCATTATTATCAGGGAGCTGTGCGCTTTTTTTTGAGGGCGCCACCGATGTTTTTTTGTTCAATACGATTCAGGTGAATGCTCGTACGCCTGATGAGCCTGAAAATGAAAAAGTGGTCCGCGGATCGCATGAAGGATTTGTAGAGAAATTGAATGTCAATTTAAATCTTCTTCGGGAGAGAGTGAAGAATCGCCAGTTGACGATTAAATATTACGAAAAGGGATGGGAATCAAATACGAATATAGCGGTTGTCTACATGAACCAACTTGCAAATCCGTCTTTGGTTGAAGAAGTGAAAAAAAGGATTGAATCGATTTCTTCCGATATGGTTTTTAGCCCAGGATACCTCGAGGAGTGTCTTGAAGACAGTCCCTTTTCTCCGTTCCCACAAATTTTGTTTACAGAAAGGCCTGATCGGCTTGAAGCTCATTTAATGGAAGGAAGGGTAGCCATATTGAGCGAAGGGACTTCAGATGCATCCATTGTGCCAGTCTCCTTTTTTGCCTTTTTCCAGACTCCTGATGACTTTAATATCCGTTTTTACGCAGGGTCAATTTTTCGCCTTTTGCGGCTATTCAGCTTTTGGGGAGCGCTAACCCTTCCTCCGATTTACATTGCTGTTGTCGGTTATCATTTTGAAATTATTCCGCAGGACGTCATCATGATCGTAAAAAGTTCTATCGAAAATATCCCATTTCCGCCATTGCTCGAGGCAATTATCATGGCAATCACGATTGAATTGATCCGGGAAGCCGGTATTAGGCTTCCAACACCGATCGGCCAAACAATCGGTATTGTCGGCGGCCTGATTATCGGAGATGCTGTCGTTAATGCGGGCATGGTATCAAATGTGATGATCATCGTCATCGCCCTCACGGCTATCATGTCATTTTCAATTCCTTCATATGAAATGGGGAACACTATCCGGATCTTATCGCTTCCCATCATGTTCGGAGCAGCAACCTTGGGGTTCGTGGGTATCATTTTTTCATTAATGATCATTATTATCCATATGTGCAAACTTAAATCTTTTGGTACGCCGTATTTAACACCTGTCGCTCCTTTGCACTGGAAGGGCTTGAAAGATACATTTATCCGGTTCCCGATCTGGATGCTGAATACCCGCCCTAAAGGTGCACAGGCTCAGAAATCGATCAAACAGAAGGTTTCGAGGGAATGGAAAAGGAATGACCAGTAAAAAAGCGATTACTCAATTTCAATTGATATTTTTGCTTATTCACAGCCAGGTTGGAGTAGGCGTCATTTCTCTTCCTTATGATGTTTTTTTGCAAGCAGGAGGGGACAGTTGGATATCGGTTTTGCTGACCGGGATTATCATACAAGCCATGATATTATTGAACGGGGCATTGATGGCGCGCTTTCCGTCTACCCATCTATATGGAATCATGCAATCATTATTCGGAAAAATGATGGGCAAACTGCTCACCATTTTATATTGCATCTATCTAATTTCAATCGGGAGTCTGGTACTGGCGAAATTTGGCTATATTATCAAGGTGTGGATGCTTCCCCAGACCCCTACGTGGCTGCTCTTGTGCCTAATGACGTTTATAGTGTTTTATACCGTAAAGGACGACCTGCAAATCATGGCACGTTTCTTTGTACTTTCATCGGTTATCATATTTGTTTTTGTCGCTCTTTCCGCGTATTCATTAAAAGACCTGAACATCACCTATATTTTACCAGTGGGAGAAAGGGGAATCTCCCCCATACTTCAGGGAATTAAACCAAGTATTTATTCTTATCAGGGATTCGACCTGTTGCTCCTTGTTTATCCTTTTGTACAGGCCAGTAAAAAGGGAGTGGTAAAAGCGGCTACTATTGCAAATGTGTTTGTTACTATTTTCTATTCCTTCCTAGTTTTTACGAGTTTGCTTTTCTTTAGTCCGAATGAGTTAAAACTGGTGCCGGAGCCCGTTTTGTATTTAATTAAATCATTTTCTTTTAAAATGATTGAAAGGCCAGACCTTCTCTTTACATCTATATGGATCATCTTAGTGGCTACGACCTACATGAATTTGTTATATGGAATAACATTAGGATTTTCTCATGTCATGAATACTAAGGAAATAAAATATTTTGCATTAATTGCTGGATGTCTTTGTTTTATCGTGGCCATCAACTTCCAAGGAAAATATGAAGTGAAATTTTTATCCAAATTCAGCAGTTATTTAATATATCCTTTTGCTTTTGGATTGCCGGTCCTTCTATTACTGGCGTCCATCCTATTCAGAAAGAAGGAGCAGGTGGAGTGAGGATGAATCATCGTGCATTTCTGATTTGGATAGCCAGCATGAGTATAGTCCTTTCCGGATGTTGGGATCAGCGATTATTGAAAGATCACAGCCTCGTTTTGGCGTTGGGATATGACCGGGAAGAAGGTGAAAGGGTATTAAACACAGTAGCGTTCCCTATTACTAAACCCGGAACAGAGCAAATGGGGCTATCAAGTGAAAGCAAGGTAATATCTTCACATGGTGAAACTGTACGGGATGCCGAAGTTCATATGGATAAAATCATTCCTGAAAAATTTGATATGTCCAAAACGAAGGTCATTTTATTCGGGGAGGAATTGGCATCCCAAGGTATTTTTCCGGTTTTGGATTCAACATATCGGGACTTGAGAGGGCCCTTAAATGCCCATTTGGCAATAATTGGTGGTAGAGCAAGGGATGCATTGACCGTCAAGGAGGACGGCTCCATTCTAATCAGTGAGTTTTTCTCGGAACTTCTTCAAAGCGCCGGGAAAGGTGGTATTACAAAAAATGAAAATGTCCAGGATATTTGCCCGGTTATTTTGTCAGAAGGAAAGGATATTGTCTTACCATACATCGGGGTGAGTAACGAGAAGGAAGAAGCAGTAAAAGTGGAGGGCTTGGCCTTATTCAATGATGATAAATTTACTGGACGGCTTGGACTGCAAGAGACAGGCATGCTGTTGATCTTGTTGAATGAAAGAGCAAAGGCCCTGTCGTTAAATTTGAAAGTGAAGGATCATAAAGAAAACCACGATAAGAAATTTGTCAATGTGGTTGTTCGTAAAATTCATAGAAAGATTAAAATAGAAGCTGATCATCATAAAATTAAAACTGTGATAGATGTAAAACTAAAACTGGGCATCGATGAGTATGCAGCAAATAAACTGAGCAATGAAAAAGAAGTGAAAGCATTATCCAAAAAAGTGGAAAAGGTCCTAAATGGGTTGGCAAAGGAGACGATCCAGAAAATGCAGAATGCGAATAACGATGCATTGGGGATTGGCGAAAGAGTGAAAGCCCATCATAATTCTTCATGGAAAAAAAGGGATTGGAAGAAGGTTTACCCCGAATTACCGATTCATACCAAATTTGATGTGGAAATCATACATCATGGGATCATCAATTAAATATCGTAAAGTCTCCATTTTTAACGAATGATGACTTTATCCTTGTAACGAGATTGATAATCATATTTTTGTTGGGAGAGGGTATGCGTTAAGGGAAGTTCAGGTTCCTTACTGCGTGGTAAGCAGCGATAATTGATAAGGGAAACCTATATGAATGGAGTTTCAAAAATTCACTTGTCCTAAGCGTATCCGATTAAAAAAAGTAGGTCATTTTCGACTAATTGATTTCGGCGTGGATAGAGTTTTCGGATAATACACAGAAGGTTTTTCGGAGTATACAGTTGGTGATTATTGCCCGAAAAAAGTGATGTATGGTCTTTTTTATAGAAATGTATTTAAAGAATGTTATAAAGATGCCTGATGGTTCAAAGTCTCAAGCATGATGTTCCCCTTACATTGGAGGCAAGGAACAGAGGCTTCCATATGCAATCCCTTTAAGAACATTTGACTTCTGAATGATAAACGACAGAGAAAAATTATTACGGAAGAATAATTTGAATTGAGTCAATTAACATTTAATCATCATTGAAATTCCGTTTTGTTATAATCTTGATGGGCGGTATCAATGTTGAACTGCACCTTGAAAAGTTGTTTTATCATATATTATCTGCCCAGATCCATTTTCGGACAGGGACAGAAGGGTGAAAAAGTATATTCGTAAACTCAAGAGCCTTCTGTCTTATTGCCGGGATTCTATTTTGATGTAAGTAACCGCTTATAACAACAGGAGGAATGATCATGTACAGAACGATGATGAATGGAAAAATACACCGCGCCCGTGTGACGGAGTCCGATTTAAATTACGTGGGCAGTATAACAATTGACGCGGATATATTAGATGAAGTAGGCATGACGGCAAATGAAAAAGTTCAGATAGTCAACAATAACAATGGTGCGCGCTTTGAGACCTATATCATTCCGGGGGAAAGGGGGAGTGGTGTCATCTGCCTAAACGGGGCTGCAGCCCGCCTTGTACAGAAGGGAGATATAGTGATCGTTATTTCCTATGTTCTTGTTCCGGAAGAAAAAGTCGCTTCTCATCAGCCGAAAGTAGCCATTATGGATGAAAATAATCGTATTCTAGAAATCTTGCCGGCTGAACCCGCAAATACGGTAATATGATGGAATGTGATCACTCAACGTCAAAAAATCCTTCTTTCCCATATATTTCTGGATTTAAGTTCATTTAGATAGTTTAATAGAAGTGAATCAAATAAAAGAGGGGGTCTACATATGAATTCATTTTATCATCACATACTTGTTGCAGTCGATGGCTCTGAGCCGGCAGAATGGGCTTTCAAAAAAGGGATTGAGGTAGCGAAACGGAACAGCGCCACGTTGAACCTTGTTCATGTGGTGGATACAAGCCATTACCGCGGAATTGAAATGTATGATGTGAATTTTACAAAGAAGGCAGTAAGTCAGGCCCAAGAACTTCTGGAAAGATATGCTCAGCAGGCGAAGGAACAAGGGATTGAAAAAGTGAAGACAATAGTTGAAGAAGGCTCTGCGAAAACAGTTATTACTAAACATGCAGCAAAAAAAGCCAATGCGGACTTGATCATTTGCGGAGCAACAGGAATCAATGCCGTCGAAAGAATGTTCTTGGGAAGTGTATCGGAGCATATTACGCGCCATGCCCACTGTGATGTGCTCGTAGTAAGAACCGAAAAGGAATAGAAAGGTATTCCATAGGATAGAGCAAGACATCTGAGGCGACCCTAGCTTCTACTAGCAAGGGTCGTTCCATTTTTCATTCCGTGAAGTATTATATAGACAGAATATTTAATATCATCATATTTAGAAAATTATGCATTGACAGGAAATTATTGCGCATATATAATTAAGGCGAAATCATAGTTTAGGCTGATTTTTTACATAGGCCATTTTCGTATAACCCCGCTGTTTGGTGTGGGGGTCTCTACAGGGAAACCGTAAACCTTAGCTACGAAAAGGCGCTTTCTTATTTTTGAAGGCTCCTTTTTGTAGCTTTTTTTATTTCCTGCTTTACAAGTTTTGACCTCATTTCATGGTCCCTTCCAAATCCCACACCATCACAACCTTGACGAAAATGGCTCTATACAAAAAACTGTATGGAGGTCGATTTCTTGAAAACAATCAAATTCAAGATCAACGGAAAGGATGCCTCAGTCACTTGCCCGCCAAGTGTCCCGCTGCTTGACATCTTGCGTGATGAACTCGAATTGACCGGAAGCAAGGAGTGCTGCGGAAAAGGAGAGTGCGGTTCATGTACTGTCCTTGTAAATGATAAAGCCATCTGCTCTTGTCTCATGCTGGTAGGGCAAATTGAAAATGAAAACGTTGTCACGGTAGAGGGGATTGGGCAGGCAACAAACATGGACCCGATCCAACAGGCTTTCTGCGCTGAAGGAGCCACCCAATGCGGATACTGTACTCCAGGATTCATCGTCATGGCGAGATCGTTTTTGGACAGCATTCATCATGTACCTACAGAGGATGAGGTTATGAAAGCTTTAAGTGGAAACCTTTGCCGGTGCACAGGATACACGAAGATCATAAAAGCTGTACAGACCGCAGCCCAAAAGCAGTCATTGCAGGAAATGTCAAATTGAGTGAATTTAAAACAGCAGCTATCTTGCTTGCCGCGGGTCTCTCCAGCCGCATGGGACAATTAAAAGCCCTGCTTCCATGGAAAGGAAGGACTCTGATTCAATACCAGATTGAACAAATGAAACAGGCGAAAATCAATGAAATTGTGATAGTACTCGGTTACCAGGCAGAGCGGGTTCAAAAAAACATTTCAGGTTATGATGTGAAAAAAGTGATCAATGAAAGTTATAAGGAGGGAAAAAGCTCATCCATCCGAATGGGGATTTCGAGCTTTCAAGGAGATGCGGAAGGTATCCTTATTTCTGCAGTAGATCAGCCAGTCCCTTCAGGTGTTTTGAAAAAAATGACGAAGCATCTCAAAGAGAGCGGAGCAGCAGTTGTCATTCCGATGTATGAAAAAAGGAGGGGGCATCCGATTCTATTCCACGGGTCCCTTAAAACAGAACTGCAGCTCATAAAAGAGGAGACAATGGGACTGAGAAGCATTATCCACAAATTTGAACAGCAAATTGCTTATCTGGATGTAGAAGACCCCTCCGTTCTTTTGAATTTTAATAAACCGGGAGATTATTTTAACAAGCGACAGGAGGCTCCAAATGAAAGTATCCGAGATTGATATGGTTACTCCGAAATCAGTGGAAGAGTGCCTTTATTATTTAAGTGACAAGGAGAAGACTTTCCGTTTGATAGCCGGCGGCACGGATGCCGTCGTGCAGATGAAAGATGACATTAGAAGGCCTGAAACCTGGATTAACATAAAGAGGATAGATTCGCTCCGGTACATCCGTGAGGAGAGTGACGGAATCCATTTAGGGCCGCTGACTACACATACTGATATTATCCAATCTGAGCTTTTGTGGAAAAAAGCCGATGTATTGGCGTCCGCTTCAAACGAAGTCGGCGGTATCCAGATCCAGAATATGGGGACTATCGGCGGAAACTTGGGCACAGCATCGCCGGCAGGTGATACAATACCTCCGCTTTTTGTACTTGATGCGCAGATTGAACTTAGTTCCATAGGGGGTAAAAGAGTCGTCCCAATCATTGATTTTTTTAATGGACCCGGAAAAACCGTTCAGCAACCCGGCGAAATGATTACCAATATTGTGATTCGACCGCAGGCGGAAAATGAAATTGGAATATTTGAAAAGTTGGGCCCCAGAAAAGCGCAGTCCATTTCGATCGTCAATATGGCCATCTCGTTAAAAATGGGCGATGGACCGCGTGAGTGTCTTGAAGGGAAAATTGCTTTTGGATCTGTCGGACCGACGATAATCCGGGCAGTTAAGTGTGAAAGGATGCTTCGTCTCGGACCGCTGACTAACGATACCATTAAAGATATTGCGGATATTGCCTGGAAAGAGGTCATGCCGATCACCGATGCAAGAGCGACGGCGAAATACAGAAGAAGCATGACCAGCTCTTTAATGGCACGGGGACTTTATCGGCTGATGAAAAGGTGGGATGAAAGATGAGCCAACAAATGGAAGAAGTTAAAAAATCCAACACTGATGAAGAATTAAAATGGGTTGGAAAAAAGGTTAAAAGAATTGACGGTCCTGAAAAGGTGACTGGAGAACAGAAATATATGACGGATTATCATTATCCGGACATGGTTTGGGGGAAAGTCCTCCGTTCCAAATATCCGTATGCTAAAATCAGATCAATAGATACATCTGAAGCAGAGGCCTATCCGGATGTAGTTTGTGTGTTAACTCATGAAGATGTTCCCGGTTTTAACGGATTCGGCATAGTCACACCTGATCAGCCGGTATTATGTGAAGATATCGTCCGATGCACTGGAGATGCTGTTGCTCTAGTGGCCGCAGAGACACTTGAGGCTGCAGAAGAAGCAATTAAATTGATTCAAGTGGATTACGAGCCACTTGAAGCTGTGACAGATGCTGAGAGTGCCATGGTGCAGGGGGCTCCGCAGCTACATCCAGATGGAAATGTCCATAGCCATGTCGTGATCAAAAACGGTGATACCGCCAAAGGCTTTGAAGAAGCGGATTTTATCTTCGAAAATACGTACTACTCTCCTCGGCAAATGCATGCATTTCTTGAAACGGAAGGAGGGTGGGGGAAAGTCGAGAAAGACGGCTCTTTAACCATTCAATGTCCAGGCCAATACGGGCATCGCGATAAGCTTCAGATTGCGCGGGCGCTTGCGCTTAATCCGGAACGTATTCACATCCACTCTAGTCCTAATGGCGGGGGTTTTGGCGGAAAAGATGAAATCACCGTTCAGATTTATTTGGCACTGTTGGCTTTAAATACGAATGGAAGACCTGTAAAGCTACATTTGACACGTGAAGAATCAGTTATTGCAGGCATTAAGCGACACCCATTTAAAGTTACAGTTAAAACCGGTGCTAAAAAAGATGGAACGATAGTGGCCCATAAAGTCCGGGCAGTGGCTGATACTGGTGCATACGCCTCTCTGGGGGGAGCGGTCATTGCTCTTGCCATTGAACATGCTGCAGGTCCATATAAAATTCCGAATGTCGATATGGAAGGTTTTTGTGTTTATACAAACAACGGTATTGCCGGCGCATTCCGCGGATTCGGAGTCAATCAAGTCTGCGTCGGAATCGAGACCCATATTGACATGTTGGCGGAAAAAGCAGGACTTGATCCAATTGAAATCAGAAAGAAAAATGCCTATCGCCAGGGGGAAGTTTCAAGTCTGGGCCATGTCGTCAAATCAAGCGTCGGTACCATAGAAACCTTGGAGAGGGCAAATGAATGTGATCTTTGGGTCAATCGGGACCTTTATAAATCACAGGCAAGCGAACCCTGGAAAAAACGAGGCGTTGCTCTTGCTACTTCCTTTCATGCTGTCGGGATGGGCCTGCGGACACCTGATTACGGGGCTGCTTCTATTGAATTGATGGAAGACGGCAGATTCAAAGTAGGCTTGGCCATAGAAGAGATCGGGACTGGAAATGGAACGGTATATGCGCAAGTTGCTGCCGAGTGTTTAAAATGTGATATCAACAATATTCTGGTTATACAAGGTGATACAAGAGAAACTTTAGATAGCGGAACAATTTCAGCATCTCGGTCAACCTATACAGGAGGCCGTGCAATTGCCACGGCAGCCCTGAATATGATTAGCAAGATGGTGGAAACAGCCGCAGAAATAATGGGAACGGGTGTAGAACAAATCGAAGTCAGTGATAATAGATTGATTGCTGCAGGAAATGAAAACCGCTCTGTTACTTATAAGGAGATCTATGAAACGCTGAAGGAAAAGGATCAATCTACTCGTGTTGAAGGTCATTTTTACTTTCCAAGAGAAAAAAAGGAACTGAAAAATTCAGGAGGGGCACCGCATCATTTATATGGTTATATGACCCATGTCGTAATGGTTGAAGTGGATACATTGACTGGAGAAACGGATGTATTGAGAGTCGTCGCTATTCCTGATGTAGGAAAGGTTTTAAACCCTCAAGGTTTGGAAGGGCAGACCGAAGGCGGGGCTATCATGGGCATCGGCTATACATTGTATGAGGATGTAATCATGAAAGCTGGTTATCACCAAACGAGGAATCTGACGGATTATATTATCCCGACCATTCGGGAAACCCCAGTAATTGAAACGATCCCAGTGGAGTCTATGGAATCATCCGGACCATTTGGAGCAAAAGGGATTGCAGAGGTTGTCATGATTCCGATCATTCCTGCAATATTGAATGCCATCTATGATGCAGTGGGTGTAAGACTGAAGAAATTGCCGGCAAAACCGGAACAAATTTTCCAGGCGATTCAGGAGTCAAAGTCACATGAACTTGTTTCGGGGTGATGCATATTGATGAGCAAACAAATGTATGAGAAGCTTTTGCAGTCCATCAAGGAACATCAGGATGATGTTGCTCTTGTTACGATTACAAGTCATTCTGACAAATCATTGATTGGTTCGAAAATTCTTCTTCAGAAAGATCGGATCGTTTTAGGTGATGTGGAGCTTTCAAGCGAGCTTCAAACAGCTATTTTTGATCAGGTCATACCAATTTTTAAAAAAGGTCTTACAAAAGCCGTACAATTTGAACATCGGCATAGTCAGATTGAATGCTATATGGAGGTTTTTCCGAAACCGCCCAGTCTTATTGTTGCCGGCGCCGGTCATGTATCTGAGCCTGTCGTGGAAATAGGGAAAATGACTGGATTCCATGTTACGGTCATTGATGATCGGTTCGAGTTTGCAAACAAGGAGAGATTCCCAACAGCAGATGAAGTTATCTGCACTCCATATGTTAAATTTTTTAAAAACCTTCCCGTCAATCCTAATACATTTATCGTCTTGCTTACAAGAGGACATAAGTTTGATGTTGTCAGTCTGCAAGAACTATTAAGAAAAGAAGAGGCAATTGAACAGGAGCGGCGGACAGCATATATCGGAATGATAGGGAGCCGGCGCCGGATATCCGGGGTTTTCGAGCAATTGAAAGATGAATTTACCGATCATAATTTTACCAATATTTATTCGCCGGTGGGCCTGGATATTGGAGGGCAGACACCTGCTGAAATTGCTGTCAGCATCATGGCAGAAATTTTAAAAGTGAAAAACAGAAAAAGCGGGAAATCATTAAAAGAAAAAATACCGAGCTATTCGCAATTGAAGTTTAGGGAGAGAGTGAAAAAATGAATACCCTTGAAGTATTCGAAAAGGTCATGTCCATTCGAGAAAAGGGGATCAAGGCAGCGATTGCCACGATCATTCGTACAAAGGGGTCAACGCCAAGGGAGACAGGCGCGAAGATGCTTATTTATCCTGACGGTAAAATATTTGGAACAATTGGAGGCGGCTGTGGGGAAGCTGAAGTCATTGAAAGGGCCTTCGCTGTCATAGAAAAGGGGATGCCAATGCAATATAAGGTCGATTTGACGGAAGGCCTGATGTATGAAGACGGTGGCATTTGCGGTGGAATAATGGATGTATTTATAGAACCGGTGATATAGGAAGAAAAATGGCCCTCGAAGCCGTTACTGCTTCAGGGCCATTGTTCTATTATTCAGCTGAGGTATTTCTTTTACTCAATTCATTTTCATAGACAAAGAGGGCATTTTGATCATTGCCGATACGCTTCAAGTAGTCTATGTGTGTTTCAAAGGACGCTTCTTCTTCAACCTGTTCATCCAAAAACCATCCAAGGAATGAAATGGTAGCATGTTCTTTGAATTCCCAAGCTAGATCCGTTAAGTCATAAATGTTTTTCGTCACTTCTTTTTCCTGCCACAAAGCACTTTCAAACGTATCCAGAACTGAAGAATAGTCGGTCTTCGGTTCAGATAAAGCAGAAAATCTCACATGCACGCCACGGTCATTCAAATACTTGTATATCTTCATGCCATGGGAGCGTTCCTCTTCTGCCTGCTGGAGATAGAAATGGGCAAATCCAAGATAATTGTTATGCTCGCAGTAAGCAGCCATCGCCATATAGCTCTGTGCGGAATAAAATTCATTGTTCATTTGTTTGTTTAATGCTTCCGCCAATTTTTCGTTGAACATTTTCTTCTCTCCTTCAAGTATTATACAGCCATCGTAACCGAAAGAGCGGTAATAGTCACGAAAAATGAGAGCTTGTCCATCATATTGCAAAGGATGGGGTAAACAACAAACAGTGACGAATAGGGTGACGGCTGCTCCTTTTTACTGTCAACATGCTAAAGCACAGATCCCCAGTTGGATCTGCGCTCTTTCATGATTTATTCATCGTCACGTTGTTTTGCGCGGGCTTTCCCGCCTTTATGGCCAATATCTTCGTAAAAGTCTTTATCATGATTCTTTGAAGTAGCCTCTCCGCCTTTACGGCCGATTTCTTGGTAGAATTCTTTATCATGGTTTCGCGCAGTTGCTTCCCCGCCTTTACGTCCCGCTTCTTCCACTGTCATTTTATGATCGTTATTTCTTTTGTCTGCCATTGTGAAAAACTCCTCCTTTATTTTTTTTCCCAAACAATTCTATTTGAAACATTAAATGATGAATAACTGCAAATTTCACATATTTTAACGATTATCTCCATCATAAACACAAAAAGATGATGCCTTTTCTAGGATCATGTACCTGTCTACGACATTTTAAAAGGGAGTTTCGTCGGATAACCGAGAAAGAAAAAATATAATAAAATATAAATAGTTAGATAATTTTGATAAAACGGGAGGGAAATGCTCACATGAAGAAGAAAATGGTTGCCGGTGTCCTTACTGCCAGTTTGCTTTCAGCACCTTTAGGTGTATTGGCGGAATCTCCTTTTCAATGGCACAACGTAAATGTATATGAAACTAATTTTGCCGAAAAGGATGAAAGCCTTTTCAATAGTGAGAATTACAATTTTGTCAAATATTCCAAGTTAGAGACGAAATTGACAGAAGTTACGAAAAGCAGCAACCGCGTCACAATTGAAAAGCGGGGAGTCTCTTCTGATGGCCACGATATGTTCGTTGTTACAGTTTCCGATCCGCAAGCAAAAGGGAAATTTGGGAAATACCAAGCCATACGGAAGCAGATGTTTAAAAATCCCGACAAGGCCCAGGACTTTATAGACAAGCATCCTGATTTGAAAATTCCCGTCATGATCAACGGGTCTATTCATGGAACAGAGTTTGCTGGCACGGACTCCATCCTCCATTTAATAGATAGATTTGCAAATGATAATGACGATGTGACAAAGCAAATATTAAAGGATCATATCATTGTCTTTAACGTAGTTGCAAATCCCGACGGACGGATTGATGCGACCCGATTTAATGGAAATGGAATCGACCTGAACAGGGATTTTATCACCGGTTCCCAATCTGAAACCAAACAGATGGTAGATTTGATCACGGAATGGAACCCTATGGTATTCCTGGATCTCCACGGATATGTTAAACAGTCAGGAGGAACGAAGCAGGGATTGATTGAACCTTGTACACCACCGCATAATCCGAACTATCAATATGATCTGTTCTTGAAGTGGGCAATGAAGCAGGCGGAAGCCATGGAATCGGAAATTTTGGCCAATAAGGATACATATGAAAATACAAATACGGCCGTGTCAAAAGTAGATTATCATAAGATGACAAGTACCAGGATTCCGATCCGTGACAGCTCGTCCGGATGGGATGATTATCCTCCTATTTTCACACCGATGTACGCCATGTATCATGGTTCTTACGGTTATACACTTGAAACCCCGACAAATGACTGGGATGGAGTAAAGTGGCTTTATGATGCAGTCATGGGTGCTTTAAAATATTCAAGCGAAAATAAAGTAGGTATGGTGAAGGATCAAATCGAAATGTTTAAGCGCGGAATCAACTTCGATCACCCATACCATAAAGAAGGATTTTTCCCGAAAGCTTATATCCTTCCGGAGAATGAAATAGATGGGACCATAACCAAGAAAGCAGTTGAACACTTAATCGCTAACGGCATTGTTGTAACTGAAGCGCAAAAGGGGTTTACTTTTGAAGGAAAAAACTATCCAAAAGGAACTTACCTGGTTGAAATGGATCAGGCGAAGGCTGGCCTAGCCAATACCATGCTATGGGACGGAGAAGATATTTCCAACGACACACCAAGCATGTACGACATTTCAGCGTGGAACCTTCCTGAATTATGGGGGTTTGAAGCAGTTGAGGTACCTGAAAAGAGCAGCTTCAGCCTCCATACGAAGGAAGTCAAACATGTCAACAACGATGGCGAGTTGATAGGCAAAGGACCTTATGTTATTCCCAATACGTCCGTGAAAGCTGTACAGCTTGTAAACTCATTGATTCAAAACGGATTTACCGTGAAACGAGCTGATAACGGTGATTTCCATCTTGAAAGCGGAATGAACCCGACTATCAAGAAGCTGGTAAAAGAATCGGGCATTGCAATTAAATCTGGTGCAGTACCTGAAAATGCGGCACAAATACAAGATTTGAAGGTGACAATCTTGCGCGATGGAGGAATCGGCAAGATGCAATCTCACGCGGGAACCAAACTGGCATTAGAACGGCTCGGCTTTAATGTTAAGGAAAAGACTCCTAGAGAAGTAGCAGTTAATGGACTCGAGGGTACTGATGTATTTGTGTACAGCGGATCACAAAGCATGGTCTCTGTTTTAACTGGAGCAAATAAGGAATTTGGACTGGAATCCAATGCTCAAGTTCAGCAGTTCAGGGATAAAGTGAACGCATTTGTCGACAGTGGCGGAAAATATATTGCTGTCGGTGCTGGAGCATCGCTGGCAACAAGGTCGATGGGATTGGCAAGTGCCGGAGTCAGCGCTGGAGGGTCGGACAGCAATGGTATTGTATTGGTTGATTATCAGCCGTCCCCGCTGACGGCAGGATATAAATCAACCGATTATGGATTTGTCTACCGCCCGGCGTGGTATACGAATACAGACGGTTATACTGTTTTGGCAAGATACAAAAACTCAGATGACTTCTTTGTTGCAGGTCATTGGCGGAATCGTACAGGAGCAAAAGGCCAGCCTGTTATTGTCAAGGATAACAACAAAGATGTCATAATGATCGGGCTGGAAGCAGGTTTCCGCGATCATACAGACTATTTGTTCCGACTATTGTCTAATGCGATTTACAGTGAATAATCATTCAATGCGACCGGTCCTCAACGGGACCGGTTTTTGCATGGAAAAAATCCACTCGTTATCAAAAGTGAACCAAAATAGTTAGTTTTATAAAAGGATTGTGGGGTAGTTGCTATATATAGCCTTAATGTGGGGAGGAGAAATAAAAATGAGAGGTAATAAGAAAGAGCTTGCTGACAGCAAAGATAAACAGTTGGAGAATTACCGAGCCCATGATGAAGGAAAAAAGATGACAACGAATCAAGGATTGAGAGTTTCAGAAGATGAATTCTCTCTGAAGGCCGGTGAACGCGGGCCTACCCTAATGGAGGATTTTCACTTCCGTGAAAAAATGACTCACTTCGACCATGAGCGTATACCGGAAAGGGTAGTCCATGCCAGGGGATATGCGGCACATGGAGAATTTGAACTTTATGAATCGATGAAGAAATATACAAAAGCAAAGTTTTTGCAGGAACCTGGGAGCAAAACGCCGGTTTTCGTCAGGTTTTCAACAGTAGTTGGCTCACGTGGATCCGGCGAACTGGCACGGGATGTCCGGGGTTTTGCCACAAAATTTTACACAGAGGAAGGCAATTATGATTTGGTTGGAAATAATATCCCTGTCTTTTTCATTCAGGACGCTGTCAAGTTCCCTGATCTGATCCATGCGGTGAAACCTGAACCGCATAATGAAATACCCCAGGCAGCGACAGCGCATGATACATTTTGGGATTTTGTTGCGAACAATCAGGAATCGGCGCATATGATCATGTGGGCTATGTCTGATCGGGCAATTCCCAGAAGCTTTAGGATGATGGAAGGGTTTGGAGTCCATACATTCCGCTTTATAAATGAAGATGGAGAAGCATTTTTTGTGAAATTCCATTGGAAGCCAACGCTTGGAGTCCATTCTGTTGTTTGGGATGAAGCACAAAAATTAAACGGGAAGAATCCGGACTTCCATCGGCAGGACCTCTATGAATCAATTGAATGCGGAGATTATCCGGAATATGAGCTTGGTGTACAGATTATTTCCGAAAAAGACGAATTCGTGTTCGATTTCGATATTTTGGATCCGACCAAGATATGGCCTGAAGAAGATGTTCCGGTAAAAATCATTGGGAAAATGACATTGAATCGAAACGTTGACAATGTCTTTGCGGAAACAGAACAGGTTGCCTTCCATCCGGGCAATGTTGTTCCCGGTATCGATTTCACGAATGATCCTCTTCTTCAGGGAAGGCTGTTTTCCTATACGGATACTCAGTTGATTCGGCTTGGCGGACCAAATTTTCTTGAGCTGCCAATAAATCGGCCTGTTTGTCCTTTCCACAATAATCAACGGGATGGCTATGGGCGACAAACAATCAATGTTGGACGAGTCAGCTATCATAAAAATTCTCTTGCAAATAATACACCTTCACTCTCGTCCGTGGATGAGGGCGGATACACACATTATCAAGAAAAAATCGATGGCCGAAAAGTAGTGGCGAGAAGTGACAGTTTCAAAGATCATTTTTCACATGCCGTTTTGTTTTGGAATTCGATGAGCGAGCCGGAAAAGGAGCATATTATTGAGGCTTTCAGTTTTGAGCTTGGTATGTGCAAGGAGAAGAATGTTCGACAGCAAGTGGTAGATATGTTTTCAAATGTTGATCTGGAGCTGGCGCAAAGAGTAGCTAAAAACGTTGGAGTTCAACAGCCTGTTATAAACCGGGGACCAAAAGTAAAAAAATCCTCGCCAGCGCTAAGCCAAGAGAACACAGTAAAAAAACCGGATACCCGAAAAATTGCCGTTTTAGTCGGAGAACGCTTTAATAAAAACGTGCCAGTAATCATGGAAGCTTTAAAGAACATAGGGACGCATCCTGTTACCGTTGGGGAAAAGCAAGGCTTCATAAAAGGCGAAAACGGGGATGAACTGGAGGTTGCGCAGACATTCCTTACTGGTGACTCTGTATTATTTGATTCAATCTACGTTGTTGGTGGAGAAGACACCAGCCATCAATTTTTTGAGTCCGCTGCTTATTTTATCAATGAAGCGTTTATCCATTATAAGCCGATTGGGGCATCCTATCAGGGAAGGGAACTAATTGAGTACCTGAATCTGCCAAGCAATGCCGGAATTGTAATGGGGGATGCACCAAGCGAATTTTTAGAAGAATTTATAAAGGCCATTTCGGAACACCGATTTTGGAACAGAAAAACCTACTAAAAACTCCTGAGTGGCAATACTTGTTTTTTGGCATCCTTTCTCGCGTTCGGAGCTGCCCCTTTTAGGAAGATTCCTTAAGAAGCTGATTTTAAAATAATCTTCTACTATTGTACGACACAACTCACAATACCTTATGATAGTATAAATCACACAATACCAAGAACAAAAATGATTTACTGGAAGGAGTTCCTATGGGCAGTGTCAGAATGAAAAGAATTTATGATAATCCCTCACCGGATGACGGGTTCCGTGTTTTGGTGGATCGGATTTGGCCGCGGGGAATGTCGAAGGAAAGAGCACGAATCGATGAGTGGATGAAAGAGCTTGCTCCAAGTGCCGAACTGAGAAAATGGTTTCAGCATGACCCTGAAAAATTTCCATTGTTCAGGAAGCAATATCTATCCTTCTTGGAGGAAAATGAAGAATGCCGCAAGAAGTTGAAAGAATTGAAAGAGAGGCTGAAAGTTGAAAATGTAACTTTGCTATACAGTGCCAAAGATGAAAGACATAATCAGGCAGTCGTTCTCAGAGAATTCATTTTGGAGAGCAGCCGGTAGTATCAATTATACAAGAGGAATCCATGGACTCTGAAAGAGTTCATGGATTTTTTTATATCATAGTCTCTCATTATTTTCATATAAATGAATAAACACGCTAAAAGATAAAGGATGAAAACAATGCTAAAACTTGCTGCCAAATTCTTCGTAACCGTTACTGCTCTATTTTGTCTAGTTTCCTTGATTGCCTTTTCAAGTGTAAAAATCAGTTTACTGTCTTTTATCGGCAATGATCCTAGTAGAACCGATTCTTTTCTTTACGTCATGTCTTTGGAAAATCAGGCTTTAAAAAGCGTTCTTCCAGAAGGGCATAAACGTTCATTCGGGAAAGACGCTTTGGAACTGTTCACAAATATCAACCTTAGAAACATGAAATCTTTTTTGATCAGTGAAATACCAGGACTAAATGCTGCCACCCCTAAAATCATCGTGGCAGGTAAAGGGACCGATTTTACAAACCTTCCTATTGAATCTCCGCCGCCTGCTGATTTTGATGTTTATGAGGGCGGTGAGGAATACTCGGAAGAAAAACCTGAGGAGGAACTACAAACAAGGGATCATGCCGTCTTTATTTATTCCACTCATAATACGGAATCTTTTTTGCCGATGCTTCCCGGAGTGAAGAATCCGAACCTTGCTTGGCATAAAGAAAAAAATGTAACCCTGCTTGGGCAGAGGCTGGGAAAGAAACTTGAGGAAAAAGGAATCAAAACATTAGTAAATAATAAAGACATACAAGGAATCCTTAAAAAAAGAGGTATGGGGTACGAGCAGTCCTATACAGCTTCAAGAGAGGTAGTAGTTGAAGCGATGAAACAAAACAAACAGGTACAGTATTACATTGACATCCATCGAGACTCTCTTAGAAGGGCGGTGACCACCACGACAGTCAATGGGGAAAAATTCGCCAAATGCCTGTTTGTAGTTGGTGAAGCTCATCCTAATTACGAAAAAAATCTAGAATTTGCTACCAATCTGCACCACTCCATTCAGAAAAAGTATCCAGGCCTTTCACGCGGAGTTTTTGGTAAAACAAAGGCTGGCGGAAATAACGGGGTCTATAATCAGGACTTGTCCGAGAATTCTTTATTAATTGAAATAGGCGGAGTGGATAATACTGAGGAAGAATTGAATCGGACAGTAGATGCACTTGCAGACGTTATCAGCGACTACTATTGGGGAGAATCAGTGGAGGTAAATAAATAGCGCAAATCGATTACAGCCAGGGATGTTCAGGATGTGAGTGAAACAAAAAAAGAGCCTTTTTTCAGGCCCGGGATTAATGAATGTTTCTTCTGTATAATCCCACTACTTTTCCGAGTATGGATACGTTTTGTACGATAATCGGCTCCATATTTGAGTTTTCCGGCTGAAGCCTAAAGAATCCGTTCTCTTTGTAAAATCTTTTGACAGTCGCTTCATTCTCTTCCGTCATCGCTACCACGATATCGCCGTTATTCGCGGTATTCTGTTGTCTGACAATCACATAATCTCCATCAAGGATTCCCGCTTCAATCATGCTTTCACCGATAATTTCAAGAATGAATACTTGATCGTCAGAGGGGATCAATTGTTCCGGGAAGGGGAAATATTCCTCGATATTCTCTACAGCCGAGATAGGGACTCCAGCGGTAACTTTACCTACAAGAGGGAGATTGACAGCGCTACTGGCAGATACAGCCGTATTCTCCTGATCCAGGACTTCTATGGCTCTTGGTTTGGTCGGATCCCTTCTGATCAGACCTTTGCTTTCAAGTCTTTCTAAATGTCCATGTACGGTAGAGCTGGACGCCAAACCCACGGCTTTTCCAATTTCACGCACGGAAGGAGGATACCCCTTTTTTTTCACTTCGTCCTTAATGAAGGTTAAAATATCTTCTTGCCTTTTTGAAAGCTTGGACATTGCTTCACACCCTTTAATCTCTATTATGAATTATCCATATTATAGCACGCAGCTTCTTTTAATACAAACGTAAGTTCGAATTTTTGTTTGACACAAACCTATGTTCTGGTTATAATATTTTTAAACAAATACGAACAAACATTCGGGAGTGGTTATTGATGTTATCAATCATAAGGAATCATTCTTTTATCGTTATCTTTTTCATTTTTTCAACCATGATGGGACTCTTTTTCATATTTAACTTGACGGAAGAAGAACAGCCCCCCAAAACTTTGACGGGAAACCAACAGAATATGTATGTCGAACAAACACAGAACAGCCAAGGGTTAATAACAAAAGGGGAACAAGTGTTAGATTAGCGGAATGTGTCCATTGGAGTGGTTTATATGAAAGTAATCATATATTGCAGGGTAAGCACCGAAAAACAGGTGCAGGAAACCTCATTGGCCAGGCAGGAAGAGGAATTGTCGGGTGCAGCCGGAAAATGGGGCTTTCAGATTGATTCCATCATCCGAGATCAATCGAGTGGATATGACCTGGACAGGCCAGGTTTGATGGAGATGCTGGATAAGGTTTCCACCGGTGACATCGATGCTGTCCTGATCCAGGACGAAACTCGTCTTGGCCGTGGAAATGCCAAAATCGCCCTTATGCATTTTTTGTTGAAGGAACATATTAAACTGTATTCACTTGCCCATGACGGTGAACTTCAAGTTTCCGAAACAGATTCCATGCTCCTAAATATAATAGGAATGATAGAAGAATATCAGCGGAGACTGCATAATATCAAAATCAGACGCGGAATGAAAAGGGCTGTGGCAAAAGGTTATCGACCTGAGCAAAACTTAAAAAAACGCGGCAATGTTAATGGAAGAGAGCGGAAAGAAATCCCTGTGGAAGAAATTGTCCGGCTCAGACAAAACAACTTAACCTTTGAAGAGATCGCATCGGTCATAAGAGGTTTTGGTTATAATGTTTCAAAAGCTACCGTTCATAGAAGGTACCAGGAATACATGGATCGGAAAGCCGACCAAAATTAAGACGATTGTTCAATACTCCTTTATTGTTTTCAATCCGTTTTTCTAGTAGTATTACTAGAGATAAAATGAAAACGAAGGAGTTTTTTTATGCTCTCAAAAGAAAAACTCGCAAGGATCAATCAACTAGCAAAAAAGGCGAAAAGCACAGGTTTGACGAAAGCGGAAGCAAAAGAGCAGTCAAAGCTTAGAGGGGAATACCTGCAAACTTTTCGTGCTTCAATGAGACAGACGATTGAAAATGTAAGAGTGTTCGATCCTAACGGAGACGAAGTGACACCTTTGAAGTTGCGAAAAATCCAGGAGAACAAGAAGTTCCATTAATATTGGAAGAAGAAGCGGGCGCTATTCAAGTTTTCCCGCTTCTTTTTTCAACAGCCTTTAGAAAGAGTTGTTTAATTTTATCAATATCTTTATGATAAGAATGATGAACATATGGGAAAGGAAGAATCAAGATGGAAGATCATAATGTGAAAGAACTCGATGTGCTCTCGATCAATACGATCAGGACGCTGTCGATTGATGCTATTGAAAAAGCAAATTCAGGACATCCCGGCCTGCCAATGGGTGCAGCCGCTATGGCATATACTTTATGGACAAAGCACATGGACCACAACCCAAAAAATCCAGAGTGGTTTAATCGTGACCGCTTTATTTTATCGGCCGGCCATGGATCTATGCTTTTATACAGCCTGCTTCATTTGTCGGGATACGATGTAACGATGGAAGACATTAAAAACTTCCGTCAATGGGGCAGTCGAACACCAGGACATCCAGAATACGGTTATACTCCCGGAGTAGAAGCCACAACAGGACCGCTTGGACAAGGTGTCGGCATGGCAGTAGGCATGGCTATGGCGGAAAGCCATTTGGCCGCGACATACAATAAAGACGATTTTAACATCGTAGATCATTATACATATGCGTTATGCGGTGACGGAGACTTGATGGAAGGGGTCGCCTCCGAAGCAGCTTCCCTTGCTGGACACTTAAAACTTGGAAAACTGATCGTATTGTACGATTCAAATGATATTACACTGGATGGCGACCTTTCTCAATCATTCTCTGAGAATGTAGGAGGACGATTTGAGGCTTATGGATGGCAGTATATCCGTGTCGAAAATGGCAATAACGTAGGGGAAATCGAAAAGGCGATTGAAGAAGCGAAAGCTGATACATCCCGCCCAACCTTAATAGAAGTGAAAACTGTCATTGGTTACGGGGCTCCCAATAAATCCGGAAAATCCGATGCACACGGAAGCCCGCTAGGTGAAGCCGAAATGAAATTGGCAAAAGAAAATTACAAGTGGACATATGAAGAAGATTTTTATGTACCGCAAGATGTATACGAGCATTTTGAAAAGACAACCATTAGCCGGGGAGAAAACAAAGAGACTGAATGGAATCAGTTATTCAGTGATTATAAAAAAAGCCATCCAGATTTGGCCGAACAGCTGGAAAATGCTGTGGAAGGTAAGCTGCCGGAAGGATGGGATAAAGATATTCCGGTTTTTGAAGAAGGAAAAAGCTTGGCGACAAGGGCTTCAGCAAGCGAAATCATGAACAGCATTGCCAAGAATCTGCCATCTTTATTCGGAGGTGCAGCAGATCTTGCCAGTTCAAACAAAACGATGATTAAGGGCGAACAGGATTTCAGCGCGGAAAATTACGCAGGAAAAAATATTTGGTTTGGTGTTCGTGAATTTGGAATGGGTGCCGCTTTGAATGGAATGGCTCTTCATGGGGGATTGAAGGTATTTGGTGGAACTTTCTTCGTCTTCTCCGACTACCTCCGTCCGGCGATCCGTCTTGCTTCATTGATGGAAGTACCTGTCACATACGTATTTACACATGATAGCATTGCTGTAGGAGAAGACGGACCGACACATGAACCGATAGAACAATTGTCTTCTTTGCGGGCAATGCCGGGACTTTCAGTGATCAGGCCTGCTGATGCGAACGAGGCAGCTGCAGCTTGGAAGCTGGCAATAGAATCTGACAAGCAGCCGACTGCTTTGATCTTGACGAGACAGAATTTGCCGACTCTTTCCGGTTCAGCGGAATTGGCGAAAGCCGGAGTTGAAAAGGGTGCTTATGTTCTTTCTCCTGCGAAAAAGCAGCAGGCTGATGCGTTATTGCTTGCTACGGGTTCAGAAGTGAGTCTTGCTATTGAAGCACAAAAAGCTTTAATTGAAGAAGGTATTGATGCTGCAGTAGTTAGCATGCCATCATGGGATCGGTTTGAAAAACAACCAAAAGAATACAAACAATCTGTCTTGCCTACTTCAGTGAAAAAGCGCTTGGCTATTGAAATGGGAGCTTCCCTCGGCTGGGAAAGATATACTGGGGATGAAGGAGACGTCTTGGCGATTGATCGCTTCGGGGCTTCTGCACCTGGCGAGAAGGTAATAGAGGAATATGGATTTACACCTGCAAATGTGATTGAGAAAGTAAAAGAGCTCCTGAAATAATTTTTTTAAAAAGAGGGGAGGGAATTTCCCCTCTTTTATCTTTTCGTTTGCCTAATGAAATAAAAAAATTCATAATGGAACTATCAATCGTTGCAACTTCCAGTAAAAAAAGAAAAAAAGATGATCGTTACAGCAATAGACAAACTTTTCACTTTATTTTCACTATAATAGGGGAAAACTGGCAATGGAGTGAAGGTTCCTATGAGAACATACTTTATTTATTTAATAAAAGATGAATTCGCTGATTATTTTTATGGGCGGGAAAGTCGATTTTTCCAATTGTTTTCCGGTAGTCACTCTGCCAATGGAAATCTCCAGGAAATCATACATAAGCAAATAGATTATATAACTGAGCCCTTGCCATATTTGGATTTACATAAGTTATTCTCCCAATTTGTACAAAATCAGCAAATATATATAAAAGGAAAAGTATATTGTATGGGGCATGCAAAAAATAAGGATGGAGCGGAATTGGCCATTGAAGAAGATTGGCTCCAGTTGAATGCATGGGGTGGTTTCGAGTCCGAAACAATCTTTTTTGAAGTGCTTAGAAAATTCAATGGTCATTTTTTTGCTGTTGATATAGAAAATGAAAGATATGGCTGGGTAAAACCTGTTAAAGAAAGAAAATACATATGAAATCGTATCGCAAGTATTGTATAATATTCGGGAATTCAGTAAACTGAAGTGAGACAACACGAAGGAGGAATTTTGGATGGTTTGGCAATTGATCTTAACGGGCGCGATCGCTCTTTTGGCTGGAGTGGCGCTTGGATTTTTCATCGCCCGTAAATATATGATGGATTACCTTAAGAAAAACCCGCCAATCAATGAACAAATGTTACGTATGATGATGATGCAAATGGGGATGAAACCTTCCCAGAAGAAAATCAACCAGATGATGGGCATGATGAAAAAGAACATGGACAGTAAGTAAGCGTTGATTAAAACGTTTTGAGGGCTATGGAGTAGCATTATTAAGAAAGTTTTCTCAACATTTTGTTGAAGAGTGGGGTTTTCAGCGCTACTTTTTCTTATTTTTGCTTTATCTTTCATCAAACTATTCCGAAACCACTTTTTCTATTGGGAACTAAACCAAAGAAAGGTGGTTTTTTGTGTTGTTCGAGGACATTGTGGAAGAGTATATGCACAGGAGATTTACAAAAAAGGCATTGCAGAACAAAAAACAGGAATATAAACAAATTAAAAAATATATCTAAAGATAAAGGGGGAGTAGAATTAGAGTCAATTTCCATCCATGACCTAAGAGCATATGTAACATATAAGGAAAATCAAGGTCTTAACCTCAATCAATCGTTGCCGTGTTTAAGGTTATTCGGGCTTTCTTTTCGTGGTGAAATCGCTTTTATTTTTTGATTAATATTAACTAAATAATATGATAGAATAATACGAGAGTTTAATAACTTATCTATATCATTACTTTCAGCAGATGGAAAATTCAAAACTAGAGAAAATTTAATTAGAAATGAGTGATGAAATGGAAATTAAGAATGCAACAATAGAAGATTTTGATATTGCATTTGATTATATTGAGAAGTTATGGACGTCCAATGATTACGATAAAGAAACAATTAAGAAGGTATATCAAGAAGTTTTGGAAAATGAAAAGGATTTCGCATTTTTCCTTTATGATGAAGGAAAAGTAAGAGGTTTTTGTCATGGAACTTATTTCAATACGTTCTGGCATTCAGGAAAATCTTGTTACGTATCTAGTATTATTTCTAACGAAGAAGATCGTGGGAAAGGATACGGGCGTAGGTTAATGGATCATGCTAAAAAATTAGCTGAAGATATAGGGTGTACTGCAATGTTCTTAGATTCGGGTCTTGCTAGAGAAGAAGCGCATCGTTTTTATGACATTTATGGTTTTGAAAAATGTGCATTTTGTTACCAACTAAAACTCGATTGATTAGATTGTACTTGTATTTAACACAGAAATACATACATGAATAGAAGAAAGAGTGGTCATCCACTTTTACTTCTATTTTTTTATGAATATTAGAGCAATTGGACCCTATTCTCAAGCAATTAAACTGGATAAAACTACTTTAGTCTCGGGCCAACTTCCTGTAAACCCTAATACTAGAGAAATGCCAGGGGTTATTTAAAGGAACAAACAAAACAATCATTGAAAAATGTAAAAGAAATATTAGAATCAGCTGGAGCTTCTTTAGAAGAAGATGTAGTAAAAACACAGTATTTTTAAAAGATTTGTCAAATTTCACTGGAGTTAATGAAATATACGGTAAATTTTTCACTGTAAATTAACCTGCTAGATGTTGTGTCGAAGTATAAAGGTGCAGGGGTAGAAATAGAGGTCATTGCAATATTTGGATAAAACATTTTATTAAAGGAGATTAAAAATGGCCAATTTAAATAAATCAGAAATTCAATATATTGTAAATGAAAATGCGAGAAAAACGAATTCAGAGAAAGCATCTGCAGCATATATGAATAGGGAAGCAGTTGAAAAGGTCAGAAGTTTTCATGAAAGCTTTCCAGAGTATAAAGTAACTCCACTTCACAAATTAGATGAGTTGTCTAAACAATTCGGGATTAGCAATCTATGGGTAAAAGATGAATCTTATCGATTTGGACTTAATGCTTTTAAAGTTTTGGGCGGTTCCTATGCGGTTGGAAAATATCTAGCAGAAACATTAAATGTCGATATTACAGAGCTTTCTTTTGAAAAACTAAGAAGTAAAGAAGTAAAAGAAAAGCTGGGAGATATTACTTTTGTAACAGCAACTGATGGAAATCATGGAAGAGGAATCGCTTGGGCTGCAAACCAGCTAGGACAGAAATCAGTCGTTTATATGCCAAAAGGCTCTTCGGAAATAAGATTAAACAATATAAGAAAAGAAGGCGCAGAAGCTTCTATAACAGATTTAAATTATGATGATACCGTTAGGCTGGCAAGCCGGAAAGCTAAAGAAAATGGCTGGGTTTTGGTACAGGATACGGCCTGGGATGGATATGAAAAGATTCCAGCTTGGATTATGCAAGGTTATGGAACAATCATAGATGAAGCAATGGAACAGATTGCTGAAGCTGGTGCCGGCCGCCCGACGCATGTGTTTTTACAAGCTGGAGTTGGTTCTTTTGCGGGCAGTATGCTTGGATATCTAGTAGAGAAATTTGGCGATGAACGTCCGATTACAATTTTAGTAGAACCTGATAAAGCAGCTTGTTTATACAAATCCATGCACGTAGGCGATGGGAAACCTCATGTAGTAACGGGTGCTTTGAATACGATTATGGCGGGTTTAGCATGTGGAGAACCAAGCAAAACTTCTTGGGGTATTTTAAAAGATTATGCTGAGATTTTTGTTTCTTGTCCAGATTATGTTGCCGCCCGAGGAATGCGAATTCTTGCAAACCCATTGGGTTGTGACCCCCATATTATTTCAGGTGAATCTGGTGCAGCGGTTGGAATAGGGTTAGTAAGTCAATTGGCTGAAAATATCATGCTCAATAATATGAAAGAAGCTTTGAAACTGAATAAGGATTCGAAAATCCTTATTATCAGTACAGAAGGTGACACTGACCCGGATCATTATAGAAAAGTAGTGTGGGACGGGGCATATCCAACAGCATAATAAATTTTTTAAGGAGAGGGCTGCTTTCTGACATATCTCGTCATTATAGTGTTCCTAATAGTATATCTGACATGGTTGGGGTAGCCCTTACTTTGTAATAATCATCGGAATATAAAAAAATTAAAATAAAGTTATAGGAAAGCAGGAACAAGAATGATGGCGACGAAAAAATCATCATTTTGATTCGGATGGTTGCCATTTTTATAGCAAAAGGAAATAAAAATTTTTATGAGGGAGAGCGATGAATATGAACAATATAGGCTTTGAAAAACAGCTTATTGAGTGGAGGCGCTATCTTCATGCACATCCTGAATGTGCTTTTGAAGAAATAAATACTTCTGAGTATATTGCCAAAGTCCTAACAGATATGGGATTAGAGGTTCACAGAAATATTGGTGGTACTGGAATCGTTGCAAATCTTACAGTAGGTGACGGCAAAAGTATTATAGGGATTAGAGCAGATATGGATGCCATTCAACTAACAGAGAATGGGAAACATCCATACACCTCCCAGAACCCGGGTCAAATGCATGCGTGTGGTCATGATGGACATATGACTACTGTATTGGGTGCGGCCAAATTACTAACGGAGCGTAAAAATTTTAATGGGACAGTCAGATTTATTTTCCAACCTGCAGAGGAAACTGGTAAGGGCGCTATTGCTATGATGCAAGATGGACTTTTCGAACGCTTCCCAGTAGAAGAGATTTATGGAATGCACAATATGCCAGGAATGCCTGCGGGTTCAATTTCAACTCGAGCGGGAGGGATTATGGCAAGTGAGGATAACTTTGTGATCCGAATTAAGGGCCAAGGCTCACATGCGTCAAGTCCTCATATGGGGAAAGATCCAATCGTTATTGCGTCTGAAATTGTTCTTGCTTTACAAACCATTATATCCCGAAATATGAACCCAAGTGTTCCTGCTGTCATTTCTTGTACTGAATTTATAACAGATGGGATTCGCAATGCGATACCAACGAATGTAGTCATTAAAGGGGATACTAGAAGTTATACTCCAGAGGTACAAAAGCTGCTAGAAGAACGGATGAGAACTGTAAGTGTGGGAATCTGCCAAATAAATGGAGCGGAATGTCAATTTGAATACACTCATGAATTCGCACCAACAGTTAACTGGGCAGAGTGTGTTGATATTGCGGTAAGAGCAGCCCGAAACGTGGTTGGTGAAAATAATGTAGATGGGAATTGTCAACAGTGGATGGCTTCTGAAGACTTTGGTGCGTTTTTACAAAAGGTTCCTGGTTGTTTTGTATTTATAGGAAATGGTGATGATTCTGATGGAATAGGAAACATTCCACTTCATAACTCGCGATATGACTATAATGATAAGATATTAAAAATTGGTGCAGAATATTTTGCGGAGTTAATTAAAGTGCGCCTGTCCAAATAAATATTTTTATAACTTTTGTGGTAGGTATGTTTTGTACTGCATTTAGTCAGGGTCCTTGAACTTTTTTCCGAAACCTACTTAAAAAGTAAAAGAAAGAGTTCCCGAAACAAATTTATAATATTGTAGTTTTTCGTAAAAACTCTTTTATTTTCAGTTGTTTTGAAAGGGCTTTCTGGAGTTCTTCTTTCAGTTATTTGGAAAAAGCTAGGGATGCTGCGGGAGAACTTTATTTATCTTATCCATTCCCTTCCATCTAAGAATAATTACTTCAATGAATCCTATGAACGGCGCGGGGCTCACTAGGCTTCTTACAATTTTTTTATGTTCCTCAAAATCATTGAAAATAAGGTGAAAGGGAGGGCGAGAAGCGTGGTCTATGCATTTGTATTTGGACATCTTTTTCGTTTCAACTTTATAGGCATTGCTTTCAATTACATCCACCTTTTACATCCACGATGTGTTATCCTAAAATCTACTAGATGCCGGACATGATAAAAATGCAGATCGACTTGCTTCATTTCGGGAAAATAAAGAAAATACCGGCTTTCACAAGGATAGCCGGCTTTATCTATATCAATTAGCGGTTTGCTGTAAATCATGTGAGACGATGTTGTCATATTGATTCAATAATAAGTCTAGTTCTTCGCTGTATTGAAGTGCAAGTCTTGATGTGAGGCTCACGCTTTTTGTAATTTCAAATAATTCTTCCCGCTTTTTCTCTATTTCCTCCCGCAAATGATCTTTCACCTGAAAAACGTCCCTTCCTAAAAAACTTGCATCTATATATTTTAATTAAATATTTGCCATCCTTATTATAGCAAATATATATCCAACTTTTCTACCATTATTCTGAAAATATGTCTTTCTTTTTTCGACTTATTCTGAATTTTTTATAGGAAAATTGACAAAAAAATCTTTGGATGGATCTTAACTTTGGTATATAATAGGAGAGGAAAAATTCTATAACATTAACTGTAAGGGATGACTGGCATGATCATAATATTGTCTACTGTGGGCGCCCTTTGCATGGGGATTCTAGCTATTTTTGTACGTATGAAAGCTTCTCGGAAACCAGTATCTGCAAAGAAAATTCTTCTGCCGCCAGTTTTTATGAGTACAGGAGCATTCATGTTCCTTCACCCTTATTTTCGTGTGACAGCAATGGAGATTTTTGAGGCTGTAACTATTGGAATGCTGTTTTCCATTTTGCTTATCAAGACTTCTAAATTTGAATGCAGGGGAGAGGGCATTTACTTGAAGCGGTCTAAAGCGTTTGGGTTTATCCTAATCGGTCTTCTCCTCATTCGATTGCTTTTAAAATCAGTGCTTAGTCAATCGATTGATGTGGGAGAATTAAGCGGAATGTTTTGGTTACTGGCATTTGGAATGATCGTTCCTTGGCGCCTGGCCATGTACGTACAATACAAAAAATTAAGTTTGAAATTGAATAAGGACCCATCAGTGTCCGTTTGATTTACTTATAAAAAATCCCGTTAAGGGGTTTTTTTATGTTAGAGGGTGGGGGTAGCCATGAGAATAAGAAATATTCTCCCTGATGATGCAGGCAATTTTATTAAACTGACTGGGCAAGTGGAAACGGATGAGAGTATATTACCATCGTTGAGCCGGATGGACTAAAACAGATAAGGCAAGACAGTCGTTCGACAATTCCTGGCGTAGAGGGCATGGAAAAAGAACTAGCTGGCAATCTGGATATCTTTGGTGGAATGCCAGAAGGACTAGGCACTCCGTCTATCTAGTATGTTAAGGGGTACCGAGAACAAGGAATTGGAACATGACTTTTTGGGCAATAAAGTAAGCCATTCTGAAACTGGAATTGACGGTTGTCTGTGAAAATTAGGCAGCAGTTTCGCATTATGAAAAAATAGGTTTTCAAATCGAAAGGACGAAAAGTGCCTCTCTATTGATTAATGGTGTTGAAATAGAACGAACTCGTGATAACCAAACTTCTATAATCTGAGTCCTGTTAAGAAACCTAAGAACGCCAGAACGATACCGCCAAAATAACTGAGGAACATGTAAATCAAAGCAGGTTTCCACTTCTTTTTCCTAAGTTGGTTGATCATTTCAACTTTAAAAGTTGAAAATGTCGTATATGAACCCAAAAACCCAATGCCGACCAATAAGGTCCATTTTGAAGAGGGAAAACCTCCCATTATAAGTCCCAGTAAAAACGATCCGGAGAGGTTAACGAAAAAAGTAGCTGCAGGAAAAGAGTTATTTAAAAATGATAGTTTATTTGCAACAAAATATCTGGTAACCGCTCCAAAAAAGCCGCCAATTGCAACAAGGAAGATATTCAATTTTCCAACCTCCCTTTCCTCGACCCATGATTGCCAATACAAAAACCAACCCATGCGAGTAATAATCCCAAGCAGATGCTCAAAAGAACATAAAAGCCGGCCATAATAGAAGAAGACTCATATAATTGAATAGTTTCGAGACTGAAGGTCGAAAAAGTCGTCAATGACCCGATCATACCGGTCCCAAGTCCAAGCATGATGGTTTTCGGTATCACTTCCTTATTTTCATTCAATCCAGTCAACAGGCCTAGAAAAAAGCAGCCGCACATGTTTGCAATAAATGTGCCAATCGGAAAGTATCCGGACCACAGGTTGACTGTATAAAAACTGATTAAATAGCGGATGACGCTGCCTGCCATTCCACCAAGGCCCACGGCCAAATAATTCATCTTGATCACCTTTCAATGATGAAGGCTTCCATGTATAGGAAGCCTCAAAATAAGTGTTCATAAGGGGTAATATCAATATTCAATTCATCCATTTTTTTGCGCAGGAATTTATGATCTCGCTTTGGTGTTGCCAATATATACCCTTTTATGATGATATCAAGATCTAGTCGCTTTGCTCTCTTCTTCATCGCGACTTCCCCTATTTTTCCCGCGATTTTATGTCTTGCGACATCTCGGAATAACTCAGGAACGGGGCTTACCAGCTCATCGAGAAGCTTGTTCTGTTCGTCCGTCCAAAGATCCTTTGTTTTCTGTACATAATACTCTTCCCAATCCATATCTGATTTTCCATCTTCTTTTGGAAGCCGCTTTAGAAACTTACGAAACATGAAAAAGCCGCCGATTGCGAAAAGTGAAAGTAGTACGACCACCCAAAAAAGAATAAAAACTAAAAACCAACCTTCGAGCATTTCTTTCCCTCCTGATAATACGGGCTTTCGCCATATTACCATTATAGCCAATTGAAAAAGAGAGTGACAAGCTGTTGCCCTTTAGATCAGGATTTTATCTCAAGTTTCTTCTTTTTTTATACACGGGTGTCCTTTTTGCATGAAATTCTGTATACGGAATGTGAGAGGAGGTGATGCACTTGGCTAACGCTTTTTTGAAATCAACAAGGTTAAGACTAGTATTCGAGATTCTCACTGATGGAATGGACAAACCTGTTTATAAAAACAAGACGTTCAATAACATCCATCGTGATGCTACTGCTGCAGAGTTATATCAGGCTGCACAGGCGATCGGCTCACTATCGGAGTATCCGATCTGGGCCATTGAACGTAACGACAGCTTTGACATCGATGCATAATCAAAACGAAGTGAGATGAAGGAGGTGAAATCTTGAAAACATTGGAATTGCATTTTATTGCGAGCGGCGGCAAGACTTCAAGGCTAACCATTGAGCAGCCTCAAGAGCCGGTAAACCCTGAAGATGTTAAAAATGCCATGCAATCGATGATCGACTCCGGGGTATTCATGGACAGTGAAGGAAACACCTATGAGGAAATAAAGGGTGCGCGGCTTATCGAACGTTCGGTTACAGAATTTTCACTGGATTAGTTTCAGCAGGCTTGGCTTATGTCCAAGCCTTTAATTTTATAGGGGGAAGGAGGCATTATTTGTGGAGCAACTTTTGCCCTTCTTCAGTGAAGTCGGATTTCCGGCACTAGTTACTTTTTATTTATTATACCGGATTGAAACGAAACTGGAAGACGTTGTTCAATCGATTCAGAGCCTTCCTGAAAGGATGGAAAGGTGAACAGCTGTCATCAAGGGGCTCAATTTTTAAGCCGTCAGACTTTTTCTGGACGGCTTTTTTCCTGTTTATGAAAGATTAACGTACATCATTTGATATAATAATAGATATTTAGAGGAAACAAGGTGATGAGGTTGAAAATCATACATACCGCCGATTGGCATTTGGGAAAGCTGGTGCATGGAGTCTATATGACGGAACAGCAAGAGGCGGTTCTGGAACAATTCATTGAGCTTGTGGCCACTGAACAACCGGATGCTGTCATCATTGCCGGTGACCTGTATGACAGGTCTGTCCCTCCGGTTGAAGCTGTACAACTGCTTGAAAAAATGTTGTTCAGAATTAATGTGGAGCTGAAAACCCCGGTTCTTGCCATATCCGGTAACCATGACAGTGCAGAACGTCTATCATTCGGATCCTCATGGTACCGGAAC
Source organism: Siminovitchia fordii DSM 16014 = CIP 108821 (assembly GCF_000374565.1). Taxonomy (GTDB): domain Bacteria; phylum Bacillota; class Bacilli; order Bacillales; family Bacillaceae_C; genus Siminovitchia; species Siminovitchia fordii. The sequence continues at coordinate 144,934 of NZ_KB894685.1, read as the reverse complement.
AGCGGTTTTTATCTAAATGGGAAGATTAGTGATAGCCTTGAGCCTGTACGGGTGAAAGGAGTGAATTTTTACCTTGTCCCTTACGCCGAGCCAGGTGTTGTAAGGGAATTGTTTCAGGACTCCAGCATCCAGTCGCACCATGATGCGATGGGAAGGGTTACTTGGGAAATCGAGAAAACAATGGATGCAGATGCTGCTAACATTCTTGTAGGACATGCTTTTGTAACAGGCGGAAAGACGACTGATTCGGAACGGATATTATCTGTAGGAGGTTCCGGCAGTGTTGATTCAGAATGCTTCAGCCCTTTTACATATACAGCACTCGGCCACCTGCATAGCCCAGATGCCATTAGGCATGAGACGATCCGTTACTCCGGTTCGCTTTTAAAATATTCGTTTTCAGAAGCCAAACAGCGAAAAAGCATTTCAATTATAGAAATCGATGCAAGTGGACAATTGACCATTAATGAGAAGGCACTGATACCTCCTCAGGATATGAGGGAGATATCAGGATACATAGATGAATTGTTGGACCCGGCATTTTATGAAACTCAAAAACTGGATGACTTTTTAAAGGTGACCCTATTGGATGAAGGTGCATTGCTTGATCCGATCAATAAATTGCGAGCGGTTTACCCGAACATCCTGCACTTGGAAAGAAAAATAGAAATGGTGGACTTAGAAAAGAGGCAAACGATAAAATCTGTCCAAAGAGATAGAAAAACAGAACTTGATCTTTTTTCGGAGTTTTATAAAGAAATGACAACAAGTGATTTTACGGAACAAAAACGAGATCTGATGAACGAGGTAATTGACAGTGTCCGTAAGGAGGTACTCCTTGTATGAGGCCACTAAAACTTGAAATGCAGGCGTTCGGTCCATATGCAGGGATTGAGATCATCGATTTTACCCAATTGCAAAATCGGACGATGTTCGTCATATCCGGAAAAACCGGCGCCGGTAAGACTTCAATATTCGACGGGATCAGTTTTGCCATCTATGGAAAGGCAAGCGGGGAAGACCGCAATGGTGCGGATTTACGCAGCCATTTTGCCAACGATGATCTCCAGACCGAGGTATCTTTGGAATTTAAATTGAGAGATAAGATCTACTATATTTGGAGGGCTCCTCAGCAGGAAAAGAAAAAAGCGCGCGGGGATGGATATACAACTGTTAATGCAAAAGCAGAGCTGTATTTAATAGATGAATCGGGTTCGCGAAAACTGCTTGCAGCCAATGTTAGGGAAACGGATGAAAAAATCAAAGAAATCATTCAGCTGGACGCTAACCAGTTTCGGCAGATTTTGATGATTCCTCAAGGCGATTTCCGAAAGCTTCTGACGTCGGACAGCAAAGAAAAAGAACTCATCTTACAGCGTCTATTTCATACTGAGCAATTCAAGAAAATAGAAGTGAAACTCAAAGAAAAGGCTGGTTTGCTTAAGAATGAGGTGGAAGGCGGTATTGCGCAAAGGAGTCAAAAGCTTAGGGAGATTTTCACGAATGGAAATGATGAATTGCAAGCAGCACTTGCTGAAGAAACGCCGAGCGATACAATTATCTTGCCTTTGCTGGAAACTCTCACAGGGGAAATGAAACAAACTCTGGCTGAACTTCAAAAGAAAATCGAGGCGAAACAAAAAGATCGTGATGCAGCAAAAAGAAAAGTGGATGAAGCGGAAAATATATTGAATGAAATGAACAGCCTTGACACATTGAAGAAGCAGAAAGCCTTGTTGGATGATAAAAAGACTCTGATCGATGAAAAGAAAAAAGCAATCGACCTTGCCCGTCTTGCGGCTAACTTGGAACATCAGGAGAACATATGCCAACGGTTGAAAAAAGAGATCGTCGAAAGAACTTCCAGGAAAAGCAAAATGGAAGAAGAGTTAGGTTTAACCATAAAAGCAAAAACTGTTGCAGATGAAAAATTGAAACGGGAAGAAGAAAAAAGGGGCGTAAGAGAGAAATTTCACGCGGAATTAACCCGGCTGGAAAGTTTGCGAGAGGATGTATTTTCATTCTCGAAACGAAAAACGGAGCTTAATCGTTTGGAACTAGAGACCCAAAATTATCGCCAAAAACTGGATGAAATAAAGAGGAAAGTGGTTGAATGGGGAGAAGCTCTTGAGAATCAACAAAATGAGCTCAAAGAGCTAAGACAACTCCAGGATAAAAATATAGTATTGATAGAAGAAAAGCTTCGACTAGAACATGTTATTGGCAACATTAATCAATTGGCAATGTCTATTGAAAAGGAAAAGGAAGCAATGACATGGTTGGATCGGTGCGAAAAAGAACTGAATCTGGCAAAGTTAAAGTCAGAAGATGCAACAGAAACCTTAAAACACATCGAAAAGAGATGGTATTCGGAGCAAGCTGCGATACTCGCCGGCAAGCTGGAAAATGGTTCTCCATGTCCTGTCTGCGGTTCTTCTCAACACCCTTCACCTGCACACACCTCAGGCGAATCTGTCAGTGAGGAAGATTTTGAAGCGGCAAAAACCGCTGTTCATAAATTGGATGAGCAGCTTGCTGAAGTTCGACAAAGGTGGATGAAGGCAAAAGCTGATGTGGATTTATGTGAGAAGACCGTTTTAGAAAGAGTAAATGAGATTAAAACTCTATTGCCTGATATAAGGCTTGAAGACACTCCCCTCCATTTGCAAAAGCTGACGGAAAGGCAACAGGAATTATCTAAACAGATAGAGATCAATACAATGAAGACAGGCAAAATTTCCGAAAAAGAAGCCAAAATTACGCAGCTTGGCGAAGAGTTAAAAGGTTTGAACAGGAGCTTGGATGAAATGGCGGAAAAAGAACGTCAAGCCGCCCATCAATTTATGGAAACGAAAGCGGTCCTTCAAAGCCTTACTTTGAGCCTTCCAGAAGGTATTGAAACGACAGACCAGTACGAAAGAAGGCTGTCCGAGCTGAAAAAAGAAATTCAGCAATTGGATAATGCCTTGAAACAAGCGCAGGAAGCCTGTGCCAAATTAAATGAACAGACGGCAGCACAAAAAATGGCTTTGGAAAACCTGGCGGAAGATATTGAAAAACTGCAAAGCTCATTGAATGTGGAGCGCGAAAAATTTTTAAACCAACTTCACCAAGAAGGATTTGCAACGTACGGTGAATATGCCGGATCCAAAAGGGATCCTGACTGGATTCAGACTGCTGAAAAGGAAATCCAAGCGTACGGAGAAGAATACCGCTCCATAACAGATCGGCTTAAGGACTATGAAGATCGTTTGAAAGGAATCCAGCGACCGGATATTGAAAAGTTGGCAGCGGATTTTAAAGAACAGGAGAATATTCTGCTTGCCATGAACGGCCAACTTTCAAACTTGTTGATGAACATTAAGAAGAACGAAGAAGTCTATCATGATGTCCGGAATTTGAATGATCAAATAAAAGAACTGGAGAAGCAATATGAAATCATCGGACATTTATCCGATATTACGAGAGGGCAGAATACATACAGGCTCACATTTGAACGGTTTGTTCTGGCCGCGTTTTTGGATGATATTTTGACAGCCGCCAACGGTAGACTATTGAAAATGACCAGCGGTCGTTATCAGCTTTTGAGAAAGAAGGAACGCTCAAAAGGAAACGTTCAAAGCGGATTGGAGCTTCTTGTATATGACCAATATACTGGACTGGAGCGTCACGTTAAAACTCTATCAGGCGGGGAAAGCTTTAAAGCTGCACTTTCACTTGCATTGGGGCTGGCAGATGTCGTGCAGGAGCATGCAGGGGGAGTCTCACTGGAGACCATGTTTATCGATGAAGGGTTTGGAACATTGGACCCGGAGTCTTTGGATCAAGCCATCGAAGCATTAATGGAAATCCAGAGCAGCGGAAGGCTTGTTGGAATCATTTCTCATGTTCCGGAGCTGAAGGAGCGAATTGATGTCCGTTTGGAAGTGCTGGCAGGGCAAAACGGAAGTAGTACCGAATTTGTGTTTTTATCATGAATAGGAGGTGCAGTCCTCTTGGAGAAGACTTTTTATATTGCCACGCAGGTATTTGGGTGGTTCATTTCCATCAGCTTGGCAGTCTTTGCCGTATTTGCCTTTAAGCTGAAATATCCTTTCATCGGAATCCTTTTGATTCTCATATTTATTGCTTCATGTGCAGTCAATTTTTTATTCAGGAAAAAATGGAAGGAAACGTTATAATTGAGAAAGAAGATTCCCGCTCCGGCGAAGGTACAAGGCCGGAACGGGATTTAATAAAAGTGTTCCAATCAAAGTCAATGCCGAGCTGGCAAAGTTAGCAGCAAAGAAATTGGTCAAGCAGAGATTCCAAACTTTATATACGGTGAATTTTAGACATTCACTTAAAAGAGAGTAAATAAATAATTGCAAAATGAAAACGTTTGTATTAATATAAAAATATCGTCGATAATGTGACGAACATTTGTACATTACATGTGCAGATGCCCCGCATGTTATCCGACTGCCAGGAGGATCTTTCGTGTTTCCGGATCATACTGTATATATCATTGGGGACAGTAAGACGGCATCAAACAACCCCATTACACAAAAGTTCAATACTTTTTTCATCGGTCTGGTAATAGACAGGAACAGTCATGAAATATTAGAAGCTGAGTGTTCTTCAACGATTGCTCTGACTTCCAAATTTGTCCGATCAATTTTTACCGGAAAATCAATGAACGAGCCTGAAGCCATCATTGAAGAGATAGAAAAGAGATACTTCGGTTCTTCTCAAAGAGCTATTATTGTTGCATTTAAAAATGCGCATATAAAATATAACCAAATCATGAATAGTTAGCTGCTTCTTTTGTTATTCGCAATTGAAATCCAGCTGTTAGGGAGTTTGTTTCCTAATGGCTGGATTTTTTCATTTTTAATTAAAAGGAGGATCTGAAGATGATTCAGGATGGAGTTGTGTTTGTTTGTTTTTTATTAGCCTTTACCGCTGCTGTAGCAGTTGCTGAAAAAAAGATTGGAGGAAAGTTCTTTAAATATGTGCCGGGGATTGTCCTCATTTATATTGGCGCTGCACTAATGAAAACTTTTGGTCTGTTTTCATCAAGTGATTCAGTTGAGAACGCCTATTCAACAGTGCGTGGACTTCTTCTTCCGGCTATGCTGATGTTGATGCTGCTTCACTGCGATCTCAGAAAAATCATTAGGTTGGGGCCGAAAATGCTGCTGACATTCTTTGCTGCGTCGATCAGTATCGTAGGGGGATTTATAATTACTTATGCTCTTCTCAAAGGTTTTTATGCAGCGGATACATGGAAAGCATTTTCAGCTCTGAGCGCAAGTTGGACTGGCGGTTCAGCAAATATGGTGATTTTGCAGGGAATTCTGGATGTACCGGAGAATATTTTTGGCTATGCATTGATCATGGATACTGTCAATTACTCTGTATGGGTCATGTTTTTATTCTGGCTTGTACCGTTTGCTATGAAATTCAATAAATGGACAAAAGCTGATACAACTTATATCGATGAGGTAACTGCGCAGTTGGAGGCAGAAGAGGTAAAGCAGGAACCTATCGGGTTTGTTGAATTAATCGGTTTCCTGGGACTAAGTTTACTGGTCTCCGTATTGGCGACTAAGATTGGCGGAAAGCTGCCTGAACTTGGTGCAGCTGTTAATGCCACAACTTGGACGATCATCATTGCCTCCGCTGTCGGCCTTGTTCTGGCTGTGACTAAGGTTGGGAAAATGCCAGGGTCCATGGAGATCTCTAAAGTTATGCTATACATCATTATTGGCCTGATCGCCTCCCATGCTGATTTCTCTCAGTTATTCCAAGCGCCGGTTTACATTTTGTCAGGCTTCATGATCATGTTCTTCCATGGGTTGATCATGATCATACTAGCAAAAATATTCAAGCTCGATTTATTTACGATGGGAGTAGCTTCCCTTGCCAACATCGGTGGCGTTGCATCAGCCCCCATACTGGCAGGTTCATTCAATAGACTGCTGATTCCTGTAGGGATTCTGATGGCTGTTCTTGGAAGCTTGCTCGGAACGTATTATGGAATTTTGACATCTTACATTTTATCAGCTATATAAAGGGAAGGTTGCAACTATGAATATTCAAACAATAGAAGTTTCCATAGAAAAATTGCCGTTAATCAAGCCATTCAAAACAGCTCTCAGGACAACTGATGAAATAGAAAATGTGGTTGTCATGCTTCAGTTGGAAAGTGGTATCACCGGAATGGGGGCAGCAGCACCAACAGTGGCAATCACAGGTGATTCAACGGAGGGGATCGTAGGAATCATTCAATCAGTGATTGCTCCCCAACTGATCGGAAGACCCATTACCCAACTCAACGAGCTTTCAAGAATCGTGCAACAAAGCTGTGTTGGCAATACAAGTTCAAAGGCAGCTGTAGAAATAGCAGTATATGATGCGCTTTGCAAATATTGGAAAATACCTTTATATCAATTTTTAGGCGGCAATACGAATTCATTATTGAATGATATGACTATAAGCATCGGGGAAGAGGAACAAATGGTCAGAGATGCCAAACAGATTATACACGATGGATTTTCAATCATAAAAATCAAAGCGGGAAATGATTGGAAAAAAGACATAGAAAGAATCACGAAAATCCGCAAAGCGGTAGGGGATAACGTGACACTTCGCGTGGATGCCAATCAAGGATGGACAGTCAAGCAGTCTGTTGAAGTGATCAGGACATGGGAAAAAGACAGATTAAATATAGAGCTTGTAGAACAGCCGGTCAAAGCTCACGACATCGCTGGATTGAAAGAAATAAAGAGAAATGTCCAAACGCCAATAATGGCTGATGAAAGTCTGTTTTCTCCAAGAGACGCTATGAAACTGCTATCTGAACAGGCGGTGGACTACTTGAACATCAAACTGATGAAAACCGGAGGAATTCGCCGTGCTCTGCAAATTGCCAACATGGCGGAAGCAGCCGAAGTAGAATGCATGGTTGGCAGCATGATGGAGTCTAGTGTCAGTGTCGCGGCGGCGGTACACCTGGCTATTGCGCATCCAAATATAACAAAGATTGATTTGGATGCCCCTTTGTGGATCAAAGAAGAACCATTTGAAGGCATTTTATATGAGCAAAACTCGATACATGTCTCAGGAGATTCAGGATTGGGAATTAAAAGGAAAGACTTCTTTCCTTTTAATCATAAATAAAAGTGAAAGGATGATTTTGTGGCTGTACAAAATTGGCGGATCCTCATTTTTTCATTGGTTTGTATGTTCTTTATGTCGACAGGATTGGCTGAAGCTAAAGGAAAAGAGTCGGAAACATATTTTGTTGATGTTACAGCTGCGACTTTATGGAGCGAGCCAAATCTTTTAAGAGAAGTGGACAAGCCGTCTGCCTCAAATCCGGTAGCCTTGAGGAAATGGACAGGGACAATGACTTATGAGGAAAAGCTTGGATTGGTCGGAAAGCTGGAAACACAAGCACTGTACGGTTCAGAAGTGACCATTATAGAAGAAGAAGGAGATTGGGTGAAAGTAGCTGTACACAATCAGCCCACACCGAGAAATGATTTGGGTTATCCTGGCTGGATGCCTAAAGTCCAACTGGCAAAAGGGAATAGCTATAAAAATCAGCTAAAGAGACCATTTGCCCTTATTACATCCCCAACGGCATGGCTCTACGAAGATAAGAAGACTTCCGAAGAATTTTTGGAGCTTAGCTTCAATACACGCTTACCCATAATGAAAGAATTTAAGAATGAAATTTTGGTAGCCACTCCAAGCCAAGGAAAAAAGTGGCTAAAAAAATCTGATGCGGCAGTGTATCAGGATGAGAAAGACATTCCGGCACCAACAGGTCAGGACGTTGTTAATACAGGAAAGAAATTCTTGAATCTACCGTACTTATGGGCGGGAATGTCAGGCTTCGGATTTGATTGTTCAGGCTTCACTTATACAATGTATCACTCAAATGGAATTACGATTCCAAGGGACTCTTCTGTTCAGGCTACACATGGGACCCCTGTAGAAAGAGAAGACTTGAAAGCCGGAGACCTCCTTTTCTTTGCGTATGAACAAGGGAAAGGCAGGGTCCATCATGTAGGAATGTATGTTGGAGGTGGAAAAATGATTCACTCGCCAAACACTTCTACCCACGTCCGTATTGATGATATAGACACTTCAGGCTACGGGGAAGAATATGCAGGGGCAAGAAGGTATATTGAAGAGTAACTTAACTACAACCATCCACTCGGCTCAGTTTCCGGTGGGTGGTTTTTCATTAAAAACTTTTTAGGAACTCCCATCCTTTTATGTGTTATAATGAAACCTCAATTTTTAAAAAAGGAAGATTCAATGAACTTTGATTACAAGTTGTTTGAAATGATCAATCAATTTGCAGGACAAAATCAAATACTTGACCAAACAGTAATGTTATTTTCAAAGTTTGGCCCAATATTATTTGGACTTGTTTTTGTGTGGTTATGGTTTTCAAAATCGGGGAAGAAGGTTGACAATAGAAAAATTGTCTTGTATGCAATAACAATAACTGTCATTGCCCTTGGAATTAACAAGGTGATTGAATTGATGTATTTTCGTCCGCGGCCTTTTGTTACATATGCTGTCAATTTACTGAGCGATAAAATGGGTACTGACCCATCATTTCCGAGTAATCATTCTGCGGGAGCTTTTGCAATGGCCTGGGCACTGTTTTGGCACCGTAGAAGGATTGGAAGTGTATTGTTGATCATGGCGTTTTTCATGGCACTGTCAAGAATCTATATCGGTGTGCATTATCCTTTTGATGTAACGGCTGGCGCGATAATCGCATTGATTGTAACAGCTGTGCTCATATCACAAAGACGGTTATTAGATCCTTTATATCAAAATATCCTTCAGGCGTTCAGAAAATCAAAGGGTCAAAAATATTATAGAAACATGTGATAGTAATTAAAATTTAAAATATTCAAAGGATATTTTGAAATATCTTAAAAAGAATTCAAAGTGAACTTTGAACAGCTTGATGTGGATTTGCGTGAAGTGATTGATTCCGCAAAGCATAACATGCACGTCATGTCCTGCTTCATTATGAACTTTATGAGGGGCATAATTTTTGACAGATGAATATAGATACTATTTCGATTTATATGTTTTTATTCCTTATTTGTATGAAATACTTAAGCCAATAGCAGAAGGAGATGTGCAATTTAATAATGCACGTCTTTTTTTTGTTGATATAATTTCAATAATGATGAATTGAAAAAGCACATATATGGTATTTCATCAATAAAATAACCGAAAACTAATAAAGGTGTGTTGCTAAAATGGCAATATGGACAGTTTGGCTAATCATTTTGGCTTTTGCTATATCCTCAAGTATTGATAATTTAGGGGTAGGAATCTCTTATGGAATTCGTAAGATAAACGTTCGGATGGGGCCAAATTTCATGATTGCTGTCACATGCTTTCTTTTTAGTATGGCAGGAATTTCTTTTGGACTTTGGCTTTCAAATATCTTTCCCGGAATGCTCCCTGTTATTTTCGGGGCGTTTTTGCTGTTCGTTATCGGAATTAGAATTATTTTATTAGATGCTCCAAGAAACAATACTACTTCAAAAGGAAATAAGAAGCATAAAGAACAAACGAAAACTTTAAAAGGATTATTAAGGAACCCAGAGTCAGCTGACGCGGATCTGTCCGGAGATATTGGCTGGGGAGAAGCAGTCATTTTAGGTGTTGCATTGTCGGCAAATGCACTTACTAATGGACTTGGGGCAGGCCTGCTCGGCCTTTCTCCTTTGGCCATTTCTTTAACAGCCGCGATTGGAAGTTTTATAAGCGTTTGGGCTGGGGTAAAACTGGGAGCAAAGCTGTCGAACATGAGAATTGGTTCCTATACAGTTGGGCAATTTGGAACAGTTTTAAGCGGGGCAATCATTCTGGTGATCGCAATCACCGCATTCTTTTAATAAATAAGCAGTCATTTAAAGTGTAAATAACCCAAACTTTCCTTCCTGAAGAGGAAGTTTGGGTTTTTCAACTCGCAGGATTTCAAAAGAATAATACGGGTGTTGACAAAAAAACAACAACGGTTTATTGTAAAAGTGAATGGCGAATCCATACTTTTTTGAAAGGAAATCGGTTATGCCTAAAAAAGGAGTTAATAATGAGCTTGGTTTGATGTTGAGGCGCTTATTGGACGAACGATCTTTATCCATGAGGAAATTCGCAGAAATGACGAAAATTGATACAGCTACAATTTCGAGGATTATTAACGGTAAGCGGGAAGCTAATATGCAGCATTTACAAGAATTTTCAGCCTGCCTTGACGTCCCGCTGACAGAAATGTTAAAAGCAGCAGGCTACGATATTGGAAAAAGGCAGGAGGATGCATTTTCGGATATTCACACTTCTGTTGATGTGATCAAGACCTACCTCCAATCCTCCAATTTATATGATAAAGATTTTACTATCGATGAAGTTGATCAAAAATTATCTGACTATGGACATTACTCACAGACTGAGGAAGGGAAAGAAACGATTCTTAATGATTTTGAGAATAAACTTCAAAAAGTGGGGAGCATAGGTCCTTTTATTAATCACCTGAAGGAATTATATGAGAAGTTTCTCCAAAGGAAAGGAACATCATACGAGCTAGCCATCATCGGCAGCGTACTTTTGTACTTTATTATTCCTGTTGATGCTATCCCCGATTATATTTTCCCCATCGGTTATATTGACGATGCCATTGCAGTGCAAATGACATTGAACTCTCTTAACAAATGACTCAATCAATCTAGGAAATAGGTGGCTTATTTATGGGTACTAGAGTAAGAAAAACAACTAAGCGCAAGTGGATAAGAAATATTTCTATACTCTTCTTTGTACTGATTTTAACTGCAGGAACATTTAGTGTCTTTCAATATTATAAAGGAGTCTCTGAAGCAAAGGATGGTCCCTACAAGGACGATGGTAAAACTTTTGATCCGTTTAATGGACCAGAACCTCAATTTGGAGAAATCAATATTCTGGTCATTGGAAGCGACTCAAGGGGGGAGGATCGCGGTAACTCTGACACCCTCATGATCGCTCATTATGACCAGAACACGCATGATATTAAGCTTGCTTCTATCATGCGAGATACCTATGTAGACATTCCTGAACACGGAATGAGAAAAATAAATGCTGCATTCGCTTATGGCGGCCCGGAATTGTTAAGACAAACGATCAAGAGGAACTTTGATATCGATATTAATTATTATGCGGTGGTTGGCTTTGATGGGTTTTCAAAAATAGTGGATGTCATCGCACCTGATGGTATTGAAGTAGATATTCCATACGAAATGTCATATGGAATAGGCATGACTTTACACCCTGGCAAACAAGTGTTGCACGGGGAGGAGCTCCTTGGATATGTACGTTTTCGCCATGATCGATTAAGTGATTTTGGGAGAGTGGACCGCCAGCAGGAAGTCATGTCAAAACTAAAAGATGAAGCTGTAAGCATCCATAGTTTAGTAAATTTGCCTAAGATGCTTGGAATGGCAGATCCGTATGTCGATACGAACGTGGATACCGGTACGATTCTTGCAATTGGAAAAGGATTGATTGCCGGGAAATCGAGACAGATGGAAACATTACGATTACCAATCCAAGACTCCTTTGTGGATGAGAGCGCGGATGTTGGAGCGGTTCTTAGGATTGATTTTGATAAAAATAAACAAGCGTTAAAAGAGTTTTTAGCATCCAAAGAGAATGGAGAAATTGCAGCGCAATAAGGATTTGATTCATTCATAAAAAAGTTGACAATGAACTTTTTCATGTTACCATAGAGTTTGGTTTAAAATAACAATTAAACATCCTCGTTAGGTGAGGCTCCTATATGGAGATACGCTGCTGCCCAGAAACGTCTAAAGACACCAATGGGTCAACAGGAACCATCGACATAAGGTGGTTTTTAATGTAGCTGGATGACATTCATCCTATGCCATATAGTGCTAAAGCTCAACGAATAGAGGCTTATTCAGGCATGTTTGTTTTTGTGTGTTTAAAAACACCCTCTTTCGTTGAGGGTGTTTTTTGATTTTTAAGGGAGGTGATGATGATGGAAGAAGAGTCGGACAATAGTAGGACAATGATTGTTATCGCAGTAAGGGTAAATGTCCGTTTTATCGTCCTTCATCACCTAAAACAGAAGATTATTTACCCTCAATATTTGGCGTCAGTTCGTTAACAGGAGGGGAAGAAAGATGGCAAAAGTATTAAGTAAAGTGCTGAATAGCAAAAGTAATTTTGAGCTTGAAATGTTTGTTGTCAAACATCAGCCGTATGATCTGGCGGAAATGGTCACAGCTCTAGACTTTAAAGATCGAATTTATTTCTTTTCAAATGTAGCTCCTGAAACAGGAGCGGAGATCATGGAAAACATGGAGCCTGAGTTTCAGTACAGAATTTTGGACGATGTTAAGGATCATGTGAAAATTTCTTTACTCAATCATATGTCCAGCGATAAAGTGGTTGACTTGTTTCTGGCTATTCATCCATACCAAGCAGAAATATTGATGGAATATTTACAGAGAGACTATCAGGACAAAATTAAAATATTAATGTCCTATGAAGCTAACACAGCCGGAAGTCTAGCATCGGTTAACTATATTGGCGCAAGAAAGCATTGGACTATCGAACATACATTGGAACATGTTCGAAAGGTTGGGCAGAATGCAGATTTAGTTTCCTATATTTACGTCATAGATACTCATGGGAAACTTGCAGGCGTCGTTTCGATTAAAGAAATCATTTTGGCACAGCCAACTGTTAAACTTGAAGAGATTGCAAAGAAAGATATTATTTCAGCGTTGGCTGAGCAGCATCAAGAACAAGTTGCAGATATTTTAGCCAGATATGATCTCGTGGCTATACCAGTTGTGGATAATACTAAGAGAATGATAGGAATCATTAATGTAGATGATTTGATTGATGTCATACATGAAGAAGCGACAGAGGATATTCAAAAGTTAGGGGGAAGCAGCCTCTTGAGGAAACTTATTTCAAAAACACTGTTTGGGATCTGTTTCGTAAAAGAATCGGCTGGCTGCTTATCCTGTTTGTAGCAGAAGCATATACGGGAAATGTTTTAAGGCATTATGAAGAAACTCTTGACCAGGTGATTGCTTTGGCGTTCTTTATCCCATTGTTGATCGGAACCGGGGGGAATTCCGGGACTCAAACCGTTACCACATTGGTTCGGGCGATGGCAATAGGAGAAGTGGAGTTCAAAGACATACTAAAGGTGGTTAGAAAAGAAGTTTCAACCGGGCTGCTTTTAGGAATATCTATGGGGGTTGTAGCTTTTATAAGGGCTGAATTTCTCGGTGTGGGTTTCGATATCGGATCTGTTGTAGCCATTACGGCCATTTGCATTGTAATATGGGCTTCCCTTGTTGCAGCTGTAATGCCATTAATCCTGCACAAATTAAGGGTTGATCCGGCTGTCGTTTCCGGTCCGTTTATCGCCACACTTGTAGATGGTACAGGCTTAATCATCTATTTCTCGATGGCCAAGTTGTTATTAAACATTTAAAAAATTGCCTGTTGTCTCGTCGATCATGACGAGACAACAGGCAATTTAGTTCTTCAACATACGGCGTCCCTTCTAAACAAGCTCAATTATATACAGAGTACCTCTTTGTTTTTACAGCTCTGTTGCTCATAAGTCATTTGCATTTAGGTCCCGTCAATACCGTATCAGCCTATCGTTTGTCCATAGGGGCCGCCTAATCTGCAATGGGCGTTTTCAGAAAAAGAATACCCTCCATAATCTGGAATCTTATCACCAAACCTCTCCGATAATAAATCGTCAATTTTTTAATCTACCACACTCCAATTATTCATTGTCATTTTTCAGTCATACTTGTCTCATCCATCTTCGTTTTAACAAGTGAAGAAATCTATCTTTTTGTAGTACGTCTCCGTAGCTCGGGTTGAAAGGGGTGCCTTCAGTTCATAGTCTGATTATGGAACACCCAGCACTGCCGTCATCGTTGAAAAGATTCCTGCATTGACTATCCGGTTTTCGTTCAGACTTCGTCCGGAAAAAGATAGCTTGTTTATTCATAAGGGCACTATTTATTGGTTTGTTCAGTAAAAAATAAGCATTACCAATTGATAATAATTATCACTAATAAAAAGGAAATCAGCGATTAAAATCATAAATAATGGGGTTAACATTAATAATCATTCTCAATTAGTATGAAAATTTCTCATTTAAATGTTGACTGATGGTAACTTTTTTAATATGATATCTATATAATAATTATTATAAATTACTCGAAGTAATCGTCAAATACTCAGGGGAGGTGCAAATATTGAATCCGGATGTTCAAACAGTTGAAAATAATCATGAACCTTTAAAAACGGATTTTTTAGAGAAACTGAGAGTCAATGGGGAACTGATTGCTGTTATAGTCTGCGGAGTGTTCATTTTATTTGGATGGATCCTTGACAAGAGTGCTCCGGCTAGCGTGTCAGTCGTTTTTTACTTGCTTGCATTTATAATCGGAGGTTTCGCTAAGGCCAAAGAAGGCTTGGAAGAGACCATTAAACATAAAGAATTGAATGTAGAGCTTTTGATGATCCTTGCAGCTATTGGTTCAGCTATTATCGGATACTGGACCGAAGGAGCCATCTTGATTTTTATTTTCGCGATGAGCGGAGCATTAGAAACATATACAATGAACAAAAGTCATAAAGAAATCTCGTCTTTAATGGAAATTCAGCCGGAGGAAGCATGGCGAATCACAAAAACAGGAGAGGAGAGAGTCCATGTATCGGAGCTTGTTGTCGGCGACTCCATTCTCATTAAACCCGGGGAAAGGATTCCGTCAGACGGAGAAATTGTAAGAGGCAGCACAACATTGGATGAGGCTGCAATTACCGGGGAATCTATCCCGGTATCTAAGGGGATCGGCAATCCTGTGTTTGCAGGGACGATGAATATCAATGGCTCCATCACGGTAAGGATTACCAAGCCCAGCAATGAATCACTGTTTCAAAAGATCATTGAACTAGTCCAGTCAGCACAAAGCGAGAAATCTCCATCTCAGCTTTTTATTGAGAAATTTGAAGGGAAATATGTCAAAATCGTTTTGGCAGTTGTTTTCTTAATGATGTTTCTTCCGCATTACATCTTCGGATGGACTTGGAATGAGACATTTTATCGGGCAATGATTTTATTGGTTGTCGCATCTCCTTGTGCCCTTGTTGCCTCCATAATGCCTGCAACATTATCGGCAATTTCCAATGGCGCAAGAAAAGGAGTTCTTTATAAAGGCGGAGTTCATTTGGAACAATTGGGTGATATAAAAGCAATTGCCTTTGATAAAACCGGAACATTGACAAAGGGTAAGCCCGAAGTGGCAAATTTTATTACACGTGAAGATAAAAACTATGAACAAGTACTTCTTGCAGTCGCCTCCATCGAAAAACACTCCAACCATCCCCTTGCCAATGCAATTGTAAAGTTCGCTGAAGAGCAATTAACACATCCTTTGATCAGCTTGGAAACGGTAGAGGATGTCGCAGGCTGGGGGCTAAAAGCAACGATAAACGATGAGAACTGGAAAATTGGAAAAGAAGATTTTGTAGAGATCAAAGAATCTGACCAGTTTTTAGTTGAGAGTGCAAAAGAGTTGGCCAATGAAGGTAAAACCATCGTCTATATTCAAAAGGACAATGAATTGGCTGCGGTCGTTGCATTAAAAGATATGGTCAGAAAAGAATCTATGGATGCAGTCGATCAATTAAAAAAACAGGGTCTTTTCACCGTGATGCTTACTGGCGATAATGAAAAAACTGCGCAGGTCATCGCCTCAGAGAGCCATGTACAGGGCTTTATTGCGGATTGTTTACCGGAAAAGAAAGTTGATCAGGTTAAACAATTGCAAGAGAAATATGGTACTGTTGCTATGGTTGGAGACGGAATCAACGACGCCCCAGCCCTTGCAACATCAAATGTTGGAATTTCAGTCGGGGATGGTACAGATGTCGCTCTTGAAACTGCAGATATGGTCCTTATGAAAAATGACTTGCTTCGGATACCTGAAGCGATACGGCTATCGAAAAGAATGAACAGAATCATTAAGCAAAATATTTTCTTTTCAATCGCAGTAATTGCCTTGTTGATTTTATCAAACTTCTCCCAAGTGATTGATTTGCCTTTAGGTGTTATCGGACATGAGGGAAGTACAATTCTTGTCATATTAAACAGCTTAAGGCTCTTAAAGTAAGCTGTTACTGTGAAGAAGACCGCAACTACGCGGTCTTCTATTACTTGGCAATGAATGATGAAACTATTCTTCGACTGGTTCGTATACATGATATAAATAATATTTAAGGATGAGTAAATCATGAACGACTACGAAGCAAAAGTAACGGAGGAGCTTCAAAAATGGACACGAAAGATAAACAAGCGTTCAAGTCTCATTAATAGGATATCTAAAAAGGCGCAAACGAAAGTAAATGGATTGATCCCGGAAAAGTTTCATGAAGTCATGACAGAAAGCATCAAAAATATGGTGAAAGCAACGCTTATCGGCTCTGACTTTCTTACAAAAAAATATCAGTCAGAAATGACTTTGCTCGAGCGGGATGAACTAGTTTTAAAAAAATTGGACGCTTACCGGAAAACTGCAGTCATAGAAGGAGCAGGGACCGGAGCGGGTGGGATTCTACTAGGGTTTGCTGATTTCCCATTGCTTTTATCAATTGAAATGAAATTTCTATTTGAGGCGGCTGCCATTTATGGTTTTGACACGAATGAGTACAGTGAGAGGCTGTTTATTCTTCATGTATTCCTACTAGCTTTCTCCAGTGATGATACTCGAAAGAAAACGTTCCACATCATCGAAAATTGGGAGCAGGAGAAGGAGCAACTTGCTGACGTGGACTGGCGCGAGTTTCAACAAGAATATAGGGACTATATTGATTTAGTGAAAATGTTCCAGTTGATTCCAGGGTTTGGTGCTATTGTCGGTGCCTATGCGAATTACAACTTGCTTGATCATTTAGGTGAAACTGCAATGAATGCATATCGGATACGATTACTGAACAAAATTTGAAGGTGCCTATTTGAGCGTCTACTCTGATACAATGAGTAAAAAGAAAAACCTAATTGTTTGATGGAATCTTCTAGAACATATATTGTGATACTTTAAGCCATGCGTAATAAACTTTTTAAAATAATTTATGATTGACAGGCCTTTTGCCTGGAGTTTAATATAGTCATTAGACGTACAAAATTTACTTCCCGGATTAATTAGCTTTTTTCGGTTCAAGTAAAATAGTGCGCAACCTTTCAAATTGTTCTAAAGAAAGACTGCCGAATCTGTCAACTAGCGGAACTAACCGCTGGACGAACGCAGAACAAACCAGTCGTGTTATCACCCTTACTAATATGTATAGGGTGGTGCAGGCTGTTTTTTTATATAAAAAAATAAATGAGAAGAATTCTCAATAATTTCATTGACTCTTCTGGAACGAATGTTATAATTAACGAGAGCATAAGTGATAATGATTATCATTCGCCTCGAATATACATAGAAAATGTTGGTGGGTGATCCGTGAAACTTAAGTATTTGTTACCAATACTATTGGTATTATGTATTCTCTCTTTATTTACAGGGGTAAGCAACATATCCCCCTTCGATTTGCTGGATTTTAAATCGGAGGAAACACAGGTATTTCTTATCAGCCGCCTGCCGAGATTGCTTTCGATTATTTTAGCTGGAGCGGGCATGAGTATTGCGGGCCTCATCATGCAGCAGTTGAGCCGCAACAAATTTGTATCACCGACCACAGCTGGTACTCTCGATGCAACAAGACTGGGAATTCTTGTTTCCATGCTATTGTTTGCCAATGCGACAATGCTGGAAAAAATGGCAGTTTCATTCGCCTTTGCCCTTGCGGGATCCCTGTTGTTCATGCAGATTCTTGATCGAATCAAATTCAAGGATGCCATCTTTATTCCACTGGTCGGGCTGATGTTCGGTAATATATTATCATCAGTCACGACGTTTTTCGCCTATCGTGCAAATGTCATCCAAAATATCTCTGCATGGCTGCAAGGGGATTTCTCCATGATCATGAAAGGGCGGTACGAGTTACTTTATATTAGTATACCAGTCCTTTTACTGGCATATTTATATGCCAATCGGTTCACTGTAGCTGGTATGGGAGAGGATTTTGCAAAAAATCTGGGGCTTTCCTATAAAAGAATTGTTCATATCGGACTGATTTTAGTGGCATTGGTTACAACGACAGTTGTTTTGACGGTGGGAATGATTCCGTTTCTCGGTTTAATCATTCCGAATATCATATCGATTTTCAAAGGCGATCACCTGCAAAAGACATTGCCACATACAGCTTTGCTCGGAGCAATATTCCTGCTCATTTGCGACATACTTGGACGTATTCTCATATATCCTTACGAGATATCTATCAGTTTGATGGTGGGAATTATCGGCAGTGGCATATTCTTATATTTGCTTTTCAGGAGGAAGGCCTATGCGTAATTCTGTAAAGATGGGCATGCTCTTCCTTGTCGCCTTGGGTCTTTGCCTGCTTTATTTATTCCATGATTTAAATGGAAGCTTCGATTATGCATTGCCCCGCCGGGGAATTAAAGTGCTTGCAATGATTATTACAGGTGCAGCTATTGCCTATGCAACAGTTATTTTTCAGACTATTACACATAATCGCATATTGACCCCGAGCATAATGGGATTGGATTCACTGTATTTGCTCATTCAAACATTTTTTATTTTCTTTTTAGGATCTGAGCATATAACAGTCGTAAATAAACAGGTGAACTTTCTTTTATCTGTTGGTGCGATGATAATCTTTGCATTGCTGCTATATCGGCTTTTATTTAAAAAAGGCCAGCAATCGATTTATTTCCTGCTTTTAGTTGGAATTATCGTCGGTACTTTTTTTCAAAGTATCAGTACCTTTTTACAGGTTTTGATCGATCCAAATGAATTTTTAATTGTTCAAGACCGTATGTTTGCCAGTTTCAATAATGTAAACGGTGATCTTGTATGGCTTTCGCTTCTATCCATCTTATGCGTATTTGCAGTTGGATGGCGATCTGTCAGCAGACTGGATGTTATGTCACTTGGCCGCGATACCGCCATAAACCTGGGGATTCCCTATGATAAAACAGCAAGGCAGATGCTTGTATTGACTGCCATTCTCATTTCAGTTTCAACGGCGCTCGTAGGCCCGATTACTTTTTTTGGATTGATTGTTGCTAACCTGTCTTATCAGTTTTTCCGTACTTATAGGCACCGCACTCTCATAAGCGGAGCTATCCTTTTGAGTATTATCGCCCTTGTAGGCGGACAATGGGCCGTAGAGCGGGTGTTCACTTTTTCTACGACGCTGAGCGTAATCATCAACTTCGTCGGTGGCGTTTATTTTCTTTACTTATTGCTGAAGGAGAGTCGATCATCATGATTGAAGTCTTGGGGTTATCCAAACTATATGGCAAAAATAAAGTGGTCGAAGATGTATCTGTAAATATACACAGCGGCCAAATTACATCTTTTATAGGGCCGAACGGTGCGGGGAAATCAACCTTGCTTTCAATGGTAAGCAGACTGCTGGATGCGGACACAGGCGATGTTCTGCTAGATCAAAAAAATATGAAAAAAATGAAATCCAATGACCTCTCCAAGAGGGTTTCAATTTTAAAGCAGTCAAACTATGTAAACGTCAAGCTGACAATCAGGGAGCTTGTTTCTTTTGGGAGGTATCCGTATTCAAAAGGCAGGCTGACTAAAGACGATCGACTGATGGTGGACCAGGCGCTCGAGTATATGGAATTGACAGATATCCAAGATTCCTATCTCGATGAATTATCAGGCGGTCAGCGTCAGAGGGCTTTCATTGCCATGGTCATCGCCCAGGACACAGACTATATCCTGCTTGATGAACCGCTTAACAACCTAGACATGAAACATTCGGTTCAAATCATGAAAATTTTACGGCGGCTTGTAGATGAACTTGGTAAAACCGTCGTCATTGTCCTCCATGATATCAACTTTGCCTCTGTTTACTCGGATAGAATTGTTGCGATGAAAAACGGAAAAGTGGTTAAAGACGGACCGACGGAGGACATTATTCAATCTGAAGCACTTAAAGAAATCTATGACATGGATATTCCTATAAAAAACTTAAACAATTGCAGAATCTGTGTGTACTTTAATTCGTAGTTCAAAGGAGATTCATTAAAAATGAAAAAATGGACATTATTGGTCATGGTTTTAATGGCAGCCCTTGTTTTTGCGGCTTGCGGGACGAAAAAAGAGAGTCAATCCGGTGAAAAAGACTCGAATGATACGGAGAAACAAGCAGAAGAGATTACGATTAAACATGAATATGGTGAAGCAGCCATCAAGAAAAATCCGAAGAATATCGTCGTATTTGACTTTGGTGTACTTGATACTTTGGATGAACTAGGGATTGATGTAACTGGAGTACCGCAGACTGCTATTCCCGCTTATCTTGAAAAATATGCAGGCAAGGAATATACCAATGTTGGGAGTTTAAAAGAACCTGACTTTGAAGCCATTCATAATTTAAAGCCGGATGTCATCTTTATTTCAGGACGACAGGCAGAATTATATGATCAATTTGCCGAAATTGCGCCTACAGTATATATCGGTACCGATTACGCCAATTATATTGATTCCTTCAAGGACAATATGAATACAATCGGCAAAATTTTTGGCAAGGAAGACCAAGTCAAAAACGAGCTTGAAGATATAGACAAACAGATTTCAACTATAAAAGAACAAACGGAATCCCTCGATAAAAAAGCATTGATCGTTTTGGCAAATGAAGGTAAGGTGAGTGCCTACGGTCCTAAATCGAGATTTGGCTGGATTCACGATGTACTTGGATTTAAAGCAGCCGATGAAAATATTGAAGTATCCCAACACGGACAAGGTATATCTTTTGAATATATTTTAGAGAAAAATCCAGACATTCTATTTGTCATTGACAGGAATGCAGCAATAGAGGAAAATGCAGAGCCTGCAAAAGATACGATTGAGAATGACCTGGTGAAAAAGACTTCAGCATATAAAGACGGAAAAATCATTTACTTGGATGCTGATTACTGGTACCTTTCCGGTGGAGGAATGCAATCAATAAAAGAAATGATTAAGAGCGTAGAACAGGCTGACTAAGACAGGGAGCCGCTGCACATCATGCAGCGGCTTTTGTGTTGACAAGATAAAATAATAACGTTAGTAATAAAAAGAATCTACAAAATGAAGGAGTTGCCCCACTTCGATGAAATTAAGCGTAATCGATCAATCCCCCATAGCCTGCGGCAGGACTGCAAAGGAAGCGTTGATGGAATCGATGAAATTGGCCCAAGAAGCCGAGCGGCTCGGATATAAACGGTACTGGATTGCAGAACACCATGATTTACCAGGGCTTGCCTGTTCTGCACCTGAAGTCATGCTTGGATTCATCGGAGGACAGACTAACTCAATCAGGATTGGTTCCGGTGCTGTTTTACTCCCGCATTACAAGCCATACAAGGTAGCTGAGGTGTTCAATATGCTGGCCACTTTATTTCCTGATCGGATAGATTTAGGGATAGGGCGTGCACCAGGAGGTTCAGCTGAAGCAACTGAGGCACTATCAAGCCATTTTTTACAGAATGTATGGAAGCTTCCTGAGTTGGTGGATGAATTACTCACATTTTTGAATGATGACTTTCCGGCTCAGTATGAATATTCCAAGCTATCGGCATCCCCTGTACCAAAAATCAATCCTACCCCTTGGATTCTTGGAACAAGTGAGAGGAGCGCTGAACTTGCAGCGAAAAAAGGGATAGGATATAATTTCGGCTACTTTATGAGCGAGAATGACGGGAAAGAGATTGTTCAAAAATATATTGATACTTTCAAGCGTTTCAAAGAAGGAGCTTCCCCGGAGGTGATTATAACAACCTCTGCTATTTGTGCGGAAACATCTGATCAAGCTCATGAAATCGCACGATGTTCAATCATTTGGGGGATTCAGAGAGAAAAAGGCCAAGGAAAGAATGGCATTCCTTCTATTCAGGAGGCGGCAGAATACCGTTTAACTGTAAAAGAACAAGAGAGGGCAGCAAAAATGGAAGAGAAATTGATCATTGGAAATCCGAAAGAAGTAAAAGAAAAAATACTTGAGTTCCGGGAGGCATACAAGGCGGATGAAGTCATGATCAACACTAATACCTTTTCGATTGCTGATCGAATTCGATCCTATCGGTTTATTGCAAGTGAACTGCTCTCCCCATAAGAATAATTTTCACTATCTGTTAAATAATAAAAACAAAAAGCAGGGAGTGATAATAGAGTGAATTTGAATCGTGTTAAGCAAATTTTATCCTCGTCAGCGGATATCGAAGTGAAATATAATGGCGTTTCCGTTTGGATAGATAAAATAAACGAAGATGGAGAGACGGCAACTGTCCACTTGAGAGGGCCAAACAAATTTGAGGAAAGATCCAACGCTGAGATATCGCAATTGACAGAAGAGTAATGAATCATCGTCCAGATGGGCGGTAAAATGATTTCAAGCATACTTTATGAGTTCTTTCATATTGGCAGCCAAAACAATAATGGGTTCTTTCTTATTCTATTTTTCATTAATGGATATTTATTGCCTGTAGTGCAAGTGTGTTTATAAAATGGACACGCTTTTTTCTTTTGGTCATAATTGTTGTTGACGGATTAAATGTCCTATATAATTAAATCGATAGCTATTATCAAAATACTACCTCTTATTATCTCCTTCGGGAAAAAACTTTTCAATAAAACCTATTGGAATACGGTTTCTGTCATTTTCTTCTAATAATGGCAGAAGGGCTGTTTCCGCTGATAACCCCAAACTGCCGGCAGTTTGTTTTCTTCTAGAGAAAGGTATCTTGCATAGCAGTGTACTTCATTGCCACTTTCTATTTTCTATCGGGAAAATTATTTAAACAGAAGCTGGTACAATAATTCTTCATTTTTTAGAATACGGTTTGTAAGTATTTTTAGAGTCAAACAGTGGTTTGGATGGGGGAATGACTTTGAACTTTTCTGTAGAACAAATTGTTTTTATTTTATCAATCTTGCTGATTGTGGGTGTATTGACAGCAAAATTTTCTTCACGTCTCGGGGTACCCTCGTTGGTCCTGTTTATTATAGTTGGCATGGGGTTAAACCGCTTTTTTTATTTTGATAATGTCAAATTGACTACTCTGGTCGGAACAATTGCGTTGGTAATTATTTTGTTTGATGGCGGCATTAATACGAAATGGAGAGATATGAAGAGAGTCATGGTTCCGGCAGGTTCCCTTGCGACTTTCGGTGTTCTTCTTACTACTGTGATTATGGGCGCTTTTGCAAAATATATTTTGGGTTTTAGCTGGCTTGAGGGACTGTTGGTCGGTGCAATTGTCGGCTCAACTGATGCAGCTGCTGTTTTTGCTGCTCTAGGGGAAAGAAATATTCGATTTAAATTGAAAACTACATTGGAAGCGGAATCTGCCTCCAATGACCCGATGGCCATTTTTTTGACAGTATCATTGATTGAATTGATTCAAACTCCCGGATCCTCCTATTTTCAACTTCTGCCAAGTTTTTTCTGGCAAATGGGGTTGGGGCTAATTCTGGGATTGCTCTTTGGTAAAGTATCGGTTTATGTCATTAATCAGATCAACCTTGATTCTTCTGGGCTATATCCTGTGCTTGCATTATCATTTGCGGCATTGACATATGGTGTGACGAGTTTATTGCATGCAAGCGGCTTATTGGCAGTTTATGTGATGGCTATCATTGTTGGTAACTCTGATCTTACCTATCGCCATTCTATTATACGTTTCCATGAAGGGTCAGCCTGGATGATGCAAATCACTATGTTCATATTGCTTGGATTGCTCGTTTTTCCATCCGAACTTATAAAAATTACGTGGCAAGGATTGCTGCTGTCGTTTCTTCTCATGCTTGTTGCAAGGCCGATGAGTGTGTTTATTACGATGCTGTTTATGAAATACACGTTTGGAGAAAAACTTCTGATATCATGGGCGGGGCTTCGAGGAGCTGTACCTGTTGTTCTTGCCACCTATCCATTGGTCGCCGGTATTGAAAACAGCATGCTGATGTTCAATGTTGTATTCTTTGTTGTTTTGACATCTGCCCTTTTGCAGGGGGCAACGATTACACCACTTGCAAACGCATTAGGGTTGTCGGAAGGAGCCAAGGTGACTATCCCACATAGTGTAGAATTGGTTTCAATCGGTAAAACCAATAATGAAATGATGGAAATTATACTCGAAGAGAAAGCTGTATTGGTCGGAAAAAAGATAAAGGAAATTGAACTTCCGGAAGAATCGCTTATCTCCGCAATCATAAGAGGAGACAAACTCGTTACTCCAAGAGGGGATACGACACTTCAAGCCAATGATATCCTATACATTCTTGTTGCGAAGAAAAAACGTGAAAAAGTAAAAGCGATTTTCCAGGATATCCTTCCTGAATTCAATCCGGAATCTGAACTTCAGGGAGAGTCTTCCCAATAATAATACGCTGCTTCTGCAGCGTATTATTCAAGTGCCGGATTAGTTCCAGGTGCTTTTTTTTCTTTTTCAGGTCTGATAGCCTTAAATGCCAGAATTGCTGAAACGGCACTTAAACCCGTCAAGAGAAAAATCATCCCTTTGATTCCTTGATCCATCATAACAGCAATGACCGGAGGTCCGGCAGCTACACCTGCAAATCTCATGGAACTGAAAATCGAAGTAATCGTCCCGCGCATCTCTTTTTCGATACTTTGAGTCAAAATGGCGTCAAGACTGGGAAGTGCAGCCCCGATTCCGACTCCGCATATAGAAAAAATGGTAATTAAAAAAATGAACCCCGTCGATAATAAAGCACACATAACCATTACTCCCATTAAAACAATTCCAAAAAAAGATATCCATTTCATTTTTTGCAGGTTGTCTTTAATCCATTTTCCAGAAGTAAAAGATGCTACACAAAGCGAAGCCAGGGGGATGGCAAGCAATAGTCCTTTTTTGACACCATCAAATCCGTAATCATCTTCCAAAACGGATGATAGGTAAAAAAGCATGCCAAAAAGCACAAACATAAGGCTGGCTCCAATGACGAATACGGCTGTAAGCCATTGCCAATGTTCGGAAAATATTTTCTTTATACTTTTAATAAATCTTCCAAATGAAAGCTCGTGTTGATCATTTTTAGGCTTCTTTACCAGGAACACGATTAACAGAACGGATATAAGTGAAAATACAGGTATGGACAAAAAAGGGAGAAACCAAAGGAACCCCGCAAGGAAAGAACCCATGATGGGACTTAAAACTTTGCCAAAAGTGTTGGAAGTTTCCACCACCCCAAGTGTGACACTAACATCCTTGTCTCTTTTAAACATATCTCCTATCAGCGGAAGGACTATAGGGAATGCTCCTGCGGCACCGATCCCTTGAAAGATTCTTCCGATAAGGATAGTAATATATGGAGAATCCAATTTCCATGCTGCCCATCCGGAAATAAGCCCCCCAATCCCTGCAATGATTAAAGATGGGATAATAACAATTTTTCTACCGTATTTATCAGATAAAAAGCCGGCTACTGGAATCAGGAAAATAGCTACAATGGAATAAACAGTTATGATAAGACTGGATTGCAGTTTTGTGATATCAAGCTTTTGTTCCATTAAGGGCAATACCGGAATGAGCATGGAGTTGCCAAGAGTCATGATAAGCGGAATCGATGCAACCGATACGATGGACCACTTCTTTTCTGACAATTCATTATCTGAACGGCCAAAATCCAACTTGTCGAATGTTGTCATGCCTTTTCCTTTCAATGTGTGGTATCAGAATTAATATGTGTTGATTTGTTAATTTTTATTACATCAGTTTTCATATAAAATACTGGGTTTCCTCATCAAAATTTTTCCGAAATGTCCACTTCGGTATATTGCATGTCGATGTTTTTGGGGATTTGAACTTCAAGAATAAGGTCTTTCACCAAAGCGGTTGCCCCTTTTCTTTTTACGAGGCAGGGTAGAGTAATTATATGTCTATCTCCTATTTCAAAAAAATTTTCAATGATTGCCTGATTGGATGTATGGAAAAATTTGATTTGTTTTTGTTGTTCTTCGTTTTGAAGCTGTATGCGTATGAATACATAATCAAAAGTTTCAAAAACAGCCGCATCCGGCTTTTTTTCCTGGGTGTTACCAGTGGCTGAGGCATTGAAGGGGTTTTCTGTTTTAGTATCACCCGAGTTCTCCCATTGAGAGGGGATGTATTTTTTAATCATATCATTTACATATGATTGGATATCTGCCGGGTTCATCTGATCAGTCATTTTTTTAAGATCTTCATTAAAGGGAAATTTCCCCCAAGGAAACACTCAACCACCCCCCTTGAAATAAATCATGATAGTATATGCGAAACGTGGAAAACGCGTAACAGCCAAGGTTGACCGGAAAAAGAAAAAGGTAAAAGCAATTATGTTTGAATTTTTCTTGAAGAGTAGTAAGATTGTATATGGAAAATTTGACACAAATATGTAACAGGATAGTGATTTTTATAAGTCGATATCTGGTTTTGAACCGATTTTATGCATCATTTGATTGAATTTGTCTAAAAAATGACATTTACCTTTTACTAAATAAGCCGCAGTGATAAAATGGAATTGCACTTGAGGTTTGATTAGATTGACCCGTGTTTTTTTGACCGGTTTTATAAAGAAATCATAACCGGTAAAAATAAATCAAGAGCTTCATGATGGAGGTTTTTAACAAATGAGCAGACAAGCGTCTTATCAAGGATCGCCTTGGGCACAATTTTCAGGGCCGAATCTTGGCTATGTAATGGAGTTGTATGAACAATACCTCAAAGATCCTGACAGTGTCGACCCAGAAATGAAAGAGGCATTTGATCAATGGGGTGCGCCGGCTACGGCCAAGCAAGTTGAAACGACTGAAGGGCAGGCGGACGTCTCCTTCCAAATGCCTGCGACGCACAACCGGCTGAGCAAGCTTGTTGCCGCTGTCAAATACGCGGATAATATTCGTACATATGGCCACTTGATAGCGGATATCAATCCGATTCGCCGCAAAGATAAGAATACACGAAGGCTTGAGCTTTCTGAATATAATTTGACCGAAGAAGATTTAAAACAGATTCCGGCTTCATTTATTTCTCCTAATGCTCCATCTAATTTGAAAGACGGGCTTGATGCGATCAATCATCTAAAGGAAGTGTATACAAAAAAACTTGCGTTTGAATATAATCATGTCCATGAATTGGACGAAAGGAACTGGCTGCAGCAAAAAATTGAAGAAGGCGGCTATTATGTAGATCTAAATAAAGATAGAAAAATCAACTTATTGACGCGTCTGGCTGAGGTGGAGGGATTTGAAAAATTCATTCACCGCACATTCGTCGGGCAGAAGCGTTTTTCGGTGGAAGGACTTGAGACGCTCATTCCTTTGATGGATGAAGTCATCAGTCTTGCTGTGGAAACCGGTACCAGGACCGTCAATATAGGTATGGCGCACCGCGGTCGTTTAAATGTTTTGGCCCATGTACTTCAGAAACCGTATAAATTGATTTTCTCCGAATTTCAACAAGCGCCCAATAAAGAACTCATTCCTTCTGAAGGTTCTATTGGCATCACATACGGCTGGACCGGTGATGTGAAGTACCATCTAGGCGCAGACAGGAAATTGAAGCGCGGGACGACTGCAACAACAAGAATTACGCTTGCTAATAACCCGAGCCATCTTGAAGTCATCAATCCGATCGTGGACGGTTTTACCAGAGCTGCTCAGGAAGACCGCAATGTACAAGGCTATCCAAAGCAAGACATGGATAACTGCCTTGCAATCGTTGTTCATGGTGATGCTGCTTTTCCTGGAGAGGGGATTGTACAGGAAACGTTGAATATGGGGCGCTTGAAGGGATACAATACAGGCGGATCCATACATATCATTGCGAACAACATGATTGGATTTACAACCGAAAGTAGTGACTCCCGTTCAACCTTGTATGCTTCTGACGTCGCAAAAGGCTTTGAAATACCGATAGTCCATGTTAACGCGGATGATCCGGAAGCAGTCCTGGCTGCAGCAGTTATGGCGCACGAATACAGGCAGGCTTTCCACAAGGATTTCATTATCGACCTGGTCGGATACCGCCGTTTCGGACATAACGAGATGGATGAGCCGATGGTGACGAATCCGCTTATGTATAACACCATTAAGAAACATTCAACTTCCAAGGAAATTTATGCAGATAAATTAGTCCAAGAGGGACTGTTGACAAAAGAAGAAGTTGAAAACGTTGATAAAGAGATCCAATCAAACTTGCAGAAGGCATATGACAATCTTCCAAAGGTTGACGGGAACCCAGACATTGTCATGAACCCTCCTGAAAATGTGGTTAAAAAGCTTCCAAAAATCGATACATCGGTTAATATTGATGATTTGGAGACTATCAACAGGGAATTGATAACATGGCCGGAAGATTTCAAGGTTTTCCCAAGGCTTGAACGAATTTTACAAAGAAGAGCGAATGTAATTAAAGAAAAAGGGAAAATAGATTGGGCACATGCTGAAGCTCTTGCATTTGGATCAATACTGAAAGACGGCACTCCGTTAAGAATGTCAGGGCAAGATTCACAGCGCGGTACCTTTGCCCAAAGGAACCTAGTACTCCATGACGTAAATACAGGAGAAGAGTACATTCCGATGCACCATTTATCCGGAGTCAATTCCTCATTCTCCCTATATAACAGCCCGCTGACTGAAGCAGGTGTAGTGGGATTTGAATACGGCTATAATGTCTTTGCTCCGGAAACTCTGGTGATTTGGGAGGCACAATTTGGTGACTTTGCCAACATGGCTCAAGTATATTTTGACCAATTCATTTCTTCAGGCAGGGCAAAGTGGGGGCAAAAATCAGGATTGGTCATGCTATTGCCGCATGGTTATGAAGGACAGGGGCCGGAGCATTCAAGCGGACGTGTGGAAAGATTTCTGCAAAGTGCCGCAGAGAATAACTGGATTGTTGCCAACTTGTCAAATGCGGCTCAATATTTTCATATCTTAAGAAGGCAAGCAGCCATATTGAATAAAGAAGAAGTTAAACCTCTTATCATTATGACCCCTAAGAGCTTGCTCCGTCACCCGCTGGCTTCTGTGGAAGTCGAGGAATTAACGGAAGGATCGTTCAAATCGGTCATAGAGCAATCCGGCTTGGGGCATAACCATGAAGCGGTCGAGCGGATTGCGCTGTGCAGTGGTAAAATAGCCATTGATTTGGAAGAACATCTGAAAGATGAAAAGGATGTTGATTGGCTGCATATTTTAAGGGTCGAGGAACTTTACCCATTCCCGAAAAATGAAATTGCAGATATTTTATCGAGATACCCGAATCTGAAAGAAATTGTCTGGGTGCAGGAGGAGCCGAAAAATATGGGAGGCTGGCTCCATGTAATTTCTTATATAAGAGAATTAAGACCTGAAGGCGTCGATATAAGATATGAAGGACGCCGGAGACGTTCAAGTCCATCGGAAGGTGACCCAACTGCACACAGAAAATCTCAAAGCCGTATCGTACAATCGGTGTTTACAAAAACAAAATAAATAAATATAAGAGAAGTTATGAAAGCATTAAATCTCTTGAATGTAAAAAATACCTGCTTTGTCTAGCACCAGCGTCTAGCCCCTCATGTCACAAACTTCCGTGGGAGGATGAAGGTCTACCTCTTGGGGAAACGGCTTGTCCTTGTTGGGGCCGAGCAAGGCGCTTGCGCTTTTATAAATACATCCGCAAACATTAGAGGAGGATAATTAAAGTGGCCGAAATCAAAGTACCTGAACTTGCAGAATCAATCATGGAAGGGACTATCGCACAATGGTTAAAAAAACCGGGCGACAGCGTTGAAAAAGGAGAATATATTGTCGAGCTTGAAACCGATAAGGTTAACGTGGAAATCATTTCGGAAGAAGCTGGAGTTCTTAAAGAGTTAAAAGCTGAAGAAGGAGAAACGGTCAACGTCGGCGATGTGATAGCAATTGTTGATGAAAATGCTTCGGCTGATGATGCTGCGCCGGAAGCAACTCCTAAACAAGAACAGCCAAAAGCCGAGAACGCTGATGCTGTACAGCCAGCTACACAACAAGAAGAAAAGCACGAGGCAGAGTCGAAGGAGCGCCCGATCGCTTCCCCGGCTGCACGCAAATTAGCTCGAGAAAAAGGAATCGATTTAACAGAAGTCCCAACTGTTGATCCGCTTGGAAGGGTACGTAAACAAGACGTAGAGGTCTATTCTAATCAACCAAAACAGCCTGTATCAGCACCAACTTCTCAAGGAAAACCTGCTGCAACTGTCCAAGATCAGCCAGGAAAACCGGTTGAGCGTGTAAGGCTCTCACGCCGACGCCAAACCATTGCAAAGAGGCTTGTTGAAGTCCAACAAACGGCAGCCATGTTGACTACATTCAATGAAATTGATATGACAGCTATCATGGAATTGCGTAAACGCAAGAAAGATAAGTTCTATGAAGAGCACGATGTAAAGCTTGGCTTCATGTCATTTTTCACAAAAGCCGTTGTAGCAGCATTGAAAAAGTATCCTGCAGTTAATGCGGAGTTGCAGGATGACGAGCTTGTCTATAAGAAATATTATGATATCGGAGTAGCTGTTTCGACAGAAGAAGGGCTTGTTGTACCAGTTATTCGCGACTGTGACCGCAAAAACTTCGCTGAAATTGAGGACGATATCCTAAAAGTAGCGAAAAAAGCACGTGACAATAAATTGGCACTTAGCGATTTGCAAGGTGGAACATTTACGATAACAAACGGCGGTGTGTTTGGTTCTCTGTTATCCACGCCAATATTGAATGGAAATCAAGTCGGTATTTTAGGTATGCATACAATTCAGACGCGACCTGTGGCCATAGACGCGGAGAGAATGGAAAACCGACCAATGATGTATGTGGCACTTTCATATGACCACCGTGTAATTGATGGAAAAGAAGCAGTTGGATTCCTTGTTACAGTTAAAAAGCTTCTTGAAAATCCGGAAGATCTTCTCCTTGAAGGATGATAATCCATAATAAAAAGACCGCTTCACTTTGAAGTATGCCCCAAAAGTTAGACCAACCAATTCTAACTTTTGGGGTGTTTTTATTGTCAAATATGATAAATGATTCTAGCAAAAAATTGTTGATGCTTATTATGGTAAGGTTTATCGCTCATTTAAGGAGCTGCAGCAAGCAGTGATTGATTAGATTATTATTTTACAATAACCTGATAAAACAATTCTGGCAGTGATTTCTTTAATTCAAGCTCAAACGTATTCAAATTTTGTACCTTAATGTGAACTCCAAACTATGAGTGCCCCATTCATTGATCTATTCAAATGGATAAATATCATAACTTAAAGATGAATACTCTTATAGGGATGAAGTGAAAAGGGGTGTTAGATCTTGACCTTGTCAGTGCAGGAGTTTAAATTTGAGCATGAATTTTGGCTTCAGGTTCTTGGGGATCATTCAAGATTTATTTTGGAGTCCTTAAGCTCCGTTGAAAAAAAGGACATTGATCAGTCAAAAGAGTTTAAGAAGGTATTCGATGAACTTCTTCATGAGGCTAGAAGACTCAACGATATAAAAACTATGGTAATTTTGACTGAAAGAGCGGAAGGACATGTTATTCAATTGAAAAAATTTAAACTATCCTTATTGGAAAGGAGTTTGGTAAAACAGGTAAAGATTCATTTATCTCCAACGTTTATCAACCACATGATCAATGAATTAGAGGAGTACGAAAGAATTATCAGTTACTTGAAAAAAGAGGAGTCACCTCCAATTGTACACGAAATCCATCACCATTTACTTTGGCTGCAGGATGCTTATGGACATGCAGGAGCCATTAATGACAATATGGATGCTGTTGAAAAGAGGCTGAAAGAAAGAAGTTCTTTATTTACGAAGCATTTTGAGGCATTTTATTTAAAAGCTGTTGAGTTTGCAGGGTTTCTTCGGACAAAGATGTATGAATTTCCTGCGTTGGCGCGATTGAACAGCGATGCAAAACTTGAAATCGAAGCGTTTCAAATGTTTTTAAACGAATTACTTGAACTTGATCTATCAGCCAAAGCGCTGGGGACCTTTCCTGCCTTAATGGCAGATCATATGTACAGGGAGGAATGTTATTACTTATATAAACTTGCTGAATCTACACAGGATAGTTCACCTCCTTGTAATCCGGCCAAACCGCGCATTGAAAAATAATCATCATTGATGTACAGATGGATCTTTTCAGTTTTATTTAAAAAAGCGTGCCATTGTGGCACGCATATTTATATAAAGTAATAGATTTTTAACTTTACGGATTCAGACCCCTTTTTCTGATTTCCATTTTCAATAAACGTATCCAATCGGCACCATGATTGTTCTTTTTCGCGTCTCGGTAGGCTGCAACTAACTGTTCATTGGTCATGATCTTCATATTTGCAATAACCTCCTCGTGAAATTGAAGCATTCTTGATTTTCAATATTATTGTACCTGTTTTCAGTTGATTTTGAAAGCGTTTAATTGAATTTAATCTATTAAAAAGTGACAATTTTCGCGTATTATTTAACACAAAAAACGGAGTTCCCTGAAAGGGAACCCGTATATAGTATTATTTCATCGAAATCCATACACTTTTGACTTCAGTATAGTTATTCAAGGCATATGAACCCATTTCCCTGCCAAGACCTGACTGCTTAAATCCGCCAAACGGGGAAGCAGCGTCAAACGCATTATAGCAGTTGACCCAAACCGTTCCAGCGCGAAGGCGGTTTGCCACATAATGCGCATTTGCCACATCACGCGTCCACAGTCCGGCTGCCAATCCATATTCGGTGTTGTTTGCTCGTTCAATCAACTCATCGAGATCCTCGAACGGCATTGCGGAAATGACTGGACCGAAAATTTCTTCCTTGGCGATCGTCATGTCATCATTGACATCAGCGAAGATAGTTGGCTCTACAAAGTAACCTTGGTCATGCGGCTTCTGTCCGCCTGCCAGCAATTCCGCCCCTTCACTGAGCCCCTTTTCGATATAGTTCAATACCCGGTTTTGCTGTTCAGCCGAAACGAGTGGACCCATTTCGGTGTCTTGGTTCAGCCCGGCTCCTTGTTTAATGTTTTTCGCATGGGATGCCATATCTGCTACCACATTGTCAAAGTTTTTCTTTTGGATGAACACACGTGATCCCGCGGAGCATACTTGTCCTTGGTTGAACATGACGCCGTTCAATGCTCCTGGAATTGCTTTGGTCAAGTCAGCGTCGGGAAGGATTATATTTGGAGATTTTCCTCCGAGCTCCAAAGTAACGCGCTTAACTGTCTTTGCACATTGTTCCATGATTTTCTTTCCAACTTCTGTCGAGCCAGTGAATGCGATTTTGTTCACATCCGGATGGTTCACAAGTGCAGATCCTGCAGGCTCACCAAAGCCTGGTACAATATTTACGACCCCTGGCGGGAATCCTGCTTCTTCAATGAGTTCAGCTAAGTATAATGCAGAAAGCGGTGTTTGTTCCGCAGGTTTCAATACAACAGTACATCCTGTAGCAAGAGCTGCCCCAAGTTTCCACATAGCCATCAATAAAGGGAAGTTCCATGGAATGATTTGACCGACTACGCCTACAGCTTCATGACGAGTGTAGTTAAAGAATGGTCCGGAAACAGGAATCGTTTGTCCTGTTATTTTTGTAGTCCACCCAGCATAGTAGCGCATATGTTCAATGGAAAGTGGAAGATCTGCATTCAATGTTTCACGGATCGGTTTTCCATTGTCAAGAGTCTCAAGCTGCGCAAGCTCTTCTTTGTTCTCTTCTATCAAGTCAGCAAGCTTGTATATAAGCCTGCCTCTTGCAGCGGCGCTCATCTTGGACCATTTACCCTCATCGAATGCTTTACGTGCAGCTTTTACTGCGCGATCTATATCTTCCGCGCCCGCTTCATATATAGTGGCGAGAGTTTCTCCTGTAGCAGGGTTGGGTGTGTCAAAAGTTTTGCCTTCGGCACTTTCAACAAACTCCCCATTGATATAAAGATTTTTAGTCCCCTGTAAAAACTTTTCCACTTTCTCTTTTACGTCCATTGTTACTTGGCTCATTGAACTCCTCCTTAAAATATTTTCCAAGGAAACAAGTAGAAGAAGATAGGTAACCGCTTCCAACTATTAGTCTACTATGAATATATTAAATTTACAAATAAAATGGATAGAAAACTTGTCTGCATAAATTGACAAGTTTCGAAAGAAATAAAAT
This sequence comes from Siminovitchia fordii DSM 16014 = CIP 108821, assembly GCF_000374565.1. Taxonomy (GTDB): domain Bacteria; phylum Bacillota; class Bacilli; order Bacillales; family Bacillaceae_C; genus Siminovitchia; species Siminovitchia fordii. Next base: position 110,572 of record NZ_KB894685.1, on the reverse strand, counting down.
ACTATATGTGAATTATCATTTTTTTCTTACTATTTTCTTTTAGACAATCTATAATGAACATAGTAGAAAAAAGCCGAAGGAGGGGTTTTATGTTTGATGAAAGATCTGCTTTAAAATTGAGGTTGGAGCAAATGCAGGATGCGGAAGAGAGGCTGGTCAGGGAACTTCAAAAAGAAAGGGCGTTTATTTTCAATCGGTTGCGTGAACTGGACAAAGAGGAAGGGTCAAATGCAAACATATCGGACGATGAGCTTCATTTTCTGGGGTCTGCCAATACTTATTTGGAAGCACCAGAAGAAAACCATGAACAGAACAGCACGGAGAACTCTAAGTCAAGAAGGGCAAGACCATCCAGAAGAAGTAAAACGACCAAGATGCGCGACACGGCTATCAGTATTTTAAAAGAACAAGCAGCCCCCATCAGAGGCATTGATTTAAAGCGGATCATCGAAGAACGGACAGGATTTCAAATCGCCAACATGACAACCTTTATGAATACAATTACAAAAGCGGACCCAAATATCATAAAAATCGGACGAGGTTTATATACGTATGATCAGGAGTCCAGAAACTCGGAAACAATTTTCTTGGGTACGGATGAAATGAATAGTACTATCGGCAACGAACAATAAGCATGCTGAAAACAGCACGCTTTTTTGTGTCAAGCCAATGTTAAAACTCTGGGTTTGTATTCATTTTCTTCCGGCTTCAACGTTCGGGTGACGGTCCTGCCTATGCTATAAATGCTGCGTTTTGAAATGTCCTGAGTATATTGGTTCAATTAACACATCAAGCTGCATCCATTGCCGTATTTTCTGAATTTTATCGGAGTCTCTCCAGTCTGAGCGTCTGAACAGGTCCTCGTGCTTTTTTTCTTTGCTGTTGATTTGATAAAATAATAATGATAGTGTCGATTAATTGCTAAAGAAGAAAGGATTGTTCACGTTGAATATAGCAGAGCTGCCCGGTGATATTAAAAGCATGATTGAAAAGAGAAAGCGGGCATTCTCTTATTACCATGAGGAAATGATTGGCGAACACGGATTTTTGGCAGAGGATGAGACGATTTTTCTGGATGCAGCCATAGCATTGTCTCTCGGAAAAAATATTTTATTAAAAGGTCCTACTGGTTCTGGTAAAACAAGGCTCGCGGAGTCGCTGTCAAATCTATTCAGTCAGCCGATGCATAGCGTCAATTGTTCGGTAGATACAGATACTGAAGCGCTTCTCGGCTTCAAAACAATTACACAAAACGAAGGTGCAAACAGGATTGAATTTATTCCGGGACCTGTCATAAAAGCCATGGAGAAAGGACACTTACTTTATATAGATGAAATTAATATGGCGAAGCCTGAAACGTTGCCTATTTTAAACAGCATACTGGATTATAGAAGAATGCTGACGAATCCTTTGACAGCCGAAGTTACACGCGCAAAAGAAACTTTCGGGGTCATTGCGGCGATCAATGAAGGTTATATCGGGACAGTTCCATTGAATGAAGCGTTGAAAAACAGGTTTGTTGTCATTGATATACCATATGTGCAGGGAGGAATCTTAAAGGATGTCATCAAACAGGAGAGCAAATTGAATAATGAGAAAATGATCGAACAATTTGTTCGGTTATCGTCAGATCTACTTATCCAGGTTAAGAGTGGAATTATTCCTGAGGAAGCTGCATCAATCAGGGCGTTGATCGATACTTGTGATCTTGCCGTTTATATGGATCCATTAAGGGCCGTCCGCAGGGGAATTTCTGACAAATTGGAGGAAGAGCGGGAAAAGGCAGCCGTATTGAATATTGCCTCGACGCTATTTGGATAGAGGTGTTGGGTGTGCATCGTTTCATTGATTTTAATGACGAAAAAACTGATACACTGCTTATGCTGGAGCTTTCGGATCTGACTAAAACCCTTACAAACTCTGAGTTATATGAAGCAGAAATCCGAGTGCATTCTTATTTAAGCAAAAGAGACCGTAAAGTATTTGTTAGTCATTTCTGGGATCATCGACCTGAAGGGATAAAAAAACCGGGCATGAAAAGTGACGTATATTTGCGTGCGCTCGGGAACAGAAGTTTTACAGATTTTCAGGCAGTAGATGAATTCAGGGATATCCTGGCTGCATCCCCAATTCCCCGTTTTGCAGGCCAACTCCTTATGCTTGCTGAAGATTTAAGAATCGAGGAGATATGTAAAAAAGAAAGGCCTGGAATGGGGAGTGAATTTAATGTTCGGCGCAACATATACATGGAATACTTTGAATCTCAATTAGTTGTGAATTTAGAAAAAAATCTTTTTGCAGATGCTTTGTTCAACCTGGTTTATTTGATTTTGAATTCCGACAGTCCTGTTCTGACAATCCCATCCTTTAATCCGGAACTTGACGAGGGTATTCCTCATATCCGCAGTCATCTTGAAAATTTGTATGATGCCAAATCTACCAGAGATGCTGCCGTCATTTGCTTGAATACAGTGGAAAGGGCTGCCTCAGTTTTACATTCAGATATGATCAATGAGTATTTTCATCTGCCTGGATTTGAGCAAAATCTACTGGACGATATCTCATTTTCGGATTTGGTTAGAAAAGATCCTCTGCAAAACGATGATTTTGCAGAAGAAAAAGCAGGCGGAGATGAACATGTGTATGAAGAAAAGATGAGGACTTGGCACAGGGAGGCAGAAAGGCCTGGTAAAAGCTATATGCAGTTCGAACTGGATCAAGGGACAAAGACGGATATTTCCGGTGGCAGTGAAAGAGAGGGAGAAGATGGAGATCAGGCGCTTGCAATTGTGCAGGGGCGGAGTAAACGAACGGATAAAAATGAATTTAGCAAGATGGATATCAACAGACTGGGTGAGTCTGTTGCCTCCGGGGGGAAAAGTAGCTATGGCATAGCGAACAAAAATGCGCGCCCTATTTTCTTGAATGCCCAAAGACAGGGTGAAGAATCGACTGCCCAGTATATGAAGTTGGAAAAAGAAGTAAAATTTTATCATAAAAAGCTAAAGAACATCATTGAACGTATAATGAAAAAGAAAGAAACGGACCATCGGAGCCATTTGCAAATGGGTCGCCTTGGAAAAAATCTTGTACCTTTCTTTACAGATGAACATCCGAAACTTTTCTATAAAAAATCGCAGCCTGGCAAAGAGATTGACGCCGCATTCATTCTTCTTGTTGATTGCTCGGCTTCAATGTTTGATAAAATGGAAGAGACCAAGAGAGGGATCGTTTTATTTCATGAAGCGTTGAAATCGGTCGGCGTATCTCATGAAATCATCGGCTTTTGGGAGGAAGCTAACGAAGTGACGAAGGATGATCAGCCTAATTATTTTTTGCAAACTATTCCATTTTCCATGTCTCTGCAACAGCAATCAGGACCAGAAATTATGGAACTGGAAGCAATGGAAGACAACCGGGATGGTTATGCTATCAGAATCGTAGCTGAAAGACTTCTTAAAAGAAGTGAAAACCAGAAATTCTTGATCATTTTTTCAGACGGTGAGCCAGCGGCATTCGATTATGATAATGGGATTATGGATACTCACGAAGCTGTCATGGCAGCCCGCAAAAAAGGGATAGAAGTATTTAATATCTTTATTTCCAATACAGGCTTGGAGTTTGAACAGAGAAAGGTATTTGAAAATATATACGGTAACCGTAGCATCATTGCGCCTTATGTGGAGGAACTGCCGGATGTACTTTTTCCTTTGCTGAAGAGATTATTGAGCCAGTCGATCAATATATAGCCTGCCTACAAAGGCAGGCTATAATATTGATCAATTTAAATAGTGGATATTCTACCTACATGTCAACGTTGGTTCACCATAGCGCACCGAGTATCCTTTATCTCGTCAAACTCTCTTCATTCTGTACATCGATAAACAGTATTTTTCGCTTTACTGGAATGTCCAGCTCCAGCGCCTAACCCCTTTAGGTCACAAGCCATTTCCGCTGAAAAACTGCCTCCCCGGGAACCGTTTTGTGCTTGCAGGTACTAATCTGATCACCAGCTTCTGCTCGCTCCACCCCCGCCTGACGAACCGCCGCCCCCGGAGCGAGGTCCGCCGCCGCCTCGGCCGCCTCTGCTTAAAATAGCAGCTAGCAGTCTGAGAATGGTCAGGCTAAACGCTCCTCCAAGAAAACGGAAGTCCAGGAAGATAATACCTGCAAAAATCAAGATCAATATAAGCATGGTAAAGGGTGAAAGACTTTCGGTTTCACTATATTCCATGCCTTCTGCATCCACCTGTCTGTCCAGGTTATACTCCTTAGAAACCTCATTGAATAATTGTTTATAAGTATTAGTAATTGCAAGATTCGCCTCATTATTTTCCAAATAAGGAAGCGCAAAACCATCAAGAATACGTCCTACTTTTCCATCCGGCAAAGCGCCCTCCAGACCGTAGCCCACTTCTATTTTAATTTTACGATCCTTGGGTGCCAATAAAAGCAGTACACCGTTATTCTTTTCATTACTTCCAAGTCCATACTGACGGAAGGCTTGCAAGGCGTATTCCTCAATCGTTTCATTTTCAAGTGAATTGACCGTAAGTACAGTTATCTGTGCCTCTGTGTGGTCATCTAAGTATCTTCCAAGTTCAATCAATTCTTTTTTTTCACTGTCTGAAAGCACTTGGGCAAAATCTTGGACATAAATGTCTCCTATGGGGTCTGGTACATTGGCCGCTTCAACTTTGTAAGCCGATAAGGAGTAGAAAAAAAAGACGAGGAAGGAAAGGAAGAGCAGCCCCCGTCTCATCATTCTCCATTCCCTTCAAAATCAACGTTGGGGGCTTCCTCTGCACCTGCTTGAGCTTTGAAATACTCTTTTTTCTCAAAGCCAAAAACCGATGCCACAATACGCCCTGGAAATTGCCTTACCTTTTTATTATAAATCGTTACCTGGTCATTATAGTCTTTTCTCGCAACCGCAATCCGGTTTTCAGTACCGGCAAGTTCATCCATAAGCTGGGTAAATTGCTTGTCCGCCTTTAATTCCGGATAATTTTCAGAGATCACCAGCAGCCTGCTTATGGCGTTAGACAAAGAAGCATCGGCTTCGGCCTGTTCTTGGACCGTTTTTGCACCGATCAACCTTGAACGGGCATCAGCGATATCCCCCAGTACATTTTCCTCGTGTTTTGCGTATCCTTTCACGGTATTGACTAGGTTGGGTATTAAATCAGCCCTTCGCTGCAATTGGTTCTCAATTTGGGAATACTGTTGTTCAACATTTTCCTCGGCATTTACAAAACCGTTGTAACTCCCAAATAACGGAACGAATACAAGGGCTAAAACAACCAATATCCCTATGATGGTTCCCAATCCTTTTTTCATTTTCCTCACTCCTCTTCAAATAGTATAACGAATTTCCTAAAAAAAAGTTTCAGCTTTCTCTCTCTTTTATCTACCCAAATTAACCAAAAATATTTTATGCTTATTATCTTAAAACATGAACGAATAGGGGAAAAGTGTTACAATCTGTATAAACGTTGCGTAAGGAACGGATTGGAGCTGATGGGAAATGAACGGTATTAAAGATCGATTAAACCGGCCTTTGCAAGACTTGAGGATATCCGTGACAGATAAATGCAACTTTCGCTGTCAATATTGCATGCCGGCTGACATTTTTGGCCCGGATTTTAAATTTTTGCCGAAGAATGAAATATTATCATTCGAAGAAATAGAGCGCCTTGCGGCTGCCTTCAGTAAATTGGGTGTTACAAAATTAAGGATCACCGGTGGAGAGCCACTATTAAGAAAAGATATAGCCAGTTTAATAGGGAGATTGCATCAGATACCGGGCATCGAAGATATCGGCCTTACAACCAATGGTGTGCTGCTCCCAAAATTGGCGAAGGACCTCGTGGATGCTGGCCTCCATAGAGTAAATGTCAGCCTCGATGCGTTAAACAATGACATCTTTAAGAAGATCAATGGAAGGGGCGTCAGTTCCGAAGTCGTTTTACGTGGAATAGAATCAGCCCTTGATGCCGGTCTAGGTGTAAAGGTAAACATGGTCGTACAAAAAGGGGTAAATGAAAGCGAAATCATTCCGATGGCCCGTCATTTTAAAAATATGGGGATCACCCTGCGCTACATTGAATTTATGGATGTGGGCAATTCGAACGGGTGGGATTTTAGCAAAGTGGTAACGAAAAAAGACATGTTTGCCATGTTATCGAAACATTTTGAGCTTGAACCAGTGGATCCGAATTATTTTGGAGAAGTGGCCAAGCGATATAAGTATATAAATACGGAGACTGAGGTTGGCTTTATTACTTCAGTTTCAGAATCGTTTTGCTCCAGTTGTACAAGAGCGCGAATTTCTGCAGACGGGAAATTTTATACTTGCCTGTTTGCCTCAAAGGGGTATGACCTGCGAGAATTAGTCCGTACTTATAAGGAAGAGGAACCTTTAATCAATGCAATCAGTTCCAATTGGAATCAGCGAGCAGACCGCTATTCCGATGAGCGGACAGAGGAAAGCGCTAGATCCAAGGAAAAAATAGAGATGTCCTATATTGGCGGATAATATTTGGAAGGAGCCTGATGAAGCAGTGGTGGAGAGAAGGAAACCGATTTGGATCAAGGAAGCAATTGAAATTGTAATGGAATATAAAAAAAGAGGGGAAGGAGAAACGGTATCCATACATGAATGCGACGATCGATACCTCTACACCCCTTTGATAGCGGATCATGATGTGCCTCCATTCGACCGCTCCCCTTATGATGGTTTCGCGTTAAGGGCAAGTGATACAGAAGTTGCATCTCGCGAAAATCCCATATTATTTGAAGTGATTGATGAGATTGGGGCGGGTCAGGTCAGTCTCAAACAGGTAGGCCCTATGCAGGCTGTCCGGATTATGACTGGGGCTCAAATTCCGGATGGAGCAAATTGTGTCATCATGCTTGAATTGGTTAAAGAAGTCACTGAAGGCGCTAAAAAATATATTGAAGTAAAAAGACCCCTTCAGGAAGGGGATAATATTTCATTTAAGGGTGAAGACACTCAAAAAGGCAGCCCGCTGATAGACAAAGGGGAACGGATCAACCCTGGAATCAAGGCTTTGCTGGCCACCTTTGGATATAGTAAAGTGAAAGTTGCCAAAAAGCCAACAGTGGGGATTATCGCCACAGGCAGTGAACTGCTCGGCCCTGAAGATGATCTGGAGCCTGGGAAAATAAGGGACAGTAACGGCTATATGATTGAATCCCAAGTTCTCAGAGCCGGTGGGATCTTTAAAAAATATGATAATTGTGCGGATGATTTGGAAACACTGCTCCAGGCAGTGAAGACGGCTCTTGAAGAATGTGATATTGTCATTACGACCGGAGGGGTATCCGTAGGGGACTTTGACTATTTGCCTGAAATCTATAAGAGGCTTGGGGCAAAACTTTTATTCAATAAAATTGCCATGCGTCCGGGGAGCGTGACAAGCTGCGCTGAAATCAACGGCCGGCTGCTTTTTGGGCTGTCAGGTAACCCGTCGGCCTGCTATGTTGGATTCGAATTGTTTGTAAAGCCGTATTTACGATATTGGATGCAATCTAACCGTCCATATACACTCTTCATTACAGGTGAGCTGAAATCAGACTTCCCTAAGCCAAATCCATTTACCAGATTTGTGCGGGGCAAGCTGAGTTATACGGACGGCAGGGTTTACGCTGAACCGGTTGGTTTGGATAAATCCGGGGTGGTGACCTCAATTGCCTGGGCAGATTGTTTAATCGTGCTCCCGGGAGGAACAAGAGGCTATATAGACGGGGATGAAGTTGATCTAATCCTACTTGAAGACCAAAAGGGAAGCGAAGTGCCATGGCAGGAAAGAAAATTATCCAAATTGTAGGATTTCAGAACAGCGGGAAAACGACATTGATCACAAACTTGATTAAAGCATGCAGAGAGAAGGGGGTTTCAGTTGGAACCATTAAGCATCATGGGCATGGCGGCAAGCCCGAAAGGCAAGTGTTAAATAAAGACTCCGAGAAACACCGGCTTGCCGGCGCTTCTGTCACGGCAGTCGAAGGGGCAGGCACTTTACATATAGAAGCCATGAAAGATGATTGGGAATTGGAGGATATCCTTCAGATTTATGGACAGCTGCCTATTGATATAATTTTGGTAGAAGGTTATAAAAAAATGGACTTCCCAAAGGTGGTACTTGTGCGAAACCCACAAGATGAATTCCTATTACAGGAACTGTCACATATCATTGCAGTCATTTCCCACGAGCACTTAAATTGTTCTACGCCTTTTCCGGTTTTCGGAAACGATGAGACTGAGCGTTTCGTTCTTTGGTTTATGAATAAAATAAATGGAGACTGAGAACTACTCCCGTCCTCAGTCTCATTTATTTTATTGTAGTTTTTGGTCAACTTTTTGGCAGATCTCATCGGCAGATAGGCCGTTTGCTTCAATGACAGGCACCTGAGTGCTTGTCGTTTCGATTCCCATGATATCGGAATCCATGCCAGTGACCACGCAGCAGTCCACATTGTTCAAATCTGAAGTGCCCGAAAGGGAAATAACTTGATATCCCTTTTCTTGAAGAGCTTGTGAAACGTTGGTTAAACCTTCTTCAACTCCGATTCTCATTCCCGCAACACCTCCTTGTCTTTCTTATAATTCCATTTATAAACTTTTTTAAACTGTCTATATTAAGCATTTTATTGGAGACCTTATTGTCAGAAATGTATAATGTTAATCGTATTTCAAGTATTAACGCCAATGTTACTTTTAAGTTGGAGGAAAAAACATGGTTCAGAATTGGGAAGTAATAGTGATGAAAGGCGAAAGCGAACCGTGGTGGTTTTTCCCAGAATGGAGAAATGACATCATTGAAAGGTACACATTCTCGGAATCAAAAGCAGCTTTCGAAAAGTATATGTCTCTTTTTCAGCGGTTTAAAAAGGATTTTGAGAATGTTAAAGTGAAAAAAACATCTTTGGCTGCTTTTTGGAACAAAGAGGACGTTTCCTACTGTGAGTATTGTGATGATGATTCACAATTGTATTATGGGCTCCTAATTTTATTAAATGGTGAGCCTTATCAATTTCCGGATAGTGACGAAATCCGGATATCAGGAAAAGAGAGATAAAATGAGCTCGACTTCAAACATTAAAGCATCAGCACCGAATCAACTGCCGACGGCATATGGGATCCTTTTTGCGATGAGTGGCAGCCATCTTTTGAATGATTCGATCCAATCCGTCGTCCCCGCCATGAATCCGATTTTTGAACAAACACTGAACTTGACGTTTGCTCAGATTGGTTGGATTGCTTTCGTTCTGAATATGACAGCTTCCGTGATGCAACCTGTTTTCGGTTACTTTGCGGATAAAAGGCCAACCCCTTTTCTGTTGCCGATCGGAATGTTCATGAGTATGATTGGCTTGATTGGTTTCGCCCTTTCTCCAAATTTTTATATCATACTGGTATCTGTCTTTTTTATTGGCATCGGATCAGCCGTCTTTCATCCTGAAGGTTCACGTGTGGCCTATATGGCGGCAGGGCCAAAGCGAGGGTTGGCCCAGTCCATTTACCAGGTTGGCGGAAATTTCGGGCAATCGCTTGCTCCGGTTTTCACTGCATTCATTTTTGTTTCCCTAGGTCAAAGGGGTGCCCTCCTGTTCACATTGGTAACCATGACAGGTATCATCATTTTGCTGTATGTATCAAAATGGTATAAAGGACAAATGCAGGACGGAATGATGTTCAGCCCAAAAAACAGGGTGAAAACTCAGCAATCAGCTGCTCCGGTACACACTAAAATAAAAATAGCGATGGGACTGCTCGTATTTCTTGTTTTTGCAAGATCATTCTATGTAGCTGGTATCAATAATTTTTATCAATTTTATTTAATGGAAGATTATGGACTGACTGTGAGGCATGCCCAATTATATTTGTTTATTTTCATGTTTGCAGGCGTATTAGGAACGTTCTTTGGAGGGCCGCTGGCCGATCGGTTTGGCCGCCGGAATTTGATCTTTCTATCAATGGCAGGCGCTGCACCACTTACCATCATTCTGCCTTTTGTTCCGCTTTCATTAATCATCCCTATTTTCTTTGTTATTGGCTTTATTATTCTATCAAGTTTCAGTGTGGCAGTTGTATATGCTCAGGAATTACTGCCATCAAAAGTAGGAATGGTCTCCGGTTTGATTGTCGGTCTTGCTTTTGGCATGGGCGCAGTAGGGGCTGTGCTATTGGGAACATTGGCAGATATGTACAGCATCCGATCTGTGATGATTTTATGCGGTCTATTGCCTCTTGTGGGAATTTTGACATGGCTTCTTCCAAGTGATGAAAAAGTCCGTGAATTGACCTCAACAAATAAATAATTGCCCATTCTCAAAAGCCCCGGTCACATCGGGGTTTTTTTATGTCTTAAAACTGCCGCTAAGAACCTGGTGCAGGCGAGGCTAACGGACGTCATGTATGAATTTGCTGAGTACGACTGGAGCAGTTTTAACCCGATCGCTGTTAAAGGCAACTAAACACACCAGGGTCCGTTTAGCTTTGTGCCTCAATAAACAGGCACTTTCGTAATTTTTTATTCATCATCTTCTCATTAAAGGCCATCCAGTTTGTACAGAAATGGAAGTTTCAATTGGGTAAAAGCTTAAAATCCTTGGTATAAAAGGGGCGTAATCCGGATAACTTAGGATTGTTTAAAGAGAAAAAGATACGAGCTCATATTTGATACAAACTGTGCATTCTATGGGTAATCTATAAGAAACGAGAAAAAAACGCCATTTCTGGCGTTAAGATTATTTAATGTTACTTTCCTTATCATTTTCATTAATTAAATTCTTTACATCTTGTACCATTTCATCATGCGTTTGATTGACCTTATTCATAATTGAATCTTGAGGGGTATCGTTATTTTGGTAGTTAATACTCTCCTTATTATCTCTTCCCACTTTTTTCACCTCCGATAAAGATATGGTGTGTTAAATGAAGAAAAATATTCTTTGAGTAGTTAACAAAACAAATGACAAATAAGTAGTAGACACTAGCTTGTTGCATAGTTTGTGAAAAAGGTAAATTATGATACCCACTCCACAAAGCTAGGAATTCTTAGTAATCCCTTGCTAGTATAATTACGAAATTTAACTTTAGCTTTAATTTTTGTATCGAGATAGGCAAATTTTTCGCTCGAAATACAATCACGGTAGACTGAGTAAAATTCTTCTTTTCTATATGGAGTTGGCATGAACTCCTTAACCCTGCGTAATTGCCATTTTCGTAGTTTAAAAGCAGCTCGAATTTATCCTTATGCAGACCAGTGATGTAAACATTCTCATATTTGTAGTTAATGACTTTTGACAATCGTTAGAGCGCTTATTGATTTGATATATTGAGTCTGATCTGTTTAGCCAATACCTTCAAGGTCAGCAGTTTGACTAAGTCGAATTAAGTTATGCCATTACTAATAGTCCATTTGTAAGCAGCTTGGTAACTTCAGGGATGATTTGCTCTAGGATCTCTTTCCGATCAAGTAGCGTACATGATAGTTTCTCATTTAAAGAGTAAACAACATCAAACACACAAAATGTTATCAGGTGATTAGATTTCTTAAATTTAAAACGTTCCATGACATATTCAAAGTTTGGTTTGCCATGAGAGTCGGTAACGACTATTTCACCATCTAAGACTGTTCCGTCGGGTATCGGCAAATCTATTAATTCAGGAAACATTGAAGCGATCTCATTGTTTATCAAGACCTAAATTATTTAAACCTTAAAAATAAAGAGGCACACATATTAGTCATGTATAATATGTGCTCTTCTTTTATTCAATTAAAGCGCCCGTTAATGGAATACTCATTTATTATTTACGAAGAAAAAAATTAGGCTAATATTAAAAATTACAGCCCCGTCTTGCTAATTCTTATTATTCATCTAAAGAAAATGATTGGTTTTTCAGTGATCCATCTTATTTGATGGTCCTTTTAACGTTCCGAACTATGCTTTTGTTTTAATGCCCCTCTTCCTTAATTTTTGGTATTCGCAATTTGACGTTAGGTTCTTTTCTTGTTTGATTGAGCAAATGTTAAGAAGAACCACCGGGATATCTATGTATAAAAAACGGTAAGCAGACATTCAACTTTCTCCGTTCTAAGCTCCATGAGTAGACACAAACTGCTTAATGAAATTGTTCACCACCACGGCCGCCTTTGTAGGAAGCTGATGTTTTATGTCTCCTATGAGTATGCACTCGTTGACAAGAAGCTTTTCGTGTAATAAATGGGCATAGCGATGAAACGCCTTATCTTTTTCCCCATACATCAACAAAACAGGGGATTTAATTTGATCTAATCGATCCGTACAGTTATAGTGCAAACTGTATCGATAATATTGTTCAATATTTTGGGCTTTTCCTTTTTTTGCATTGATATATAATTCTTTAAACAATTGTCCAGTATTGGAGTTAGTAAAGGAAACGGATAAAGCAAGAGCTTTAAGTGCCTTCCATTCCGCTAACTTTACTCCTAAAGTAATTTTATTTTTTAATGATAGATCCTTTACTTCTGACAGGGCTCCTATAAGAATACCTCCTAAAGAGTGCTTGGGGTATGTCAGCAAAAATTCAAGAGCAATTGACCCTCCAGTTGAGTAGCCGCATATGAAAGCTTTATCTACTTTTAAATGGTCCAATAGTTGTTTGATATCATGTGAAATTAATGGATAAGTCAGTGCTTTTTCTGAAAAAGAGCTGTTTCCATGGCCACGAATGTCAAAGACAATAACTTTGAAGCGATTTAATAATTCATTCACTTGGTAGATAAAATTCATGCTCGAGAGTAAGGGAGGATGAATAAACACGATAGGAATCCCTTTGCCTTGAACGTGATAATACAGGTCTATCCCATCTATTTTTGTAACTGGCAACGAATTACACCTCCGATAGTAGGGGGTTATTTTTTGACAATTCTCAGCCCCAGATTCTCCTTACGATATAGTTATCCTTTTTTACTTTCACTTCGTAGACATCCGGGTGCGACAGTCCTGTCCATTCTTTGAGCCCCTTCATGCCATCAATTTGCATCAATAATAGCCCCATCGTATTGCGATGAGTAGACAGCACAGTTCCGTCGGTTGCTGCTTCAAGCACTTCCATTCCCCTTTTTGCTACTTCGCGGCTTGATTCTCCACCTGCCATTTTCAAATCCATATCCCGAACGGATTCTTCGAGGCGTTCCAACCAGTCTTTTAGGTTTTTTGAAATCAGCTTGTGCTCAGCAAGACGGCTGTCAATTTCCACCTGCAGGCCTAGGCTGTCTGCTGTCGGCTGGATGGATTGAATAGCCTTCGTGAAAGGGCTGGAAATGATATGCTTAATATTCCGCTTCTCAAAAAAGCGCATCAGTTCTTTCGCTTGTTCTTTTCCCTCGTCAGTCAGTTCTGCCTGCAGCTCTTTTCCTACAGCTTGACAATGCCTGACCAGATAAACTGTTTTGTCCATTTGTTTCTCTCCTCTTTTCCTTTACTCATTAACGTTATTACTTTTTTCGTTCTCAGAATAAGTTTTATCGAAAAATCTTCAAGTTCAGACCACTCTGTATAAAGACTGCCTTCCTTTTCCAGTTCATCATTGCCATGTTATTTATATGCCTACGCCGTTAAGGATTTCATTGGTAATTTCTCCTTTGTCAACTAAATCTATACCTTTTCCTTCTCCAAGTAAAATTAAAAACAAAAAAACCGACAAAGGGTGCCGGCTAATAAGACGTATCACTTTTTATATATGAAAGGTAAAACAATTTCAAATTAAAATAACAAAGCCTGATTGAGTAAATTTGTATTTCCTACTCAACAATATGGCCCGTTAATTGGATAAGCAGGGGGAGCAATGTTCTGGACATAAACTAAAATTTTTTATAACCTCTGCGTAGCCACTTTTAACTGGTCTCTAAGTTATTGTTTTCGTCTTCTATCTTGCGAATTTTTCGTTTCAATGACTCGATAAAAGCGTCTTTGTTATTTTCGTTCATTTCACATTTATTTGTTTTGTAGTAGGTAATTGTGTTTGTTGTTGACGTTAGATTTCGATACGCTCACGAAGGTCTCTATTGTTATAGAGAGTTGCTTTTGCTGCTTCACTACACTATTAAAATTAATGTTTTCATTGGCTCTCACGAGCCGTTTAATAGCTTCATCAACTTTTTGAGTTGTGGCAGCCTTACGATTCTGTACTTGTTTTAAATGTTCATTCAGGTCCAAGTTAGACATTATTTATTTCCTGCTTTCGTTTTAACCTATCTAATCTACCAAAAATAATGTGTCCACCATAAAAGTGTTTAAAATATTTGTATACCGGATTAAGTCTTTTTATTTTTTTCTACAATATCCATTCGCCCACGCTTCTCTAATGCATCAATTGTTTTTTTAGATGTTTTGATCAACAGTACATATTTTTGTTGCTAAATCAGAAAATCCAATCGCTAAATCCTTACATAGACTTCCACCGTTAAACAGCTTCTAAAAGTTTCAAAAGTACCATAAATTTGTACAGGGATGGAGTGGCAATTAAGTTTTGTTCTGTATTGTTTATAGGACGAGTCAAAATTAATCATTCGATTTGGTAGAACTCAACAGCTGATGCACTTTCATCAGTATCGCCTAGGTCTGATCTTTATGGAAGGAATAAATCAAAACCTCATCGAATAGTGAATGGAAAGGAGATAAGTCAGGGGGAATGTCAGAGTGATTCAATCAGAATCTCGGCAGCCAAGGGAGCAGCTAGCTATCTTATACATGGATATAACTGAAATGTTAAAGGAATTGTCCGAAGGTAATCTCACTTCGGTAGAACTGACTAAAACATATATTGAACATCTTAAGTACGTGAATCCAACGGTGAATTGTCTTGTGGAAGACCGCTTTCACGAGGCATTAAAAGAGGCAGAAGAAGCTGATCGCCTGATTCAAAATGGAGAAACGAGAGGAAAGTTAACTGGTATACCAATCAGTATGAAGGAGTCTTTTCATGTAAAAGGTATGAAAACGACGGGGGGACTCGGACATCGGGTTAACATGAAAGAAAACCAAGATGCCCAGGTAGTGGAGAGGCTAAGAAGAGAAGGTGCAGTCATACTAGGTAAGACCAATACTCCGACACTCTGCTTTTGCCAGGAGACGGATAACAAATTGTATGGAAGAACGAATAATCCTTGGGATTTAAACAGGACCGCTGGCGGCTCATCCGGTGGTGAAGGAGCGCTGATCGCCCTAGGTGGAGCAGCTGCAGGTATCGGATCCGATATCGGGGGATCTATCCGTTTCCCCTCACATTTTAACGGTGTGATCGGGTTTAAATCAGGTAACGGCCGTGTGTCAGATGTTGGAAGTTTTCCTGAAGTGATTCATCCTCTCCAAAAAAGAATGCTTGGAATTGGGCCAATAGCGAAATCTGTTAAAGATGCAAGGCTCATTTACCAGGTGATAGCCAATCACAAATATGATAGTAAGTTGAAGATAAATGATTTTGTTATTCAAAAATTGCCAAAGGATTCCTATTTATTAAGTGAATCAATGGAGCAAAAACTTCAGGAAGTGATTGATCACTTAAACAAAAGGTTTCAGGTCGGTAGTGAAATTCCGCCTTTATTTGACGAGAGTGCATTGTTGTGGCAGGAGATCATGTCTATTGACGGCGGTAAATCAACTGCGGATGCAGCGGGCTTTTCTGGACCCAGAGCTGTTGTCGGAAGTTATTTGAAAGAAAAATTGACAGGAGGTTCCGACTATCATTCCTTTTTAACATGGGCCCTGATTGGGGCACGTTTATTCCAACCCCGTAGCAGCCGGGTGAAAGAAATCCATCGGCTTATAGAAGAGGGAGACCGCAAGGTCACGGATTATTTTAAGGGGAGAATTCTTATTTTGCCGGTTTACCACCGGACGGCTCCTTTACATGGAGAACTTTATAGCGAGATTTTTTCCATTAAAAAGACTTTTGAAAAATATATGCCATTTGTAGCTTATGCCAATGTATGGGGGCTTCCTGCTTTGACAGTGCCAGTCGGAAAGGACAACGAGGGGCTTCCAATGGGGCTACAGCTCATCAGTAACAGTGGAAATGAAGAGGCACTCTTCCAACTGGGCGAGATTGTTGAGCGAGAATTTTCCGGGTTTGAGCGTTGTACTATACATGATAAAGAGTTGTGATGGACACTTTAAAAAAAATGTACATTTTGTAATAATGGAGTTCATGATAAAATGAAGACGCTGGCATCAGAATGAGTTGAAGGGGAAATTATCGGGGAAAAATGATTAACTTAAATATAAAAATTAAAGAGTTGATTCAATCAACGCTTATAACAGTAGGGATGGATCTAGAGGTAAGGCAGGAGTGTTCTGGAATTAACATGAGCTATAATTTTATTTTGCATTATGTAGGTTTTGATTTGAAACGGATCAAATCGGCTATAAAAGAAATCCCAGACTTTATTTCCATTGAAGACTATATCAGAACATTTTCTCTTCATGAAATTGGGCATGCAGTTGACCGTGAAGCTTTGCTCGAATCATTGGACAGAACAATTAAAATTCATGAAATGAAACAAAGTTACTCGATTGAAGAACGGTATAAAAACCCCCATCTGCTTTCCATGCTGATCGAGGAGCATCAAATGAATATCGCTTTTGAGGAAACTGCATGGGAGAATGCTGAAAGGTTGAACAAAAAGTATGGGCTCGTAAATTGGAGATGTTTTCATTTTCTTAGAACATGGGGTTTAAAAACATACATTGAGTCTTATGAGAGAGATTTTACGATATTTGAAGGCCTTGTAAACGGCAGAAGTGAACAAATCGCATAGAAAAAGGCTTCAGCAAATATAGGCTGAAGCCTTTCATACATAGAGAGTCCAACTCTTTAAAATAGACAAATTTCTAAAAATAAAGAGTTTAACGACTTGGTTTGCCAAGCACTATAAACGATAGTATAATCTTAACGCAACCTACTTTTGTATCTTGCAAATATAAATAATAGGTGGTAATAAAATGACAACAAGTAAAGAGTACAGAGTTCTATTGTATTATCATTATGTAACCATTGATGATCCTGAGGAGTTTGCAAAACAGCATCTGAAATTCTGTAAAGAGACCGGACTAAAAGGACGGATTCTTGTAGCAAATGAAGGGATCAACGGTACCGTTTCCGGAACTGTTGAACAGACAGAGCGGTATATTGAAATGATGAAAGCAGATCCCCGTTTTGCAGAAATGGTTTTTAAAATAGATGAAGCGGACCAACATGCGTTTAAAAAGATGCATGTACGCCCACGTAAAGAATTAGTTACCCTTCGTTTGGAGGACGATGTGGATCCTAGACGACTGACAGGGAAATACTTGAGTCCGCAGGAGTTTTATGAAGCGATGCAGGAAGAGGACACTGTTATCCTTGATGCACGCAATGATTATGAATATGATCTCGGACATTTCAGGGGAGCTATCCGTCCAGATATAAAAACATTCAGGGAACTGCCGGACTGGGTCCGTGAAAATAAGGATAAGTTGGAAGGTAAGAAAATCTTGACCTATTGTACGGGTGGAATCCGCTGTGAAAAGTTTTCAGGTTGGCTCGTAAAGGAAGGTTTTGAAGATGTCGGTCAGCTACATGGCGGAATCGTTACTTATGGCAAAGACCCTGAAGTCAAAGGTGAACTTTGGGACGGAAAATGTTATGTCTTTGACGAAAGGATATCTGTTCCTGTCAACCAGAAGGAGCATGTTATTGTTGGCAGGGACTATTTTGACGGTGAACCTTGTGAAAGATATGTAAACTGTGCGAATCCGGAGTGCAACAGGCAATTCCTTTGCTCTGAGGAGAACGAGCATAAATATTTGCGCAGCTGTTCAGACGAATGCCGGGTTCATCCTCGCAATCTTTACATCAAGGAGCATAACTTGACTGAAGAAGAGGTCAGTGATCGAATTAAAAAGCTGGATGAGGAAAAAGCGCTGAATGTTTAATAAAGAAACCCGTTCATCTGTTAAGGTGACGGGTTCTTCTTGTTTTCACTGTAAAGAAAGTATAAAATTAGACGGAATTTTTTTTTCAAATGATGATGTGAAATGTCCAGCATAAGGCGCTGTAGGCTTGAGCTTTCAACCCAGAGTAAAAGTAAAGTCAAGTAAAACTAATCCGAGTAAGTTACAGCTACTATGTTACATTACTCAAGAATCTTTCGCATCCTGTATATTACTGCTTTGCTGTGGGTAGCTGAAAATCTGTCTCCTTGCTTCGCAAATCAGGGCTGCGGCTTGCGCTTTTCTTCATAGGATTTTATGATGTGTGTATGCGATAATGGATATATGGTTACATAGAGAGAAGAGGGGAATTTATGGTAAAAGAGAAATGGTTCAGGATAGGAACCGGCATTATTATGGCTTTTTTGATCATTTATCTGGGAACAAAAGTCAGTTTTATATTTACCCCGTTAGTGATCATTATACAAACATTATTTCCTCCCATTGTCATTAGTGGAATCCTTTATTATTTACTGCGCCCAATTGTTAATCTGCTGGCAAAGAAAATGCCGCGGACTTTGGCGATCATCCTTGTATTTGTTGGGATTGCCGGCGTGATGACAGCGGGCGTCTTCGTTATTGGGCCTGAGCTGCAGAGACAATATAGTCTTTTCATGAAAAATCTGCCGGCTTATTCCAAGAATATTCAGGAATGGGTCCTTACGGTGATGGATAAAGAATGGTTCCAGCGATTCCAGGAAAATGATTACTTCTCTGTGGAGAAAATAACGGATTATTTGCAAAATAATGCAAAAAACATGTTACAGGACGCCGGAACCAAAATTGCCAGCACCGTCGGTTTTGTGGCAAATATTATCATGGTGCTCGTGCTGGTGCCGTTCGTTTTATTTTTTATCCTGAAGGATGGAAAACAAGCACCGACTTTCTTATTGAAAATCCTTCCGAAAAAGCATCAAAATGAAGCGGTTAATATTCTGAAAGACATGGACGAAGCTTTAAGTGCCTACATACAAGGACAAATGATCGTAAGTTTTTGTGTGGGATTGACAGCTTATATCGGCTATTTGATCATCGGGCTTGATTATTCCCTTGTACTGGGTTTTGTAGCCATGGTGACCAATGTGATCCCGTTTATCGGGCCATGGATCGGAACATTTCCGGCGGTGATTGTCGGGTTGCTGCATTCACCATTTCAAGCGTTGCTCGTTATTGTTGTTGTTGTGATTGTCCAACAAATTGACAGTAATATTACTTCTCCGCTTGTTATGGGGAAAAAGCTGAATATCCATCCATTAACGATCATTTTTGTTCTATTGGTGGCGGGAAAATTCGGGGGTTTGCTCGGATTGATTTTTGCGATTCCTGTCTATGCGCTGTTAAAAGTCATAGTCAGCCATATGTATCGATATTTTAGACTTGATTAACCCGCAGATGCGGGTTTTTGTTATTTTTTTCATCTAATAATTAATATGTTTCCTCATAAAATAGAAACGTTCTCAGGAACAATGATTGATGGGGGGATCGTTTATGACTGTCATAAACAACGTAAAGCAGACGCTTACAGGGTTGAAAAGTGCTCAGGCAAGCCTGGAAGGATTTGCGCTTCAAACAGATAATCAACAAGCAAAACAATTGTATCAGATGACTGCACAGCAAACACAGGCGGTTATTGATGCCCTTGAACCTCGAGTACAGGAGATTATGCAAGAAGAGCCGCAATATAACGAATAATTTTTAAAAGCAAGGAACAGACCTTCTTCTGTTCCTTGTCTCTAACTAAGGAGGTAATGGTTTGACTGTCATTTCGGATGTGAAAACAACCCTTGCCACAATGAAAGGAATTCAGGCTGCATTCAGCAAATTAGCGTTAACAAGTACGGACCAAAAAGCTAAACAAATTTTTCATGACTGCATGATGGAAACTGAGCCGATCATCTCTGATTTACAAAAACAAGTTGAATTTATGATGGCTGAAGAACTTCAATATAAAAATTCATAAGAGGGAGGCAAAAGCTTGGATATTCCCGAATGGCTTAATATAATACTTCGATCGGTCATTTTAGTTTTTGTTTTATTTTTACTTACAAAGTGGCTGGGGAAGAAGCAGTTGTCTCAATTATCCTTCTTTGAGTATATTGCTGGCATTACAATAGGCAGTATTGCAGCTGAAATTTCTACGGGGTTGGAAACAAACTTTTTACATGGTTTATATAGCATGCTTGTATGGACAGCAATTCCATTCTTTGCCGGTTTACTAGCTATTAAAAGCAAAAAGGCGAGGGATTTTATTGAAGGCAAGGAAACAGTTGTAATTAAAGATGGAAAAATCCAAGAGGAAAATTTAACAAAGCAAAAATACACTGTGGAGGAATTGCTTCACCTGTTAAGAAAAAAGAACGCTTTTCAAGTTTCCGATGTCGAATTTGCAGTTCTTGAAGCAAACGGCGATTTGAATGTATTACTTAAAAAAGAAAAACAGCCAGTGACTCCTCAGGATTTAAAACTGGAAACGGCTCCTGTGAAGGTCCCGGAAACAGTTATATTGGAAGGGCAGGTTATGGATTCGGCCCTTGCTTCATGTGGGTTAACAAGGGAATGGCTGGATGCAGAGCTTCAAAAACTGGGTATCGCACTTGACAATGTGTTTATTGGACAAGTGGATGCCTATGGCCAGTTTACAGCGGACTTGTATGACGATAAAATCCAGCTTCCAAAGCCGCAGGAAAAACCGTTGTTATTAAGCGCATTAAAAAAATGCCAAGCCGATTTTGAAAGCTTTTCATTAGCAACGGAAAATGAAGAGGCTAAACAGATGTATCATCAACACTCAAAAAAACTGGCAGACATGATCAAAAAAACAGAGTATCTGCTTGTAAATTAAGAAAGGGTCATCCAATATATGGACGACCCTTTTATTTTAGGCATACATCTCTTTAACCTGTTTTTGAAGTTGTTCGCTTTCCAGATATTCATTGTAGGTCATGTACTTATCTACAATTCCAGATGGTGTCAGCTCGATAATTCGATTGGCGATCGTTTCGATGAACTGATGATCATGTGAAGTGAATATCAATGACCCTTTGAAGTTAATCAATCCGTTATTCAACGCCGTTATGGATTCCAGATCCAAATGGTTTGTCGGTTCATCCAGCAAAAGAACGTTAGCACCGCTCAGCATCATTTTTGACAGCATGCACCGTACTTTTTCCCCACCAGAAAGAACAGAAGCTTTCTTTAATGCTTCTTCACCCGAAAAAAGCATCCGGCCGAGAAAGCCACGCAAGAAGCTTTCAGTCTCATCCTGTGGCGAAAACTGTCTTAGCCATTCAATGAGATTCAACTCCACACCTTCGAAGAATTCTGTGTTATCTTTCGGGAAATAGGATTGGGAAGTAGTGACACCCCATTTATAGCTCCCGCTGTCAGGCTCCATTTCTCCTGAAAGAATTTGTAATAAGGTGGTTTTGGCTATCTCATTTTTCCCAAGTAGGGCAACTTTATCGTCTTTATTCAAAGTGAAACTGATATTGTCTAATACCTTTACGCCGTCCACTGTCTTTGATAAATTGCTCACATTGAGTAAATCGTTCCCGATTTCTCTTTCGGGTGTAAATGCCACATATGGATAGCGCCTGGAAGATGGCTTTATATCGTCAAGGGTGATTTTATCAAGTAGCTTTTTCCTGGATGTCGCCTGTTTGGATTTCGAAGCATTGGCACTAAATCTGGCAATGAAAGTCTGCAGTTCTTTAATCTTTTCTTCCTTCTTTTTATTTGCTTCCTGCGCCATTTTTTGTGCCAATTGGCTGGATTCATACCAAAAATCATAATTTCCGACATAAATTTGGATATTGCTGAAATCCAAGTCTGCTATATGAGTGCAAACCTTATTTAGGAAATGCCGGTCGTGGGAGACAACAATGACTGTATTCTCAAAGTTGATCAAAAACTCTTCCAGCCATTGGATCGCTTTGATGTCCAAATGGTTTGTCGGCTCGTCAAGCAGTAAAATATCCGGCTTCCCGAATAAAGCTTGAGCAAGAAGAACCTTTACTTTTTCGGCCCCTGACAGTTCGCCCATCTTTTTGTTATGGAGGTCTTCACCGATTCCGAGGCCTTTTAGTAATATAGCTGCTTCGGATTCCGCTTCCCATCCGTTTAATTCTGCAAATTCCCCTTCAAGCTCCGCGGCACGCATTCCGTCTTCTTCAGAAAAGTCCGCTTTCATATAGATAGCATCTTTTTCCTGCATAATTTCGTACAGTCGACTGTGCCCCATAATGACAACTTGAAGGACTTCCACCTCTTCATATTGGAAATGATCCTGCTTCAATACGGCCAGACGATCATTTGGAGAAATGGAAACAGTACCTGTTTGCGCTTCAATTTCACCCGAAAGAATCTTAAGGAACGTTGATTTTCCGGCTCCGTTTGCGCCAATCAGACCATAACAATTCCCGGGTGTGAATTTGACATTTATATTTTCAAATAGTTTACGGTCTCCAAAACGAAGACCAACATTATTTACAGTAATCAAATTTATCATAACCTCCAAAAGAAATTCCTGTTTATTATAACACTTTTCTCCATTAGAGGGGAATGGACGCGTCAACTTCTTTTTACCCATTCACTAATTCTTTGTATTTTGGACCGTGCCACATATAATGAATGTATATATTTTTTAAAAATGAGGGTCGATGAATGAAAAAGCCTGCGATTTTAATTGTGGAAGATGAAGAAAAAATTGCCCGTGTGCTTGAAATTGAATTGTCGTTTGAGGGTTATCACACAGATAAAGCATTTACTGGCTCGGATGGTCTGAAAAGGTTCCGCGAGCAGACTTGGGATCTTGTCCTGTTGGATGTCATGCTGCCAAAAATGAGCGGGATTGAGGTTTTGAGGAGAATCAGATCAGAAAATAACCATACGCCGGTTATTTTATTGACAGCCAAAGATTCAGTTGAAGACAAGGTCTCCGGACTGGATCTTGGTGCAAATGACTATATTACTAAACCATTTCAAATGGAAGAACTATTGGCAAGGGTTCGGGCAGCCCTAAGATTAAGCCAGAATCCGCCCAATGATACGGTTGATGATGGCTGGATTAGAGTGGGAGATTTAAAGTTAAATGTGTTATCAAGAGAAGTAAAAAGAGGTGAGGATGACATTGTATTAACCCAACGGGAATTTGATCTGCTCGCTTTTTTGATGAAACACGCCCGCCAAGTGTTAAATAGGGAACAGCTTCTTAGCGGAGTATGGGGGTATGATTATTATGGAGATACAAATATCGTAGATGTATACATACGGTATTTAAGAAACAAGATGGATAAAAAATATGCTGACCAGCTTATCCATACTGTGCGTGGGGTTGGTTATGTCATCAAGGAAAGCCAATGAAACTTCAGACTAAAATTAATCTGTACTCTGCAGTTATGTTCATTGCTCTGTTGCTTATCATCAATGCGGCCATTTATTTTACCTTTAGCCGTATGATGTTTGAAAGTGAACTAGAGAGGGTGACGGGAGAAGCGAAGCAAACTGTCAAGGGAATGAATCAAGCAGATGCAAATATCCCGATGGATGATTTACTCAGAGCTCATATGCCTGTAAATGGAATGCTCCAGATAGTTAAATCGGATGGAACCCGAAGGTCAGCTGTTACTCCTACAGGACAAAGTAAGCTGAGAGACATCCCGGTCACATTTGGAAATAGGGAATTAAGAAAAATTATTGAATATGATGACACTCCTTATGCTTTTGTTTCAATCCCCACTATTGGGGGTGACGGAGAGGTTGCGGAATTGCAATTGACTCAAAGCTTGGTCTCAACAGCCGATAATTTGACCATATTAAGGTTTGTTTTGATCGCGATAACCATCATTGCATCCATCCCGGTTCTTTTATCGGCACGTCTGTTGAGCAATTTCATTGTATCACCCATCACCTCACTGATTAAGACAATGAAAGAGATTCAAGAAAGCGGGCATTATAAACGGATTGAGCTGCCAAAACAATCCAAAGATGAACTGCATCAACTCGGACAAACATTTAATAAGATGATTAGCCAGCTTGAAATGAATTATGAAAAACAAGAGCAATTTGTATCAAATGCATCTCATGAACTAAAGACACCACTGACAGTCATTGAAGCATATGCTGACCTGTTGAAACGAAGAGGCAAAGAGGCTCCTGAGCTATTCGATGAATCCGTAGGAGCAATTCATTTGGAGTCCCAAAGAATGAAGGAATTGATAGAACAGCTTTTACTGTTGGCAAGGCATGATGAACAATGGCAGGCTGATATGAAGGAGATTCAGCTAAACAGCTTCATAGAAGAATCAATCAGGTCTTTCGGGACTGCCTTCGGGCGTGAGATAAGCCTGAATGCGGAGGAACATGTGAAAGTTAAAACAGACCCGCAAAAACTAAAGCAAATATTTTATATATTGATGGATAATGCGCAAAAATACAGCGATGCACCTATCAGTGTAAATATCAGGGTCGAGGACAAAAAAGCCCTCATTGAAGTGGTGGATAAAGGTATAGGGATTCCTAAGGAAGAGCTGACTAAAATATTTGATCGTTTTTATCGGGTGGATGAATCGCGGTCAAGGAAGTCCGGAGGCTTTGGTTTGGGGCTTTCGCTTGCCAAGGAACTGGCTCATATCATTGATGCAGAAATTAATATTGACAGCATAGAAGGTTCAGGGACAACAGCACAGATAAAGATTGAAACATCTCTCACTGAATTCTCATAATCCATCAGTATAATGTTTATAAAAACCCTACGGAGCGAATCCAATGAAAAAGATTTTCCAAAAACGGATATTACTAATTGTTTTAACCTCAGGCATGATTATCGCCCTCATATGGCAATTATCCATTTCGATGGTTTCAGCTCGGCCTTTGTCAGAGGCTGATGCGAGCAAATTGGTCAGGGATTTGTATGGAGGAGAAATCGCCGCGATAAAAAAAACTAATGATCACTTTTATATTAGTTTGCAATCAGAAATCGGACTATATGAAATCACTATCGATCAAAAAAGTGGAGAAATACTCGGAATAGAGAAAAAGGAAAGCGATAAAAGTGAACAGCAACTGACTGTTCCTGAAGTGAAACAGCTTATTAAAAAAGATTATCCGGGTAAAATTGAACAATTGGAGAAAAGATCAGAAAACGGACAGCTCTTTTACTTTGTCATTGTCAGGAATGGCACTGTTGAAACAACAATAAAGTTAAATCCCGTATCCGGTAAAATTGTGGAGTCTTCAAAGAAAACCGACACGAAAGAAGAAACTGTACATGGAATTACAAAGAAGGAAGCGGTAAAAATAGCTTTGAACCAGGTGAAGGGAGTAGTGGAAGATGTAGATATAGAGGAATCTGATGGATTGTACTATTATCTTGTGGAAGTGGAACAGGATAAAGAAAGGGAAGCTACAATTCAAATCAATTCAATTACTGGTGAGATATTGTCTATTACTTGGGATGATTAGTGTATGTTTATTTTATTCTCATCGAATTCTCATTTTCTTATAAGAATGTCCTCATATTCAAAGGCTAACATGATATTAAGACCAATAAAGGAGGACTCATATAATGATGAAACGAAAATTGTTGATTGGGAGTATTGCGGGACTGTTCGTATTGGGTGGTGCCATGGGTGCTGGCGCGGCTTCCAAATCTGCTGACATTAATAGTGCAGGAAAAACAGCTAATATTATTTCAACAAAAGACGCCGAGGAAATAGCTATCAATGAAATCGGCGGGAAACTGAAAAGCATCGAGCTTGAGAAAGATGACGGGCACTTCATTTATGATATTGAACTGCTTCAAGAAAATGGAGAAGACATCGATTTGGACCTTAATGCTGTATCCGGAAAAATTATAAAGATTGACAGACATGACGACGACAATGATGATGAATATGATCGCTTGAACAAAAGTAAAAATGTAACACTTACAATTGATGATGCTATTTCAACTGCCATCAAGGATACGCCTGGGAAAGTGGTAGAGGCAGAGTATGACGAAGATGGCTACTACGACATTGAAATGAAAATAGGCCAAAATGAAGTTGAAATGAAAATAGATGCCAATAGTGGAAAGATCATCGAAAAAGAAAACGATGATGACTAAAATTATAGGGCAAATCCAAAACGAACCCAGTGCGGGTTCGTTTTTTTTATAATAGCTGAACCCGCAATTCCGAATATTGGACATTGTCGAGTCTTCTCGAACACTGTATTGCACCATTCATTTTTTTTATTCCATAAATGGGGTATAATAGAAGGGATAACGAGAAAGGGGATCTTAATTCATGGCTTATAGAAGAGGGCCTCAGGAGCCTGTTCCTGAAGAGGAAACAATCGTTTGGTCATGTACGAATGAACAATGTTCTTGTTGGATGAGGGATGCCTTTTCTACAGAAACTAAAACGACTTGCCCGATTTGTAAATCGGAAATGGCACAGGAAACTAGAGTTTTGCCAGTCATTTCGTAATATTACATTGCAGCCGTTCCGCGGTCTTCCACGGAGCGGCCTTTTTAATTTGAAAAGAGATCATGCTTGAATGAATATTATGGATTTCCCGCACATTTTTCAGTCAAAATGGGGAAACTGAATATGGAAGATATATTAGGAGGGAAATCCATGACCAGCGAGAATGCAAACAAAAATACTTTGCCTGATGATCCAAAATCATATTGGTTAGATTCAGTAGACATAGCTGCTTATCCCCCACTTGAAAAAGATATCGAAACAGAAGTGGCTGTTGTCGGTGGGGGGATATCCGGTATCACAACAGCATTTTTGCTTGCAAAAGAAGGTTTCCAGGTAACGCTCCTGGAGTCAACTCGTTTATTTAACGGAACAACAGGGCACACGACAGCGAAAGTGACAGCACAGCACGGTCTTATATATGATGAGTTGATCGGCAACTTCGGGGTGGATAGTGTAAAGCTATATTATTCAGCAAATAAGGATGCGGCTGATTTTATTGAAAATTATATCAATCAGCATGGTATTGACTGTGACTATCAAAAGGAGAGCGCGTATGTATTCTCTACTGAAGAAAGTGACAGGCAGAGTCTTGAAAAAGAAGCGAAAGCCTATGAAAAAATAGGGGTGAATGGGGGATTCGTTGATGAAATCCCATTGCCAATCCCAGTGATCGGCGCGGTAGAGATGAAAAATCAGGCGCAGTTTCATCCACTAAAATATTTGGCCCATATGGTGAAAGAAATGACCAGGCAGGGTGTCCAGATTTTTGAAGGGATGACTGCAATCAACATGGAGCATGGGGACCCGGCGGTCGTTCATATGAGAAACGGCATAAAAGTAAAAGCAAAGTTCGTTGTTTCAGCATCTCATTTTCCGTTTCATGATGGAAAGGGATATTTTGCGCGCCTTTATCCTAAAAGGTCCTATGTAGTGGCTGTAAAACCGGAGCAAAGCTTTCCAAACGGAATGTATATTTCTTCTAATAAGCCTACTCGCTCATTCAGAAGTGTAAAAATCAACGGGGAAGATATGCTCCTGGTCATTGGGGAAAGTCATAAGACTGGTCAAGGGGTACCTGAAATAGATCATTATGAAGCATTGGAAAAAGATGCCGCCAAGTTATTTGGGGCAAAGAAGGTATTATATAGATGGTCAGCCCAAGACCTAGTCACACCTGATAAGGTGCCTTATATTGGACGAATTTCTGAAAACCATTCAAATGTCTTTATTGCAACTGGTTTCAGAAAATGGGGGATGGCGCACGGAACCTTGTCAGGCATGCTGATCAGTGATTTAATAACGGGCAGGGATAATCCATATGAAAAACTTTATGCGCCATCAAGATTTCCTCTAGATCCAAGCTTTAAAACACTTGTAAAAGAAAATATGAATGTGGCTGCGCAGTTAATCGGCGGAAAGTTCGAACGTCCTGATAAGGAAATAAAAGATATCCGGCAGGATGAAGGAGCGGTCATTACAATAAAAGGAAAAAGGGCAGGAGCTTATAAAGATCATAATGGTGAGCTGTTTGTGGTGGATACAACTTGCACCCATATGGGCTGTGAGGTCAACTGGAACAGCGGTGACAAAACATGGGACTGCCCTTGCCATGGCTCAAGGTTTGGCTATGATGGAAAGGTGATTGAAGGGCCGGCTGATCAGCCATTAAAAAGAATAGATCCCGATAGGATAGACTACTCAACATCAACGTAAATCAATTCTTGGTTAAACATGTTTGTTCAGTCCCTTTTGTTCAATTTTCCAGAATAAGAAGCTAAAGTGGGACCGACAATAAGAACAGTTCAAAGCAGGCTTTGGACTAAAATTATAATTGGGATGAACAGGAGGCTGTTAAATTGAGAAAATTTTGGCCAACGATGCTAGCAGCTGCCGGTATCAGTGCTGCAGCTTATGGCTTAAGTAAATATCGGAACGGAAAATATATGGAGCCTGTTAAGAACATGTTGAATAATGCGAAGGGCATGCTTCAAAATGCCGGAAGCGCAGCCAATAACCCATTAATGGAAATATCAAAAGAACTTGCTCCAAGCGATTTGGCAATGAAAGGAAAAAAACAAGGCAAACGTTCCATTAACCCAAGCTGAGGTTAATATGGCTCCCTGCAATGCAGGGAGCTTGTTTTATTAGACCGCCTATAAAATTTTATAATTCATTATTATGAGAAACTTTGATAGAATGAGATAAAAATAGATCTCCATTTGGAAGGCAGGTGCTATAAACGTGAGAGAGGCTGTCATTTTTCAGCAGCTGTTAAAGCGTAAAAAAAAGCTTATTTTGCCCATGACTTTTTTCTTTGTTCTTTTTTATTTTGCCCTGCCTATTCTAATTTGGTTTTTTCCGGAGTGGATATATAAAGAAAACCCGTCATCGTTCATTCCATGGTGGTGGCTCTTTGCATTTTTTCAGTTGATTGTTACATGGATACTGGGATGGGTGTATTGGTGCAAGGCAAAAAAGTACGATCAATTAATTGAAGATTTGAAGCAGGGGAAAAATATATGAATTATACATATTTCTTTTTTTTTCTTTGTATTATCATTTGTACTTTGATTATTACACACTGGGCTGCGAAACGTGATCGCTCCACTTCTCAATTTTATACTGCATCAGGTCATCTGACCGGTTTTCAAAACGGCCTTGCCATTGCAGGTGATTATATCAGTGCCGCATCTTTCCTTGGGATTACAGGGGCTATCTCACTACACGGCTATGATGGTTTTTTATATTCAATCGGCTTTTTGGTTTCCTATTTGATCGTATTGTTTTTGATAGCTGAACCTGTTAAGAATCTGGGGAAATATTCTTTGGGAGATGTCATTTGCGCCCGCTTCCCAAGCCAAAGGATCAGGTTGCTAATGGCATGTGGCACTTTTTTTATATCTATTTTCTATATGATTCCGCAATTGGTTGCTTCCGGGCTTTTAATCAGGCTGCTTTTGGGGATCGATTATTCTATTTCCGTGTTGGTGATTGGGAGTTTGATGACAGTATATGTTGTTCTGGGGGGAATGGTTGCGACTTCGTGGGTACAGATTGTGAAAACCGTATTGCTTATGTCGGGTACTTTCCTCGTTTCACTCATGGTCCTGGCCCATTTTGATTGGAAGGTAATAGATTTAATCGAAAATGTAAAACAAGGCACTCCTCTTGGAAAGCGATTTTACTATCCTGGTAATCTGTTTAATGATTTTTGGGAAATGTTTTCTTTAAAGCTGGCCCTGCTTTTGGGTACAGCAGGTTTGCCTCATATTTTAATCCGGTTTTACACAGTAAAAAACACGTTGGAAGTGCGTCGTTCGGTAATTACAGCAACATGGATCATCGGTTTATTCTATGTGATGACCCTTGTGTTGGGCCTGGGTACGATTGCCTTAGTGGGAATGGAGCGGTTAGCGGTTGCCGATCCTACCGGTAATTTGGCTGCACCGCTTTTAGCAAAGGAATTGGGCGGGGATTTCCTTCTTGCTTTCATATCTGCACTAGCTTTTACCACAATTGTTGCTGTCGTAACAGGATTAGTCATATCCGCGACAATTTCTCTTTCACACGATGTATACCATCATATTTATAAAAAAGGTAATGCGACTGATAAGGAACAGCTTCGTGTGGCAAAATGGACAGCTGTTGGAATCGGGTTGATCGCGACTATTTTTTCATTGGGATTAGAAAATATCAACGTCACTTTCCTTGTTTCATTAACCTTTGTCATTGCCGCATCCACAAACCTTCCGGTCATCCTTTTGACACTATATTGGAAGCGTTTTAATCAAGGGGGCGTTATGATGGGGATGCTCAGCGGATTTTTGTCATCTGTCATACTTGTTCTTTTTGGTCCCCATATCATGAACATTGATAATGGCTGGATTGCAAGGGAGGCTGTGATACCCCTTTACAATCCTGGCATTATAGCTATCCCGATCGGATTTATCGGGGCAATTCTTGGAACGTGGTTTTCATGCAAGGCTTCTGATGAAAAAAATTTCATTCGTTCGCTTGTCAAAGCCCAAACGGGAATTGATACAAGGGGGCGCGGCTGGTGGAATTCATGACGTACATTTTGGTCCAGAGACTTGGACTGTTATTGATTATCGCTTTTTTAATGACAAGAATTCCAAGTTTTAGAAGTCTGCTTGATCGTGAAATAGATACTAGGACAGTTATATTGCATGCAATGATATATGGGCTGTTTGGAATTGCAGGGACAATATCAGGTATTGTGATAGAAAACGGGAGCATCGTTTCCCAATTTATCCTTTCCTCTGTTCAAGAAAATCAGTTGATCGTCAGCTCCAGTCTTGTGGCCATTGTCATAGCAGGCTTACTGGGCGGTCCTGTTGTTGGAGTGGGAGCGGGCCTGATTGCAGGACTCCATCTATTTTACCTAGGTGGCCTGGGAAATATGGCAGGATGTATTGTAAATATCCTTACAGGGCTACTCGTTGGCATGACAGCGCGCTTCTTTTCTAATGACAGGGTCATTTCACCGTTAAAGGCCTTATTTATCGGTATATTTCCGCCCATTCTTCAAATGGGACTGCTGCTGATCTTCAATCCACATGATGATTTTATAAAAGAAGCAGTTGATCAAATCAGTCTGCCCCTTGTTTTTTCAAACAGTATTGCGATTGCTATCTTTACTGCCATGATTGCTGCGGCGATCAAAGAGCAGGAACGGGAAGCGGCTTTGGAAACAAGAAGGGCTCTGATGATAGCAGAGGATGCCTTACCCCACCTGAAAAAGGAATCACAATTTGAAATGGCACAGGGGATTGCCGAATTGCTTTTTAAACGATTGAAAGTCGCGGCTGTTTCCGTGTCAAACCGGGAACAGGTCCTGGCATATGTTGGTTTGGGTGCAGATCATCATAAGCAGGGTGATCCTTTGCAGACAAGGCTTTCACATGAAGTTATACAAACAGGGTCCTTGAAAGTGGCCTATTCGCAGGATCAGATATACTGTAAACATGAAAAGTGTCCTTTACAGGCAGCCATTATTGTTCCAATACTGGAAGCGAATAAAACGAGCAAGCTGATTAAATTGTATTTCCGGAAATCACAGCATATTCGTTCGGTTGAAATTGTATTAGCTCAAGGGTTGGGTAAGCTTTTAACAAACCAATTGGCAGTTGTTCAATCGGAGAAATTGCAAACTCTTATCCGGGATGCAGAGCTGAGAAACTTGGAGGCCCAGATCAATCCGCACTTCCTGTTCAATACACTTCATCTTATCGCTACTCTTTTCAGAACCGATCCTGAAAAGGCCAGACGCATTACTGTACAATTGGGGAGTTTTATGAGATTTAACCTTCGCCTGGCTTCGACATCTTTGGTAGAACTGGAAAAAGAGTGTGAACATTTACAGTCATATATCGAAATTATCCAAGCCCGTTTTTTTGGAAGGCTGACTATATGTTTCTCACCAAATCCTGAATGCAAAGATGCACTGATTCCGCCGTCGACGCTTCAACCGTTAGTGGAAAACAGTGTCCAGCATGGGCTGGAGAACGTAATGGAAGGCGGAAAAATTGATATCGACATCAAGCGTAAAGCAGGTACAATTTATATTGCCGTCCGAGATAACGGACATGGATTCTCAAAGAAGACCCTTTCTCTTGCAGGGCGCTTGCCATTAGAAAGTGAGAGGGGCGGAGGAACAGGGCTTTATAATGTTAATCAGCGATTAATAGGTATGCTGGGTGAACAATCACATTTACACATTCGAAATCTGCCTTCGGGAGGCAGTGAGGTGTACTTTGAAATACCAGATATAAATGTAGGGAGGAAAGCGACATGACGATTCGAGTGATGGTTGCGGAAGATGAGCGCCTCGTCAGAGAAGAGCTGATATATATGCTGCAGCAGGAAAAAGATTTCCTACTATGTCCAAGTGCTGAATCAGGGGAGCAGTTACTTGAACTTTATGAAAAATTTGAGCCGGATGTCATATTTTTGGACATTCACATGCCTTTGATGTCCGGTGTGGATGTTGCTAAGAAATTGACAAAGGATAAAGAAAATCCTCCGCTTTTCGTATTTATAACCGCATATGATGATTATGCTCTTGAAGCATTCGAAGTGGAGGCGGTGGACTATTTATTGAAACCATATGATGAATCACGTTTGAAAGAGGCTTCGGACAGGATAAGGCGTCGGCTCTCGAGTTCTTCAAAGTCTGACTCTCCAAATGAAAAAAATAAAAGAAATTCAACCAATTTGATTCCTGCTTCATCCAAATTGCTGATTGATGATGGTGAAAAAGTTGTGGTGTTGTCTCCCGAATCGATACACTATGCGACACGTGTAGAAAGGTTTGTAGAAATCCACACTGCCGATGAATTTGTCCAAGGGAAAATGACATTACAGGAATTGGAAGAGAAGCTGAAGGGCTTTCCATTTTTCCGGACACACCGCAGCTATTTAGTTAACTTGGATTTCATCCAAGAAATAACCCCATGGTTCAATGGAGCTTATAATCTCATTCTAAAAGGAGAAAAGAAAACACGAATACCAGTCAGCCGCAGTGCGCAGAAAAAGCTGTTTCAGCTGCTGGGACAGTGATTGAAACCGTTTACATATGAATCACTGCCATTCGTGTAAAATATCTGACAATTCGCGGATTTATTCACTATTTGTAGCACCTCTGTTTTATAGTAAATAAAATCGGTTTTTTGTAACTGATTTTAATCCAAACCGAGAGGTGCATTGAAATGGATAACTACGAACAAATTGCCAAGTCTAAGGAGTTTATGGAGCTGAAAAGATCCAAATTGCTCTTTATTTGGCCTGTTGTCATTTTGTTTTTCTGCCTTTATCTATCGTTCCCATTAATGGCTGCTTATGCAAAGCCACTTATGGGAAAATTTGTAACGGGAAATATAACCTTTGGTTATCTGTACGGTGTCTCCCTTTATTTCGTTGCCTGGGCCCTTGCCTTTGTATATTTTGTGAAAGCGAAAGGTTTTGATCAAAAGGCAAAGTCTACAGTTGATAAATACAGGCAGAGGAAGGGGGCATAGTCATGGGGGCTCATGCATTTGGGATTTTTTTATTTGTTGCGATAGTTGGAGCAACGATCTATATTACGTTATTGGCTGCCAAAAGAAACAAAAGTACAGCGGACTTTTATACTGCAGGACGGTCTTTGACAGGTTGGCAAAACGGATTGGCGATATCCGGTGACTATTTAAGTGCTGCCTCCTTCTTGGGAATTGCTGGATTGGTGGCCTTAAACGGGTATGATGGATTTATGTATGCAGTTGGTTGGATGGTCGGATATGTAATTGTTCTTTATATTATTGCAGAGCCGCTTAGAAATTCCGGTAAGTTTACGGTTGCTGATGTGTTGGCTTCCCGCTTGAAAGAAAGACCAATTAGGATGATGACAGCCATCGTTACATTGGTCGTCACAACGTTTTACATGGTGGCGCAGATGGTGGGCGCTGGAGCCATCATTAATCTGCTAGTCGGTATTCCATATGAGCTTGCCGTCATCATCATCGGAGCATTGATGATCATTTACGTCATGCTAGGGGGGATGCTGGCGACAAGCTGGGTTCAGATCATCAAAGCTGTACTGTTGATGTTTGCTACTCTAATCCTTGTATTGTTGGTCGCATTTATCTTTAAGTTCAGCATTTCTGGCCTATTTGGTGAAGTTGTTACAACAAACGGCAAGGAATTCCTTTCACCGGGAATGTTATATAAAAATCCGATTGACCTGTTATCCCTTGGTATGGCATTGATATTGGGAACTGCAGGCTTGCCTCATATTTTAATCCGCTTCTACACAGTGCCATCTGCACAGGAAGCAAGGAAGTCCGTTATTTGGGCGATGATCCTGATCGGCTTATTTTATATCATGATCGCTTTGGTCGGTTTTGCAGCATCAGTCCTTGTCGGTTCCGATGCCATTCGAGCTGCCGACAAAGGCGGAAACATGGCCGCACCATTATTGGCCCAATATATCGGGGGTGGAGAAGGAACAATCGGTGGAGAAATTTTCATGTCGCTCATATCAGCTGTCTCCTTTGCAACCATCGTTGCTGTTGTTGCGGGATTGGTGATCGCAGGGTCAGGAGCATTTGCACATGATATTTATACAAATGTTATTAAGCGTGGAAAAGTGGATAGCAAGAAGCAATTCATGGTTGCACGAAATACGGCATTAGTGATCGGAGCTTTGTCAATCACACTTGGGATTTTGGCTAAAGGAATGAATGTGGCCTATTTGGTTGTATTGGCTTTTGCCGTCGGGGCAAGTGCAAACCTGCCGGTTATCATCTTCTCGCTCTATTGGAAGCGTTTTAATACAGCCGGAGCGATTGCCGGAATGCTTGCTGGGATGCTGAGTGCTGTCATTCTGGTCATTATAGGGCCAAGTGTAATGGGGGAAAACGCTATATTTCCACTTGCCAATCCGGGCATCATAAGTATCCCATTAGGATTCCTGACATCAGTCGTTGTTTCTTTAATAACAAAGCCTGAGAATAATACGGTCAAGTACAACGAAATGGACGTCAAGTCGAATACCGGGCTCGGCGCAGAGCTTTAAAGATGTTTACTAAGGGCATGCCGCTCATAGGCATGTCTTTTTTATAGTAAAAAAATCCAATAATAAATTTTAGCCGTTGATGAATTGTTGATTCCCGCTTATAATAGGTTTTATTAGCTTTTTCAAGCAGGAGGGATTTCATTGCCAATTAACATTCCTAAACAAATGCCGGCGCGGGAAGTTCTTGAAAAAGAAAAAATATTTGTAATGGATGAAGAAAGAGCAAGCACGCAAGATATCCGTCCATTGAATATATTGATTTTAAATTTGATGCCTGAAAAAGAAAAGACGGAAGTACAATTGCTTAGGCTTCTTGGAAATACTCCTTTACAGGTGAATATAACATTTTTGCATATGGAAACCCACCAATCCAAAAATGTAAGCAAATGGCATTTGGAACAATTTTACAAGACGTTTTCATCTGTAAACAAATATTATTTTGACGGCATGATCATTACGGGAGCACCAATTGAACATCTCCCTTTTGAGAAGGTCAATTATTGGGAAGAACTGAAGAAAATCATGGATTGGTCAAAAGATCATGTCACTTCGGTTATGCATATTTGCTGGGGCGCACAGGCCGCTTTATACCATCATTACGGAATAGGCAAATTTGAGCTTCCGTCCAAATGTTCCGGTATATACAGGCACACGATCTCTGACCAGACCATCAAACTTGTCCGAGGATTCGATGAAGTTTACTACGCTCCGCATTCACGATACACAAGCGTAAGCCGGGAAAAAATTAAGGAGCACCCTGGCCTGAAACTATTATCTGAAGGGGAAGCCGGGCCTTTTATTATTATATCAGAAGACGAGAAGCATATAATGCTCACTGGTCATTTGGAGTATGACACAAATACGCTAGCTACAGAATACGAACGGGATTTGAAAAAAGGATTGGATATACAAATACCAGAAAATTACTTCCCGAATAACGATGTAAATGAGCAGCCGATAAACACCTGGCGTTCTCACAGCCATCTACTTTTTTCCAATTGGCTTAATTACTACGTTTATCAGGAAACTCCTTATGAGCAGGATCGTAAAGTGAAAGTAGATATGTCTGTTTCGAATAAACAGTAAATAAATCGCACGAATATTTTATTTGTCTAACATTTTGTATCATTTTTTCAGAATGCGCATGGGCTTTGTCTAGCTTCAGGCTTACAAACCGATTCCCTCCACAGCTGAACTTCCTCTGCGGGAATTGTCTTGTTTGACTGTAATGACAGGGAACTTGCGCTTTTCATATGCCTGATTTTTGAATTAAAGAGATAGAAAATACAGACATTTAACAGGAGAGATGATATATTGATACGTAAAAGAGGAGGGGCTAAAACATTGGCAATCAAGTTAAGGAAAAGGAAGGAGATATTTACTTTTTATAATGCGGAAGGGGAAAAAATCGAACGTGAAACCGAGATTCGTTTCGACCCACTGACAGGGGAAAGCTCCCGTCTAGTTTACGACGCGGGATTGGCAGTAGCTTCTTTTGATTATTTAGAAGCGGCCGAAAAGACAAAAGGAGTCAATTGTCCTTTTTGTCCAGAGAATTTATTTAAAATGACCCCTGTATTTCCGAAAGAAATAAGTGATGATGGGCGGATTACGAAAGGAGAAGCTGTTGTGTTCCCCAATCTTTTCCCATACAGCAAACATAACGGGGTGACGGTGATTTCCAGAGATCATTTTATCCAGTTAAATGAGTTCACACCTGCATTGATAAAAGATGCTTTTCAGGCGGCACAGGAGTATATACATAAGGTGACCTTAACGGATTCAAATGCCAAGTTCGCTTCAATCAATTGGAACTACCTGCCGCTTTCCGGTGGTAGCATCATCCATCCCCATCTTCATATCATCATTTCGGATACTGGAACAAATTATCAGACAAACATATATGAAAAGGCACGGCAATTCGAAATGGAGACGGGAAAAGAGTATTTTACCGCTCTTAGCGAAACCGAAAAATCTATTGGTGAAAGATGGATTGCTGATACTGGGATGATTACATGGCTCCATGCTTTTGCACCAAAAAGCCACAATGATTATGTTGGAATTTTTAACAACGCTTATTCCTTAGAGGATATTAAAGAGACGGATTGGGGGCATTTTGCTAAGGGTCTGGAAACAATTTTTTCCATCCTTGCAGATCAAGAATTTTCAAGTTTTAATCTAATGATGTCTGTCGATCCGGAAGAAAGAGAACCTATCCATGTCCGGCTAATTCCGCGGCTGGCGATTGGACCCCTTGGAACAAGCGATATCAATTTCTTTCAGGCATTGCACCAAGAGCCGCTTACTTATAAAGCTCCAGAGGAAATTGCAGCTAAAGCAAGGATAAAGTTTGCGGGTTTGATGTAAGCCCCGGACTCCAGTCAACAAATCTCATTTCCAGTAATAGAATGAAGATGTAGATACATGGAGGTGGCGCTGTATGGCTGTTGTTAAAGCGAGGACATCCGATATAGACTTGTTGGCAAGGCTGCTTCGGGCGGAAGCTGAGGGAGAAGGAATACAAGGTATGCTTTTGGTTGGTAATGTAGGGGTCAATCGAATCAGGGCAAACTGCTCCGATTTTGTCGGCCTCCGTACCATACCTCAGATGGTATATCAGCCCCATGCATTCGAAGCTGTGACTCATGGTTATTTTTATCAAAGGACAAGGGAAAGTGAAAGAAGGTTGGCAAGACGTACTGTGCAAGGTGAAAGATTTTGGCCTGCCAAATATAGTCTATGGTATTTCAGGCCGACGGGCGACTGTCCGGCAACATGGTATGATCAGCCTTTGGTCGGCAGATATAAACTGCACTGCTTTTATGAGCCGACTGGAGAAGAATGCGAAAATGTATATACAACTTTTTGACAGAGAAAGAAAACAAGTACACAAAGTAAACTGTATTTTGTAGAGTAGACACTCAATAAAACTACTTTACAGGGTCTTTTTGTGTGCACTTAAGAAACGGGACGGGAGAACAAATGTATGAGTAATAGAAAAATAGGCCCGGCGCTGACCGGGCTTTATTCATCGTAGGTTTAGGGTGTCGCCTCTAATAGTAATTTTAACTCGTTTATTTGTTCTATGTGTCGCTGTTCATGCAAATATATTTGTTCAATCCATTGATCAAGGGGTAATTCACCCAATGCTGGATGCATCACTGATTTTTTCGCCAATATAGATTTATCTTCTATAGTACTAAGAAAAGTCATCAACTTTTTTCTGGATTGGTTTAACAAGTCAATTATTTGCTGAACTTCAAAGGGTTTTACATCTGGTTCAACGATTTTTGGAGCTTTAATCTTTTTTGTTCTATTCAATAATATATGATGAACATTTTTACGTTCTTTTGGTGCTCTATCAGTCTCTTTTAATCCCCATGCAATAGCCTTTATTGATGCCTCTTCCACTAAAACCAAGTGATGGCAAACTTGTGCTATACTCCACTTATTCATACCAGGCATACTGTTAAATTGAGCCTCGCTTAATAAAGTAATCTCCTTTACTAGGTTATTTCTCGTTTCATGTAAATTGTCATCTACAAATTTATTCATGAGATTTCTCCCTTCATCAAAAAATGCGTACTTAGATTCTTATCCTGTATATATTGTCTACGTTGAAAAATATTCTACTTTGTCACGAGTCTTTTTTTCTACTTCTACATCAAATCCATATTAACCTTCTCAATTGTTCGGTGTGATAATGTGAAAAGCTTGCTAAATCCGTCCAGCAGAATCCAGACAGAGACTTGAATTAATCTACATAAACAAAACAATGCATGAAAAAGCCGCAGCTTCGATTGAGTTTAACTTGTCGGGTTACTTTTACTCTCTGGATTGATGGACTCTTTTTAAAGCTTGATGGCTTTGATATTTTATCAATCAAATGATTAATTTAGTGGACACTGGCCTCAAATCACACAGAATAGATTTCGATGCTATTGTCAGTGTTAAGTTTACTGAATAGCCCTTCTTACAAAAGTGGGGCTTTTAAGAAATATAAAGCCCAGTTCGCAGACCGAGCTTGTTTACTATTTAGCATCTACCCTATTATATTTTTAGTCCCAATTCACCCCAAAATTTCCCCCGAGTATGTGCTTTTTTTATACATTACACTGCAAACTAAAATATGACAAAAAAGGTTGTAAATGTTAATATATCGATGCTTTTGGAGATTTCTTACTGGTGTTTACGTCTAAATGATATTAAAAGTTAATTTCATTTTTAGAAAAACGTTTAGATTGTTTTCGATTAAAATTCTTATAGCAGAGCGCAATTATATTTAACAGGAAAGCAGGCAGTTTTTTTGGAAAAAAAGGACGGTTGTAATAACGATAATATGCACTTTTTAAATCTTCCCACTGATTACATTTTTTTATTTGACGAAATCGTGCTACATCGATTAGTTTTATTTCTCCATCCGGTGTAATCAAAATGTTTCTTAAATGAATGTCTGATGGGTTCAATCCACATTTTTTCGTTACAGATAAAGCGTGATCGACTTCTATTAATTTCTCCTCTTCTATAGGAATGCCAAGCGTCAGGCATTCAAAAAACGTGTGGCCTTCAATATAATCGATCACAATATAGTTTGGCCCGGACTCATATATTTCTGGATAATAGTTGATTTGTTGAATTACATCATATATGCATGCTTCTTCCTTTGCGATATGCCAAAATTCAGGTAAATACACTTTAATGGCTTTATTGGTATTTTCTATTTTGAATACAAAGGCACTTCTTCCAGCACCTACTGGTTTTAACGATTGAGCATATGCTGCAACGACGGGTTTATTATTCACATAACGAATGACTACACTTTTGGCCAAATTTTTATAATCCAAATTAGTACTCCTTTCAATGAAAAAGACGTCATAACCAAATTTTGGTATGACGTCTTGAAATAGGAAAGACCTCACCAAAAATTTGGCAAGGTCTCGCAAACAACACTTCTGTGTTGCCAACAAAGCCGAGGAAGTTATCCTGTATTGACGACTTTGTTGTGTAGCTACTCCCCTCGAAGCAAATATTATTAATGGTTGTTTCATTATAAAGTTTATGCATCTTTGAGTCAAATCATACAGGACTAGCATAACTAAAACCGATTCGGAAGCCTCATGTAGAAAATTTCATAAGTTAGTGTTGGTTTATGTACAGGAGGGGTTTTTAGGGCATATTCCAAAACAGGAAAATATAAATAGGGGGGATGAGGAACAAATTGAGCGGAGATTCAAATAACATGAATGTTACGTCCTGCAGCTGAAGAATAATACCCTCCATATGCAGTGATAAATGCTTAAATTTTGTTGAATATGACTTTCAAGCCAGGTTGCCTGTATGTAAGGCTGAACACTTTAACGAAAATCCAGACATATAGGATAAAATAGTAGGACTCCAATGAATACAGAGGAGCCCTTGGTTTAAATTTAGATCTGAATAGTTGTATATGATTGTATGAAATTTGAGGTTATCCGGCTTCTCCTAAATCATGGAAGGAAGTCTGGTTTTTCGAAATATTCCTCATTAAATACTTCAGCCCCGCCAACAGATGTAATTAATCCGCCAACTCCCTGTAAAAAATCACCTGAAATAATAATTCGCTGTCCCTCCATAATGATATCTATATTGTCTGTTGACACTTCTTTAGATACGCCCAAGGCTTCCAACAACTGTCCGCTTGCTTGTATCCAAGCCCCTGTCAATACTGTTTTCTCGCCTTCCGACTCAGGGTTATCACTAATAAAGTAAAGTTTGGAAAGTAAAATGGCTTCGCTTACCTGGCCTATGGCCTGTAGCCAAACAGCTGCTTCAATTTTCTTTTTAAGACTTTTTCGCAGTTCCTCTATTTCCTGATTTTTCTTGAGGTAGTTAGCTCTGTTTTCCATTTTTCTCACTCCACTGCATCAATTAGTACTATTTTTATTCCAGATAAATTGATTTGGTGAGCGAGTGCTTCATGGTAC
Source organism: Siminovitchia fordii DSM 16014 = CIP 108821 (assembly GCF_000374565.1). Lineage (GTDB taxonomy): Bacteria > Bacillota > Bacilli > Bacillales > Bacillaceae_C > Siminovitchia > Siminovitchia fordii. Next base: position 69,524 of record NZ_KB894685.1, on the reverse strand, counting down.
ATAGAAACGAACACAGGTTCAATATGCGCTGGAGGACTCTTCCTATTGTCTTTTGGAAAATCTGAAGTGAATTGAGGTTCTTCATTCGGAAGTCAAAAAAGGAGACACGTTAAACACATGATTAAGATTTTATATTTCCTAAATAATAATGAAAAAAGTCCTGATCAATTGAGAACTCTGATCAGGACTTTCTGAATCAATCATCATTTTTTGGTAACCGCCCGGTCTTTGGGCGCAATCCAAAAGGCAACTGCTACTGCGGTAATCAATACAATAAAAGGGGCGTAAAAAATAAAGAAATTTTGCATTTAAAAAAATCTCCTTTATTCAATTTGGATCCGATTTGCCTGTAACATAATCCTTGTTGAAAAGAAACAGTCTAAGTAATAAATAAAGGGATGGGATCAATAACCCCAGACCTGCAATAAAGGCGACAATTAGAGATATGGCCATGACTTCATTTGTAAAACCATCATAAATTGTCAAGTACGGATAAAGCAAATATGGGTAATGCGAGATGCCATAAGCGAAAAAGGCAAGTGCGAACTGCCCGGCCAACAAGCAGAATGCTCTTCCATAATGTTTTCTTTTCCATATGAGCCATACAGTGCCTAAAAATAATAGGAACGATAACCCAAACATCCACCATAGGTTTAACAAGTTATCAAAATGTTCCGGGTTATGGTTACGGAGTTCTACTATGATCCCAGAAGCTGTAATGATCAGAGGAAGGGACCAGATTAGGGAATATTTCCGCATAAGTTCTGCAGCTTCTTTATCATCTGCCTTGTGGGCGTACCAGGTCAGGAAGACAGCTGAAATATACAATACCGCCGCAACACTTAATACAACTATGCTCCATGTAAGGGGACTAGTAAATAACGCCCAATAATCCAGAACCGGTCTTCCATCAATAATTGATACAAATCCACCTTCTGAAATTGTCAACACAATGGATAAAGCTGCAGGAAGGAGCAAGCCGGACAAACCGTACATGAACGAGTATCCTTTATGGCCCCTCGATCCGTATGTTTCAAAAGCATAATATGAACCTCGGACTGCCAACAGCAAAATCGCAATACTGACTGGGACAAGGAGAATCGTCCCATAATAAAAAGCCGTTTTCGGAAAAAATCCGACGATACCTACGAAAAAAAATACAAGGAATACATTCGTCACTTCCCAAACAGGGGACAGGTAGCGTTGAATGATATTTGTCAATATGTGCTGCTTACCGGCATATAAGCTGTATGCATTAAAAAAACCTGCGCCAAAATCTACAGAGGCTACAATAACGTAGCCGAATAGAAATGTCCATAACACCATGATTCCCAATATCTCCAGATTCATCGAACGACACCGCCTTTTTCCGCATGACGTTCTTCAAGCTCACGTTCCACTGGGTTGCTCCTGAACATCCTGCTCAATACTACGACACTTCCTATTGCGAGAATTACATACAACCCGGCAAACAGTACGAGCATAAGATCAACCTGCCCGCTTGATGTTGCGGCCTCTGATGTTTTCATTAGCCCGCGAAGGATCCAAGGCTGTCTCCCCACTTCGGCCAGCCACCATCCCATTTCGATAGCCAGGATGGATAGGGGGCCTCCGAAGACAACCAGCCAACGAAACCACTTTGAATGGATAAAGGTCCAGCTTCTTTTTGAACCCAATAAAAACACAAAGGATAATAATGTCATCCATACACCAATGGATACCATGATATCAAAGAGATAATGGATATATAGAGGAGGAATTTCATCCTCTTTAAACTGATCCAGCCCGATCACTTCTGCTGATGGATAGCTGTGAGCCAAAATGCTGAGTGCTTTTGGAATCTCAAACGCATATTTCACTTCTCCATTATCCAATTTTCCGAATAATATGAGCGAAGCATCACCAGATGTTTCGAAATGCCATTCAGCAGCCGCAAGCTTCTCCGGCTGATATTCAGCCAGATACTTACCTGAAAAATCCCCGATAATCGCAGTGGCAATAGAGAAAATCAGACCTATTTTCATTGTCAAATATAGAGCTTTTTTGTGGTAAATATGATCCGAGCCTTTTAGAAGCCTGAAGCCTGCAATAGACGCCAATACAAAAGCAGAAGTCATAAACGCACTTGCTACTACATGCGCCACTTTTGTTGGCATTGCGGGATTGAACATGGCAATGATTGGATTAATATTCACCAGTTCGCCGTTAACAATGTCAAAACCTTGAGGAGCATTCATAAATGCATTGACAATTGTAATAAAAACAGCAGAAAAGGCTGCTCCTGCCGCTACAGGGATCAGCAGCATGAGATGCTTTCGTTGATCATTGAACCGATCCCATGTATATAAATAAATCCCCAGGAAAATCGCTTCGAAAAAGAAAGCAAATGTCTCCATAAAAAGCGGCAATGCTATGACATTACCTGCCAATTCCATAAAATTAGGCCATAAAAGCGAGAGCTGCAATCCGATGGCTGTTCCGGTTACAACCCCAACAGCAACTGTAATAACGAAGCCGCGAGCCCACCTTCTTGCCAATAAAATATAATGCTCATCATTTTTTCTAATGCCGACCCACTGTGCAATCATGATCATCAGCGGGACGCCCACTCCAATTGTGGCATAAATAATATGGAAAGAGAGGGTAAGTTCAGTCAATAATCTGCTGTAAAACAAAGAATCTCCATTAAACATTCAACTTTCACCCTTTCATCAACTGCCAAAAATACGTCCAAGCATAGATAAAAGCATAATGGCTGCTACGCCAAATGCAAGTCCTATCAGTATCCGTTCATGTTTTTTATACATCATTAAACCACCCCTAATTTTTATAATACCCTGTATTCCCCTGATTGAACGCGTATTATATGGCAAATTGTTAGCTTCTTTTTGATAAAGATGTGAAATATAGTACCAATAGTTGATATACATTTTATACACATTGGAAATACAGTTTTACTCCGAAAAGTTTTGATGATATATCAAAATAATGTTTTTGTTATATGGTGACAAGTTTGCCGCTATTCTAGAAATGCTCTCTTTACACTAGATTAAGTGATGACGAGAAATATCCTATGACTAACATATAACACCTGGTCCTAAGATTCTTTCTGGTTATTAGGACTTGCTCATAGAAGTTGATGATCTAAATGCCTTCAGCCGATTCAATATTGAAACTAGCAAAACATGGAAAGCAGTATTTTATCATATTATTTTTTTTCTCCATATGGGTTAGCTGAATGATTTACTCTTTTCGCAGTTATTCCGCTCAGCGATGATAAAGAAGCATAATTGATCAAATGGATTACTATAATTTTTAAGGAGAGCTCACCTGGCTCCGTGAGAACAAAATGTATTCATTTAAGGTTGATGGAGGGCAATAAAATATGGGCAAACATTATCGGATCGTCATCATTGGAGGAGGAACAGCAGGAATCAGTACTGCTGCCAAGCTATTGAAGGAATTGCGGTCTCTTGCGGGAGACATCGTTATTATCGACCCTGCAGAAAAACATTATTATCAGCCACTTTGGACATTGGTAGGGGGGGAGAAGTCAAAAAGGAAGAGACTCAAAGGAGAATGGAAGATCTGATTCCTGAAGGAGCTGATTGGATAAAGTCTGAAGTCACCTCCATTGAGCCTGAAGAGCATTACATCCAATTGTCTGATGGAAATAAATTGGAATATGAATATCTGATTGTGGCTGCAGGGATAGAAGTTCATTGGGAAGGGATAAAGGGTCTGATGGACACCATCGGCAAAAACGGGGTATGCACTAATTATTCGTATCAATATACAGATTATACATGGGAAGTGATCAGGAATTTCAAAGGCGGGAATGCTGTATTCACTCATCCGGCAACACCAATCAAGTGTGGAGGGGCTCCGCAGAAGATCATGTATTTAGCAGACGATCATTTCCGGAGGACAGGCGTTAGGGAGAAGACAAAAATAATCTTCGGATCGGCAAACCCGGCTATTTTTGATGTCACGAAATACCGTTTGGCACTCGAAAAAGTCTTGGAGAGAAAGAAAATAGACACACGGTTCAAATTTAATCTTATTGAAATAAAGGGGGATCAGAAGGAAGCGGTTTTTGAACATATCGAAACGAAAGAACAGACAATTGTCAAATATGACATGCTCCATGTAACTCCTCCAATGAGGGCGCCGGCTTTTATAAGAACCAGCACTCTTGCGGATGAATCCGGCTGGGTGGATGTCCATCCCTATACTCTCCAACATCAAAAATATGAACATATATTTTCTCTCGGAGACTGCTCGAATTTGCCGACATCGAAGACAGGTGCTGCCATACGAAAGCAATATCCTGTTGTAGTCAACAATATTTTGTCTCTTATGAAAGGAGAAGCACCTGGCGCCAAATATGACGGATACACTTCCTGTCCACTTGTGACAGGATACAATACGTTAATTTTGGCAGAATTCAATTATGAAAAAGAACCGGCAGAGTCATTTCCTATCAACCAGGCGAAGGAGCGGCGCAGTATGTACATTATGAAAAAAGATATGCTGCCGATCATCTATTGGAATGGCATGTTAAAAGGAACCATGTAGGGGGCCGATAATGGAAACAGCCTTGGGTCATAAAAGTTTAATAGATAAGCTGAACGATCGTGATACAGTTGATTCGTTGGAAAGGCTTCTGGATCGGCTGCCCAGCATCGTGGATAAAGTAGAAAAATTAGATCAGTTTTTAACGATAGGGGAGTCCGTGTTAACTGACGCAACGGCAATGGAAAAACTAAAGTCAAAGCTTGATCACACAAATATTGATTTGGATACACTCGAATCGGGCATTCGTCTGATTGAGAAACTGCCATTTCTATTACAAGCAACGGAAAAACTTGAGCAGGTTGTCGATTTTTTGGAAGAAGTGATGAATGATGAAAAGTCTATTAATTATTTATTACAACAGGCTGAAGGTCACGTCAAGCCGATAAGCGAACGGATTTCACAAGGGAAAAAACTGTGGGATGAGTTGAAACTTGATGTGGAAAATAACAAACGTGAAATATCGGTGTTCACTATTATGAAATGGATCAAGGATCCCCAAGTACAAAGGTTTTTGTCTTATGTCCAGGCATTTCTTAATACGATTCCCAATCAGGTAAATAGAAAGGAAGTTTAACAAGAGTGATATTAAGATATTTTTATGATGAATACCTCGCCCATGCTTCTTACTTGGCCGGCTGCCCAAAAACAGGAGAAGCCATTGTCATCGATCCTTCCAGAAATGTCGATCAGTATATACAGACGGCGAAATCGAACGGATTGGAAATAACCGCCTCTGCGGAAACGCATATACATGCTGATTTTGTATCCGGAACGAGGGAATTGGAGGCCAGGACAGGTGCAAAAAATATATTTATCGGATGAAGGCGGGACGAATTCGAAGTACGAGAATTTGATCAATGTGAACCACCGGTTAATAAAGGACGGCGATACCTTTAATATCGGCGACCTTACGTTTGAAGTCATGCATACACCCGGACACACTCCTGAGAGTATTTCCTTTCTGCTTACGGATAGTGGGAGTGGGGCTGAAGTACCGATGGGAATTTTTACGGGAGACTTTATCTTCGCAGGCGATGTCGGACGTCCAGATCTGCTAGAAAAAGCTGCAGGATACGAAGGTACAGCAGAACAAGGTGCCAAAGAAATGTTTTTTTCCATTGGAAGATTTAAACAGCTTCCGGATTATTTGCAAGTGTGGCCTTCGCACGGTGCTGGAAGTGCCTGTGGAAAGTCATTGGGCGCCATTCCGTCCTCAACTGTTGGGTATGAGAAAATGTTTAACCCGGCTTTACAGTATGAGGACGAGAAAGAATTTATGCAAGACTTGCTTTGTGGGCAGCCTGAACCTCCGAAATATTTTTCCATCATGAAGCGAGTCAATAAATCAGGGCCTCCTTTAATAGGGGATTTGGCCGGTCCTTCAAAATCAAATGACAGATCCGATTTGATCCAGTGGCTAAAAAACGGGATGGTTATTGATACGCGTGATGTAAATGAATTTGCGAAAGGCCATATTCCAGGAACGATCAATATTCCTTTCAATAAATCTTTTGTAAAATGGGTCGGATGGTTTACAGACTACGATAAACCTTTGTATCTGTTAGTGGAATCTGGGACGATAAATAATTTATTGACTGCCCTACATTCAATCGGCATTGAACGAATAGCCGGCTACATGGATGTCGTTTCTACAGTGAGGAATTATCCGAAGCTTGAAAAATGTGAAGAAATTGAGCCGGGTCACTTGGATCGTATGTTGGAAAGCGAGAAGCCCGTTGTTTTGGATGTCCGTAATCAAGATGAATGGGAAGTTGGTCGTGTTCCCGGTTCAGCACATATTATGCTGGGTACCTTGCCGGACCGCCTGAATAAAGTGCCTCGGGGTAGGCCTGTTGTTGTTTATTGTGCTTCAGGGTTTAGATCTGCCGTAGCTGCTAGTATTTTACAGGCCAACGGAATAAAAAATGTGCGGAATCTCAAGGGCGGATACTCCCTATGGAAAAAACGGAAAGCTGTATCAATTAAATGAAATTAGCAATCATCCAAACCCGGCTTAGCCGGGTTTTTTGTGTACAAAACAAGTATAATTATAAAAAAGGAAGAGAAGGGAGAATCATATCATTATTAGATCATTGAACGTAGGACGGCCGCAGTTGATCGGAAATCCTTTTGGAAGAGTCATCAATTCGGGGATAAAGAAAAAGCCTGTATCATCGGCATATCTTTATAAAACAGGTTTCGATAATGATGACGTAGCCGATCGTGAAAGTCATGGTGGGGTTGACAGGGCTGTCTGTTTTTACCCTTATGAACATTATTCAGAATGGAATATTTTATCCGGACAGGAACTGGCTGTGCCCGCTTTTGGAGAAAATATCACCATTGTAGGACATACAGAGACCGAAACATATGTTGGAGATATATACCAGTTAGGTGATGCAAAGGTTCAAATCACTCAAAGCAGGATACCATGTGCAAAAGTCGACATTGCTAACAGGGTCAGGGGTTTTTTTGAACAATTTATACAAAAAGGGAAAACGGGCTACTTTGCAAGGGTGTTGGAAGAAGGGTTGGTGAACGATGATTCGTCCGTCACATTGATCGATCGTCCTGAGAACACTATTTCTATCAGCGCGCTGCACCATTTATTTTTCCATGACCGGAAAAACTTTACCGAAATAGAGAGAGTGATAGAAATTGACGAGCTTGCAGCGGATATGCGGGAAAGGCTTAAAACACTACTTAATAAACACAAATAACATTATGATTTCATCATATTCGCTTTGGTAATTGATTACCGAAGCTTTTTTATTTGGAAAAAAATATAAATGTCCTGGGTCTCTCGGATCCGAAGGATGTGGTGACGCTTGGCCTTCCTGCGCGGATAGGTGTGTTAGTGCGGGGGAGACTATCGAGGGCATTTTGGGCATTAGGAATAAGCTAATCGCTGATGCAGGCAAAGGCCGACTACTTTGCGCCGATAAGCAAGCATTTTCGCACTTTCTTATTCTTTATCTCATCATAGTTACTCCGCTTTGTATGGATAAAAGAATGCTTTCTTTTTGTGAATACAACGTTTCGCTACACATGTATCGAAAGAATACAATTAGTTTATATTAGGCCCCATATTTAATCAATATTAAAACGGTTTCATAGGAGTTTTTACTCGAAAACAGGTTGGCATGCTATTTGCACTTATAGTTATTAATTAAATGGAAAGGAGAGAAAAACAATTTGGCAAAGTCACAAATTCTTGCGATTGACGCAGGCGGGACAATGACAGACACCTTCATAATCGATGAAACGGGGGATTTTGTTGTAGGAAAAGCTCAGACTACACCGATGGATGAGCACATAGGGCTGTTGAACTCTGCCAAAGACGCATTGGGACAATGGGATGCAGAAGTGGACCAGGAATTCCCTAATTTGCGGGCTGGGGTTTATTCCGGTACCGCCATGCTTAATCGTCTTGTATCCAGAGTTGGGCGCCGTGTTGGTTTAGTAGTGAATAAAGGAATGGAAGATAACCATCGGATGGGAAGAGGCATTCAATCCTATCTAGGTTATTCCTATTCTGACCGGATTCATATTAACACACATCATTTTGACCCACCGTTAGTACCACGAAAATGGACTGTCGGCATTACCGAGAGGGTAGATATGTTTGGGAATGTTGTTATTCCATTATATGAACATGAAATCGAGCCAGCCATTCAAAAGTTAATAAATGAAGATGTGGAAGCGATTGTCATTAGTTTGCTCCATTCATACAAGCATCCAGAACATGAGAGAAAAATCAGAGACGTGGCAAAAGATTTAATTCAGAAGGCTAAAAAGGATATCCAGGTCTTTGCCACAGTGGATTATTATCCGGTGCGAAAGGAATCTCACAGGACAAACACAACGATTGTAGAAGCCTATGCCGCTGAGCCATCCAGAAAAACCTTGGAAAGAATAGATACAGCTTTAAAGGAAAATGGAACCGATTTCAATTTAAGAATTATGGCCAGTCATGGCGGAACCATCAGTATAAAAGCAAATGAACTAGCCAGGACATGTGTTTCTGGCCCAATAGGGGGAATGGTGGGAGCAAAATATTTAGCGGAAAGTCTCGGGCTTAAAAATGTAGCTTGCTCGGATATTGGAGGGACAAGTTTTGATATAGGGCTGATTACACAAGGTGACCTTGCCATTAATTCCAGCCCTGATATGGCCAGACTTGTTTTATCTTTGCCCTTAGTTTCTATGGATACAACTGGTGCCGGGACTGGGAGCTATGTAAGGATTGATCCGAACTACGGAAATCTGACACTGGGCCCGGATAGCGCCGGATCACTTGTAGGAGTATGTAACCCCGAAGGAGGCATTGAAACTGTTACTGTTTCTGACTGCCATGTTGTGATTGGTTTGATCAATCCAGATAATTTTATTGGCGGTGCAATTAAGCTGTCGCGCGAACGAGCATACCATGCCGTCAAAACTCAAATAGCAGATCCTCTTGGATTACCTGTCGAGGAAGCGGCACTGGGGGTTATAGAATTACTAGAATCACAGCTTCGAAACTATTTGGAATCCATGATTCTAGGCAAGGGGTATTCGCCATCTCAGTATGTATGTTTTTCCTATGGAGGGGGAGGCCCGTTACATACAGCCGGTTACACGAAAGGATTGAGCTTTGAAGATATATTGATCCCGGCATGGGCTGCTGGATTCTCTGCGTTTGGCTGTGGCGCTGCAGACTTTGAATACCGCTATGACAAAACTTTGGACTTGAATGTAGATGAGGATGCTGATGGCAAGACCGTTATGAAGGTTGGAAAAGAATTACAGTCTTCATGGAACGAGCTTAAGGAGAAAGTGACAGAAGAATTCAGGAAGAATGACTATTTGCCTGATGATGTGAACTTCCGTCTTCTTTATCGTATGCAGTATCAAGGGCAACTCAATGATTTGGAAATTGAAGCACCTATTAAAGAATTTAAAGATGTAGACGACTTTGAAACACTTGTTAATACTTTCGAGGACATGTACACAAGAGTCTATGCAAAGTCAGCCTTGTCCCCAGAGCTCGGTTATTCCATTACCGGAGCGATTGTTCGCGGAGTTGTTGATGTACCAAAGCCAGAGATTCCGTCTGAGCCTTTGTATGGGGAGACGCCTCCGAAAGAAGCATTCTTAGGAACCCGCCAAGTCTATTGGACAGACGGGTGGCAATACGCCGATATTTACGAGATGGAAAAATTGATGCCTGGGAACCGGATTAAGGCATTCTCCATTGTTGAATCCACAGCAACAACCTTGGTTGTTCCCACAGGGTTTGAAGCTTATCTGGATGAGAACCGGATTTTCCATCTGAAGGAATTAAAATAATCATTGCTAGGAGGTATTCAACTTGGCAAAAGCAATAGATCGTGTTCTGCCACAGACACAAAAACCGATCGGCTGGGATGGAAAGACATTAAAACAAATGCGTCATGAAATGACACAAATCAGTAAAGAAACGGGGCATTATGCCGGATTGACTTCCTTGTCTTTAAAAGAGTCAGACCCAATAAGGTTTGAGAAGATTTATTCAAAACTTCGCGGCGGGGTCGTCCATGCAAGGGAAACTGCTAAGAAAGTGGCTGCTTCTCCCATCGTAGAGCAGGAAGGTGAACTGTGCTTCAGTTTATACTCTCCAGAAGCGGATTCTATTGTTACATCGACAGGGATTATTATCCACGTCGGGACAATGGGAGCAGCTATAAAATTTATGATTGAAAATGATTATGAAGAGAATCCAGGAATCGCGGATAGAGACATTTTCTGTAACAATGACAATCATGTTGGGAATGTGCATACGTGTGATGTTCATACGCTGGTTCCTATTTTTTGGGAAGATGAAATTGTCGGTTGGGTAGGCGGGGTTACCCATGTTATTGATACAGGGGCTTCCGCTCCTGGAAGTATGCCGATGGGTCCTGTGCAACGCTATGATGACGGTTACCAGGTAACCTGCCGGAAAATCGGACAAAATGATGTTTTATCAAGGGACTGGCTGCTGGAAAGCACTCGTTCCGTAAGAGCGGTGAAATATTGGACTCTGGATGAAAAAACACGTGTTGCAGGCTGCCACATGATCCGTGATCTTGTTTTGGATGTTATTCAAGAAGAAGGTATCGACACGTACAAAACATTTATTCGGGAAATTATAGAAGATGGTCGCCGTGGGTTTGTCAATCAGGTAAAAACCATGCTAATACCAGGGAAATATCGTCAGGTTTCATTCAGCGACGTGCAGTTTAAGGGATTGGACCTTCCGAAATTTGCTCAGGTGGACACGATTATGCATTCCCCTTCTGAAATTACCGTCCATAAGGATGCTAAACTTGAAATTGATTTTGAAGGAGCAAGCCGTTGGGGATGGCATCCGTTTAATGCTACTCCAGTGTCTATGACAAGCGGCATCTGGGTCATGCTGTCCCAAACACTTGTACCAAATGACCGGATCAATGATGGAGCTTATTATGCAAGTAAATTCGGAACTCCTTTGGGTTCATGGCTAAACCCTGATGACATTCGTTCCGCCCACTCTAACACATGGCATGCACTCGTGGCGGCTTGGTCACCATTATGGCGGGGATTAAGCCGGGCATACTATGGGCGCGGATATCTGGAAGAAGTCAATGCAGGCAATGCTCATACTTCCAACTGGCTGATGGGAGGCGGAATTGATCAATATGGAGGGCTTTCAGCCCTTAATAGTTTTGAAACCGCTGCCTGCGGCGTGGGAGCAAGCGCAGTTAACGATGGCATCAGTCATACTGCGGCTTTATGGAACCCAGAAGGCGATATGGGGGACATGGAAATATGGGAACTTCTCGAACCGCTTGTTTACATGGGAAGGGAAATATTACCTGGATCAGGCGGTGCTGGAAAATACCGTGGCGGTAACGGGTGGCAGTCACTGCGTTTGGGTTGGGGTGCGAAAGAATGGACAATGTTCGTTGCTGGTGCTGGTGTAATGGCTACAGATTGCGGGTTAATGGGAGGTTATCCAGCTTCCGCAGGTTATCGTTTTACAGCTAATAACACTAATTTAAAAGAGAGGATTGAAAAGAGGCTGCCTTTGCCGCTTGGAGGCGATATAGATCCAGACAATCCGCTTTATGAAGAAAATATGGAAGCTGAAGTCATTCACCGTGACAGACAGACTTGCTCTACACAAGAAGAATTCGGTGATTATGACCTCATCATGAACTATTTGCGTGGAGGCCCGGGATATGGCGACCCAATCGAGCGCAATCCAAAAGATGTGCAAGCCGATTTAAACCAAAGACTTATCCTCCCGCGTTATGCAGAAAAAGTGTTCGGTTGTGTGTTTAAAGAAGAAAACGGGACGTATACGGTCGATATCAAGGCAACCGAGAAAAAGCGGAAAGCAATCCGGAAGGAACGCTTACGAAGAAGTATCCCTGCACAAGAATGGGTCATTCAGGAGAAGCAAAATATAGTCGATCAAAAAGCATCATTGCAAGTAAGAAATATGTATGCTGAAAGCTTCGCACTGAGTGAAAAATTCACAAATGAATTTAAAGAATTTTGGACATTACCTGAGGACTGGATGATTCATGAAGATGAATTAAATATGCCTAAGCTTGGAAAGCATATCAATCGTTTCAAGACAGGGGTGAAGTAACATGGCAAAATACGATAAAAAGTTAATTGGGGAACTTATTGATGGGACATTAGAATTCTATCAATTAAAAACAATGATGTCCTCCCATAAAGACAAAGATAGGTTTGATATTTATTTAAGCATCATGCAAGACAGGGTTCCTTGGGATGACCCGATCTTACTTCCTATTGGAGAGCACTTGTTTATTGTTCAAAAACAAGATGGCGCCCGGATTGTGAAGTGTGATTGCGGGTATGAATTCTGTGATTACAAAGACAATTGGAAACTGCATGCCAATATATTTGTCCGGGATACTGAGGAAAAAATGAATGAAATATATCCTAAATTGATGGCTCCTGATACTGAATGGCAGGTATTAAGAGAATACTATTGCCCAGGTTGTGCTTCCCAATTGGAAGTAGAAGCCGTTACACCCTGGTACCCGGTAATTAGGGACTTTGAGCCGGATATCGATACATTTTATAACGAATGGATCAATACTCCATTACCAGGCAAGGCCTGACACGCATCTGGCGACGGTTAAAAACCGTCGCCTTTTGTGAAAACAATTAAGTAAGGGGGTTACCAGCTTGAAAGAGATCCTGACATCATTTGAAGAAGCAATAAAAGATATACATGACGGAGCTGTGATCATGGTAGGCGGATTCGGATTAGTTGGAATACCCGAGAATCTGATTATAGCATTGGCTGAAAAAGGTGCTAAAAATTTAACGATTATCTCAAATAATTGTGGAGTCGATGATTGGGGGCTTGGATTATTATTGAGAAACAATCAAATCAAAAAAATCATTGGCTCATATGTAGGTGAAAACAAAGAGTTTGAGCGGCAAGTGTTGGCCGGTGAAATTGAAGTTCAGTTAACACCTCAAGGTTCACTAGCAGAAAAAATTCGTGCTGGTGGAGCGGGAATCCCAGCGTTTTATACCCCTGCTGGTGTCGGCACCTCCATTTCAGAAAAGCGCGAGGTGAGAAGTTTTAACGGTAAATATTATTTATTGGAAGAAGCACTGACAGCAGATTTCAGTCTCGTTTACGCTGAGAAAGCAGACCGGATGGGGAATTTGGTTTTTAACAAGACAGCAAGAAACTTTAATCCGATGATGGCCGCTGCCGGTAGAGTTACAATAGCGGAGGTAGGTGAAATTGTTGAAGCGGGACAGCTTGACCCTAATACTGTCCACACCCCTGGCGTTTATGTTCAAAAAATGATCATCGGGCAGCAAGAAAAGCGGATCGAACGATTGACTGTAAGAAATTAATCGATTCGGGAAAGGGGGAATGAACATGAAGCAAGATAAGGTGATTATACGTGAACAAATTGCCAAAAGAGCAGAAAAGGAAATTAAAAGCGGCGACTATGTGAATTTGGGTATTGGAATTCCAACACTTGTAGCAAATTTTATTCCAAAAGATAAACAGGTTGTTTTACAATCTGAAAATGGATTATTGGGAATTGGCCCTTATCCTACTAAAGAAGATCTTGACCCTGACTTGATCAACGCAGGCAAAGAAACGATTACTGCTATAGATGGTGCGGCGTTTTTTGACAGTGCTGAATCATTTGGGATGATCCGGGGCGGTCATATTGATGTGGCGATTTTGGGAGCAATGGAAGTATCTGAAACAGGAGATTTATCCAACTGGATGATTCCTGGAAAAATGATCAAAGGGATGGGCGGGGCAATGGACCTTGTACACGGTGCCAAGAAAATTATTGTCATCATGGAACACACAGATAAACACGGAAATCCTAAAATATTAAAATCTTGCACTCTTCCTTTAACGGGTAAAAAGGTAGTGAATCGGATCATTACAGACCGAGCAGTAATGGATATTACTGAGAAGGGATTAACATTGATCGAAATTGCAGAAGGCTATTCGGTAGAAGATATTAAAGCTTCTGTCGAACCTGAACTCATCATTAGCGAAGGGATTATGCAAAACTATTAATATAAGGCGAGAAACGGTCTACCCTTTAACCTGGATAAACCGTTTCTCCTTACGTAACTTTAAGTTGGTATTTCTCTATTTTTCGATAAAGTGTTGTCCTGGCAATTTTGCAGCGCCTTGCAACCTCAGAAAGATTTCCCCCTGTTTCCTCAATCAGCTGTTTAATTTTATTCTTTTCCTCCTGCTCCAAAACGGTAAATTCATGATGTTCACTGATTAATCCCTGACTGCTGTCTCTAAAAAAATCTGGCAAAGAATCCATTGTAATGTGGTTATTACTGCAAAAAAGCACAGCATACTCAATTGTATTTGTCAGCTCTCGAATGTTTCCAGGCCAGTGGTATTGATTCAGCAATGAAAGAACTTCGTTCCCGATTGTCGGTACTGGTTTATCGTGTTTTTTTGCATAATGGATAATATAATATCGTGTAAGGAGAGGAATATCCTCTTTGCGTTCTCTTAGCGAAGGAAGATGGAACTCTACGACATTAAGTCTGTAGTATAGGTCTTCTCGAAATTTCCTTTCTGCAATCAGCTCCCGCATATTTCTATTTGTCGCCGCTATGATTCGAACATCAACTTTTTTCGAACGGGATGCGCCAAGCCTTACGATTTCTTTTTCCTGTAAGACTCGTAAAAGATGCACTTGCAAATCAAGTGGCATCTCACCAATCTCATCTAACAATAAAGTTCCACCATCGGCTTCTTCGAATCTTCCGGCTTTCCCCTTAGGGTTTCCGCCAGTAAAAGCACCAGGCTCGTAACCAAACAGTTCACTTGCCATTAGTTCTTTCGGTATGGCCCCGCAATTTATAGCAATAAACGGTGATTGACTGCGTGAGCTTTCTTTATGAATGGCTCTAGCGAATACTTCCTTTCCTGTTCCGCTTTCTCCGGTAAGTAGAATTGAAACGTTAGTTGGAGCTACTATTTTTGCCCTGGATATTAGTTGATTCATTGGTTGAGAATTTCCAATGATTCGCCCCCAATAAGTATAATTCCTTATTTGATTAGTCTTTTCTAAATGAAGCAAATAACCGATTCTTTCCGACCCTTGAACAATCACTTGAATAAATACTTTAATTTGAAGGGAAGGAACGTCCAGCTCCCATTCATATTCATTATTTGTAAGCAATGAATTTCGAATATGGTGAAACTCTTGATGGACAGCTAGTTGTTTCCAGTGGTCAATTTGCAATAAAAAAAGGCATTTTTGGTCCGCATGGATAATATTTAACATTTCGTCAAGCATGATGACGCTATCTGATTTCCATCTATTGACAAAGCCATCATAAAATTTCTGTAACTGATGCCGTTGTTTAAGGGAATGTGTCTTAAAGTTATGTTGGATCATCTTTGATATATTTTGTACTACACTAAGAGAATGAGGTTGAACAAGCTGTCTTGGCCCTGTTAAATCGATAATGCCCAGGACTTTTCCTGTTAAAGGGTCCTTGATTGGAGCTGCTGAACATATCCATGGATGAACACCTTCACAATAATGTTCGTGTGAAAAAATTTGAATAGGGTGGCCAACCGCCAATGCAGTTCCAATTGCATTTGATCCGGCAGCTTTTTCACTCCAGTCTGCGCCGCGAATGAAACTCATCTCTGCGGCTTGCTGCTTTATCTTTTGGTCCCCCTCCAAATGTATGATTGTTCCTTTACCATCGGCAAGGGTGATGAGGTGTCCAGTGCCCTGTACTTGCTGATGTAATGATTCAACAATGGGGAGAGATGCTTTATACATTTCCGAATGGCTTATTGTTTCGTCTAAACGTTGATCGTCAATAATGATGGAGGTTTGCTTTTGGAGTGGATCGACCTGATATGCCTCACACCTTTTCCAAGATTGGTAAATTGTTTGCCGTACTTTAACCGGCTTCTGTTTATCGGAAACAAAATACCCCCACTCGGATTCCAACTCTCTCATTTTTACATGAAGGTTATCGGTTGAGTGAACTGCCAAATATGTATTCACCAATGCATGTCCCCCTTCGATAGACTCACAGATCAAAAAGACTTCTACAAATACAAAAATGAAAGGACAATTTAGTCATTGGCATAAGAAGCAATCAATACCATTATATTTCAAATTTTTTGACTCGTCAAATAACTAAGCGCGTATTCTATGCATTTTTACTATAAAAACTCTGCCAAAGAATAGAGAGGATGAATATTACTTTGATTTTAATATACAGGACGAAAGAGCTGTTTTAATTTTCATCAGTACAATAAATATGCGGAATTACCTCCGTAGACATGTTCAATTAAATTTATTGTGAAATTCCGCATAGCGTGTATAATCAATCAATATATATTAAGGGAGGTTTATACAATTGAAGACATTAGATAGGATTAGCCAATTTGCAGGCAATACCTTCGCAATATGGGTATTGTTATTTGCAGTATTGGCATTTTTTATGCCGGGCAGTTTTACATGGATTGCGCCCTACATATCTATACTTCTTGGAATTATTATGTTCGGGATGGGTATGACATTATCTGTGGACGATTTTAAAGAAGTATTAAAGCATCCGAAAAAAGTGGCGATTGGTGTCCTTGCGCAATTTACGCTTATGCCACTCATCGCTTTTGGACTTGCTGTTGGATTTAAGCTACCGCCTGAAGTTGCGGCAGGTGTCATCCTTGTAGGTTGCTGCCCTGGTGGTACTTCGTCAAACGTCATGACCTTTTTGGCAAGAGGGAATGTGGCCTTATCCGTTGCCATCACATCTTGCACCACGTTATTGGCACCTTTTATAACTCCTGCATTGATCCTATGGCTAGCTAGCAAATGGCTACCAGTTTCGGCAGGAGATATGTTTTTATCGGTCGTGAAAATTGTCCTTATTCCAATTATTCTTGGACTCATTGCAAAAATGCTTTTCCGCAAGCAAGTAGAGCAGAGTGTAAAAGCTATGCCGCTCGTTTCTGTTATTGCGATTGTCGCCATCGTCGCGGCAGTTGTCAGTGGAAGTCAGCAGAAAATCGCCGAAACAGGTTTGCTGATCTTACTTGTTGTCATTTTGCATAATTGTCTGGGCTATTTGTTAGGTTAGTGGATTGCTCGCTTATTAAAAGTAGACTATTCTGACCAGAAAGCCATTGCCATCGAGGTAGGCATGCAGAACTCTGGACTTGGTGCGGCATTGGCGGCAGCGCATTTTTCCCCACTTGCTGCTGTACCAAGTGCCATCTTTAGTGTCTGGCATAATATTTCAGGCTCGTTGCTCGCTACATGGTGGAGTAAAAAAGCCGATAAGTGATTGTGGGGTCCAAAATCTACGCATTTTGTGTGGTGTTAGAATTTGGAGCTTTGTACTCTACCACGTTTCACTTTGTTGATCGATGTAATAGGGATGGCATTGGTGAGGAAAAAAGCTTAAACGGAACATAACCACAAATTAAAAAATCTTATAAAAAGATTGGTCTTGCCTTTTTGTCCAAAAAACCGGAAAGTACAAAATCAAATGCGCCTTGGCGTATTTGCGCCTAGATTTTATCGAGCTCCGCTCGATAAATTTACTCTGAAAATCTGTGGCATCCGCCGGAGGCTTTAACTTTATTCAGTCGAGGTTTGAACCCCCACTGAATGGAATACCAATAGGCATTCATCTCACCACTTACAGAAGTGGGAGACTTTTGCTGAATGAAGTTAAATTTTTACATATACTTAAAGAGGATTTCAGTATTCACAATTGATATTTATAAATGTACTCTTCATAGCTGGCGGCTAGACTTCTCACCTTGACAAATTCATTCTTCACGTTCATAATGGTTATCAAATTATGAACGTTGAATGTAGACGAAGGACTAGTAAACGGAATTGTTCCGTGACAAGAGAGCGGAATTTACAAGCTGAGAGATTTCGCCACTGGAAAACCGTTGAACCTGCCTTCTGAGTCCCGTGCAAAAACATGGGCGTTTTCTGGCGTTATCAGGCAAAGTGGGGTGCTAATTGCACCCAATAATGGTGGTACCGCGGAAGCAGCGCTCTTTCGTCCTTTATATGAGGATGGGAGAGCTATTTTATTTTTCTGAGAATGATTAATGTAATAGGAGATAGACCGATGAGAAAAAAAAGGATCGTTGTTAAAATCGGAAGCAGCTCACTGACTAATGATAGAGGGGAAATCGATCAGGATAAGTTTGCTGATCACGTTCAGGCATTGGCTGCTCTAAAGAACGGCAACCATGAAGTGATTCTGGTTTCATCAGGTGCGGTGGCCGCCGGGTTCAGAAGCTTGGGGTATCCCACCCGCCCGGTGACGGTAAAAGGCAGACAGGCCGCGGCAGCGGTTGGCCAAAGCCTGCTTATCCAGTCCTATACTGAAAAATTGAGCGATTTTAACATTACCCCTGCACAAATTTTGCTCACCCGCAGTGATTTTTCTGATAGATCCCGTTACAGAAATGCCTTTGCAACGATAAGCGAACTATTGGACCGGGGACTTTTACCGATTATAAATGAAAATGATACCGTGGCTGTCGATGAGTTGACATTCGGTGACAATGACATGCTCTCTGCTCTTGTCAGCGGGTTTATACATGCCGATATGCTCATCATATTAACGGATATTAACGGTCTATATGATTCCAATCCGAGGACAAATCCTAATGCGAAGAAATTTGATTATCTGGAAGATATCACAAAAGATTTGCTAAAATCTGCTGATGAGACAGGATCCAAAGTAGGAACGGGCGGCATGAAATCCAAATTGTTGGCGGCAAAAACGGCAGTCTCCCTCGGTGTACCGGTTTTCATCGGTAAAGGGAACGGAAAGGAAAAATTACTTGAAATCATGCGCGGGAACGGCGATGGCACTTACATCGCGAATGGTACACTAGATCCCATTAATACAAGCCGGCAATGGATTGCCTTCCATTCCGAAACCTCGGGAAAAATATATGTTGACCAAGGAGCTGAGGAAGCGATTCTTCACAGGGGCAAAAGCTTGCTTCCTGCAGGAGTTTTCAAGGTGAAAGGGAACTTTCATAAAGGTGATGTTGTTGAAGTTTACGGAGTAAACGGATTGTTGGGAAGAGGGGAAGTCACATATTCATCACAGGAACTCAGGGATTTGATTGAAAAAAGAAACTGTGAAGAAAAGAAAAACACGTTGATTCCAATGATAGAGGTCATTCATCGGAACCGATGGGTCAAAGTTTGAAAATAGAATGATTAATGGACAGGAGAGGATGATTCTATGGAACTGAAAGAAAACATGCTGGCAAGTGAAGTGGTAGCAAAAGGAAAATTAGCATTAAAAGCGAGCAGGGAACTTGTCAGCAAATCAACAGAAGAAAAAAACAGGGCGCTTGACTTGATTTCTGAGCAACTTTTAAAAGATAAAGATGACATTCTAACAGAAAATCAGAAGGACTTGCAGGCAGGAAGGGAAAGAGGTCTGTCTGAAGCAGTATTGGACAGGATCATGCTCAATGAAAAACGAATTAAGGATATGTCTCACGCCATTAAGCTTTTGATAGATTTAAAAGATCCTATTGGTGAAACATTGGAATCCATTGAAAAAGAAAACGGCATGACGATCAGGAAAAAAAGAGTGCCTATTGGCGTAATTGGTATGATTTATGAAGCAAGGCCAAATGTGACAATTGATGCAGCCACTCTGTCGTTAAAAACAGGTAATGCGGTTATATTAAGAGGAAGCTCTTCAGCAAAGTATTCCAATTTGTCCCTCGTCCGATCGATTCATGAGGCATTAGGAAGAAGTGCAATTCCAGTAGATGCCGTACAACTTATCGAAGATACAAGCAGGGAAACCGCCAAAGAGCTTTTCCAATTGAACGATTATCTGGACGTGTTGATTCCGCGCGGAGGAAAACAGCTCATTGAAACGGTTATCCGCGAATCGACTGTTCCTGTCATCGAAACCGGAGCTGGCAACTGCCATGTCTATATAGATGAATTTGCAGATCGAACAATGGCTGAGAACATTGTGCTGAATGCCAAGTTGCAGCGTCCATCTGTATGTAATGCCATTGAAACGGTACTTATACAAAAAGACTGGTTTATAAAACATGGGGTAGAACTGCTTGAAAAGCTTCGGCAAAATAATGTGGAAATCTATGGAGACAAAGCCGTTTGCGAAGTTTTGCTTGAGGCCAAAGAAGCCGATGTTTCAGATTGGGCAGCGGAATACCTGGCACTCACTGTAAGTGTAAAAGTCGTAAAAGATGTTGATGAAGCTATTCAGCATATCAATGAATATGGAACAAAACATTCTGAAGCTATTATTACTTCGAGTGATGAAAATGCACAGAAATTCCTGACAGGAGTTGACGCATCCACTGTCTATCATAATGTTTCCACAAGATTCACAGACGGGTTTGAATTCGGTTATGGTGCCGAGATCGGCATCAGCACACAGAAATTGCACGCCCGTGGTCCGATGGGACTCAATGCCCTGACATCGACCAAGTTTTTCGTAACCGGTGATGGACAGATCCGCGAGTAAAGTGATTAAATGTTTAAAAGAAAAGATTAAATGAGAGAAGGAGATCAAGTGTTGAAAAATCAAATAGACATCCAACTTAGTACCAAACGCAAAGAAAAGCCTTCTTTTTCCGACTTGAAATTTGGAAAAACATATACCGACCATATGTTTATCATGGATTATTCACGCGAAAAAGGCTGGCATGATCCTAGAATCGTCCCATATCAGCCGATTACACTTGATCCGGCTGCGACCATTTTTCATTATGGGCAAACGATATTCGAAGGCTTGAAAGCATATGTTTCAGAAAATGAAGAAGTTTTTCTTTTCAGACCTGATGAAAATATCAAGAGGCAGAACAGGTCAAGTGTTCGTATGTGTATTCCGGAAGTGGACGAAGATCTTGCTTTGGAAGCATTGAAAAAGCTTGTTTCCATTGACAGGGACTGGATTCCGAATCAAGAGGGCATGTCATTATATATACGCCCGTTTATTATATCCACGGAGCCCAACCTGGATGTAACACCTTCGCAAACATACAAATTCATGATCATCATGTCTCCGGTTGGCAGCTTTTATAAGGAAGGGATGAACCCGGTAAAAATTGCGGTGGAAAACGAGTATGTCAGGGCTGTCCGCGGGGGAACTGGAAACGCGAAAACAGCCGGCAATTACGCAGGCGCCATGATTGTGCAGGAAATAGCAAGTGCTGAAGGGTATTCCCAAGTACTATGGCTTGATGGAAAAGAAAATAAGTATATTGAAGAAGTCGGAAGCATGAATGTGTTCTTTAAAATTAATGGGGAAGTGGTCACACCAGCATTAAGCGGGAGCATACTGGAAGGAATCACCAGAAAATCTGTCATTGAGCTTCTAAAACATTGGGGAGTTCCTGTATCGGAAAGAAGGATCTCGATTGATGAGTTGCACGTGGCCTATCAAAAAGGGCAGTTAGAAGAAGCGTTCGGATCCGGTACAGCAGCTGTCATCTCACCTATCGGAGAATTATCCTGGAAAAACGAAAAAATGGTTATCAATAATGGGGAAACAGGAGAATTGTCATTGAAGGTATATAAAGCATTGACAGGCATTCAAACAGGTAAAGAAGAAGATCCGTTTGGCTGGAGAGTAAAAGTAGAATAGTTGGTAAACTGGACATGGAGCCGCCCCAAGGGGGATGGCTCCTGTTTTCATTGGTTTGCTGCAGCTTGCATCTGCAGGAGTGGTCTTGTCTGTCAGTGCAGTTTCTTGGCGGTTACGTTTTTAACTGAAAGAAAGGAGCTAGAAAAATGAACCCGATTCCTGACCATATCAAAAAAGATTTGCGCATCTTGTTCATAGGCTTCAACCCCAGTATCCGATCAAGCGAGACTGGCCACCATTATGCCAATCCTACTAATCGCTTTTGGAAGATCCTGTATAAAGCAGGGCTGACTGAAAGGAAGCTTCGTCCCAGTGAAGATGGTACGTTGTTGGAGCATGGATACGGATTTACCAATATCGTATCAAGACCCACGCGAAACGCACAAGAAATCACTGCAGAAGAATATAGACAGGGCAGGGAAGAGTTGATGGAGAAAATTTCGTTCTATCGTCCGAAAATTGCCTGCTTTGTTGGGAAGGGAGTGTATCAGCAATATAGCAGAAAAAGAGATGTTGCTTGGGGTGAACAAAAAGATCCAATTGTTCCGGGGACCATCGAGTTTGTTGCACCTTCATCCAGCGGTCTGGTCCGTATGCCAATAGACGAAATTGCATCTATCTATCAGCAAATGACATATTTATAATAAGACTTGATTCCTATGATAATGATTTGAATTATCGAAATTGGAGTCGGAGGGATTTCATTTGGATGACATATTCATGCAGATGAATTGTTCAAACTTTGTGTAATTTGTTTGAACATGATCTTTTCAGCGAAAATGGCCGATCCACCTCAGCGTGGGCATCCATATGTGGAAATGGATGTGAGAAGAATGGAGCAAGTAGTGCAGAACTTGATATTAAATGCACTCAAGCATACCAAACCTGCGAAATTAGCCTTAGACTGTTTTATATTTATAATAGTGATAACGATCAAGTGATACTTGCTGTCACTGATAGTGGGCAAGGAATTTCCGAAGAGGCATGCCGTTTATATTTGACCGATTATACACAAAATCAACTAAAAAACAACCTGACATAGACTTGGCTTGGCTAACTGCAAAGAAATCATTGAGTCGCATAATGGAAAAATAACGGTGGAAAGCAAGCTCAATGAAGGGACATCGTTTTTCCTCCATCTCCCGGCCATCCACTTTAATCGTGATCATTACTAATGGAAAGACTCACGCTATAGATTAAACGGACCTGTGTATATTTTTTTACTTTGGAATATATGTTAAAATTGATTACGTATGGCCTGTGAACCTTCCTTTTTATTGAAAGGGCATATTCAGGCTTAAAGGACAAAGAATTTTTAAAGGTGGTTTTTTAAATGAAAGATAGCAAGAGCCTTCCACCAAAAACTTGTACAATTGAACGTCTAGTTACGGTGCCTGCTGATGTGAAAAAAGTGATTGAGGGACGAAAGACAGCCACAAGAAGAAATGGACGCTATGCAGACATAGGTGAGATTATGGAATTGAAGGGAAAAGAATTTATCGTTGAGAATGTTTATTCCCAAAGCCTTGGTGAAATGACGGATGAGCACGCAAGGCAGGAAGGCTATGGAAATTTGGAAGAATACAAGAAAGCCATTTTAGGTATCCATCCAGGTATGAAATGGGTTCCCAAAATGAAAGTTTGGGTTCATGAATTTGCTCCTGTTCAATAATTGTATAGTAAAGGACAGCCAGCTAAAAGCGAAAAACGCATGCTAAGCATTCGTGTTTAAGCGCATGGCTGGCTTTTTGATACCTTCTTGGGGCAGTACTAGCTTATTTTGAATCAAAGAGGTTCCACCAAAGAAAACCGTGTAGAAATTTTCGATTCGATACTTAGATGGTGCATTGGCATTTTAAAATTCTTATAAATTGTTAAACCCGCCAATTTCTCAATTGACGGGTTTATTTATCTCTACATCTAACCGTATTTTCTGTATATATTCAATCAATTGTTTGGAGGCTTATTGTAGCCTCTGTCTCCGTATGGCTGCAACTTCTCTAACCAAGGTTTCAAGATTTGCTTTAGCTCCCAGCGCATGTCGGTCACCTTGTCGGTTTCCTTCTGCTCCAGCACCTCATAATCGAACGCGTCGGCTCCGAATTGTTGCCAATCCTTCTGCAGTTGGGAATTAGAAAAGCTCCCCATGTTTAGCTGCATCTGCAGGGTTAACCATTTGTTTTTCATATTAGGATAGCTATTAATGTAGATTTTACCGTTTACTTTGTTCTTGATTTGGGAGACGCCCATATATGTCTTGATCTGCTTAAATTCCTCAAGCAGTTTCCTGCGTTTATTCCGGTCCATGCATTACTCTCCTCTTACACAGTTCATCAATAGTCTTAAATATCACAAATACTGAGCGATAACTTGAACTAACCTGACAGGGAATTCATGCAGATCGGTTTTATCCAAAAACGGACTTCAAAGATGGTTTCCCAGTTTAAAGGATTCGGGCCAGAAATATCTACGTCAGCATTTGCAAAGGTCTACATTCGTTCCATCCGGGAAATACCTGCAGTATCGCCTTAGATGGGAAAAAGGTAATCGTTCGAACACAACGATCGGCAAACACTTCAATATCCCATTTCCTGCAATATTTTTGATAACGTGCGCAGACGTTCGCTGATCATCTCATCATCCTCGCTTAGAGCTTGGTCGAACAGCTTAATATCTTCATTAATTTTCTCGTTGTCCGTACATACCGCTACGTTCATGGCATCCCCTTGCAGGCCAATCCGATCGATGACGGGGGTCTGCGGATCATATAAATGCTCATATCTGTATGCTTCGCGAAAATGCGCCAAGGAGCGGCAAATCAGAATAGACAAATCAAGAACACGATGGAGAGGCAGTTCCTCCGATTGCCTAGACCATTTTTCTCCCGTGTATCTCCATACCTTTGCAGAAATATCGACCTTTCCCCTATCGTTCCACTGGGCCAAACCTAAAGAAAGGCCTTTTGCATCCGTGTCTCGGGCGAGTCGGCCGTCAACCTGCTCATAGTTTTCTGACACGATAACAGGTTTATGTTTTAAAGTAGTTGGTATTTTCATTTTTTTTCTCTTTTCACTGATTTACTGATTTACTAAATTACTGAAGATTTTCTTCATTTTATCTTGGATTCCATCGTGAGTCAATCGTTTTTTAATCCGTTTCATTGACCAAAAGGTGCTCTTGTTAGAAGAGTAACTACATTCCCGGTATTCGGAGGACGAGGTCATAGGCGGAAGATTATTCAATTCCTTGTCCAAATGGCAATGGCCACCTCTACCTAAACGAGAATGCGAATTTCCGATCATTTGCAGGCTTACGAATACACCATACGAAAAAGGCGAAAACAAAGAACCATTCTATGAACACGAAAATTATAAATCCCGCGACTACAAGCCAATCTGAAACGAAAGAGGAACTTTTATAACGGAAGTTACTATTGGATGAGGGGAAAGAGTGAGTGACGGCAGAGCAGTGGCATGTGTTTATGCAGCTCTCCCATCAGCTTACGATTGGGTTTTGTCACGAGCCATACGTTCTCTTAATATGGCCTCGACATCGTCAACAAGCATAGGTACAATCGATCGCAACCTTCCTGGATTCGCAGTAAAATTGCCCTTTTGCTCCTCCGAAGGGTGTAAGTGAGACAATGTCCTTTATGGAATCATGTAGATAGATCTATTACCAACAAGTTATTCGACGTTATTGATGCCTTTATTAATAACGAGGTGACATTCAATTTGTCAGCTTTGGGTCCTAATTCTTGCAGAAAGGTTCCGTAACGTAGAAATTCAGAATTGAGGTGATTGTTGAAACCTTGGCCGAGCTTGAACATAGCCTTCCCACAAATAAAGAGGATGTATAAACGTGAGGAAGCTAATAAGGTATACGGTTTAGAATTTGATCTTCCAAAGCGCTTGTTTGGATTCATTTTCAATCTGTGTACATTTTTCCCGATTTGTCGGCAGGGCCCCATGAGAATAAAAAATAACCTTAACCGCCGTTGAGTAAGGTTAATTTTTATTTTCAAACAAATGCTTTACACTTTGTTTCTTATTTGTCCTCATAATAAGATTATTCACTCATAAAATGGACAAGGAGGGGATGCACATGGAAGCTAAATTTGCTTGTATAAAGGGTATGTATTCGATTCCATGAGAAAGCTCTTACTGACGTATGCTTGTTTGTTTACAGGCGCATTTCTTCAGGGAGTATCCATGTCTTTGTTTTTGTTTCCAAATTCCATCCCCTCCGGCGGTGCAGCAGGAATTGCCCTCTTAATCAATCATTGGTTTGGTTTGTCATTGGGATTTTCTTTATGGCTTGCAAATGTCGCTTTTTTATTGTTCGCATTGAATTACTTTGGCTATACATGGACATTTCGGACAGTGCTTTCAGTAGCAACCACTTCTGCTACCATCAGCTTTTTTACAATGCAATTTCCATTGAATCCGCATTTTCTATTATTCGACATGGCCGCCGGAAGTCTGTTTTTCGGCTTGGGCGTTGGGCTGCTCATTCGTGCCGGGGCGTCAAGCGGGGGGATGGTTATTCCTGCACTGATGATTGCCTTTCACAAAAATTGGAGTCCAGGAAAAGTCATGTTGGGAATCAACTTGTTCATTTTTCTCTTAACGTCCCTTGTGATAGATTACAAGATTGTCCTTTACGCAATTGTGTGCCAGTTTATGTCAACAAACGTAATAGATTTTATTTATCATATAAAGTTTCATCGCATAACCTCCATGGCTCTGAGCTGGAGGAGAAAATAAAAAATACTTATCAATTCAACGGAATTACCTAAGTCGGTAAGTGTGTGGAGAGGCAATCATTATTCTTTATCTCCATTTTATTCATTTTATTAATGTTTCCATATTTTAAATAGGACCATGCCCCTCTGATCCAAGCGCCATGGCCAAAGACTAAAATGTTTTTGTGGCTTTTATATTTCTGCATGAATGATATGATTCTCTTTTCAAAACTGCAAATGGGTTCTCCAAGTGTAACTTCAAGGGGGGTGTTCATCCAAACGGCCCCCAAAGTCTCAATCATTTTTTCTTTTGGAACACCTTCATAAATGCCAAAATCCAGTTCATCAAGCAGGGGCTCGATTTTCGGTTCATATCCGTAAAGCTGTGCCGTTTCCTGCGTCCTTTTTAACGTGCTGGCCAATACAAGATCAAAGGGAGCAAAGCTCTCCAAGTGCTCCTTATTTCTCTGGATGCCTTCCAAATCTTTTTCGGTAACAGGAGATATACTAATATCGCGCCTACCTTGCAGCCTTGTTTCTTTATTCCAATCTGTAGATAGATGCCTTAGAAAGGTAACTTGCATTCAGTTTCCTCCAGGAAAAATGTCTCGCATCTTAACCCGCGTCTTTGTGCCTCTAGAATTAAAACATCAGACAGCTTTACATTCCCCAAATTGACGTTAGGTCCAATCTCGTTGATGAAATACATTTGATGCTTCGGAAGAGGCGCTTCAAATATGATTTTATTGAAGTCAATCTCTTTTAACAATTCATCGACCAATTCAGATTTGATCAACCCAGTCTTATCGTAAATACCTGACGTGCCGGAATCCCTTCCTTCCGTGATGACATATTGACAGCCGGATTCCAACAGACATCTGATTTCTTCTACCCAATCCGATGTGGACATATGCTTGTTTGCATCTTTGGATCCGACTTCTGCTATCACGTGGAAATCGTTTTTGAGCTGTAAAACAAGATTGAGTCGATCGTTTAGTGGGATATCAATTGTCCCATTGGATATCTCTATCCACTCAATTCCTAAATTCCTTAGGTAATGGGTATATTCCGTCAGCTTGTTTTGGTAATAGGCTTTTTCAAACAGGGTGCCTCCGCAATATGGCTGTATGTCATATTTTTTATAAAGGTTGACCTTTCTCTCAACGTTTGGGGTGACATAGGCCGAACCGATCCCCATTTTGGCAATGTCGATAATATGCCCGTAATCCAGTAAAATATTTTCTAATTCATTCAAAGGAACCCCAAAATCAACAATCGAGGTAATGCCGTAGGTTCTCTTTCCAGAAGTCCTCTCAGGCAAATCCAAAAATTCCATATGGAAAACGCCTCCTCTATTTTCTAGGATAGACTATTCAAAAGCTGGGCAAGAGTGCCAATTTTATTGTTGAATTAATTTATTGTATTTGCATAAAAAGCAAGTATGCCGCCAAAATAAAAAAGATATTAAAACCGGGCGATGGGAGGGAAGAAGTTGCCGAAGCAAAAAAATAAAGGGATGACGATCACTGCAATTGCATCCATTCCCCTGATTTTGGTTCTGGGAAATTCCATGCTCATTCCGATCTTGCCGAAAATGAAAAGTGAGTTTGATGTTTCTCAGTTTAAAATTAGTTTAATTATTACAGTTTTTTCTATGGCCGCTGCTGTATCCATCCCAATTTTAGGTTATTTATCCGACCGTTTTTCCCGTAAAGCAATCATCATTCCGGCACTTATTTTATATGGAAGCGGTGGGATATTGGCTGGTGCAGCCTCAGCATGGTTCTCCAATGCTTACATATGGGTATTGGCTGGAAGAATCATGCAGGGAATCGGAGCAGCCGGGACAGCTCCGATTGCCATGGCTTTGACAGGGGACCTTTTTAAAGGAGGGGAACAAAGTAAAGTTCTAGGACTGGTTGAGGCTTCGAACGGTTTTGGGAAAGTCATAAGTCCGATTCTCGGTTCATTGCTGGCACTAGTCATATGGTATGCTGCATTTTTTGCCTTTCCTATTTTTTGTCTTATATCCATTCTATTGACCATTTTTTTTGTAAAGGAAAAGAAAAAGGAGGAAGAACCGCCCACTGTTGGCAATTACATTAAGGGACTGGGTTCTGTTTTTAAAACAGAAGGGCGGTGGCTGTTTGTTGCATATTATACTGGCGCAGCATGCTTATTTACACTGTTCGGTATATTATTTTATATATCCGATATTCTCGAGAAAGACCATCAAATCGATGGTATATTAAAAGGCGGCATTTTAGCTATCCCCCTTTTATTCATGACTTTGACTTCTTATATTACCGGAAGCAAAATAGGAAAAAACATGAAATTAATGAAGAAGCTAATCGTCATTGGATTAATTTTAATGACAGCGTCGTTTTCGGTTTTAGTCTTTTTTAAAGGGCTAATCCCCTTTTTCTCCATTCTGGTTTTCAGTAGTATCGGGACAGGCCTCGTACTTCCATGTATTAACAGCTTTATTACCGGATCTGTTTCAGCAGAACGCAGGGGCTTTGTCACCTCATTATATGGATCAGTCAGATTTTTGGGTGTTGCTGTCGGCCCGCCTGTTTTCAGTGCCCTTATGAAATGGTCAAGATCTGGGATGTTTTTAACTACGGCGGGTATTACATTTTTAGCCATGTTACTATGCCTGTTTTTCATCCGTGTCAAGAAAGAGGAACCTTCAAAAGGTAGCGAAACATTATTTGAGCAATTAAAGTTCACATAAAGGAGCAATTAAATTGGAAATTTATTTTTCGCCGGAGGTTATAAACCCGCACTTCCAGTTGCTGAGCATTGTTGATGCAAATGGAAAAGCGGTTGGAAATGTTGCGTTTCTATTTGATGAAAAGAAATTATATGTGCACGGACTGTTGGAGGAAAAAGGAGTGGAAGCAGATTTCAAAGATTTGGTTATTCCATATCTAAAAGGAATGGCAAAAGCAAAAGAGGGGCTGGATATCTATTCATGTTTGTATTCTGGCTGTGAAAAAATTGACCTTAACGGGGAGAAGGAAAGCGGAAATCAATAATTTGATCATAAAAAGCTTTGATGTCAGTAAAACACTGATCATCAGGCTTTTTTATTATTTAAATGAAGACGCTTGTATAATAATTTGGGTGGATGGAAAGTATTGGAACAAAGTGAAAAATTAAAATTAATCCTTTTTAAGGAGGGAATAGGAGTGACAGACCAGCACTCGGATAAAGATGAAAAAAAAGGATTGAGCCGACGCCAGTTTCTTAAAAACACTGGTATGGTTGCAGGAGGTGTTGTCGGTGGTTCTCTGTTAGGAGGATTGTTGACAAATGAATATCAAAAAAAACAAGAGGCTCAAATAAAAGAAGAGGCCGCAAAGGGTGCAGCACTACAGGAAGCGCGAATGTTTTTCAGCCGTAAGGAAGATTTCGATATATTGGGAGCTGCAACAGAGCGTTTATTTCCGCAGGATGATATTGGCCCGGGGGCCATTGAGCTTGGAGTCCCATACTTTATTGATAAACAGTTGGCCAGTTATTGGGGGACAAATGCAAAGGAATATATGAGGGATCCGTTTAGACAAAATAGCGAAGAGCATGATTACCAGCACAAGGACAGTCAGAAAGATAAAACTGGCCCTAATACAGATTCCCAAACACCGGTACCAACACCAAGATATCAATCGCGGTTGACAAGGGCCGAAATTTTCATAGCAGGGCTCCGAAAGATGGAACAGGTAAGCCGCAATAAATTTAAAAAGAAGTTCGTCGATGCCAGTCCGGATCAACAGGACCAAGTGCTCAAAATGTTTGAAAACGGCAAGGTAGAGATGCAGGGCGTTGATTCTGTCACTTTTTTCAATCTACTCCTTAAAACCACTATAGAGGGTGTGTATTCTGATCCGTTATATGGCGGCAATAAAAATATGCAGGGATGGAAGATGAAAGAGTACCCGGGGCCGCGCGCATCTTTTGCGGACGTCATTGAGGCCGAAGATTTTGTGAAAATGGATCTCCAAAGTCTGAAAGATTATCAAAAATTTGCATAAAGGGAGGAATCAGCAATGGCAAAAAGATTGAAACCAGTAGATGTTGTCGTTGTCGGATCCAGCTGGGCAGGCGGTGTTGTATCAGCTGAGCTATCCAAAGCGGGCTATAAGGTCGTTTGTTTAGAGCGCGGTCCTAAAAGAGTACTCGAGGATTTTACAGGAGTGAAAGATGAGCTGCGGTTTACCAACAGGTTTGAGCTAATGCAGAACCTGTCACATGAAACGATTACCTCCAGAAGTAATATTGATGAAGTGGCACTTCCCGTAAGGACACGTGAGGAGATGATGGCAGGAACGGGCGCAGGCGCAGGCAGTGTTCACTGGGCGGGTGCAACTTACCGTTATTGGCCGTATGACTTTGAAATTTATAGCCAGACAGTCAAGCGGTATGGAAAGAATAAGATTCCCGAAGGGATGATGCTCCAGGATTGGGGAGTCACCTATAAGGAAATGGAACCTTACTATGAGCGATGGGAAAAGACGGCAGGAATATCAGGCGAGCGAGATCCTTTAGGTGAACGGAAAAGCGATTATCCGAACCCTCCGTTGAAAGAATCGCCTCCCATCAAGTTGTTCAAGCAAGCAGCGAAAAATCTGGGATACAATCCGTATCAGGTTCCGTCTGCAAATGTATCGCAAAGGTATGAAAACCCTGACGGAGAAGTGATTAACGCATGTATGTACTGTGCGTTTTGTACACAATATGGCTGTGATTTCGGAGCCAAGTCCGACTCTCTTGTAACAGTGATTCCAACAGCTCAGAAAACGGGAAATTTTGAACTAAGAACTGAAAGCTATGTCCGCCGTGTACTGCATAAGGGCGGCAAGGCAACAGGAGTCATGTATGTTGATACGAAAACTGGCCAGGAGTACGAACAGCCAGCAAAAGTGATCGTATTAGGTGCATTTACTTTCACAAACAACCGTCTTTTGCTGTTGTCGGGAATAGGGCAGCCCTATGACCCGAAAACCAGGCAGGGAGTCATTGGAAGAAATTATAATGGCCAGTTCAATATTACCTTTAGAGGGGCAAGAGGCTTTTTCAATGATAAAAAATTCAATCTATATGCCGGAGCCGGTGCTCTTGGAGGAACATTCAACGATTTGAATGCAGATAACTTCGATCACTCGAATCTTGACTTTATTCATGGGGGTGCAGTAGAGCTCAGGCAGTATGGAGACGGGGCAATCGCAAGCAACCATGTGCCGGCTGGAACGCCAGCCTGGGGACCGGAATTCAAGAAAAAGTCTATTCACTATGCTCACCGCAATGTGGTCGTATGGTATACACCAGCCATCATGTCCTGGTGGCATAATTACGTGGATTTGGATCCTACATATAAGGATGATTTTGGCGATCCGCTTCTGCGCGTGACTTACAAATATACCGACCAGGATCGTGCCATTGCAAAATTTGGCGTTGAGAAATGTGCGGAAATAGTAAAGGAAATGGGGGCCGACATTGTCGACAAGGATGATATCCCGCAAGAGTTTGACCATATTTATCAGGGTGGGCACTACGCAGGCGGCGTTATCATGGGAAGCGATCCATCGACTTCTGCGCTGAACAACTACCTGCAAATGTGGGACATGGAAAACCTCTTTGTTGTTGGTGCCTCTGCCTTTCCGCATTTTGGAGGGCATCATCCAACCGCAACCGTGGGAGCATTGGCTTATCGTGCTTCCGAAGGAATAGAAAAGTATCTCAAAAAGGGCGGCATGCTGACAGAAGCAAAGAAAAGTAACATTGCCTGATCGTTAATGACCCAATTGAAATAGATATAAGATAAAAAAGTTCCCGGACAAGTCGGGAACTTTTTTAGTGGAACGATCTCGTCTATTCCTATATATGTGCAGGAATAACCTTCAATCTTTTATCCGTCCTTGGGGTACGAATAAATTCAGATAGAATGAGGCTGCCATCGAAAAAAACGAATTTAAATAAAAATATGATTCCAAAACTGAAATAATTTGAAACCACCCTTTTGTTTTAAAAGAGCGTTCAACAACAAACATTCGCGTTTACCGAGCTTTAAAAAGGCTTAAAAATTTAAAGGGTAAAAATTTCTGTCCACAAATACTTGACTCAAACTTTTTACCTACTTTTGTATTTTCTGAAAACTGTATGTTATAATTAACTATATCATCATATTGAATGGACCTTTCCAATGTGAGATTTCCTATCCTTCTAATAACTGAATAATTTTACAAAGGGATAGGAAATGATCCATAGTTGTGGAACGATATTTTCTGGCATTTTCACCGTCTGCTTGGTCTTTCTCCCATTGCTAGGCTATCTCTCATTTTATCTTTTTTGACAGGCATTGCCGCTCAAGCCAAGCTACTTGCCAGCAGACGGTAGTACAATTAAAGGCTCCCGCCGGCCTTTTCCCAAAAATATACTCAGCAAGGGAATCCATTTCATCAGGACTTTGGAATCTCTTCCTTGATGATGGGCTCTATGGCCGAACATTTCGGGGTGCAATCGTTTTTATCAGCGGGGCCTCATTACAAATATCTGCCGGTTTGTGGGCTTGGTCAAATAAAAAAGCGTTACAGCTTTAAATTTTAAAAGGGAGTAGGTTAATTGCTCCCTTTATCACTTAAATTGCCCAATACATGCCGTTCTCCTTTATCGGAAAGGTGAAGGTAGAGGTAGAGCAGTGAAAAAACTTTAACTCAATGGGACATAACCCCTTTTGTATCAATCTCAATAGAGCATTTCCACTCTTTAAAGGTGAATTCCCGTGTGTTGTTTAGAGCAGCCGGGTCCTGACCGGCTATTTGTTGCGCTTCCTCCATTGTTTTTACAGAAAAGATAATAAAACCTCCCGAATGATCGGTGAATGGGCCTTTTGCCAGGATGTTTCCTTTTTCAATTTGCCCATTCAAGTAGCTAATATGCTCTTCAAGTATTTCGTTATCCTTTTTCTTATCAATGGTTTTCATTAGTGCAATAATGTAGTTCATTAGTGTAATCTCCTTTTTGATGTTAATTGTAACATAAATCAGATAATTATTGTTTTTGTTGGGGTGATCAAATGACAATATATTACGAAGAACATGGGGCTAGTAAAACCCCATTGATTGTGTTTTTGCATGGCGGTGGTGTAAGCGGCTGGATGTGGGATCAACTTTTGCAATATTTTGGTGAATATCACTGTATTGTGCCTGATTTACCGGAACAGGGTCGAAGCAAAAGTGGAGAAAAGTTTTCCATCCGTTCAAGTGCAGAAAAAGTCATTAAGTTAATCGAGGATAGATAAAGGGAAAGGGAAGCAGGTGATATTAATTGGATTTTCACTTGGTGCCCAAATTGTAATACAAGCTCTTTCGATGAAACCCGAATTGATAAACTATGCCATGATCAACAGTGCGCTGACAAAGCCAATGCCGGTTGTCAGAAAAATTCTCAGACCGCTCATCAAATTTTCTTATCCGTTGATCAAATGGAAGCCTTTTTCAAAACTCCAGGCAAAGGCATTATACATACAAGAAAGTGATTTCGAAAGATATTATAACGAAAGCTGCCGGATACATGATGAAACCCTCATCAGAATCTTGAATGAAAACATGTCATTCAAGATTCCTGCTGAATTCAAACACGCATCTTCAAACATATTGGTGACCGTCGGAGAAAAGGAAAACAGATTGATGAAAAAGTCTGCAAAAGAAATAACTCAAAGCAATCCAAATTGTTATGGAGTGCTTGTATCCGGGATAGGTCATGGGTTTCCGTTGGTCAAGCCTGAACTCTTTAGCAACATGGTGAAGGTTTGGATTGAAGGAAGAGAGCTTAAGGATGGTGGTACTGACTTAATGGAAGGAAGGGGCCCTTCGTCAAAATAGAAGAGGAGATTTATAGGTTCCTTGGGTTTTATCATCTTATATGGAATTGCCGCCATCCACGACAAACAACGGCACTGTTACATAAGAAGCCTGTTCAGAGTGTTCATGGCTGCCTCTTTAAAATATCTTTTCATGTGACGGCCATCTTATATATCTATACTTCCC
Organism: Siminovitchia fordii DSM 16014 = CIP 108821; assembly: GCF_000374565.1. Taxonomy (GTDB): domain Bacteria; phylum Bacillota; class Bacilli; order Bacillales; family Bacillaceae_C; genus Siminovitchia; species Siminovitchia fordii. Next base: position 34,958 of record NZ_KB894685.1, on the reverse strand, counting down.
TATACATTCATAGGTGATCATCTGTTCGTGCTGCTTAGGGATTTCCCTTAATGCCAATATCTGGTCTCTCTAAATCTCCTTTTAGTAGGAAACTATAATTTTATTATGTAAACTAGTTGAGGCTGTGTTTGATCCTGTCTAAACACTGTTTGCAAATACAAGTTTTATATAATTCTTCACTTGGTATTTGATCAAAAACCTCTTTTGGAAATGATTCTTTACTGCACCAGCAATTTCCAAGGTTTTTATCGAGCGAGAAGCAGCAGTTATTGTCTTTGCTGCAGATAGGGCATTTTTCTTCTTGTTTTTTCATAACAGAACATCACCGCCATGTTTTATTGCACCACACCATTTTGATTATATAGAGAATTCCTTTTCATGACTATCTAATAAGCAAATCTTGTCTATTGACGTATATTAATTAAAGGGAGGAGGGGGACATTGAAATATTTCTTTATTGGCATTCTTTTGGCTTTTTCTTCAGCGTTATTAAGTATGACAATATGGGATGTTGAAATGGCTATCATTGTTACAGGAGGTATGGGGCTTTTCTTCTTCGGCTTAAGCATGATATCACTGGGAACATTGTCGAGCGGTGACCGGTTAAGAGTCCAATTTCTCTCCGAATCTGTAGGCGAAAGACGTCAACGAATAAAAACGAGTACCGTGTTTTTGCTAATTGGGCTGCCTAACTTACTTATAGGTGCATGCATATTCTATTTTTTAAACTAAATCCTTTTATTAAATGTGAATAATAAAAATCTGGTTGATAAGTTACCAATAATGGAGGGTAAATAGGACCTTTCTTAAATTATAGCTTCATTGTTTGCCTATTTTTGTGTCAGGCAAAAAATACATCATTCTTCCGGTACTTGCTCAGATCATTTTCTTATTCAACGAATCAATATAATGATAGATTAAATCGGTATGTAGCTTCAAGCAACTGGAGAATTGTTTGATACATTTGAGTTTGGCCTTTTATCATGTGATGGGGACGGAAAAGATCAAACGATTGAATCCGGGAGGACATTGGTAAAAAAAGCTATGCTGCCTAATGCGAACTTGATAACCTATATGAACCAAATATTTTTTCTATTCCATGAAAGTTAGCTAGTTTAAAGGATTTCCGATATTTTTTGTTCGGTCATTCTTAACCAGATTCCCCCGGCGGATATCGCAACTGCCAGGATTGCAAAAGGTATAAAATAACCGTTGGTCCAATCGACCAACAAACCAAAGAGGGCTGGTGAAGCAACAATAAAAAATTGATTTATTGTCAGAGCAAAACTGACAGTCAACCCAATAAAATTTTTGTCAGATTTTTCCGCAATCATAACAATGAATAAACTGTACCAACCAATGCCAAGAAATCCAAAAAAGAAACAAAGCAGTCCAATCCCCCATAATGGCATGCTCATACCCGAAAGAAACAATAATATAATGAAAACTGTTGACCAAATCGTCAATAAAAGAGGCTTGCTTCGGTTGCCTGCGAAGATATTGTCGCTGATCCATGCTAGAATAAGTCTGCCAAATGTACCTCCGATCAAAGCAAGACTTAACAAGGAACCTGCAAGCTCCAAATCTAAACCTAACATTTTCTTCAAGTAACCCATTAAATGAGCAACGATGATAAGCTGTACAGAAACCATTGTCATTCCGATAAATAAAACAGGATAAAGTTGTGAATTATTTTTTATACGGATTATTTTTTCCTTGAATGTATAGTGTTCTGGCTGTATTTCTGTACCCGGATTTTTATATATGAGAAGGAAAATCAAGCCCCCCACCGTTGCAATGAACGCTTGCAGCAATATGGCAGCCTCCAACCCAAAGCGGTAGAAAAAGAAGGGAAGGGAAATAGCAGCCAAAGCACCGCCCACCGGTATTCCAGTCTGCCTAATCCCCATTGCAAGCCCCCGGTGTTTCCTGGGAAACCACTTAACGATCGCACTGCTGCCACCTGGCTGTGCGGTTCCATACCAAATACCTACAAATAGGAGGTTTGTCAGTAAAACTATGTAACTATCGATTAAATACGCAATGAATGTATTTAGTCCAAGCAGGATAGACCCCAATCCCACTACCCATTTTTCACCATATTTATCCATCATATTGCCAAAAATGATCATTGAAATGATTGGTCCGATGTTGACTGTTGAAACAATCATTCCTGTCTCAAACTGGGATAGATTAAATGTTTGTTGATAAAAGGCAGCCATTGGCCCCATTCCGAAAATAACGAAAGAAGCACAAGTTTGGGATAAGGTGGCGACAATGAGAACAAACCATTTAAAATTTTGGCTGCTTTCTACATGCAATTTCCTGAAATCCATTTGAAAAAATTCCTTTCGATCCATTACTAATTAAAATAACTTTTAACTTCAAAATTAATAGATCTTATTTTTCTTATCAACTGCTTTGGCTTACTTCAACTGTATCACGCGGCCTTGCTGAATGATACCACTGCCAACAAAAAATAATGATGATCATAAGATCAATAAGATCGCCGCCATAGTACATTAGTATTCCACCTGCTTGAGCCTCATCCAAGGAGACATGGGCAGGTGGATGGGCATAAATATGTTTGGCCAGTATTTGATGACCTCCCAAAGATAGAATAAAAACGATTGCCCTGTATAAATAACTAAATCGGTATGAAACAGGATCAATATATATTATTGCTGCGGTGAAGACATAACCTGCCAAAAAAATATGAATGTGAACCAATATTTGTACTGACATCTGATTGTGCATGGCCTCATACAATCTGGTTGTATATAAGACCCATAGTCCTCCGATGTTCAGGATAGAGGCAATAATCGGATGGCTTACAAGTTGAACTGGAGCGCTTTTTAATAACTTGACGACACGGCGGGCGTTAGTTGTTTCCAAGCTTCTCAACAAAAGCGTAACGGGTGCGGCAAGTACAAGGAGTAAAGGGGCTAACATACCAAGGAGCAGATGTGCTGACATATGAATGATAAAATCAGAATGGGCCTTTTGGGCAAGGGGCCCTATGACTGTGTAGGCTGCTGATGAAACCCCGGCTATCCATAGTAAATATCGGTAAATGGGCCATTTTTTCAAGTGCAGTTGTTTGCTTGTTATAATTCCAGCCATGATATAGAACCCTATAGACGAAAGAAAGAACAAGATGAACATCAGTTCCCAAACCTTCAAGAGTCTCTTCTCCTTACGATACTTTTTGTTAAGGCAATTCCGGAAATAAGTAACAAAGCCCCTACCAGATTCCAGACAAAATCATATAAAAGAATATTATCAACATAACGGACTTGGTGGATCCGCATCATTTTGTGCTGGATCAAACCGTCGTAAAGCTGGAATCCTCCTGCCCCCAACAGCATACCACCCCACCAATTCGTGAGGTTTAACTTTCCGCGGCGACGAAGATCAGCCATCATAAACAATCCTCCTACTGTTGCAAACCAACTAAACGCGTGGAAAAAACCGTCAGATATCAGACCAATTTGAGTGGTGGATTTATCATAGAAATGATGCCACTGCAACAATTGATGAAATACGGCTTCATCAACAAAGGCTATCAAACCTACACCGAACAAAAAACCAGATAGGAGGTTCCGTTTTGAAAATATTTTATTTGAAATACTGGATTTGCTGCTCATAAGTAACAAAGCTCTCCTGTTTAAATAAGTTAGTATCATTCTTCCCATCTTTACAGGAGGTAAACAGTATCAGTAACCCTTACATTTCCTACCTATCAAATTCTTGAGCCATAGCCGAAAATAGGTTGTTTCCTTCTATTTATGCTAGTATTATAATAACAGCATGGATTTATTTGAAAAGAGGGTTTTAATTGAAAAAATCAATATATAGTTTGACGATAGACCAATTGGCAGAATGGCTCGTAGAGCGTGGACAGAAAAAATTTCGTGCACAACAAGTGTGGGATTGGTTATATACAAAGAGGGTAGACAGTTTTTCGGAGATGAAAAACGTTAATAGGGACTGCCTGGAACTGTTGGATGAGCATTTCGCCATTCAAACGTTGAAGCAGGCCGTTAAACAGGAGTCAGAGGATGGAACCATCAAATTTCTATTTGAATTGGAAGACGGCAACCTGATAGAGACCGTCTTGATGTCCTTCCATTATGGCCTTTCCGTCTGTGTCACAACGCAGTTTGGGTGTAATATCGGCTGCAGCTTCTGTGCCAGCGGTCTGTTGAAGAAAAACCGGGACCTAAATAGCGGTGAGATTGTTGGCCAAATCATGCAAGTACAAAAATATCTTGATAAACGGGGTAAGGATGAACGTGTAAGCCATATTGTCGTTATGGGAATTGGTGAACCATTTGACAACTATACAAACCTGATGAATTTCCTGCGGGTCGTTAACGATCCCAAGGGACTGGCAATCGGTGCAAGGCATATCACAGTATCAACTAGCGGGTTGGCACATAAAATCTATGACTTTGCGGATGAAAACCTGCAAGTGAATTTAGCCTTGTCACTGCATGCTCCAAACGATGAACTTCGTACACAGATCATGAAAATCAATAGGGCTTTTCCGATAGCCAAGCTAATGGAGGCACTTGATTATTATCTGGATAAAACCAACAGAAGGGTAACGATAGAGTATATTTTATTAAGAGATGTGAACGACCATGAGAAAGAAGCTTTGGAATTGGCCAAGCTGCTGGAAAAGAGAAAACATCTTGCATACGTAAACCTGATACCGTACAACCCAGTTGATGAACATGGACAGTATCAGCGAAGTGAGCCTGAGGCCATTCGTATATTCTTTGATACATTAAAGAAAAAAGGGATCCATTGCGGGGTCAGAATGGAACAGGGCACTGATATAGATGCAGCATGCGGGCAATTAAGAAGCAAGCAGATTAAGAAGAGGAAATCAGCGGTTTAGCATTTGAAAAAACGAATGATCAACAGGGATCATTCGTTTTTTTATGTTACGGTCAAATGCTCATGTCATGGCTTCTCCTTTATTTAGTCCACGATGTACCTTCGTTTTAATGTTTCATTCGTAATATAGTCAAGAATAAAGGTTGTTTTTTCAATTCTCCTAATCTCTCGAGGAGCTGTAGCTATTTTATTTTGCCTTGCTTATGAACCTAATTTTCCCATGATTAATGATCCGGAATCTTCTCGAATTGAATGTGCCAACATTAATACATCATCAAAGTTTTCTTTAATAACGTTTGGTGTTAGATATTAAAAATGTTACTTTGATTTTGGAATGAGTTTTGGTTCTATGAATTAATACAATGATTATAAGTACCGTAAACGGCCGTTTTCGGTGCTTATTTTCAGAAAATCAGTTGGATATTATGATAAGCAACAGAACAGTTTGTGAAGAAATGTACTTAAAGTGAGGGAGGTTGTTACATTTTTCTATAAAATAGATATAAAAACATTTTTAAATATCCCTTTACAGGAATATTACTTGTGTGGTATATTCTTTTTAAGGAATACAAAAGCATAATAGCACTTCAAAAGCTTAAATACGTTACATTGAAGGTGAAGTGCAAGTTGGGAGGGCCAATTGGAACTAAGTGTATTCACAGTAAATTAAAAGAATGGTTTAAATTTAGCTTTTTTACGGATTGAGGTAGATTCTATATATGGATACAACTACTTTGAGTGCTTTTGCCGAATCCAATCGTTTAAAAATTATTGATCTTTTACGGGATGGCCCACTTACTGTTGGGGAAATTGCAAATCGCCTACAAATACGCCAGCCTCAGGCTTCTAAACACCTTCGTGTACTAAGTGATGCTGGTATAGTAACAGCAGAAGTGAAGGGAAATCGGCGTATCTACCATTTGCGTTCTGAGCCATTTATTCAATTGGATAATTGGCTAGCGTCTTATCGTAAAATTTGGGATGAGAAATTTAATAACTTGGATGATTATTTGATGAAAATGCAAAAGGAAAATGAAAATAAAGAATAATGGAGGTTTTATATGATGGGAATTAATACGAATAAACAGACAACAGTGGAAGTTGAAGGAGCAGATCTCATTGTTAATCGAGTTTTTAATGCGCCAAGAGAACTTGTCTGGAAGGCGTGGACGGAACCAGAGCATATAGTAAACTGGTGGGGACCAAAAGGTTTTTCTATTAAGACTTCTGAAATTGATATAAGACCAGGAGGTCACTGGAGATTTATTATGAAAGGACCGGATGGTGTTGATTTTCCAAACAGGATATCCTTTCATGAAATTGTAAAGCCAGAGCGTATCGTTTACACATCGAGCGATGATGTAGAGGATGATCCAGGTCAATTCCAAACAATTGTCACCTTATTCGAGCAGGACAATAAAACAGTACTTACAATGCGAATGATTTTTCCTTCTGCAGAAATTAGAGAAAAAGTGGTAAAAGAGTATGGAGCAATTGAGGGTGCAAGTCAAACCCTTGAACGGCTTGGCGAACAGTTGAAGATAATCAGCTAACCATTTAGGATAATTTTAAGGTAGTATAAAGGGTTGGTGATCTTTTATAGATCGGCAACTCTTTTATCTATTCAAACGAGGTCGATGGGCTTGGACGTCATTACTTCTTTGTTTATTTAGAAAAGTATATGGAAGTAAGCGACGTCATTGAATGATATGAAATACCTGTGCAACAATGGCATGATATTAAATAAACCGTGTTCTTGAGAATCCGGAACTGATTACGATAAATATTGGGAGTCATTTCTATCAAAACAAGTATGGAAAATACAATCTTAATCCAAAGGATGGTTAGAAGAGTTGACACTTCGGACATTATGAACAGAACGTGGGGTAACAACAATTGTTAAATATTAGTTAGGTAACTACGGAGCAAGAGAAAATCCTTTCACTAATGGTTATTATTCAGTTGTAAGAGAAATGTAAATTTCTATAAATTGAGAATGTTCGTCGCCCTTAAAAATATCTTAAAGAGTGAGCATGATTATTTTTTGGCGGATCTATCAAAAAGATATGGATTTATTGTTATGAATCCGGAACAATTTCAAAAACGGTACCTTGGTTTAAATCAGTCACTTTCATAGATCCATAAACCCCTAAATACAGTCTGGTTTGATTCAGATTTGTTCCCAGACTAACATAATAAGCTGATTGCGTCCCAAAATTATAATCGGTATTGATAATGCTAAAATCATTTAGTTTACAATCTGCTCTTACCCTGGTATAACCTAAAACCCCTCTAACCGGAGGTTGAGATCCTTCATTCCGGGCAAGATCGGTAAAAACAACACAACCCTTTAAATCGGGGATTCCATTCCCCATATAGGCTTGCACTCCTGTAAGTGCAGTTCCTCCAAACTTATCGGATCGGGGATCTTTGTGATAATAACTAGTTAAAGGTTGAAGTCGCTTTACTGAAGTTTTTATTGTTTCATTATAATAAGCAATTGTTTTCTCATCCAAAGTCGGATTTTCAGCGCAGCCCCTTATAATCGAAGTAGGAAAAGCACCTTCCCACCCTCGCCAGCCAAAGTTAATAAATCCTTCTTGGTCAGGTTCAGATTTCAATGAAGAAGCTTGAACAAGCTGAGTAACCGGTATTGGTTTATAATAAACGAATGAAAAAATCGACTCTGCCAAATCCTGTCCGACATTTCCCACATATTTGATGTACTGATTATTATACCTTTGAAATGAAATGCCTGGTATATTTCGAACCCCTTTGGCAATGACCGTAAGCGTTTCCTGAACAGGTACAGGAAGTTCATTAAAACGCGTTACTATGGGTGGATTATTGATAAAAGTATTTTTTACTACATCAATTTCAATTATTTTCCCGGCAATCTCCATATCATCCTGACTTAAATTAAATGGATCATAGCCTGATCCGCCATCTCCGGTTGTTAAAACAAGTTTTCCTGTTTCAGGTGAAAAGTTTAAGCTATTGACACCGTTATGATTAAAAAAGGGTCTTCTTAAGTTAAGTAATGTCCGTCGTTTTTGAGGTTGACCATTTGATTGTAAAATCCATTCCTCAACTGTATCGATATGATCATAGTGGGTTTCTCTATTGATCCATCTTAAGTTTAAAGTTTTGGGATCACACGGGTTAGGCTTAAAACGTTCAGAAAGAGCACCTGGACCTTGTGTTCCAGCTACTGAATAATGAAGATAAAACAGACCGTTATAATAAAAATGAGGATGGAATGCTAGTCCAATCAATCCCCGTTCATCATATCCACTACCAGAAACACCTGGTTCAGAAGTACCCAGTTTTATGATTTGCGGACGAATATCTAAAAAAGTTCTTATAACTCTGTTTCTAATGTAAAAAATCTCTCCTACCTGCGTTGCTATAAATAATGTTTCAATTGAGTCACCCGGAAGTGTAGCTGTTTTCAAAACAGTGGGTAAGTTAACCTTTCTTACAATGGGCCGTAAATTAACCTTAACATTTACCAACGAACTTAACACCCCTTCTTATAGTGTTCTTTTTAAAAGAATATGATAAAAACTGTTCCAATAGTACCAAATCAGAGCAGGGTCATCTGATAACAAATTGCAGGACTAACGTACTTTTTTCCTTTAGCAATCTTTAAAAAGTAGTATAATTTGAAAGAAATAAGAATGCTGGGATTATTACAGACGGGATTCTATGATACTTTTGCTATATAACAAAAAAGGCAGGAATCAACAATGAAACGAAAACGTATTTTTTTACTAGCAATTGGCGTGATTTTTATTTTATTTTTAGGAACGTTACTTTACGCTATTTTGAGAATTGATGATCCGTACCGATATTTCACCGGGCTCGGAGAAAGAATTAGTGTAGCTCCAGATGATTCGAAAATTGCTTTTTCTTACTTTATAGATGGGAAAGAATCTATTTATACGGCGAATCCTGATGGTGATGGTGTAAAGAAAATAACCAACTTAAAGGAGCAGCGTGATCACAGCCCGACCTTTTCGCCGGATGGAAAAAAGCTTGTTTTTTTAAGCAAAGATTCAAAAGGAATTCATACTCTACATGTGATGAACCAAGATGGAAGCGAAGCAAGACAATTGACCCACCATGGGTTTCACGTCACGGACGCCATTTTTTCGCATGATGGGGAAACGATCTTTTTCGTTGCAGTAGAAGCAGAGGAATATAGAAAAGGAGAAGAATCTAGAGAGGGATTTGACTTGTTTTCAGTCGATGCAGAAGGGGGACATATACAAAAATTGACGGATGCTGATCATTTTTCAATGAATAACCTCTCCCTTTCTCCTGATGGACAAAATATTTATTATAGCGAATTTGATGGCTTGAACGAACGGATCTATTCATACTCACTCGAAAGTGGCAAAGTGAATACAAAACCGTCGATTCTTCCTGCAAAGATAGCAAATAAACAATCATTTAATGAACCACAATTGTCGCCAAGTGGAAAGCAGTTGGCGTTTACGGATGTTTCAAGAGAATCTCAAGAAAAGTCACTTTTTAAGTATGACTTATTTTTACTAAACTTGGAAACTAAGAAGATGGAGAGATTAACAGATTTAAAAAAAGCGGTGACTTCTCCGGTATTTTTTCACAAGGAAAACAAAATCGCTTTTTTAGAAAACACAAATTGGCCAGATGAGCCGTCCGAATATCAATTAATGATATTGAATGTAACGACGCACAGCCTTGAAGCAGTTAAACTAGATACACCTCAATCAAAAGGTGGTAATCGTTTCATACAAATGCTTAATCATACTGTAAACAGTTTAACACTTGCTATTTTGTATATGTTATTGCTTAGTTTACTGAGTGTGTACCTTCATTATTATTATCCAGGTAAGATGTATCTGCCTGTTACCGTTAGCTTGGCAATTGGGATCCTCGCCTTTATTTCGAGCTTTGCAGTAGCCGCAATGGTTAATCCTTGGTATGGAATCGGGCTTGGGATGTTGGCTGCGGGTATTTTAGGTTGTTCCTTTATTGTTGTCTTATTTATATTAATTTTTAAACGCTTTGCTAAATAAAAGGATAATAAAAACTGTACGCATTAGATATAAAAATCGAAACATTTAAGTGTATGATTAATAAAAATTCGGCTCAGGTTATACAGCAATTTCTGCATCAATAGTCCTCATCTATTAAAATACCTTTTCGTTGATGATTTCCTTTCTAAAATAGCATATACTAATAGGGTGCCGAAATTCCGGCGCATTTTCGACGAAAATTCGGCACGTTTTATTTGAATTAAAGGCCAAACGGTAAAGGAGATGATTTCCGTGCTATTGAATTTGACAGACACGAAAGATAAGGAAATTCTCCATTCGATTTTAAGTACGATTGATGAAGGAATTCATGCAGTCGACGCAAATGGTGTAACCATTTTTTATAACCATGTTGCAGCAAAGCTTGATGGAGTAGAAGGGGAAGAAGTCTTGGGAAAGCATGTATTGGACGTATTTCCTTCCTTGACAGTAGAAACGAGTACATTACTAAAGGTCATTCATACCGGGAAACCCATCCACAATCAGCATCAATCATACTATAATATACGAGGTGTATTGATTGATACTGTCAATACTACTCTCCCGATTACAGTAGATGGGGAAATAGTCGGAGCTGTAGAAATTGCTAAAGACCTAACAAGGATCAAGCAGTTGTCGGAAAAATTACTTGATCTGCAGGCTAAAGTGGAGCCCGCAGCAAGTCAAAGCAAATCTCCGAAAGGAGAGTCGGGTGCAAGGTACCGGTTCATTGACATTATCACGAGTGATCATACTTTCAAAGAACTAAAGGAAAAAGCGGCGAAGGTCGCCCAAACATCGTCACCCATATTGATATATGGGGAAACGGGAACCGGCAAAGAATTGTTCGTTCAGGCCATCCATAATGCATCACCTCGAAAAACGGAGCCATTCATCGCTCAAAATTGTGCAGCCATTCCTTCATCACTTTTGGAAGGGATCTTGTTTGGAACCGCCAAAGGAAGCTATACTGGTGCAACAGACCGTCCAGGATTGTTCGAAATTGCAAATGGAGGAACGCTGTTTCTCGATGAAATCAATTCCATGCCGCTCGATATCCAGGCGAAATTATTGAGAGTGCTTGAAAACGGGCTGATTCGTAGGGTAGGGGGAACAAAAGAGAACCCCGTAAATGTCCGAATCATTGCCGCCATGAATGAACCGGCAGAAAAATGCATAGAGGAAAAAACATTGCGTTCTGACTTGTATTACCGATTGAATGTTGTCAACTTGGACATTCCTCCCCTTCGGGAAAGAAAAGGCGACATAGCGATATTGGTAGAGCATTTTGTACGAAAATATAATTTTCAATTCGGCAAACTTGTAACCCAAATCAGTGAAGAAGTATTGGATTTGTTCAATGCATATACCTGGCCCGGCAATGTACGGGAGCTGGAACATGCCATTGAGTCCGCGATGAATGTTATGGACGGGCACAACATTACAATAGATCATATTCCCCAGCATATCGCAGGCTGCAATAATGCTGACTCCAGAAGGAGTGACGATACTCGCCTCATGCCGTTAAGAGAGGCTTTGATGGAAACGGAAAGAAATCTGATTACTGAAGCCTTGAGAAAAACTGATGGCAATATACAGCGGGCTGCAAAACTGTTGAACATTCCTCGACAAACACTGCAGTATAAGATGACAAAAATACATGACTGAGAATAAACCGCCGAAAATTGGGCGGTTTTTTTAATTTTTAACTATATGCCTCCACAAGAGAGGCAAAATTTTTTTTAATGGAATACCTTTAAATCAGAGCTTTTTCTTGTTTCTTTACAAAAATTATTGTGATGGCACGAAAATTGCATTATATTTAATTGAGCTCCACGAAAGAAGTGATACAATTAAATCGGCATCTTTGTAAACGGTGCCACTTTCTTCTTTTTATTATGGATTCTCTTAATAAGATTAGATAGAAAAATATTGGGAGGAGAAGTTGTTATGAGTTTAGACATTTCTAAGGTTGAAAAATTGACAAAACCAAAATTAAACCACGCCGAAGCTCCACTTTATGAGGCGCTTTGCGAATATGAAGAAAGCAAAAGAACATCTATGCACGTTCCAGGCCATAAGGATGGGCGCGTTTTCGACAAGAAAGGGTATGATCACTTTTATGATGTTCTAAAGATAGATGCTACTGAGTCTGTAGGAATTGATGACCTTCACCATCCGACAGATTTTATTGCGGATGCACAAACTCTTGCTGCGGATGCGTTTGGTTCTGATCATACTTTTTTCCTCGTCGGAGGTAGTACAATTGGTAATATCGGAGCAGCCCTCACTTTATGCGGACCTGGAGATAAGATCCTTGTTCAGCGTAATATGCACAAATCGGTTTTCCATGGGTTGTTGTTGGCAGGGGCACATCCGATTTATATTGCACCAGCTATTGAATCAACAACAAAAGCGGCAATGGTTTCAGATATCTTCTATATCGAAGAGGCTTTGAAGCAGCACCCGGATGCAAAAGCTGTCTGGATTACGAATCCCAACTATTATGGTATGAGCCAAAATGTTTCACAACTGGCTGAAACCTGCCATAATGCAGGCATCCCGTTAATCGTTGATGAAGCACATGGAGCCCATTTCGGCCAATCAGAGTCGGTCCCGCCTTCAGCGCTTTCCCAAGGGGCAGATCTCGTCGTACAATCCACTCACAAAATGTTGACTGCAATGACAATGGCATCCATGCTTCATGTAAAAGGAGACTTGATCAATCGCGAACGATTGGCACAAGTACTCGGCATGATCCAATCTACGAGCCCTTCTTATCCTTTACTAGCTTCGTTGGATCTGGCTAGAAGGTATTTGGTTGAAAAAGGAAGAGATGAATTAAAAGAAACAGTTGAACGTCTGGAAAAAAGAAGGATCCGTCTCACTGAAGAATTGAAGACACTCGCCATTTGGGAAGGAAGCGTCGAAGTTCACAGAAGAGACCCGTTGAAATGGATCATTTCCTGCAAGGATGAAACGGTAACAGGATATCAATTGCTGGATTTATTCTATGAAGAAGGATGTACAGCTGAAATCAGCGATCCGCGTAATATCGTATTTTTGTTCTCTCTGAATGAAAATGAAGAAGATATTGACAAAGTAGTTGATGCAATCAAAGCTATTGACAAAAAATTGAAGCAAATGGCGTTCACAAAGCAGGAGACGAAAGATATTGTACTTTTTGCAGAAGAAGGGACGTTGCAGAAACCGGCATTATCTCTCGGTACGGCATTTCACAAGCCTCGCCATCGCATGAAATTGGAAGAAGCAGTTGGTTCTTATTGTGCGGAAACCGTTCTTCCGTATCCTCCGGGAATACCGCTTCTGACACCGGGCGAAGAAATTACTCAAACCCACGTGGATACAATCAAGCAGCTCCATGAAATGGGTGCTTATTTCCAAAGTCCGTCTGATGATACTATGCAAACAATCTACGTTATAAAATAATCGCTAATAATCCAGCCGCACTCACAAATGCGGCTGGACTCTCTAAATAATTAAACGAGCTGAATGAGGGAAGACAAAATTACTCCTTCAAACCAAAAAATGGGAGAAAAACCCCATTCGACACCATGTAAAAGGAGGAACTCGTTTTTATGTCAAATCATGCCGCCGAACAAACTTATGTTGCAAAAAATGAATCTATAAGCACAACAGCAGGTGAACCTGTACAGGAATTAAAAAGGAATTTAAAGTCAAGACACTTAACAATGATCGCTCTTGGCGGCACAATTGGAACCGGTTTATTTCTTGCAAGTGGAACAGCGATTCATACTGCGGGACCTGGCGGTGCGCTACTTGCCTACGGCGCAATTGGAATGATGGTTTATTTCGTCATGGTCAGTCTAGCAGAAATGTCAGCTTTTATGCCTGTGGCCGGTTCTTTCAGCACGTATGGCTCCCGTTTTGTCGATCCAGCACTTGGGTTCGCTCTTGGCTGGAACTATTGGTATAACTGGGCCATTACAATCGCTTCAGAATTGGCAGCGGTTACCTTAATTATGAAATTCTGGTTCCCTGACAGTCCTTCCTTCCTCTGGAGCGGGTTATGTTTAGGGATTATCTTTCTATTGAACTATCTTTCTGTCAAAGGCTTTGGTGAGTCAGAATATTGGTTTTCCATGATTAAAGTTGTAACCGTTATTGTTTTCTTGATTGTCGGTGTTCTGATGATTTTTGGAATTATGGGTGGAGAGTTCATCGGATTTAAAAATTTTAATGTAGGGGAAGGACCGTTTAACGGCGGTTTTATGACGATTTTAGGGATATTCATGGCAGCCGGATATTCCTTTCAGGGAACTGAACTTTTTGGAGTGGCTGCCGGTGAAACGGACAACCCTTCCAAATCCATTCCCAAAGCGGTCCGTTCTGTTTTTTGGCGAATACTTCTGTTCTATATTTTCGCCATATTAGTCATCAGCTTAATTATTCCATATACGACGGAAAGTCTGGCAAGCGAGGATGTAACCGTAAGCCCTTTCACTCTAGTGTTTGATCAGGCAGGCATCGCTTTTGCTGCATCTGTCATGAATGCGATCATTTTAACTTCCGTAATGTCTGCCGGCAGCTCAGGATTGTATGCTTCTACCCGAATGTTATGGGATCTGGCAAGGGAAGGAAAGGCCCCCAAATTCTTTGGACAACTTGATAAAAGAGGCGTACCTGTCCGTGCTTTGGTTGCAACATCATTGGTAGGATGCTTAGCCTTCCTTGCCTCTTTCTTTGGGGACGGCGCCGTCTATATTTGGTTGTTGAATGCATCAGGGATGTCGGGCTTTATTGCTTGGGTAGGCATCTCACTAAGCCATTACCGGTTCCGGAGAGCATATGTGGCACAAGGACGGAGTCTTGATGACCTTCCGTACAGAGCGAAATGGTTCCCTTTTGGACCTCTGTTTGCCCTTGCCCTATGTATTTTAGTTATCCTTGGACAAAACTACAGCGCTTTTACAAATGGATCCATCGACTGGAATGGCGCACTTGTCTCATATATTGGACTTCCGTTGTTCATAGCCGTTTGGCTGGGATATAAGGTTGTTAAGAAAACGAAAATTGTCCCATTGAAAGAATGTGACTTCAATGTAGTTGGAGACAAGAGCGAAAAATCGACTCAATGAAATGAAGTGAAAAAAGAGAATTAGAGGGGACTACTGTCTAAAATCCTCCAGCCGCAATCTTGATGTTTAATTCAAAGATTGCGGCTATTTTACATAAATATTCATTTTTACATTTAACTTTTGTTCTTAGAGCACTAGATTTAGTAAATATTAAATAGAAAAGAATGAGGACATGACAAGGATGGTTGAAGTGGTCATAAGATGCAATAAAAAGGTGTCTTTTTAAGGTAATCTACGTTTATCTTGTTTTTATCAGACATTCCCCAACAGGTAACGTGTAGAAAAATTTTAGAATTCCGTCAATTGACGAAATTGGAAGATTATAATACTATCAATCTATATTACAGTAATATTAAGACCCCTTTAAAAAGAGTGATTACATTTAGAGGAGTATCCCAGTTTTTACAAAAGTAATTTGTAAGCGAATACATAAATGTGTAATGGTTGAAAAATATTGTGAACCGGTCTTATAACTTTTAACCGGAACGATCAACTCTTGACAATCACGAATCCAGAATGAGTCTGGAAGTAAAAGTATATGAGAACAGCCAACAATGAATGGGGGAACCTATATGAATATAACAAAAGTATCTGCAGGGAAAACAAATACGTTGGACCACACTAAAGCTCCGCTTTATGAAGCGCTTTGTATATACGAAGAAACAAACCGCACCTCGATGCATGTGCCTGGGCACAAAGACGGACGAGTATTTGATAAAGCTGCCCAACATCATTTTTCCAAGATATTAAAAATTGACGCCACTTGTATAAAAGGGATTGATGATCTGCATCAGCCAACTGACTCGATCTTGGAAGCACAAACGCTTGCAGCGGATGCTTTTGGAGCTGATCGAACATTCTTTCTTGTTGGCGGAAGTACAATCGGAAACCTTGGAATTGCACTTACACTTTGCAGCCCGGGAGACAAAATCCTGGTTCAGCGCAACATGCATAAGTCGGTTTTCAATGGATTGCTGCTTGCTGGTGCCCATTCGATTTATATGGCTCCGGCTATTGAATCTGAAACAAAGACGGCAATGGTAGCCGAGCTTCATCATATAGAAGCGGCATTAGCAGAAAATCCCGATGTAAAAGGGGTATGGGTTACGAATCCGAATTATTACGGTATGAGCCAGGACATATCCCGGTTAGCGGAAATTTGCCGACAGCAAGGGATCCCGTTAATTGTAGACGAAGCACACGGTGCACATTTCGGTCAAGCTGAGGAAGTTCCACCTTCAGCGCTTTCGATGGGAGCAAACCTCGTGATCCAATCCACTCATAAGATGCTTACCTCCATGCATATGTCCTCAATGCTCCATGTCAAAGGGGACTTGGTGGATCTCGAACGGTTGGCAAGAGTACTCGGTATGATCCAATCAACCAGCCCATCGTATTTGCTTCTTGGTTCACTCGATCTTGCCAGAAGATATTTGGTGGAGCACGGAAGGGAACATTTAAGAGAGACTGTACAAAGATTGGAAAAAAAGAGGACAGAACTATCATTAGAGTTAAAATCACTTTCAATCTGGGGAGGTAGCTCCGAGGTCCAACGAAGGGATCCTCTAAAATGGATCATTTCTTCAAAAGATGAAGTTGTTTCTGGTTATGAATTGCTGGACCTCTTTTATGACCAGGGAGCAGTTGCAGAAATCGGAGACCCCCGGAATATTGTCTTCCTATTCTCCTTAAATGAAAAAGAGGAAGATATTGATAAGGTAGTGGGTGCTATCAAAGCAATCGATGAAAAATTGCAGGAGCTTGCAGTCATTCCTCATGAAAAGAAAGAGATTATCATGTTTGATGAGGAAGGGACCGTATATGAGCCCAATATGAGCTTGCAGGACGCTTTTCATAGGCCGCGTCATAAGGTGAAATTGGATGATGCCATTGGCTCTTTATGTGGTGAAACGGTCTTGCCGTATCCACCTGGAATTCCCTTATTGAATCCAGGTGAGGAAATAACAAAAAGACATGTTGATACAATCAAGCAGCTTCACGAAATGGGGGCATACTTCCAAAGCCCTTCGGATGATTCGATGGAAACTCTATATGTAATCAAATCATAATTTTAAGCCGTGGGCATATAAATAATGGGTTCGCATGGGAAGTACGATAAATATATTCATACTAAAAGGGAGTCTATTTAACATCTAAACTAGACTCCTTTTTATTATTGACATATATAGGTGTTTTTCATCTTTATCACCTTCATTAACACTAATATATGATTTAAAATCATTGTTATTGGACATAAAAAGTAATACTCACACTATCTCTAAAAAGGATCCCTAAACTAAATCTGAATACTATAAACAACTGGCACATGGTGAACAGAGAGGGAAATATATTGAGGACCAATACATACACTGCCATTGCTCTTATATGAATTATTAAACAGCTTGTTAAAGCTTCAGAATGGCGTTATTGATGATGATCGTTCTATCTACCGGTACCATTAACTAATGCTCGTGGTGATGTAAAAAGATATTTTTCACCAAACTTTAACCCTAAATGTTCACAAATCGATTTTTAGTTTGTCCTTCAAAGCAAAAGATGCTGTAGGAACACCTGCAAAAGAATTGGAATCACTAAAAAGGCTTTTAATTCAAAAGACATAATACATACAATAAGGAGTGGTTGTTTTGGTCTTATCTACTGAATTATGCGAAGCTTGTAAAATAAATTCGATAAGCGTTGAAGAGGAATCTGATGATGAAAATCAGCCGTACAGGCTTTGTCAAGGTTGTCGTGATAGATTAGTAAGGTATTCTCTCAAGCCTATTGAGTGGTATAACCTAGCAGTTATACATTCTCCAAAAAAATTTTTATTACATGATGATTTTTATGATGATGATGGAGAGGCTGCTCAACCAGAAGAAGAAGTAGATGTATCTGATAATGATATGGCACCATCCTTAGAAGATGTTCAAAATGATATGGAGTTGTTGTTAGATTTCTCAATTACGAGATGGTTTCTCGACGATGATATAATATATGCTCTGAACCAGCATGATAAAATTTCACTTTTAAATTCTGTTAAATCTCGATTTTATGAGACTGTGAATGACGAAGTGAAGTCTAGAATGTTAGAAATTGCAGCAGACGTTCTTGGTGACATTGCTTCTGATTGGGTTAGAGAACTTTGGGATCATTATGATGAGAATTTTATAATTCAATTATCTTGGGCAACATCAAGTAGTTTACCTGCTAAAGAAGGGTTGAATTACGTCTTCGAAAAATTACAATCTTTAAGTGATAAACAACTACCTATTTCTGCATTTTCATGTTTACACAGATTCCGCTCAAATGACGTACTTGATTGGATAGAAAAGAACTGCATAGCGTTTCACGATCATTGGGGCAGGTTAGCAGCTCTATGCTTTCCGACTTGGGAGAGGATGAAAACATGGTTAGCAGAAGGACGACCTCTTAGTTTGGTTGCATTAGACACAATGGCTAAATGCGCAGCAATAGGTAACGACCCTTATGTTGAACGTTTCAAGCCGAAAATACTGAAAACAGATATGAGTGAAATTAACACTGTATTAGACAGTTATTATGAGAACGATGATGTACCTCGTGTTAAGAATAAAAGAGAAAGAATTTTAGACCATAAAGAAGTTATTTTTGAGTAATATTAAGGCAACCAAAATATGGCTGCCTTTTTTAAATGAAACAAAGAAAAAGCGTGTGGTTAATCCAACAAGCCAAAAATAATGTAACCAGCTAAATAGCAGGTTAATTTTATGTTATGTATATGACTATTTATATATTTTTTATTTTTGTACTTCTAAAACCCGAATCCGTTATAATATAAACCCCGGCTTTATTCATGATAAAGACTTTAGATGCAGGACAGTTTCTTTTGCTGCGGTTAATATCGGGAGCCGAGAAACGATCTGGTTGGCGACATGCTCCATGCTATATTGTGAAAGCACGATGACATCCACCTTCTCCTGTATTCCTTCTACCATTGATAGTACCCGGTAATCATGTTCCTCCAATTTCCCCTGCGAAAGAAGCTGGAATGCTCTATCATCCACTTTGGAAAATATCTCTATGTTCGGTTTCCTTCTCTTTAAATAATTGCATAGGGCGATGGGCGTCTCTTTGACGGTGGATACAAGCCCGATTTTATTATATTTCAGTGCTTTATCAAGCATTGCTTGGTCCGAGCGTAGTATGGGAACATGAAAGATTGTCCTCAACACGTCGACTGCATCATTAAATGCGGAGCATGTCAGTTGGATGACATCCACTTTTGATTTAACTGCAAGCATGCATAGGTCCCTGAAGCGGTCAACCATCTCATCTGTCAAAAATCCAGATTTTTCCATCATTTTCAATAAATCTGAATCTAATATATGGATATATTCTATATCGGGTGCATATATTTCGAAAGCCTTCTCAATAGGTTCAATAGTATTCTTTGTAGCGGAAATGAGGGCCACTTTCACTGGAATCACCTCTAACTATTTAACTATATTTAATTATAACTTAATCAAAGGCATTATAGAATCATATTCGGAAATACCGCTCACACTAGGTCAGGGGGCGAATTGGATTAAGGAACAATTCCCTTCATTTGAAAATTGGTATCTGCAGCATGATAAAAGGACTGCTCATGGGTTTTTGTGCAGTCCAATGATAATAACTTTTGTTTATGTTGAGATCTGTTTCGCAGATTCCACCGGTTCTTGGTCATTTTCAGAGCCCTTAACCGCAGACAAACCGACTCCGACTAGAGTGAAGATGCCTCCAATGACTGATAGGTAAGTAGGGACTTCCCCAAGCCACATCCACGAAATTAAAAGAGCTGAAGCAGGTGTGAGGTAAAGTGAGCTGGTAGCTTTTGCAGCTCCTGCTTTAGAAATCACATAAGCTAAGGAAAAATAAGGAATAATTGTAGGGATAAGGCCCAAATAAATCACCGACAGTGTGGAAGAGGTTGATGCTTCTCGAATTTCCGTACCTAAACCCGGTAGAAATAACATCATAAAAATAGTTCCTGCAATAATCGTATATATATTCAATTGGATAATTCCGTATTTTTTAATATAGTTCGTTTCAAAGGTAAAAAAGAAACTTTCACCAACAGCTGCAATCAAGATCCATACAATTCCAATGGAAATTGCTGAAAATGAACTGCCCGTACCGAATGAGATAAGCATCACTCCAAGAAATGCAACAAATGAACCGATCCAGCCGATTTTTGATAGCCGATCTTTTAAAAACACTGTGCCTAGAATAGCCGAAAAAATCGGCGTTGTAGACACCAATAAGCTTGAAACCCCTGCACTTACTGTTTGCTCTCCGAAGCTTAATCCCGTGTGATACACTGTAAATCCCAAAAAACCAAGAATCAGTATGACGGGAACATCTTTTATATCAGGCAGCTCAATTCTTCTCACCCATGATAGTAATATCAGTGCTGCAGAGGCAATCAGCATTCTAAACAATGCAAGGTGTTCGGGACTGAACGATTGAAGCCCAACTTTGATCCCCGGAAAGGCGGACCCCCATATCAAAACAGTCACCATAAAGGCTACCATTACTCTTTTGTTCATCTCCATCCCCGCTTCGATCATGATAGTCATTTAATAGGTTCTATATTAAAATAAAAGCTACATCATTTCGCCAACCAATTTAGACAGAAAAAAACCAACAACATGAGACAGGGAAGGAGGGAGAATGATGAAGAAAGTACCGATGTATGCCCGGATTGCCCAATTGATCAGGCAAAAAATTGACAGAGGGGAGTGGGTAATCGGGACTAAAATACCAACCCAAAGAGAATTGGCGGAACAGTTTCAAGTCAATCGAAGTACTGTTATTACCGCTATTGACATCCTAAAATCGGAAGGTCTGCTTGAGGGGATTGCCGGCAGCGGGATTTACGTAACCAACAACAAGTGGTCCCTTTTATCTTCTGTTTCACCTCCAAACTGGAAGGAACTGACACAATGGGCCATGCAGCCATCAAGTGATAGTACCGTACAGCTCATTAATGATTTGGAATCAAGGAAAGATTTAATTCAGTTAAGCAAAGGAGAACTTGGACCTGATTTATATCCTCACGTTGAAATAGAGAAGTCACTGATAAAGGTTTCAAGACAATTGAAGGAATTTGGATATGGGAATGGTCTTGGAGACAGGGGATTACGGGAGGAAATAAGCAGACACCTTTTAACGCATGGTGTGGCAATCGCCCCTGAAAACATTTTGATTGTTTCAGGGGCACTACAGGCTCTGAAACTCATTTCAACCGGAATATTGAACAAAGGGGCTACCGTTTTTTTGGAGAACCCGTCTTATCTACATTCCATCCATTTCTTCCGGCCGGAGGAAATGGCGATCAGGCCCATTGCGGTTGATAGAAATGGATTGAGACTTGATGAATTATTTCAACACAATTTTTTTAAACATTCTTCTGCTTTATACATTAATCCGACTTTTCATAATCCGACAGGCACAACAATGCAGGCTGAGCAAAGAATGTTGCTAATGGAAAAGTCCCAGACCTTGCAGCTTCCTGTTATTGAAGATGATATTTTCAGAGACTTATGGATTGATGAACCGCCTCCGCCACCTTTAAAATCGTTGGATATACATGGGCAGGTTTTATATATTGGCAGTTTTTCCAAAACAATCGCACCCGGACTTAGGATCGGATGGCTTGCAGGTCCGGAAACCGTTGTAAAGCGTTTGAGTGATGTCAGGATGCAAACCGACTACGGTTCAAGCTATATATCTCAGTTGTTAGTTAGAGAAGTACTTGCTTCCGGACTGTATGAAAAACACTTAATCAAGGTACGGGGACGACTAAAAGAAAAAAGAGACTTTCTTTTGTATTTATTAAATAAGTATTTTACTGATGACGCCATATGGGAAAAGCCTGCAGGCGGGTTTTTTATAAGGGTTGTTTTGAAAGAAAAAATAAACTTGCACAGACTATACAAAGAGTGTCTGAATCGCTCGATATTAATCAACCCAGGTTTTATTTACAATGATCCAGCTCCCTCCATTAGACTCTCTTATGCTTACGCCACCGAAAAGGAAATGGAAGAAGGGATCATTCAGCTCAAAAAAATAATAAAACTCATACATAATGTATAAAATTGGGCATTCTATGTATGAATTCATATTTAATGAAGATATTAGGTGTATTTGAATGATAAATGAAAAACGGCTAAGAAAAATGTGTTTTTTTGCAGTCCTTTCGTTCATTGGTTTTTGCAGCATGGCTATCCTTGTCAAGGCCCGGATTTTATATCGCTTTGAACATACAGTTATTCATTTTATTCAGGGGCTCGAATCCGAGCCTCTTACTATAGTCATGAAGTTTTTTACACGGATCGGTTCATTTCCATCCATAATGGTCATCTTTTTGCTTGTATTGATCATTCTTGTTTTTTATAAAAGTAAAGTGAAACTGCTCATATTTGGTGCAGTGGTTTTGGGAACCCCTATCCTCAATACAATTTTAAAACTGTCATTTCACCGGGTCCGTCCAAATTTACACCGCCTGATTGAAATAGGAGGTTACAGCTTTCCAAGCGGGCATTCAATGAATGCTGTTTCGGTATACTGCGTAATCGCATATCTTCTATGGAATCAAATTCCTGGCCGGATAGGACGCATAGTTTTGATTATTACCACCAGTTTATTTATCCTCATGATTGGGATAAGCAGAATTTATTTAGGAGTCCATTACCCGAGCGACGTTCTAGCGGGATATCTTGCAAGTAGCTCCTGGATACTCGCAGTCATTTGGTTTTATCATAAATATGTAAGCAGGGGATAAAGTAATCTTGTACACATGTACAAGATTTTTTATATTTCTAAAAAATTGCTATCAGCGGTTCTTTGTTTGCTGTTCGTTACTAGCTATTAAGATTGAGGAGTCGCTTTTAGGAATTCCGGAAATTTCTACGGGATTTGTAAGTATCTTTTATATTTTTGTTTTTCATTCTCAACTTGTTGATGAAATAACCTTTTGGAAACAGTACTGATGGCAAGGAGGGAAAATGAGGAGTATCGGATTTCAATTAATATATTCGCAAATTGATTTCTAGATTATTATAATTCATATGTGTATACTTTGATATGGAGTATTTACAATGAAAGGGAAGAATTGAATGGATCAAACCAAACAATCAAAGTCATTAAGGTTCTTAAATTTTATAGAGGAAAAAGGGAATAGGCTTCCTCATCCTGTTTCAATTTTTGTTCTATTTACATTTATTGTCATCGTTTTATCCCATATTTTCTATTTAATGGGAACGAGCGTGACTTTTGAAGGTGTAAACCAGGAAACAATGGAGACAGAAACTCAGACAGTAAAAATTGTCAGTTTGCTTGTCCCCGAAGGCATTGCGTATATGTTCTCCAATGTTGTCAGTAATTTTACATCTTTTGTTGCATTAGGACCCGTTTTAGTTGCCATGCTGGGTGTAGGAGTGGCTGAAAAAACAGGCTATATTGGTGCATTGATGACAAATACCGTAACCAAAGCTCCCAAAAGGCTTGTAACACCAATTGTTGTACTGATAGGAGTGCTTTCCAATGTAGCTGCTTCTGTTGGTTATGTTGTACTTGTACCACTCGGCGCAATCATTTTCCTTGGGTTCAAGCGCCATCCTCTGGCAGGCTTGTCCGCTGCGTTCGCTGGGGTTGCTGGAGGGTATTCAGCCAATCTTTTTCTCGGTACAAATGACCCTATTCTAAGTGGCATGACGACAGAAGCATCTCACATTTTGGATGCAGAATATATTGTAAACCCTACAGATAACTGGTTTTTCATGTTCGCATCCACTTTTCTGATTGTATTGATTGGAACAATCGTGACCGATAAAATTGTTGAGCCCAGACTAGGAAAGTTTGTTCCAAATGAACCAATTGAGTATCCACACACGATTACCGGTATAGAGAAAAAAGGGCTGTTTTGGGCAAATATATCCATACTTATCACCATTATTGCCATCGCATTATTGGTGCTGCCTAAGAACGGATGGCTCCGCGGTGAGGGAGGGAGTATCATCCAGTCACCTTTTATGAGCAGTATTATTTTCCTGATGATGTTGATCTTTCTGATTCCCGGTATCGTTTATGGGATTGTGACCAAGACAATTAAAAATGATAAAGATATTGCGAATTTAATGTCATCCTCGTTGGAGACGATGGCCGGATTTATTGTTTTGATATTTTTTGCCGCACAGTTTATCGCATTATTTAATTATACGAACATGGGTACGTTAATAGCTGTCAAAGGAGCCGATTTTCTGCAATCTATCCATTTGGATGGAATCCCATTACTGATCGCCTTTATACTTATTTCAGCTTGCATTAACTTATTTATTGCTGCGGATTCTGCAAAGTGGGCAATTATGGCCCCGGTATTCGTACCGATGTTTATGCAAATGGGGATTTCCCCAGAAATTACTCAAGCAGCTTATAGAATAGGCGATTCGGCTACGAATATCATTTCTCCGCTTATGCCATTCTTTCCACTTGTAGTGGCATTTGCTCAAAGATATGGGAAGAACAACGGAATCGGAACAGTTGTTTCACTCATGTTGCCTTATTCGATCATTATTCTTGTTTGCTGGACTATTTTCTTTGCTATATGGTATTTTATAGGCATTCCGGTTGGTCCCGGAACAAGTCTGACTTACTGAAATTAAACAGGTAAGAAAGGGATGTATATATGAAGGTGACTACAACATGGACTGGTGGTCGTGCATTTACAGCTGTGGGGGATTCCGGCCATAAGATCCATATGGATGCGACAGAGGCATATGGGGGATTGGAAAAAGGTGCTACTCCCACAGAGATGCTCTTGAGCTCATTGGCTGGCTGCATTGGGATTGATGTAACGATGATTTTAAGGCCTTTTTTGGACAGAATAAAAAAACTTGAAATCATTACGGACGGTAGCAGGAAGGAAGAAGCGCCTAAAGGATTTACAACTATAGAAGTCACATTTGTTGTGGATGGTGACATTGATGAAAAGAAGATTTGGCGCGCCATCCGATTGGGAGAAGAAAAATATTGTTCAGTATCAGATTCATTAAAGGCGAAAATCAATTATAGATTAGTATTGAATGGAGTAGAACAATAATCTAATATTATTTTAAAGGGGAGCATATAGAATCACTATCTGCTCCTCTTTTTACATATTGAAAAAGGAGCAACACCATGAGTTCAAATGAATTGGAAAAGAAAATCATCGAAAGCTACCGCAAAGATGAGAAAATGATGATACTTGTATTTGCGCAGTGGTGTATCAATCACGATTTGGATCCCGAAGAATTATATAAAAAAGCCTATCCGGGGCAGCGGGAAAATGATGCTTTGAAAGAGGCAATGGAATTGACCGTATCAAAGGAAGAATCCGGAGATATACCGGATGATACATTACTCGGAGTTCTTTCCTTGTTCGGGAATGAGGACTTGGCTTTTGTAGTGACAGAGGAAATAGAGAGAACAAGAGGGAAATAAGGGGGAAACGATCTATCATGTCAAATAACGAAGAGGGAAAAAACAAACTTAAAGTCATTCAATTTGATAAACATAAAAACACACTAATTGAATCGCTGCAACCTCAGGAAACTTTTGATGATGTCGGCGGGTTGGAAGAAGTTAAAAAGAAAATCAGGATGAACTTCATTTTACCGCTTCAAAATCCGGAGTTTTTCAAAGCCTATGGAAAAGAAGCCGGCGGCAGCCTCCTACTATACGGACCGCCGGGTTGCGGTAAAACTTTTCTGGCAAGGGCGATTGCAGGGGAAATTAACGCCAATTTTCTCCATATGGAATTACAAGCCATCTTATCGATGTATGTAGGACAAAGTGAGCATAATCTTCATGATTTTTTTGAAAAAGCACGTGAGCAAAAGCCTTGTGTCCTATTCATCGATGAATTGGATGCACTTGGTGGGAGCAGACAAAATATGGGACATCACCATGAGAGGATGCTTGTCAATCAATTGCTTGTAGAGCTAGATGGGCTCAATTCTCACAACAATGGAGTGTATGTCATCGGAGCAACAAATACCCCGTGGTACTTGGATCCGGCTTTAAGAAGACCGGGAAGATTCAATCAGTTGATTTTTATTCCACCGCCAAGTGAACAGGAAAGGGAACAAATACTTAAATTAAAGGCGAAAGATAAACCGCAGACTAAGTTGAATTTTAAAAAGTTTGCCGGCAAGTCACAGCATTTCTCCGGTGCAGATCTTGAGCAGCTTGTAAATGATGCGATCGAATCCGCGCTTCACCGTTCATTGGAGACGGGAGAATTGCAGCCGCTGACTGACAACGATTTAAACCAAGCTTTAAAAGGAAGGAAACCATCTACTTTGGAATGGTTTTCAACAGCAAAAAATTATGCAACATTCAGTGATGTAAATAGAGACTATGAGCATGTACTGGATTATATAAAGGAAAATAAAATTCGTTAGGAAGTGAGTTTTCGTTGAATGAAAGGCTTCAATACTCACAGTTTGAAAGAATTGTCCAGCTTCTTGACTGGAATCGGTATCAAGAGTCCATCAAAGAAGCTGAGGCGTACATACAAATGTACCCTGACGATTCGGACGGTTTTGCACTGTTGGGTAAGATATTTTTGGAAATGGACGAATATAAAAAAGCCCTGCATTGGTCTGAAGAAGCGCTGAAAAAAGATCCGGAAAATCCACTGGCGTGGGAAGTCAGGGCGGGGACCCTCTATACTCAGCAAAATTGGAAAGCTGCCAGAAAAACAATTGAGGAAGCGATTAGTCTCTTTCCAGAAAACAGTTATTATTATTTTTTGGAAGGAAATATATACAACCAAGATGGTAAGTTTAAGCAAGCGGAGAAAAGTTTTGAACATGCTTTGCGCATAGAACCATATAACGCACTTTATCTTGCCAATTACGGATATGTTCAAAGTTTGCTTGGAAATAAGCAGCTTTCAGTTGTGATGGAGAGGCAGGCATTGGAATCTGATCCTGAACATCCATTGATATTTTTATACTTGGCCTGGGCAGCGGATCAAAGGGGAGACGTTGAAAATGCGCTCTTATTTTTGGAGAACGCTGTTCGTATGGATCCTGACAATCCGCAAACCCGCACTGAATATCTGGAGATTTTGCAGAAACAATATAAAATTTACCGCTTTTTTCTGCTTCCTTCAAAGTTCTTTTCAAAAGTTAAGCCTTGGGTTGCCATTTTACTTTGGATTCTTTTATGGATTCTTTTCAAACCCCTTGTCATTCTGTTTATCATTTTATATGCCGCAGCTCATTGGAGTACGAAGTTAATTGTCAATTATAAAGTTTTCGGAAACGCATTTGTAAAAATCAAAAAGTAAAGGGAGAGGAACTGTATGATTGATTTGAATTTGATTCGGGAATCCCGGGAAAGAATAGGGGACATCGTAAAAAGAACTCCTATCATGACTTCGGAAACGATTTCCAATGATACGGGGAATGAATTGTTCTTTAAATGTGAGCATCTGCAAAAAACAGGCGCTTTTAAAATCCGTGGGGCTTCAAACAAGGTCATTCATGAAGCTCAAAAAAATACTGATCATGTGATTGCCGCTTCTTCCGGTAACCACGGACAGGCAGTGACTTATATAGCCAATCAGCTTGGAATATCCTCCACTATTGTTGTACCTGAAGATGCCGTAGCATGCAAAAAGGACGCAATCAGAGCTTATAACGGAAATCTCGAATTTTGTGGCACTACATCGGAAGAGCGGATTGAACGAGCTAAACAAATAAGTCAAGACGGTAAAGCTGTATTCATTCCCCCTTATGATGACCCTTTCATTATGGCGGGGCAGGGAACCGCCGGGTTGGAAATTCTGGAGCAGGTTAATGATATTGATGAAGTGTACGTCCCTATTGGGGGTGGTGGGCTGATTTCAGGAGTTGCCACCGCCATAAAAGAAACGAATCCACGGATTCGTGTCATTGGGGTGGAGCCGGCCATTGCCAATGATACATATGTATCGCTTAAGGAAGGAAAAAGGATCAATAAAGGTGCCAGCACTACGATTGCAGACGGACTAAGGACTTCCATACCAGGTGAGTTGACATTCCCTATTATCCAGAGGTATGTGGATGACATTGTCCTTGTTGATGAAGAATCGATCAAGCAATCATTTAGTTATGTATTAACAAGGATGAAGCAGTTGATTGAACCTTCAGGTGCAGTATCGGTGGCAGGAGCCTTGAAAAGGAAACCTGAAGGAAAAAGGATTGTTGCACTGATTTCAGGGGGGAACATCGATGGAGACGCCATACCGAAACTTTTAATATAAAAAGGGAGGAAAACTCAATGTCCCAATTGGTTGTATTGTATGGAAGCAGCAGGCCTAATGGCAATACAGAACTTTTGACAAAGAATGTTATCGCAGGATTGGACGCAAAGGAAATTTACCTGCGGAATTTTACCATTCAGGCAATAGTTGACGGCCGCCATTTGGAGCAAGGATTTACCGATGTGGATGATGATTATGACAAGATCATCAAACAGGTTGAAGAGAGCGATATCGTTCTTTTTTCAACTCCCCTATACTGGTACAGCATGTCAGGTTTGATGAAAAATTTCATCGATCGTTGGTCTCAAACTTTACGAGATCCGAAGTTTCCGGATTTCAAAAACAAAATGAGCAGCAAAAAAGCGTATGTCATAACTGTCGGAGGAGATGAACCTCATATGAAAGGCTTGGCCATGATTGACCAGTTCCGGTGGATATTTCAATTCATCGGGATGTCATTTGAAGGGTATATTATCGGCGAAGGCAATAAACCGGAAGATGTTTTACATGATGACATAGCCCTCCTTTCCGCTAGTAAGTTAAATGAGGAGCTAAAAGCTTTGAAAGCTGCATACTGAGATTCTTATTTCAACTGCATTGTCCAAGTGGATCTTATGCATTCCTTTTGCACCAAGTATACACGGACGAAGACCCCTTCGGTCCCGATAATATAGAGCTTATGCTGAATCCCGGAAAAGAAACAAGGTTTGCTACTTTCTTTCGACGCACCAATCACTATAATTGTTGTTCTTTTTACCACTGTTTTCGGAAAACGTTCTGAATAAGTAAGATTCGGATAGATCCCGTTGGCGGTTCACTGGACAACTTACTGTTGCTTTTCTATTATTAATTTTCTTGTAATTTAAACGTAGTAATTATATAATAAATTCATAATCTGTTATACAACAATGATGTTTCCCTGATCGACAGAGCATACAGCTCACTTTTTTATAATAAAAAAATTTCTGAATAACATGTGTTATGTTTAACTCCGAAGACTGGAGGTCTTAATAATAACGATTTGTCACGCTTGAGGTGATCATACGTCTTGCGTTTTCTTATTGTAAAAGCGTTTACAGTGTGTAATAAAGCATATACATAATGCATGAATTTAAAATTCATAGGTTCATAGATTACTGGGTCGATTTGGGAATATGCTGGAGAAAAAAGTAGAAAAAAATGGGAGGAAAAAGAGCATGGATCAAAAAGTTGTAGCCCCGGAAACCGGCAGTTTTGCCAACTATCCGCAGCAGCCGCACGGCGGAAAACTGGTTGATAGGGTATTAAAAGGGAAAGAACGGGAACAGGAATTGATTAGGGCAAGGCAGTTGCCTACTATCATGGTAGATTTGGAAGCTGTGATAACGCTTGAAATGATAGCTACGGGCGTTCTGTCGCCGAATGAGGGTTTTATGAACGAGGAGGACTATAAGTCGGTACTCTATGAAGGCCGATTAAAAAACGGTGTAGTCTGGCCAGTTCCGCTTAGCTTTGCACCAATTGGGAATCGAAATAAAGAGGTGGTTGCTTCTCTTTCCATTGGTGATGAAGTTGCATTGGCCGATGAAAGCAAAGAACCGGTTGCCATTTTGAAAATAGAAGATCTTTTCGCATACAACAAAGAAGAGCGCGCTGCCCAGCTGTTTGGGACTACGGATCGGAATCACCCGGGCGTAGACTCAATCTTCCGAAGGATGGGGGACGTTGCATTAGGTGGACCCATTTCGCTTTTACGGCGGGTCGATTGGGGACCATTTGAAAAAATCCGTTTGGAGCCCAAAGATACTTGGAGAATTTTTTATGAAGAAAAGAAATTCCGTTCGGTAGGCGGATTCATTACCGGTGCGAACCCGCTTCATAGGGGGCATGAATATATTCATAAGAACGCACTTGAAACTGTCGACGGTTTATTAGTCCAGCCTCTTGTCGAGATGGCCAAACGGGAATATACCAGGAATGAGTTTCGCATGCTTTCTTACCGCAGTGTCCTGGATGCTTATTATCCGAAAGAAAGAGTTTCTCTTGCTCCGTTAAGGGTCACATACATTTTTGCAGGGCCGCGGGAAACTGTATTGCATGCTTTGATCATGAAAAACTTCGGATGCACCCATGCACTAATTGGCCGTGACCATGCGGGAGTCGGGGATTATTACGATAAGTACGCAAGTCATTCGATATTCGATGAGTTTTCACCGGACGAATTAGGCATTGATGTCCAACTGTACCATGAAGTTTTTTATTGCACACGCTGTTCAAATCACGCAACTGAAAAGACCTGTTCCCATGATGAACGATTCAGGCTGAAAATTTCAGGAACGGGCATCCGGGAAATGCTTCGTCATGGAATTATGCCACCAAAAGAAGTTGTCCGCCCCGAATCTAGTCGGATCGCCATGCAAGGCATCCAGCCTAAAGGCCTGGATGAAAACCAGCGGTCTATTTCTCCGGTGGGCAAAACGATAAAAAGTATGTTCCCATTCTATTTGGAGGCAACACGTCTCGGTGGCACATACCGGCGAGAGAAGCTGACACCCGAGGAGTTGACCATACGTGATTTGGAAGCCGCAACGATGGATGTTCGTTTGAATGCAGATCGTATTTATCAGGACATCTACGAAGAGTATACCTATGTCGGAGATGCGGATCGCGACATGCAGAGACAATGGGTAACCGAGGCCCGCGAATCCTTGCGGCATCAGCAGGAAATGGTTGTTGAAGACCTGGAAGAAAAAGTGAAACAGGCCCCGGAAACGGCATCCGATGAATTTTTATATCAGGATAAAGTAGAATCGAAGCGGGAGTTGGAAGTAGCCAAGAGAATACTTGAGGACATTCCTCCGGCATTACGTGCTGATAAATTGGAATATCGCACATGGAATCCGCTTCCATATAATCGCTACCGTGGCAGTGATGAGCCTGAGGAAAAATAAAATATTGTGAATAGACAATTTATACAACCCCTGCATTATTAAGCGGGGGTTTCAATATGTCGTTGAAACCGGAGAAATTTGCAAATTATACCCGACTTTGGTCATATTTCCAATTATCAGGTCGAAAAATTAGGTCTATGGATGTATAATAAGTTATTGGAACAAATTAAATACGGAGAGGGGACCCAATTTTGATGGAATGGACATTGGGAGGTTTGTTTGCAGCCTCTGCCTTATTGCTCATTATATCGGGAATCAAAGGACGTAATGCCTCTAAGGAAGAGATGAAAGAGCTCGATATGATTCATATATCAACTATGAATGAGATAAAAGATATAAGGGAATCGATCCGCAACATGGAGCTTGATATAGAGGTCATTATGAAGGAATCCGGTATTCAGCTATCATCAGAGCAAAGAGTTCTGATGCGTGAAGTGTTGGATTTGTATAATCGTAAATACTCAATCGAAAACATTGCGGCGGACAAAAATTTATCAGTTAACGAAGTTAGGCAGATAATCGCTCCTTACATAGCTGGAAAAAAAGAAAGGAGCAAGGTTGCAAATGAGATTTAATCCATTGGCCAGCTTTGCAGCAGGCATTCTCCTAGCTACCGCAATCAGCAGTGCTGCTTATTTTTCAGTTAAAAGTGAAGCTTCCAAAGCTCCGGTCAAAACAACAGAAAAAGAAACAGTTACAAGTGTCCAGCCGTCTGAAGCGGAGATGATAGCCGATCTTGAATCCTCCGGCTATATTGTTCAAACTGTTGAAGAATATGATAAAAAAGTGAAAGAAGCTAAAGCAAAAGAAGCTAAAGCAACAGAAGATAAAGATAAAGAAAAAGATAAAGAAGTAGTTTATCGTGTTGTAATCAATGTCACCGACGGGATGACCAGTATTGACGTAGGGAAAATGCTTGTAAAAGCTAAAATCGTTGATGATGCCTTCAAATTCTCAAAAGCTGTCGAGAAGAAAAAAGTGGAGAATAAACTACGTCCTGGCTCGTATGAAGTGGATAGCGATATGTCCCAGGATGATGTGATAGCCGCGATTTTTAAATAATAGGTAAATATAAAAGACCGCCAAATATCCTGCCTGGGTTTCAGGCCGGAATTTGGCGGTTCTTTATTTACCTATGAAATTTTCCGTATAAAAGGGTCTTGACTCAGAATCAAAGGCTACTCCAACACCCAGTGAATTATAATCCGTACTCAAAATATTTTTTCGATGGCCCATGGAGTTCATTAATCCTTCATGGGCAAAAATACTGCTCACCTGGCCGGTTGCAATATTTTCTCCAGCAGCCATATAATTGATATTATCTTTTTCTAGACGGTCAAAAGGGGTTAAACCATCCAAACTATCATGGCTGAAATATTTTTTATCAGCCATATCTTTACTATGCTTTCGCGCTGTCACTTTTACATGCTCATCCCAAGTGAGTACTGAAAGACCATTTTTTACTCTAGCAGCATTTGTAAGGTCAAACAATTGATATTCGAAACCATTCTCTAATTTTTCAGTGCCCGCTGCAAAGAAATCTTTTTTCTGCTTCTCGAGATTTTTGCTGATGATTTGCAAAGCTGTGATGGTATGATCTTTATGTTTATCAAAAAACACAGTAACGTAGCAATTATCGAGTTCATAAATGTTGTATTCTCCATCGTTTTGCACTTGATACATGACGAACCCTTTTCGAATCCCTTTGATTGGCTCACCTAGCTTTTGAACAACAGTTTCTTTTGAATCATTGAGTTCAATTCCCGTTTTTGAAGAAATCAAATCCTGATTAGTATATAATGCGGCAACTTTTCCCTGATCATCATAAGCAGCCATAAAGAAATTTTGGTAGTTTTGATGATAGGTGAACCATTTGACGCCATATTCATTATAGGAAGCACGCTGTTCCTTACCTGCCTGTTTTTCAACTTCGTCCATTGGATCGCCAATCTCGATATTGTGAACTGAAAATGTTTGTTCCTCAGGGGTTTTTAATGGAGGGATTTCCACTTGTTCCTGAGGCTCAATCCCTTTGAGTTCATTTTTTAAAGAGTGATATCCTTCCTCCAATTTGTCAATGATATTAGAAAACTCAGGCTGTTTTTTCACAGATTCAGAATACGAGCGAAAGGTTTCCATAACGGATTGGACAGATGTAACCACTTGTTCATTGCCCTGCTTATATAAAATGAATCCTGCAATTAAAAGGAAAATAAATACAGTTCTAAAGAACTTCAAATATTGTTCGCTCCTTATTTATCAAGTAATGTTCTCAAGCACAAAATCTACATATAGTTCTATTCTATAATGAACATAGTGAAAATGGAAACAAGCTGTAATGGTAGTTAAAGGATACAATACCATTTTGAAGATTATCATATCACACATAGGAACATACAACTCGCACTCAAACTATAGCAGCACATATTATGATGATGCTTCAGAGGAAAGTTAATATAAAGTTGGGATTGACCACTTAATATAACTAAACATAAAGAGGTGTTGTCAAATAATATCTGGCCCCAAAGCGTCAACCCACGTAACGAAGGGATTGAAAAAGGTGAATTTACGAAAAGAGATTTTAGTTTTTAAAGAGTCACGATGCTTGTAACAATGTTAAAAAATAAAGTTGTGCCGTTTATAAGAATATGGCGGTGGATTTTTCCTTATATATTTTAGTCTAAAATTATTTTCTTTTTAACTAAACGGGGAATATAATTGAATTATAGGTACATATAAAGAAAAACAAAGATATTATAAGGAGGATCTATATGTTTCAAACCTTAGACCATTTTTTAGAATCTTGGGAGTTCGAGGCTAATGCTACACAGAAAATACTAAATAGTCTAACTGATGAATCACTTAAACAAGAGATAACTTCAGAAAATTGGACTTTAGGCCGTATTGCTTGGCATAATGTTGCCTCCATTCGCATAATTACTTCAAACACAGACCTAACGTTTGATGCCCCAGTTGAAGATTATCCTGTTCCTACTTCGGCTCAGTTTATAGCAGACAGCTATCATCAAGCCAGTAATGCATTTGTACAGGCGTTAAAAGCCCAATGGACTGACCATACACTTCAAGAAAGTATCAACTTTATTGGTCAACAAATACCCAATGGTTCACTTTTGCTGTTTTTGATTCAACATCAAAACCATCATAGAGGACAAATGACTGTTCTAATGCGACAGGCAGGATTAACTGTTCCAGGCATTTATGGTCCGTCAAAAGAGGATTGGGTAAAGTTTGGTATGGAAGCGCCGTAAATGTAATCAAACTTTTTTAAAAAGAGGTTAACCTATTACAATATAAAAGAGCATGTTTTGAACAATCTTTTTTCAAAACATGCTCTTTCCTCGATTTGATTAAAATTTATCCGAACCTATACTGGATATCCTTTCATTACCTTTCATCATCCTGCATTTGTGACCGTCAAGTAGAATGAAACAATTTTTGCTCGTTATTTTGAAACACTTTGTTCCCCAAATATGGTAGAACGATGCTTCATACGATAACTATCTTCATTTAAATGAATGATTTCTACTCGGTGAAGAATCCTATCTAGAATTGCTGTTGTTATAGCTTGATCACCCAATAATTCTCCCCATTCTTTTGGTGCCTTATT